>NZ_CP128606.1:600000-1200000 GCF_051132405.1 Tabrizicola sp. M-4
TCGCGCGGCCTTTGCCCCCGATGCCGCGACGGTCGATTGGGCGCGGCGGGTGCTGGAAGCAGAGGGGGCCGGCGCGGTGCTGGTGGGAGGCGAGATGGTCGACGCCCCCGTCCTCATGCGGGCGCGGCGGGTGCTGGCGCGGCTCGGGCCGGGTGGCGCCTGACCTTCAGGCCGCCTCATTCCTGCGCCGAGGCCATCTCCGGCGCGCCGAACTCGGCCCGCAGCGCCGCTCCATGTTCATCGATCGCTGGAACCCGCCCGAACAGCGGCAGCCGCCCGTCGACATCGGCCCCCGGTGCCAGCATCCGCACGGGCCCGGTCGGCGTATCGAAGACAACGAAGCGGTTCTGCGGGTGGTTGACCAGATCCTCCATCGTGCTGACGCAGCCATTGGCGATGGCGGCGCCGTCCAGCCGAGAGGCGATCGTGGCCCTGTCGGCCCCGGCGAAGGCCTCTCGGATCACGTCGTCCAGCGCGGGGCGGTTGGCGACACGGTCGGGATTGGTGGCGAAGCGCGGGTCGCGCGCCAGATCGGCATCGTGCAGCACCTCGGCGCAGAACTGCCGCCATTCGCGGTCATTCTGGATGGAGATCAGGATCTCCCGGCCGTCGCCGCAGGGATACACCCCATAGGGCGCGATGGTCGGATGGGCCAAACCGCTGCGCTCGGGCAGCTTTCCGCCATAGTGGTACTGCAGGAAGGGCACGTTCATCCAATCGGCCAGCGCGTGGAAGAGGCTTACGGTAATGTGCCGCCCCCGCCTCGTGCGTTCGCGCGCGAACAGCGCCTGAAGCACGGCCTGATGCGCTGTCATCCCGCAGGCGATGTCGCAGACCGATACGCCGACCCGGGCAGGCCCAAATGCGTTGCCGGTGATCGAGGACAGCCCGCTTTCTGCCTGTACCAGAAGGTCATAGGCTTTCTTGTCGCGATAGGGGCCCGCCTCCCCATAGCCGGTGATCGACACGGTGATCAGACGGGGATGCCTGCGCCGCAGCCCATCCATAGGCATCCCCAACCGCGCCAGCGCGCCGGGGGCGAGATTCTGGATGAAGACATCCGCCTTCGCCACCATACGGCGCAGGATCTCCAGATCCTCGGGTTTTTTCAGGTTCAGGCTGACCGACTCCTTCCCACGGTTCAGCCAGACGAAATAGGCGCTTTCCCCGTGCACGAGGTGGTCATAGCTGCGGGCGAAATCGCCCTCCGGGCGTTCGACCTTGATCACCCGCGCGCCCGCCTCGGCCAGACGACCCGACAGATAGGGTGCGGCGACCGCATGCTCGACCGATACGACCATGATGCCCGACAGATCGGCCATGACTCCTCCCTCTGCACGTCACTGGGTGAAGTTTTGGCCCGAAAGCGGTGGGCGCGATATTCGCGCAGTTTTGGTTGCGCTCAAGGAAAAAGCTATATCGCGGCGGGGGCATGGCTCCGCTAGGGTCACGGCAGTGGCAGCAGCGGGCGGGTGGTCATGGACGGCGGGGCAGTCATCACGGAAGAGGACTTCATCACCAGCGTGGCGGACGCGCTGCAATATGTATCGGCCTATCATTCTCCTGATTTCATCCGCGCCTTGGCGGATGCGCTGGAGGCAGAGGAAAGCCCTGCCGCGCGCGATGCGATCCGGCAGATCCTGATCTCCTCGCGCATGAGCGCGACAGATCACCGCCCGATCTGCCAGGATACGGGCAGCGCCAACATCTTCGTTGAACTGGGGGTGCAGGCCCCGATCCGCTGGACACGCAGCCTGCAGGACCTTTGCGACGAGGCCACGCGCCGCGCCTATCTGGCAGAAGCGAACCCATTGCGCGCTTCGATCGTGGCCGATCCAATCGGCATGCGCAAGAACACCCGCGACAACACCCCTGCCATGGTGCAGGTGGAGGTGGTGGCCGGGGCGCGGGTCGATGTCACCGTTTCCGCCAAGGGTGGCGGGTCCGAGAACAAGACGAAATTCGCCGTCCTGAACCCGTCGGACAGTGTCGCCGACTGGGTGGTGGAAACTGTCGCGAAACTGGGCGCGGGCTGGTGCCCGCCGGGGATGATCGGGCTGGGCATCGGTGGCAGCGTCGACAAGGCCATGGCCATGGCCAAAAAGGTGCTGAACGATCCGCTGGACATCGCGCAACTGCGCGCGCGGGGGGCCACGACGCCAGAGGAACGGCTACGGCTGGAGCTTTACGACCGGTTGAACAAGCTTGGCATCGGGGCGCAGGGGCTTGGCGGCACGGTGACGGTGCTGGATGTGAAAGTGGCGACCTTTCCCACCCATGCGGCAAGCCTGCCGGTCGCCCTGATCCCGAATTGCGCGGCCACCCGGCATGCGCATGTCTCGCTGGATGGTTCCGGCCCCGCGCGGCTCGATCCGCCCGACCTGTCGCTCTGGCCCGATCTGGGCGGTGCGGTTGCCGAAGGCCGGCGCATCGACCTTGACGCGCTTGATCAGCCAACACTCGACAGCCTGCGCCCCGGTGATCGGCTCTTGCTCTCAGGCCGCCTGTTCACCGGGCGCGATGCGGCGCATAAAAGGATGCTGGATTACATCGCGCGGGGAGAGGCGTTGCCGGTGAACCTGCGCGGCCGTGCGATCTATTACGTAGGCCCCGTCGACCCGCTGCCCGGCGAGGTGATCGGCCCGGCAGGCCCCACCACTGCCACAAGGATGGACAAGTTCACCCCCGGCCTTCTGGCTGCCACGGGCCTTAAGCTGATGATCGGCAAGGCCGAGCGCGGGCCCGAGGCGATGCAGGCGATCCGTGAGCATGGCGCGGTCTATGCCGTGGCAGTGGGGGGCGCGGCCTATCTGGTTTCCAAGGCGATCCGCGCCGCGCGTTGCGTGGCCTGGGAAGATCTTGGGATGGAGGCGATCTTTGAATTCGAGGTGCGTGACATGCCCGTGACGGTGGCCGTCGACACGCAGGGGGCCTCGATCCACCGGACAGGGCCGGAAAAGTTCCGCCGCTGAGGGACGGGAGCAGCCCCCAGCGGCGGCAGGATCAGACGCCGTGGTTCGTCACGACAGTCTTGATGTGCGAAAACTCGTGCAGCGCGGCAAAGCCCTTCTCGCGCCCATGCCCGGATTTGCGGATGCCGCCGAAGGGCAGTTCCACCCCGCCGCCCGCGCCGAAGCCGTTCACGAAGACCTGCCCGCAGCGCAGGCGTTTCGCCACGCGCTGCTGTCGCCCGCCATCCCGCGTCCAGACCGAGGCGACAAGGCCGTATTCCGTGCCATTGGCGATGGCGACGGCCTCGGCCTCATCCGTGAAGGGGATCAGGCACAGGACTGGGCCGAACACCTCTTCCTGCGCGATGCGGGCCTTGGGGTCACAGGGGCCGAAGACGACGGGGGCGACATAGCAGCCCTCCTTCGGGGCGTCAGGGTGGATCGTCCCGCGGGCCAGCACGGGCGCATCCGCATTTGCGATATAGCCCTCGACCCGCGCTTTCTGACGCGCGGAAATCACCGGGCCAAGCACCGCGCCCTCGGCGCGGGGATCGCCCGCCGCTATGGCAGCAAATCGCTGCGCGATCTCTGCCGCGATTCTGTCATAGATGCCAGCCTGCACCAGAACCCGCGCCCCCGCCGCGCAGGTCTGGCCCGCATTCTGGATGATGGCATTCACGAGGACAGGCATCGCCGCGTCGAGGTCCGCATCCTCGAACACCAGTTGCGGCGACTTCCCGCCCAGTTCCAGCGTGCAACCGATGAAGTTGCGCGCCGCCGCCGTCTGGACCATCACGCCCACCTCGGGCGATCCGGTAAAGGACAGAAAATCCACCGCAGGATGCGCCGTCAGCGCCGCGCCGGCCACCGCGCCGCGCCCCGTGACCACATTCACCGCGCCGGGCGGAAAGCCCACCTCCATCGCCAATGCCGCGATGCGCAGCACCGTCAGGCAGGCGTCCTCGGCCGGTTTGATCACGATGGCATTGCCCATGGCCAGCGCGGGCGCGACCGATCGGCCGAACATCTGCGCGGGATAGTTCCACGGGATGATGTGCCCGGTCACCCCATGGGGTTCGCGCTGCACCTCGACATTGTAGCCCGCAAGGAAGGGGATCACCTCGCCATGCACCTTGTCCGCAGCGGCACCGTAGAATTCGAAATAGCGCGCCGCGACCGCCATGTCGGCCCGCGCCTGCGAAAGGGGTTTGCCCGTGTCACGCGTTTCCAGACGGGCAAGGGAGTCCGCCTCTTCCGTGATCCGCGCGGAGAGGCGCATCAGCAGCCGCCCGCGCTCCAGCGCCGTGAGGCGGCCCCATTCGCCGCTGTCGAAAGCCGCCCGCGCCGCCGTGACGGCGGCATCCACATCCTCGGCCCCGCTATCGGCGATGCTGGCGAAGACCCGTCCGTCGATCGGCGATACGACATCCAACACCTGCCCCGAAAGCGCCGGTTGCCACCGTCCTCCCATAAGGTTCAGGGCAAGCGGGATCTTCAGGTCGGCAAGGCTGGCGTCTGACGTTGTCATCTTCTGTTCCGCAGGAAAATGGATGGCCCGCAGTCAAGCGTTTCCGTCGCTTATGGGGCAATCCCGAAGATGGCAGGGCCGCTATAGCCCTGCGCTATAGCGCCCGCACCCCCACTGGACGAAAGGTGGTCGGCCTCCCTAGCTTTCCGGCAATGATGCCGCGCGAGTGAGGCCGCCCGTGAACGACATGCAAGGACTGCCCGCGCCCCTTCCGGGCAGGCTGGCGGGGATCGCCCTTCCCGCACCCGTGCCGCTGCCCGCCGCGCGCCCGCCCCGCGCCCCGGCACCCGAGGGTGACAAGAGGGTGGTCGACCTCACGCAGGTGCTGGACCGTTTCGGTCTGCGGGACGGGCAGGTCATCTCGTTCCACCACCATTACCGCAATGGCGAGCGGGTGATCGAACCCGTCCTGCGCGCGGCGCAATCGCGAGGTCTCCGGGGGCTGACGCTGGCGGCGAGTTCCCTTTTCCCCTGCCATGCCGAATTGATCCCTTTCATCGAGGATGGCACCGTCACCCATATCGTGACTGATTACATGCGCGGGCCGCTGGCCGATGCGGTGCAGGCGGGCAGGCTGGCCGGAAAGGCCGTGCTGCAAAGCCATGGCGCAAGGGCGCGGGCCATAGGCTCGGGCGCGCTGATGGTGGATATTGCCTTCGTCGCGGCCCCGCTGGCGCATCCCTGCGGCGACGCGACGGGGCGGGGCGGTCGGCTGGCCTGCGGACCGCTGGGCTATCCGGCGGTCGATGCCGCCCATGCGCGTGCAACGGTGGTTCTTGCCGACGAGATCGCGACCGATCCGCTCCCCCTCGTCGATATTCCCGGTCATCACGTCGACGCCGTCCTGGCCTTTCGCGATCCCGGCGCACCCGAGGGCATCTCCAGTGGATCGACGCTCCCGCTTGACACACCGGCCGCCCGGTCCATCGGCGCGCTGACGGCGCAGGTCATCGCGGCGGCAGGGCTGATGCGGAATGGCATGTCGCTCCAAAGCGGGGCAGGGGGCTATTCGCTGGGGGCGGTCCCGATCATCGGAAAGGCGATGGCCGACGCGGGCCTGCGCGGGGGGTTCCTGTCGGGCGGCATCACCGGGGCGCATGTCGCGCTTCTGGAGGCGGGGCTCTTCGATGAGATCCTCGACGTGCAATGCTTCGATGCTGCGGCGGTCGCCTCATCCATGCGCAATCCGATGCATCGCATGATGACGGCCGCGGAATATGCTTCGCCACTGCATCCGGCTGCCGTGGTGGAGCGGCTGGATGTCATGCTTCTGGGCGCGGTGGAGGTGGACCATGCCTTCAACGTCAATGTGGCCGCCTCGGCCGATGGGCGCATTCTGGGCGGGCCGGGCGGGCATCCCGATACCGCGCAAGGGGCAAAGCTCTCCATCGTGACCACGACGCTGCAAGGGGGCGGGCATCCCAAGATAGTCCCGCAGGTGCGCTGCGTGACGACAGAAGGCTGCGATGTAGATGTGATCGTCACCGATCAGGGTTTTGCCGTGAATCCCCGCCGCCAGGACCTGCGTGATGCGCTGCATGGCCTGTCGGCACAGATGCTTGCCGTCGAGGATCTTGCGCGCATGGCCGCCGAGGGCCTGCCGCATCTCCCGCACGGCATGTCGCGGGCGGGTCACATTATCGTCGAACACCGCCTTGGCCACCGGCTGGATATAATCTGAGACGATCCGCCTAGCGCTGCCCTGCCAGCCATGCCGCGATGTCATCTGCCCCTTTGGTCAGCCCGAAGGGCATTTTCGACCTATGGCCGGGGCCAAGCCGTTCCTCCAGAAATCCGTTCGGACTGGCGATGAAGGCGGCAAGCGACGCCTCATCCCAGACATGCCCCGCACCCCCCAGCGCCAGAAGACCATCGCTGTAGCGATAGCCGGAGACTCCCCCCGCCTGACGCCCGACAATTCCATATAGATCCGGCCCCATAGCCCCGCCGCGCATCACCTTTCGCCCGTCGGGTGCCGTCACCGCATGGCAGGCCGTACAACTCCGGAAGAGTGCCGCGCCCGCATCCGGATCGGCGGCCACAGCCCCCTGCGGGACGCACAGTATAAAAATGAAAAGTCTTTTCATTATCATGGCAGGGGAAATCGGGCCGATCCGCCGGGACCGGCCCGCGATCACTCAGGCGCCTTTGGTGATCATCGCACCCGCGCGCCAGCCGATCATCATCGACGGCGCGTTGGTGTTGGACGTGGTGATATGCGGCATGACCGAGGCATCGGCCACCCGCAGCCCTTCGAGTCCCTGCACCTTCAACTCCGTATCGACCACCTTGCCGATCTGGCAGGTCGAAGTCGGATGGAAGTAGGTATTGACCGAGGCCGACAGGAAGGCGCGCCATTCATCATCGGTCAGATCGCCATCCTTGCCGGGCAGCGACTCCCGCTTGCGGAACTCGGCATAGGCGTCGCTTGCGCCGATCTCGCGGCACAGTTCCGTCGCGGCACGATAGCTTTTCCAGTCCTGCTCTTCGGCCAGATAGTTGCTCTCGATGATCGGGGCCACGCTGATATCGGCCGAGGCAAGCTTGACGTAACCGCGCGACTGCGGCGTGGCGACACCCGACAGGATGCAATAGCCATGCTCGTAATCGATCTTGTGCCCGGTCGACGCAAAGGGAACCGATACATAGAGAGCGATCATGTCAGGCGCGCGCAGGCTGCTGTCCGACCGTTCCCACATATAGACTTCGGAATGGT
Source organism: Tabrizicola sp. M-4 (assembly GCF_051132405.1). GTDB lineage: Bacteria > Pseudomonadota > Alphaproteobacteria > Rhodobacterales > Rhodobacteraceae > Paragemmobacter. The sequence continues at coordinate 607,196 of NZ_CP128606.1, forward strand.
TGTAATGGCTTACGGGAACCGGCCCCTTCGCCTCGTAGTTCACCCCGGCGCCAAGGATATGGTCCTGAAGGCCCACGCCCACCGGCAGGTCGGCCACCACGTCGATCCCCAATGCCGACAGGTCGGCCGCGATACCCACCCCCGACACCATCAGAAGGCGCGGGCTGTCAATGGCACCGGCCGACAGGATCACCTCGTTCTGTGCGTTCACGGTCACGGGCTGGCCGTTGTGCAGATAGGTAACGCCCGTGCAGCGCGTGCCATCGAAGTTGAGTTTCTGCACCGGCGCATCGGTCAGTACGGTCACATTGCCCGTCTCGACCGCAGGCCGCAGGAAGGCCGTGGCCGAGGATTGGCGGCGCTGATCCTTGATGTTGAAATCGACCCAGGCCTGACCTTCCATCCGGCCCGAGTTTATCGAGGGCGTCTCCTTGTAGCCAAGGGCCGCGCAGGCATCCATGAAGGCCCGCGCGCCCTCGTGCTTGAACTGGTCCTGAGGCTGGCTGATGAACAGCGGGCCAGAGGTGCCCCGGTTCTCACCGCCAAGCTCATAGCTCTCCATCTCGATGAAATAGGGCAGCACATCCTCGAAGGACCAGCCGGTCGCGCCGGCTTCCACCCAGCTTGCGTAATCGCTGCGATGGCCGCGCGCATAGATCATCGCGTTCAGCGCCGAGGTCCCACCCAGCACATTCCCGCGCGGCCACATGTGGTTGCGATTGTCGGTATGGGTGGAGGGCAACGTCTCGAACCACTTCGTCGCATCCGTGCCCAGCGAGGCCGCCCAGAGACGGCTGTCATGCACTTCTTCCAGATCATCGTTGCGCCCGGCCTCCAGCACCAGCACGCGCGCGCCGCTGCGTGCAAGCTGATAGACGCAGGCCGACCCAGCGGAACCCGTTCCGATCACGATGAAGTCGAACTCGCCTTCCGGCGCGGGCGAGGTGGTGCTGGATTGCGCCAGCGCCTTGCCCGACCATGCGGTCGCGAGCGCGCCCGCAAGGCCCGCGGTCACGCCAAGGCTCAGCGCCGTCTGGATGAAACGGCGGCGGCTCAGGCGGCCCCGGTTATAGTCGGCCACGGCGCGTTCCAGCGCACCGTCTCTGGCGGATCTGAAGTAGGACATGTACTCTCCTCCCTGGAATGCGGGGCATCCCCCCGCGTTTCTGCCGATATCTCGGCGATCGAGGGTTCCCGTCGGGCGTGTTTGCCGACCCAACCGGCGGGAACCCGTCAACTCCTTCGCTGGACACCACGCGGCAGTGTCGATGTTCAGATCGTCCTTCCTCCATCCACCTCGTGGATCACGCCCGTGATGAAGGACGCCTCGTCAGAGGCGAGGTAGAGGGCGGCATTCGCCATGTCCTCCGGCTCGCAAAGCCGCCCCAGCGGGATGGTGGAGATGAAACGCGCGCGGTTCTCGGGCGTGTCCGGCACGCCCATGAAGGTTTCCAGCAAGGCCGTGGCACCCATCACCGGGGCCAGCCCGCAGACGCGGATGCGGTCGGGGGCAAGCTCCACCGCCAGCGTCTTCGTCATCATGTTCACCGCGCCCTTGGAACTGTTGTACCAGCTCAGCCCCGGTCGCGGCCGGATGCCGGCGGTCGAGCCCACATTGATCATCACCCCGCCGCCCTTTGCGCGCCAATGCGGGACGATGGCCTTGGTCATGTGGAAGATGCTGTCGACATTGATCGCATAGACCTTGCGGAAGGTGTCGTAATCCACCTCCATCAGCGGCTGGTTGCGATGGCTCCAACCGGCATTGTTGATCAGGATGTCCACTCCGCCCATGCCGTCGATGGCGGCCCGGACGGCTTCGGAAACCTGATCCGCCTGCGACACGTCGCATTGCACCGCCATGGCCTGCGCGCCGATCCCCTCCGCCACGGCCCGGGCTCCATCGATGTTCAGATCGACGATGGCGACCTTTGCCCCCTCCCGCGCAAAGCGCTCTGCTATGGCACGGCCAAAGCCGGATGCCGCGCCCGTCACGATGGCGGTCTTGCCTGCAAGTCTCATGGTGATCTTCCCTCCGCCCCCGTGGCCGCCAAGGCTGCTTGGGGGATTTCCCTTCGCCCAAGCCTAGCGGGTGGCGGCGAATACCGACAATACGGCCTGCGGGAATGGGGGATATAAAGCCGCTATATAGCGGCCAGCATTGGCCGGTCCTCGGGCGATCCCGCCTCGCGGTGACCGCGCCAGATGTTGCGTCGCACCAGATCGTCCACCACTTCCAGCGTCAACCGCTCCACCTCGGCGGCGGCGCGGGTGCGCGCCCGTTCCGGGTTGCGCACAAGGTGGATGGGCCGGGTGATGACCGGTTCCACGATCCGCGACGAGACGAGTTCGCCGCGCTCCTCGAAATCATGTGCGGCGGCGGGGGCGAGGATGGTGAAGGCGCTCCCCCGTGCGACCAGCGACTTGATCTGCGACAGGCTGTCCATCTCCACCGCATAGGTCAGCGCAAGGCCCGCATCCTTGCAGGCCTTGTCGATCAGCATCCGCAGCCCGTGCGACTTCGACGGTGCCACGAATTCCAGTTCCCCCAGCGCCGTCAGCGGCACATCCTGCCCCGGCGGGGTGGACAGCGGCCAGAGATCGGGCGGGGCATAGAAATGCAGATCCTCGTAAAGCAATGTCGTCACCTCGACATTCTTCAACCCGACCGTGTCATACAGCAGGGCCATGTCGATGGATTGTTCTTCCAGCCATTCCTTGATGAATCCGCTCATGGCATCCACGGCGCGCAACTGGATTTCCGGAAAGGTCAGCCGCACCGTCTCGGCCAGCGGCACCGAAAGCACCATCGAGGCAGAGGAGGGCAGGCCAAAGACAACCCGTCCCGAGGGCTTCTCCCCCGCCTCGCGCACTTCCTGCTTGGCGATCTCGATGGCGGTCAGGATACGCTCTGCATGGCGCAGCAGCACCTCTCCCGCCTGCGTCAGTACCACCCCGCGCGTGGATCGTACCAGAAGTTCCGTCCCCAGCCTTGTCTCAAGGCTCTTCACCTGGATGGACAGCGACGGCTGCGTGATACCCAGCGCCTCGGCCGCCGCGGCCAGCGACTTCTTCTCGGCGATCTTGACGAAAAACTTCAACTGCTTGGCATCCATGACGCCCTACCCCCCACGCCGTCGATCAAAAGGCGACCGATCACCCCCTGTGCGACATAGCGTCATGGCGCATCTGTGCAACAGGCGCGGGCCAGCCTTCGCCGCCCCGCGCCAATCCGTGCCTACTTGCGGAACATGTAGGTCTTGGCGTTGGTGAACTCTTCCAACCCCTCGCGGCCGTTCTCCACCCCCATGCCCGATTGCTTGTGCCCGCCGAAGGGAATGTCGATGCCGTGGATGTGGATCTCGTTCACCCAGACTGTGCCGGCCTCGATCCGCTCTGCCACCTTGATCGCCGCCTCGCGGTCCGGCCCCCAGACCGAGGCAGCAAGCCCGAAGTCGGTGTCGTTGGCATCGGCGATGACCTGTTCCAGATCGGTCCAGCGCAGCAAGGGGACGATGGGGCCGAAGGGTTCTTCGCGCACGATGCGGCTGTCCTTGGGCGGGTTGTCCACGATGGTGACGGGAACGAAGTTGCCGGGCAGGCTTTCGTCGATGGTGCCGCCAAGGGCGACCTTGTAGCCGTTCTTCTTCACGTCGGCGAACATGTCCAGAAGCTTGCCATACTGCATCCTGTTCTGGATCGGCCCCAGATCGGTGTTCGGGTCCATCCCGTTGCCCACCGTCTTGGTCTTGGCGTGCGCCACGAAGGCATCGCGGAACTCGTCATAGATCGAGTCATGCACATAGATGCGCTTTGCCGCGATGCACCACTGGCCCGAATTGCCGAAGGCCGCGTCGAACAGCACCGGGACCAGAGCCTTCACATCCGCACCCGGCAGGATGATCGCCGGGTCCTTGCCGCCCAGTTCCAGCGTGATCCGCTTCAGCGTGCCGGAGGCCGCGGCCATCACCTTCTTGCCCGTCGCCGTTGACCCGGTGAAGGACACCTTGGCGATATGCGGATGCTCGGTGATCCAGACACCCTGCTCGTTCCCGCCCGAAACGATGTTGACCACCCCTTTGGGGAACACGCGCTGCGCGATCTCGCCAAAGCGCAAGGTGCCAAGGGGGGTGTAGGGCGAGGGCTTCATCACCAGCGTGTTGCCGGTGATCAGGCAGGGCGCCAACTTCCACAGGCCCAGCAGAATGGGGAAGTTCCACGGCGTGATCGCCCCTACCACGCCAAGGGGCGAACGGGCGACCTTGACGATATGTTCGGGCGTATCCTCGAGGATCTCATCCTCCAGCTTGCGCTTGGCCACTTCGCGCACCCAGTAGATCGCATAGTCCACCTCGGTCGTGGCCATCGAATGGCGCGGCTTGCCCTGTTCGGTGGTGAGAAGGGTGATGATATCCTCCTTGTTGGCGTCCAGCGCATCGGCATAGGCGGTGATATATTCCCGCCGCCGTTCCCAACTCAGCGCCGCCCAGCCGGGCTGCGCCGCCCGCGCCGCCGCGATCGCCGCCTCCACCTGCTCGCGGCTGGCATTCGGCGCCCGCACGATCACCTCGCCCGTGGCGGGGTTGAAGACATCGAATTTCTCGGCGGCATCCACCAGCTCGCCGTTGATCGACATCCGGTAGGGACCGGCGAAGTCGATCTTCATGTCATTCATCAGGGTCTGAACGTTCATCGGCTCCTCCTTGTTCAACGTTCGTATTGGTCAAATCTGGTTCCGCACATGCGGCAGCCGGGCATAAAGCGCGACCATGGGCAGGATCAGCAGGCCGAAGACCGTCTGTTGCGCGGCATAATTCAGGCCCATCCCGACGAGGAACGAGGTCAGCACCTGCAGGATCAGCACCCCTATGATCGTCGCCCCGTATCCGCCCGCCCCGCCCAGAAGGGACGTGCCGCCCACCACAACGGCTGCCACGGTCGTGAACAGGAAGGGATCGCCCACCCCCACGAACCCGCCCCCCGAGAACCCAAGCAGCAGCATCCCCGTCACCGCCGACATCAGCCCGGACAGGGTGTAGGTCTTGATCCAGACTCGCCGCTCGGAAATCGACAGCCGCGCGGCCGAGGTGCGGTTGCCCCCAACCGCATAGACATGCCGTCCCGACCGCGTCCGCCGGATCCAGAAGATCATCACCCCCGCAATCGCCGCCCAGATCAGGACGACCGGCGGGAAGGGGATGCCGAAGGTCGTGCCGGAAATGGAGGCGAGGTTAGAAAACCACGCGGGCACCTGCGAGAATACAGTCCCGGAATATTGCGACCCCAGCGTCGTCACGATCTGCGCCGCGCCCACTGCGGCAAACCCCACCCCCAGCGTTAGGATCAGCGCCTGACCCTGGATGCGGAAACTCAGCACCCCGTTCAGGAATCCGATGCCCGCGCCGAGGGCCGCGATGACCAGTATCGCCAGCACCGGCGGCAGCGACGTGCCGAACAGTGCCGCCAGCAGGATGTTCGACGCGCCGATCACGAACGGAATGGAAAGATCCAACCCCCCCACAAGCGCGACCATCGTCTGGCCCAGCGCGGCAAGGCCCAGAAAGGATGCCAGCAGAAGGATCGACTTGACGTTGTTCGACGAGGCAAACCCCTCCACCATCGCCGAGGCCAGCGCGAACAGCGCCACCAGCAGCGCCGCGCCCACCATGATGCGACGCTCCTCTCCCTTGCCCAGCCGGGCCAGCGTTCCAGCGGTCATGCTTCCCCCTCCGTCATGCGGTGCGGGCGCGCACGCGCCCCGTGAAGAGGCTGAGCAGCAGCGACGCGGTCAGGATCAGGCCGAAGACCATCTGCGTCATGAAGCCCGAGATCGCCCCGAAATTGAACGAGGACAGCACGACGAAGACCAGCCACATCGCCACGGCGCCAAGGATCGACCCGGCGATCCCGCCCCGCCCGCCCGCCAGCGAGGTGCCGCCCAGAACCAGCGCCGTTACCGCCTGCAGCGTCAGCGTGTTGCCCTGCGTCGGGTCGCCCGATCCGATCAGACCCGTCAGGCACACAGCGCCCAGCCCGATGAACAGCCCGGCCATCACATGCGCTGCAAGCCGCGCCGTGACGATATCGATCCCCACTGTATAGGCCGTGCGTTCATCCGCCCCCATCAGGCGCATATGGTCGAACAGGACCATCCGCGTGAACAATCCCCAAACGACACAGGCCCCGATCAGGATCCAAAGCACCTGCCCGAACAGCTCCGTGCCAAAGCTCCACGAGGCGAGCCAGTCCGGCGCGATGCCGCCAGGGCGCGGCAGGATCACGAGGTTCACCCCCGACAGGATCATATACCCCGCCAAGGCCGCGATGATCGGCGCGATCCGCAGCCAGATGATCAGCGCGGCCAGCATCACCTGCCACAGGATGCCCATGCCGATGGCATAGGCGAAAACGCCCAGCGGCGAGGCAATCCCCAGCGCGGGCAACCACATCACGATGGTCACGTTGATGAATCCGATGGCAGGCCCCACCGAAAGGTCCACCCCGCCCCGCCCCGCCATCGCTATAGGCGTCAGGGCCATGGCCGCAAGGATGAGCGGAGCCGCCACCAGAACCGCCCCGGCCAGCCCGACAGGCGTGAAGGTCATCGGTGCCCGGATCACGGCAACCAGCAGCAGGACGGCAACCAGTGCCGTGGGCACGACCAGATGGCGCAGCGAAGGGGGAACATGGAAAAGCATCACGCGGCTCCTTCCATCATGGGATGCGCATCGTCACCGCGCCCCCGGTCAAAGGCCTTCACGCCGCTTTGTCCGAACATCGCCGCCAGCAGGCGCTCTTCGCCGATCTCGGCGGCTGGCACCTCTTCGAAGATGGAGCCGTCGAAGAAGACGCAGGCGCGATCCACGAAGTCGAAGAATTCCTCGATCTCGGTCGAAAGATAGACGACCGCCCCGCCCGCATCGGCAAACTCGCGCAACTGGCGCCAGAGGGCCTGCTTCGTTCCGATATCCACGCCCCGTGTCGGATCGTTCAGAAGGATCACCTTGGGTGAAAGTGCGAAGGCCCGCGCGATAAGCACCTTTTGCTGGTTGCCGCCCGAAAGCGTGGTGATCCGGTCCCCCGCCCTGCCGAACTTGATTCCAAGCCGATCCACTTCGCGCCGGAAGGCCATTTCGTCGGCTGCATCATCCAAAAGCCCGAACATCCGCCGCGACCGGCCATAGAGGGCCATCCCGAAATTCTCGAAGATCGACAGGTTGGGAAAGATCCCCTCGCGCTTGCGGTCACCCGAGACATAGGCGATGCCCGCCGCATCTGCCCTGCGCAGCCCGTCGATGCGTCCCGAGGGCGCGAAGACCTCTCCTTCCGCAGGCGGGGCGATCCCCGCCAGCGCGGCGATGAATTCCGCCTGACCCGCACCTTCCAGCCCCGCCAGACCCACGATCTGGCCGGCGCGCAAGCGGAACTCCACCGGCCGCGCTCCGGCGCGCAACCGCAGGCCCCGTGCCGCCAGCACCTCGCCCCCCGTCGTCGCCTGCACGATCCGCCCCCGCGCCGAATGGCCGGGCGCGGCCGACATAAGCTGCAGGATGTTCCCTTCCGTGATCTCGGCCCGTTCCAGCCGTCCCACCGTCTCACCATCGCGCAGGACGGTGGCCACATCGGCGATCTTCACCAACTCGGCGATGCGATGTGTCACGATCAGCACCGCCGTTCCGGCCGCGCGCAGCGCGCGCATCTCCGCATGCAGCCGGTTCGTCGCCTCAAGGTCCAGCGCGGCGGAACTTTCGTCGAAGATCAGGACCTTGGGCTTCTGCACAAGGGCCCGTGCGATCACCACCCATTGCTTCACGCTCAGCGACAGGTCCGCCAACCGCGTGTCGGGGTCGATCGGGCAATCCGCAAGGCGCGAAAGGATTTCCCGTGCCTCGCCGCGCTTCTGCGCATTCGTCCGTCGCCGCCGCCAAGTCGGATCACTGCCTGCGAAAAGGTTTTCCCAGATCGAAAGCTCCTCGGCCAGCATCATCTCTTGATAGATCGTGGCCACGCCTGCCGCGATGGCCTCCACCGGGTTGCGCGGCGTCATGCCAAGCACGGAAATCCGCCCGCTGTCCGCAAGGATGACCCCGCTTGCGATCTTGGCCAGCGTGCTCTTCCCGCTGCCATTCTCGCCCACGATGGCGTGGATCTCTCCCGTCCGCGCCAGAAGCGAGGCCCCGCGCAGCGCGCGGGTCTCGCCAAATGACTTGTGGACGTCCACGATCTCGACGGCAACCGACGACATGACGGCTTTCCTTCCTGCGGTTCCGGCTTTTTTCTGGTTCAGGCCCTTGTGGGATCGGCGCCGGTTTTCCCGGCGCCGCCCCGGCATCAGTTCGACCGCCAGCTCAGCGGGGGAACCGGGTTGTCAAAGAAGCCTGCCGCCCACTCATCCGGGAACCACGTCTCGATGCCCGGCTGGATATAGTCGGTCGAGTCGATGGAGCAGTCCTCCGGCAGGCTGGCCACATAATCGGCCGCCTCCACCCGATAGACCGGACGCAGGATCGACTGGATCTTCGGACCCTGACCCTGCAGCGTGCGCATCACCACGTTGATGCCCAATTCCATCTCGTCGCCCGGAGGCCAGATCTGGAAGGCATGGCTCATCCAGTCGGGGTTATTCTTCAGATAGCAGGCTGCCCCCGCCGAACCCGCCAGCGAGATCGGCATCACCTCACGCCCCGATTGCAGCACAGCCTTCAGGATGCCCGTCTCCTGCGAGCCCTGCGCGATGATCCCGTCGATCTGCGCGGGATTGGTGGCAAGAAACTTCTGCACCTCGGTCTGGGCGACCTGATCCGTCCAGTTGCCCCAGACCTGTCCCACCAGCTTCGCCTCCGGGAATTCCTCGAAGGCCCGCTTGGCCCCCACGTCGAAGCTTTCCGAAGAGGCCGCGCCCGCGATGCCGGAAACCAGCAGGAAGTTGCCCTTGCCGCCCGCTTCCTCGATCAGCGCCTTGGCGATCTCATACCCGCCCGACCCATAATTGGCCGAGGCGTTCAGTGCCTTGTCCGAGGTCAGGTAGCCCGAATAGGAAAAGACGACCACGCCGTTCTCATAGGCATATTCCACGGCGCCGTTCAAAGCGACGGGGTTGGAGCAGCAGACGATGATCGCATCCACGCCCTGATCGACAAGTTGCCGGATCTGCTGGATCTGGCGCGCATCGTTCAGGTCGGATTGGGTGACGATGACGTCCTCCAGAAGACCCGCTTCCTTGTATTTGGGCAGCATGACATCCATCAGCCGCGTCATGCCCTCTGCCCGCCAGGTGTTCCCGGCGTAAGAGCTGGCATAGCCGATGGTCCAGGGGGCCTCGCCACGGGGCTTCCATTCGCGATAGGCCGAGGGGCCGACCGGCTGCGCCGGGTCCATACCCTCATAGGCCGCCTGCAATTCGGGGGAAAGCTCGCTCAGTCCTTCCGCGTATGTCATGGTGGCAGACAGCACCAAAGGTGCCGCGGCCAAAGCCGTCAGCGTCTTTCGAAACATGATATCCTCCCAGCAAATCGGAAACTTTCTTTCCGCTGGGTCCGATGGTTCCGGAAACCGCGCCACCAAGGAAGCCAGCCCTCCGGTATCGCGGCTATAGGCGTCCCCTATAGCGCCGCGCCGGGGCAGGGCGGGGCGCGGGGCGCCTCTGCTCCGCTGCCTCTGCCGATGACATCTTTCCCCCGTCTCCGCCTTCCGCCATCCTGCGCCGCACCATGGCCCCGCTCACCCATACCCGCCTTCTCAAGATCGCCGCGCCCATCGTCCTTTCCAACGCCACCGTCCCGCTGCTTGGCGCGGTGGATACGGGGGTCGTGGGGCAGATGGGGCAGGCCGCCCCCATCGGCGCGGTGGGGGTGGGGGCCGTGGTCCTCGTCACGCTCTATTGGATCTTCGGCTTCCTGCGCATGGGCACTTCGGGCCTTGCCGCGCAGGCGCATGGGGCAGGGGACCTGCCCGAACGTGGGGCGATCCTGATGCGCGCCCTTCTGGTGGGGGCACTGGCGGGTGGGGCCTTCATCCTGCTTCAGCACTGGCTGTTCCGCGCCGCCTTCCTCATCGCCCCGGCAAGCCCCGAGGTGGAGACGCTCGCCCGCCAATACCTCGCCATCCGCATCTGGGGCGCGCCTGCCACCATCGCCGCCTATGCGGTGACGGGCTGGCTGATCGCGGTCGAACGCACGCGGGGCGTTCTGGTCCTGCAACTCTGGATCAACGGGGTGAACATCGCGCTGGATCTGTGGTTCGTGCTTGGCCTTGGCTGGGGCGTTCCGGGCGTGGCCCTCGCCACGCTGATTGCCGAATGGACGGGCCTTGCCCTTGGCCTCTGGCTGTGCCGCGACGGGGTGCTGCCCGTCTGGCGCGCGGCATGGGCGCGGCTGTCCGACGCCGCGGCCCTGCGCGTCATGCTGGTCGTGAACCGTGACATCATGCTGCGCTCGGTCCTGCTGCAGGCCAGTTTCACCACCTTCGTCTTCCTTGGCGCGCGGCAGGGCGACGTGACGCTTGCCGCCAATCAGGTGCTGCTGCAATTCCTGTCGATCACCGCCTATGCGCTGGACGGCTTCGCCTTCGCGGCGGAAACGCTCGTCGGTCAGGCCGTGGGCGCGCGGGCGCGCGACGCGGTGCGGCAGGCGGCGCGCATGGCGATGCAATGGGGCCTTGCCGGTGCGCTCCTCCTTGGCGCGGCCTTCGGCCTTGCGGGGCCATGGATCATCGACCTGATGACGACATCGCCCGAGGTGCGCGCCACGGCGCGCGACTATCTGCCATGGCTGGTGGCCGCCCCCGTGATCGGCGTCTTCTCATGGATCTATGACGGCATCTTCATCGGGGCCACCCTCACCGCCGAGATGCGGCGCAGCATGACCGCCGCCGTCCTCTGCTATGGAGCCGCGCTTATTCTCTTGCCACCCGCCTTCGGCAATCACGGCCTCTGGGCCGCGCTCATGGTGCTGAACGCCGCGCGGGGCATCTTCATGGCACGTCTTGCCGGCCGGGCCGAGGCGAAGGCTGCAGGCTGACGGCCCGTCCCCCGCAGCCGTCAGAACGTCCAACCGACCCCCACGGCCAGAACCATCTGCCCGCTGTCACCCACCTGCACGATAGGGCTGTCCGCCGCATCGCCCAGCAATTCGCGATAGCCGATGGTCGTGGTCAGCGTCATGCGTTCGGTCATCCCGAAACTCGCCCCCAGCGTGACGCCCGCATCCCGCAGACCACCCCCCGGCGCATAGGCGGCAAGGCCGCTCGCCGCCGCCCCGGCGGCGGTAACCCCGTAATAGGTCTGCGCGAAATCCCCATCCATCGCCGAGACAGAGGCCGAGGCAAAGACCGTGACCCGCTCCGAAACCGGCTGCCGCCAATCGACGGCAAGGGTGCCCAGGAACCCGTCATGCGTCCCGCTCACATCGCCCAGCACCTCTGCCGACAGCGCCACGCCCTGCGACAGCGGAACCGAGACGAAGGCCCCAAGTTCCAGTGCATCCCCCGTTTCCGGCAAGGCCGCGACCTGCGCATTCTTCACATCCGCCGTCCGGCCAAAGCGGTAATTCACCACCGGCCCCGCCGCGACAGGCCCGGAAACCACATCGGCCCGCACCCCCGTGCCACGCAGGTCCACCGTCACGTCACCGAAACTGAACCGCCCGGTGATCCCCGGCCTTGCCACGTATTCGGAGGACCCGTCGTAATCCGGTACCACGGCAAAACCCAGCGAAAGGCTGTTCCGCGGCCCCTCCTGCGCAAGGGCGGGCGTGGCAAGGGCAAGGGCGGCAATCGTCACTAACAGGCGGACGGGGTTCATCGGGGCTCCTTTCGGTTTTCCCGAAGGTGGGATGCAGCCCGTCCTCCGCAAGGCGGCCCCCGCCGCCACTCGCCCTTTCGTGATCTCTCAGGGCCGGATCAGCCGGAACCCGGCCGAGGCCGCCCATCCCGCAAAGGCCGCCAGCACCAGCGAAAGAATGCCATAGGCCCAAGGCTTCTCGCGCGAGAGGTTGAACACGAACCGCTCCAGCCCCTCCTTCCGCACCCCGATCACCCGGTCCTGCGCATCCACCACCCGCCCCTCGCGGGTCAGGAAGATGCGCACGCGATATTCCCCCTCCGTCAGGTTCGATGGCAGCACGATGTCGGAACGGAACAGCGTCTGTTCCGTGAACTCCACACCCCCCTGCAAGACGCGATACCGCCCCTCGTTCAGGCGGATGCGCTGCATTGCGTCGATGAAATCCGCAGGGTCCCCCGCCTCTGTCGCCGCCCCCACCGCGCGGATCACCCGCGGAAGCGAGATGCGGTGCCGCAGATCCTCGGTCTCGGTCAGGATCGACCGCAGCGGCCCGGTCGTCGCCACGGCATAGAAGGACGGCGCGGCATCCACCTCGACCGACTCGGTATTCACCCAGATGCCCGCGCGGCGGTCCTTCTTGCGGATGGTCACCGGGGTGGCGGGTCCCTCCACCGTGATAATCACCTCCATCGGGCCTTCGGGCGCAGGGGCGTCCCGCTTCACCGCGCCATAGATCAGGATTTCCGACCCGTCGAAACTCGCCGTGATCGACACGCGGTTCTGGCTCATGCCCGCCACGATCCCCTCGCTGCCCATGGCGGGCAGGGCCATCAGCGCCGCCATCAGGGAAAGGATGGCCAGACCCCTCACGGCAGGACCCCCGGCATCACGGAATAAAGCTCTCCGGGACGGATCAGCAGATCCAGCGCGATCTTCACCGACACCGCCAGCACCAGAAGCGCCAGCAGGATGCGCAACTGCTCGGCCTTCAGGCGCACGCCCACCGTCGTGCCCACCTGCGCCCCGATCACCCCCCCGATGATCAGAAGCAACGCCAGAAGGATATCCACCGTCTGGCTCGTCACCGCATGCATGAAGGTGGTGAAGGCGGTCACGAAAATGATTTGGAACAGCGACGTGCCCACCACCACCTTCGTCGGCATCCCCAGAAGATAGATCATCGCGGGCACCATGACGAAGCCGCCACCCACCCCCATGATCGCGGCAAGGAAACCGACCAGCGCCCCTACAGCCAAGGGCGGCAGCACGCTGATGTAAAGGCCCGAAGCCCGGAACTTCATCTTGAGCGGCAGCCCATGCACCCATGTATGCACATGCGACCGCCGCACCGGACCGCCCTTCTGCGCGCGGAACCACGACCGCAGCGATTCCTGCAGCATCATCGCCCCGATCAGGCCAAGGAACAGCACATAGGACAGTTGCACGAACAGATCGACCTGCCCCAGCCGCGTCATCCACTGGAACACCCAGATGCCCACCCCCGACCCGGCGAAACCGCCGATCAGAAGCACCGTCCCCATCCGGAAATCCACCGCCTTCCGCCGCACCTGCGCCAGCACGCCCGACACGGACGAGGCGACCACCTGATTGGCCCCGGTCGCAACCGCCACCGCTGGCGGCACCCCGATGAAGAACAGCAGCGGCGTGATAAGGAACCCGCCCCCCACGCCGAACATGCCCGACAGGAAACCCACGATCCCGCCCAGCCCCAGCAAAAGGAAGGCGTTGACCGAAACCTCGGCGATCGGAAGGTAAAGCTGCATGGGCACGGCCCGATGGGGAAGCGACGTCTTGCCAAAGGGTTGCGCCCCTTTGGCGGCGAAGTCAAACGCTAGCCCGCCTCATCGGAGGTGACGCAGGAAATGACGTATCACGCGTTCCAGTTTTGCCGCACCCAGCGGGGCCATGGCCTTCGTATGCTCATGGCTGATCTTCTCGTCCGACAGGCCCGCCGCCATGTTGGTGATGGTGGAAATCGCCGCAACCCGCAGGCCAAGGAAGCGTGCAAGGATCACCTCCGGCACCGTCGACATGCCCACTGCATCGCCGCCAAGGATGCGGATCGCCCGGATCTCGGCCGGCGTCTCGAAGGACGGGCCGGAATACCACGCATAAACCCCTTCGGGCAGGGCGACCCCCTCTGCCTCGGCACTCGCCTTCAGGGCGGCGCGCAGGGCGGGGTCATGGGCATCGCCCATGGGCACGAAACGCGCATCGGTCGGTTCCCCGATCAACGGGTTCAGGCCGGAAAAGTTGATATGGTCCGACAGCAGCATCAGATCGCCGGGCCGGATATCCGCCCGCAGGCTGCCCGCCGCATTGGTGGCGATCAGGCTCTCCGCCCCCAGCGCCTTCAGCAGATCCAGCGCGGGCCGCATCGCGGCGGGATTGCCCTTTTCATAGTAATGCTCCCGCGCGCCGAAGACCGCGACGCGCACGCCCTCCAGATCCCCGATCACAAGGTTGGGGTTATGCCCCGAAACGCCCGCATGGGGAAATCCCGGCAGGTCGCCATAGGGAATGGCCACCCCCTTCACCGCTCCCGCCAGATGGCCAAGGCCGGACCCGAGGATAAGCCCCATCCGCACCGGGGCATCCCCCGCCCGCGCCCGCACCAGCGACAGGGTTTCCGCAATCGCCATCCTACCGCTCCTTCACATAGGGCTCGCCGCCCGCGCGCGGCGGAATGGCCTTGCCCACGAACCCGGCCAGAACCAGCACCGTCAGCACATAGGGAAGCGCGTCGAGGAAGGGTACCGGGATCTTCACCTGCACCACCGCCTGCACCACATCCGGCCGCAGCGCCAGCGCCTGGAAGAACCCGAACAGCAGGCAGGCCCACAGCGCCGCGACGGGGCGCCACTTGGCAAAGATCAGCGCGGCCAGCGCGATATAGCCCCGCCCCGCCGTCATCTCGCGCCCGAACCCCGCCTGCAGCGCGGTCGCCATATAGGCCCCGGCCAGCCCGCACAGGATGCCCGTGATCGCCACGGCGGCAAAGCGCAGGCCCACGACCGAAATCCCCGCCGTATCCACCGCCGCCGGGTTTTCCCCCACGGCCCGCAGCCGCAGGCCGAACCGCGTGCGATACAGCACCCACCACGTCAGCGGCACCGTCAACACCGCCACATAGACCAGCAGCGGATGACCCGAGATCACCTCGTGATACAGCGGCCCGATGACCGGAACATCCTTCAGCGTCTCCGCAAAGGGCAGGGTGATCGGCCCGAACCGCGCATCCCCCTCCAGCGGCGGCGTCCGCCCGCCTTGGGCAAACAGGCGCTGCGCGATCAAGACCGTGATCCCCGACGCCACGAAGTTCAGCGCCACCCCCGAAATCAACTGGTTCCCCCTGAAGGTGATCGACGCCACCCCGTGTATCCCCGCCAGCATCAGCGAGGCCAGCATCCCGGCAAACAGCCCCGCCCAGACCGACCCCGTCAGGAACGCGACCGAGGCCGAGGCCATCGCCGCCATCAGCATCTTGCCTTCCAGCCCGATGTCGAAGATGCCCGCCCGTTCCGAGTAAAGCCCCGCCAGACAGGCGAATAGCAGCGGCGTCGCCAGACGGATGGTGGAATCGAGGATCTGCAGAAGCGTTGCGTAATCCATCACGCGGCCCCCTTCGCCATCTTGCCCGCCCGGAACAGGTTGAACACCCATGTCAGCAGCATCCGCACCATCATGTCCAAGGCCCCGGTGAACAGGATCACCAGCCCTTGCACGACCGTCCGCATCTCGATCGGGATCTTGGTCCACAGGCCAAGCTCCGCCCCGCCTTGGAACAGGAACCCGAACAGCAGCGCCGCCAGCACCACGCCCACCGGATGGTTCCGCCCCATCAGCGCCACCGCAATCCCGATGAACCCCGCGCCCGATGCCGAATTGCCCAGCAGGCGCTCTGCCTCACCCATCACGTTGTTGACGGCCATCATCCCCGCCAGCCCGCCGGAAATCAGCATCGCCACCATGATGATGGTGAAAGGCGAAATCCCCGCATAGCGCGCCGCCGGTTCCGATTTGCCAAAGGCCCGGATCGCATAGCCCAGCCGCGTCCGCCACAGCAGCGCCCAGACCACCACCGCCATCGCCAGCGCGATGAAGAGCGTCACGTTGGCGGGCACCCCGCTCGTGAAGATCAGGTTCAGCCCCGGCAACTCGTTCAGCGTCGGCAGATGCGTGGCTTCCGGGAAATTTGCCGTGGCGGGGTCCATCTGCCCCGCCGGGCGCAGCACATCCACCAGCATAAAGATCAGGAAGGCCGCGGCGATATAGTTGAACATGATCGTCGTGATGACGATGTGGCTGCCCCGCTTCGCCTGCAGATAGGCCGGGATCGCGGCCCAAGCCGCCCCGAACAGCGCGCCCGCGAAGGTGGCCCCGATCAGCGCCAGCGTCCAATGCGGCCATGGCAGGAACAGGCAGCACAGCGCCACGCCAAGGCCGCCAAGCTGCGCCTGCCCCTCGCCGCCGATATTGAACAGGCTGGCATGGAAGGCCACGGTCACGGCCAGCCCGGTGAAGATGAAGCTCGTGGCATAGTAAAGCGTATAGCCCCAGCCATAGGCATTCATCACCGAACCCTGCACCATCACGGTCAGCGCTTCCCAAGGGTCCTGCCCGATGGCAAGGATGACGAGGGCAGCGATAAACGCAGCCAGCAAAAGCGAGATCAGCGGAACAAGGGCCACATCGGCCCAGCGCGGCAAACGTTCCATCAGGCGGCCTCCCCTTTCCCGGTCATCCCGGCCATCAACAGGCCCAGTTCCCGCTCATCCGTCGTCTCCGGGTCGCGGAAGCCCATGATCCTGCCGTCGAACATCACCGCGATGCGGTCCGAAAGGCTGCGGATCTCGTCCAGTTCAACGCTCACCAGAAGGATCGCCTTGCCCTGATCGCGCAGGGCCACGATCTGCTTGTGGATGAACTCGATCGCTCCGATATCCACCCCCCGCGTGGGCTGGCCCACCAGCAGCAGGTCGGGGTTCCGCTCGATCTCGCGCGCGACCACGATCTTCTGCTGGTTCCCGCCGGAAAAGTTCTTCGCCGCCAGCGTCGGGATCGGCGGGCGCACGTCGAAGGTCGCCATCTTCCGCTCCGTATCCGCCCGCAGCGCGTCATTATCCATGAAAAGCGCGTTCTTCTGATATTCCGGCGCGTCGTGATAGCCGAAGGCCACATTCTCCCACGCTGCAAAATCCATGATCAGGCCCAGCGCCTGCCGGTCCTCCGGCACATGGGCGATGCCCGCCGCGCGGCGCGACCGCCCATCGGCCCCCTTACCCGCCAGCGGCAGGTCCACCCCGTTCAGCACCACCTTGCCGGTGGCCTTGGCGATCCCGCCCAGGGCCTCCAGCAATTCCGACTGTCCGTTCCCGGCCACCCCGGCAATGCCCAGAATTTCGCCCGCGCGGATTTCAAAGCTCACGCCCTTCAGACGCTCCACCCCGTGTTCGTCCACGACGCGCAGGTCCTCCACCTTCAGCACTGTCTTGCCCAGCAGGGCGGGCTTCTTCTCCACCTCCAGCAGGACCTTCCGCCCCACCATCAGTTCGGCCAGTTCCTCGGGGCTGCTTTCGGCGGTCTTCACCGTGCCCACCATCGTGCCGCGCCGCATCACGCTGACATTGTCGGTCGTCTCCATGATCTCGCGCAGCTTGTGGGTGATCAGGATGATCGTCTTCCCCTGATCCCGCAGCCCTTTCAGGATGCGGAACAGGTGGTCCGCCTCGGCAGGGGTCAGCACGCCCGTCGGTTCGTCAAGGATCAGGATATCCGCCTGCCGATACAGCGCCTTCAGGATTTCCACCCGCTGCTGGTGGCCGACCGACAGGTCCTCGATCACCGCATCGGGGTCCACGTCCAATTCGTATTCCCGCGAAAGTTCGGTCAGCACCTTCCGCGCCTTGGCCAGCGACCCGGCCAGCATCGCCCCTTCTTCCGCGCCCAGAACCACGTTCTCCAGCACGGTGAAATTCTGCACCAGCTTGAAATGCTGGAAAACCATCCCGATCCCGGCGCGGATGGCGCTCTGGCTGTCGGGGATGGCGGTGGGTTTGCCATTGATGAAGATCTCGCCGCTATCGGCGCGATAGAACCCGTAAAGGATCGACATCAGCGTGGATTTCCCCGCGCCGTTCTCGCCGATGATCCCGTGGATCGTGCCCTTCGGCACGGCGATATGGATGTCCTTGTTGGCTTGCACCGGACCGAAGGCCTTGGATATGCCCTTCAGTTCGATGGCGTAACGCGCATCAGCCATTTGGTTCCCCCTGTTCCGTCACCCGTCTTATCGCGGGGTCGGCCAAGACCTATCAAATATGCCGCGCCAATCACTTGGCGCGGCATGTCTTTCACATGACCGTCAGGCGATCAGAAGGTCGCCGCGGGGCAGGTGTTGTCGGACATGTAGTCATGCACGACCAACTCGCCCGACTTGATCTTCGCTGCGGCGGCATCCACCGTCGCCTGCATCTCGGCGGTCACCAGCGATGCGTTGTTCTCGTCCATCGCATAGCCGACGCCGTCATTCGCCAGACCCATGACATTGATGCCGGGGGTCAGGGCTTCGCCTTCCTTGAAGGCCTCATACACCGCGTTGTCCACGCGCTTGAGCATCGAGGTCAGGACCGAGCCGGGATGCAGGTAGTTCTGGTTGCTGTCCACGCCGATCGACAGGATGCCTTCGTCGGCCGCCGCCTGAAGGACGCCCACGCCGGTGCCGCCAGCGGCCGCGTAGATCACATCCGCGCCCTGCGCCTTCTGGCCCTTGGCCAGTTCCGCGCCCTTCACCGGGTCGTTCCATGCCGCCGGAGTGGTCCCGGTCATGTTCAGGACCACGGTCGCATCCGGGTTCACCGCCTTCACGCCCTGCGCATAGCCGCAGCCGAACTTGCGGATCAGCGGGATGTCCATGCCGCCGATGAAGCCCACGGTCCCGGTCTTGGAGGCCAGACCCGCCATCATGCCGACGAGATAGGACCCTTCATGTTCGTTGAACACGACCGACTTCACGTTCGGCGCATCCACGACCATGTCGATGATCGCGAATTTGGTATCCGGGAAATCCGCCGCGACCTTGGACAGCGCATCGCCGAAGGCGAAGCCCGTCATCACGACGGGGTTGGACCCGGCTTCCGCCAGACGGCGCAGCGCCTGTTCGCGCTGGGCCTCGTCCTGCATCTCCAGTTCCTTGTAGGTGCCGCCGGTTTCCTTGGCCCAGCGCTCTGCCCCGTTGAAGGCGGCTTCGTTGAAGGATTTGTCGAACTTGCCGCCAAGGTCGAAGATGATCGCGGGTTCCGCGGCGGCAACGCCAGCGGTCAGCGCAAGCGTGGCCGCCGCGCCGAGGAATTGCTTCATAAGGGTCATACTGGTCTCCCGGTTGTCGTTATGGGTCGTCTCGGTCGTGTCCGGCCTTGGGGGGCCGGTCACGCTTGGCGCCAATTTAGGGCGGATTCGGCCAAGAGGGTCAACACCTCATTGTGAGCAGAGCGCCCGCGATTTGACCTGTTGATCAAGATTTCATCGGGCAACCCTGCGCCAGCCCCTACAGGATCGCGCGCTGCATCATGATCGCGGCCATCCGGCTGCCATCGGGACGCGCGTAATAGTCCTTCCGCCGCCCGGATTCGGCAAAACCTGACGCAAGGTAAAGGGCTTGCGCCCCCGCATTCTCCGCCGCCACCTCCAGAAAGGCCGTCTCTGCCCCCCGCAGACGCGCCTGATACAGGAACCGCGCCACCAGTTTCCGCCCCAGCCCAAGCCGCCGCGATTCGGGTGCCACGGCCAGCGTCAGCAACTCCGCCTCCCCCGCCACGGCACGCCCCAGCAAGAACCCCGCATCACCTTCGGTCAACAGGAAGGCCAGCGGATCGTTCAGGAAGGCGGCAAAGGCCGCCTCTCCCCATGGCGGCGGGGCGGTAAAGCAGCGGGCATGCAGCGCGGCAAGGGCGGCAGGGGTCATCGTCCGCCTCAGGGCAGGATCACGGGGGGCGGATCGGATGGCGGCGCGGCATCCGGGCCGCGCAGATAGAACGGGGCAGGGCGGGGCTGCGGATTGCCGAACCGTCGTGCCGCGATCAGTGCCATGGCATGGGTCAGGGGCAGGGGCTGCACCAGCACCCGCCCGCCCGTCACGGCCACGGCCGCCTCCGCCGCCGAACCCACGACATCCGGCGGGCAACCCTCCACGCCAAGCGAGGCCACCTCGCTCAGCCGCGCCTCGCCCGCGTCGGGGGCGAATTCCTGCACATAGACCTCGCCCCGCCGCGCATCCTCGACCACGGTCAAAGGCCGCCCCAACCCCTCGGCCAGCGCCTCCAGCCGTGTCACCCCGATGACCGGCACCCCCAGCGACAGCGCAAGCCCCCGCGCCGCCGCCACCGCGATCCGCACGCCGGTGAAATTCCCCGGCCCCGTGCCAACGGCCAAGGCATCCAGATCGGCCCAGCCCATCTCCGCCCGCGCCATCACCTCTTCGCAGAGCGGCAGCAGCCGTTCCGCCTGCCCCTTCTCCATCGGTTCCCACGCCTCCGCCACCACCCGCCCGCCCGACAGCAAAGCGGCCGCGCAATGCGCGGCCGATGTGTCGAAGGCAAGGATGCAGGGTTCAGGCCGCAACGGGCCGGACCTCCAGCACTTCGGGGATGTAATGCCGCAGCAGGTTCTCGATCCCCATCTTCAGCGTCAGGGTCGAGGACGGGCAGCCCGCGCAGGCCCCCTGCATGTGCAGGTAAACCACGCCCCGGTCGAAGCCATGGAAGGTGATGTCGCCGCCATCCTGCGCCACGGCAGGCCGCACGCGGGTATCCAAGAGTTCCTTGATCTGCCGCACGATATCGCCATCCTCGCCGGTATGTTCGCGATGGCCGCCCGCCGCGCCCTCACCCTCGATCACCGCCGCGCCGGATTGGTAATGCTCCATGATCGCGCCAAGGATCGCGGGCTTGATGTGGTCCCACTCCACGCCCTCGGCCTTGGTCACCGTCACGAAATCCGTCCCGAAGAACACGCCCGACACCCCACCCGTGGCAAAGATGCGCTTGGCCAGCGGCGACTTGCCCGCCGCCTCGGCATTCGGGAAATCCGCCGTGCCCAGTTCCAGCACGGTCTGCCCCGGCAGGAACTTCAACGTCGCGGGATTCGGCGTGGATTCGGTCTGGATGAACATTTCGCCACCTCCGGGGGGCTTGTCCGACAATTCCCCTCGGATATGCGCCCTCGCCTGCGCGCTGTCAAGTTTGGAACCGTTCTAAACCGTCACGGATCCCAATAGGCGAACATCTGCGACAGGGCGGCGCGGCAGCGCAAAGGGTCTGCCGCGCGGCGCATCAGCAGGCGCAAGGGCGCGGGCAGGGCGATGGAAAAGGGACGTCGGCGGTGCATGATCCTGCTCCCCTGTCAGTCCTCCCTCCCGTCAGACTGCCACGCCATACCCCGCCTGTCACCGATTCTCGCCGCAGTGCAGCATCAGGTGATGCTCTCCAGGCGTTCCTTCGACATGTCGCCGGGCACGATGGTGATGGGAATGGGCAGGTTGCCCGAATTCCGGCTCATCTGCGTGACCAAGGGTCCCGGCCCGGATTTCTCAGTCCCCGCGCCAAGGACCAGAATCCCGATCTCCGGGTCCTCCTTCACCTGCGCGAGGATCTCCGCCACCGGATCGCCCTCGCGGATCACCAGTTCCGGGTTGATCCCCTGCCTGTCGCGCATCCATTTGGCAAAAACCTCGAAATGCGCCTCGATACGCTCGCGTGCCTCGGCCCGCATCAGGTCGGCCACGCCCATCCAGTGCTGGTATTCCTCCGGCGGGATGATCGACAGGATCGTGACCCCGCCCCCGGTATGTGCCGCGCGCAGCGCGGCAAAGCGCATCGCGTTCAGGCATTCGCGCGTGTCGTCCAGAACGACAAGAAACTTCCGCATCTTCATCTCCCGTTCGGCGGATCATGCCGACCCCGCCGCGCCCGCGCAACAGCGGTTTTTGACGCAAAAACCGCGCCGGAATTTGACGCAAATTCCGGTCCCCGACCGTTGCACAGCGGAAATTGCGTCAATTTCCGCCGCGAAATCTGCGTCAGATTTCGCCCTTACACCGGCTGCGACGACGCCCAATCCATGTACAGCCCTCGCATCCGCTCCGTCATCGCGCGCGACCGATACTCCGTCCCGTCAAAGGCCCTGACCGACGTGACCTTCGCGAAATTCCCCGACAGGAAGACCTCATCCGCAGCATGGGCATCCTTGAAGGTCAGCACCGTCTCCACCACCTCGATCCCCGCCGCCCGCGCATTCACAATATGCCGCGCCCGCGTGATCCCGGCCAGAAACGTCCCGTTCGGGATCGGCGTGAACAGCGCCCCGTCCTTGACCAGAAACACATTCGCCGTCGCACTCTCGGCCAGATTGCCCATCGCATCCGCGACCAGCGCGTTTCCGAACCCCTTGGCCTTCGCCTCCACCAGCATCCGCGCGTTGTTGGGATACAGGCACCCCGCCTTCGCATTGCAGACCGCATCCTCCAGCACGGGCCGCCGGAACCGCGTCCGCGTCACCGTCGTCTGGAACTCCGCCGGAGGCATCGCCACCTGCTCCAGCGAGATCGCGAACCCCGTCGAATCCGCCTTCGGCGCGATCCCCAGATCGGACCCGTCGATCGCCCAGTACATCGGCCGCACATAGACCGCCGCGCCGCGCGGATAGGCGCGCAGCCCCTCGCGGATCACGGCCTCCATCTCGCCCGCATCCATGGTCGGCGTGATCATCAAGGCCCGCGCGCTCTCATTCACCCGCGCGCAATGCTTCGCCAGATCGGGCACCAGCCCGTCGAACATCCGCGCCCCGTCAAAGACCGAGGACCCCTGCCATATCCCGTGATCCGCGGCCTTCATCACCGCGACATCACCCTCGTGCCAGCGCCCCTGCCACCATGTGCGGATATTGGTCCCGAACGTCATGCCTGCCTCCGTTGCGTGGCGCGACTAAACCACCCCGCCGCGCCGGATACCAGCCATCAAACTCCCACCAGCCCCAGCGACGCCGCGACCTCCGCCGCATCGGCCACCACCGCGAAATCCGCCGCCAGATGCGCCATGGTGACGTCGAAGATGGTCGCCGCCGAAAGCCCCGCCTCGGCCAGGTCGAAGCCGATCACCCCGTCCCGCACCACCGTCATCGCAAAGCCAAGGTCCGATCCGGCCCGCACCGTCGTGTTCACGCAGAACCCCGCGACCGCCCCGACGACGACCAGCGCCCCGATCCCCTCGGCCCGCAGATGCGCCTCCAGCCCCGTCCCGGCAAAACCCGACGATCCCGCCTTCAGGAACACCGCCTCCCCCGCCACGGCCTCGGCGCAGCGCATCGGCGGATAGCCCGGCGCGTCAGGATGCAGCGCAGCCCCCGGATCGGCCGCCGCATGGCGCACATGGACCACGGGCATCCCCGCCTCCCGGAACGCCCCCGCCAGAGCCGCGATCCGCGCCCCCGCCTCCGGGTTCACGCAGTCCCGCCCCGCATCGATCCGGCGCTGCATCTCGCGCTGCATGTCGATGATCAGCAGCGCCGCCTTCGCCCCGCCCTCAGGCCGCATCCAGCAATCCCCGCCCCTTCAGCAGCGCCTCCACACCCGGCATCCGCCCCCGGAAACGGGTATAGAGAACCTCCGCCTCCTCCGACCCGCCCGCCGACAGGATATGCTTCTCCAACAGCGCCGCCGTTGCGGGATCGAAGGGATCCCCCGCCTCCTCGAAGGCCGCGAAGGCATCGGCATCCATCACTTCCGACCACATGTAGGAATAATACCCCGACGAATACCCGTCCCCCGAAAACACATGCGCGAAATGCGGCGTCGCATGCCGCATCCTTATCGCCTGCGGCATCCCGATCCGCTCCAGCACCTCCGCCTGCATCACCATCGGATCACTCGGCGCCGCCCCCTCATGGAAGGCCAGATCGACCAGCGCGGAGGCCACGAACTCCACTGTCGCGAACCCCTGATCGTAAGTCCCCGCCGCCAGCAGCCGCTCCCGCATCTCCGCAGGCATCGGCTCCCCCGTCTCCCAGTGCCGCGCGTACTCCTCCAGCACCGCCGGAACCTCCAGCCAATGCTCGTAAAGCTGGCTCGGCAATTCCACGAAGTCCCGCGCCACGGACGTCCCCGAGATGAACCCATGCGTCACATCCGACAGCATCTGGTGCAGCGCATGCCCGAATTCGTGGAACAGCGTCCGCGCATCGTCCCAGGACAGCAGCGCAGGCTCCCCCTTGGCGAAGTTGCACACGTTCACCACGATGGGCCGCTGCTCCCCGCCCAGCTTCCGCTGCGACCGCATGGCCGAACACCAGGCCCCCGACCGCTTTGACGACCGCGCGAAATAGTCGCCAAGGAACACCGCCACATGCTTGCCGCCCCGCGTCACCTCCCACCCCCGCACGTCCGGGTGATAGAACGGCCCCGCAATCTCGCGGAACTCCAGCCCGAACAGACGCGAGGCACAGCCGAACATCGCCCCCAGCATCGCCTCCAGACCCAGATACGGCTTCAACGCCGCCTCGTCCAAGTCATGCTCCGCCATGCGCCGCTTCTCGGAATAATACCGCCAATCCCAAGGCTCCAGCGGCCCCGCGATCCCATCCGCCCGCAGCATCCCCTCCAGAACGCCCGCATCCGCCAAAGCCTTGCGCTTCGCAGGCTCCCAGACCCGCATCAGCAGATCGCGCACCGCATCCGGCGTCTTCGCCATCTCCGGCTCCAACTTGAACGCGGCAAAACTCCCGTAGCCCAGCAGCTTCGCCCGCTCCTCCCGCAGGGCCAATATCTCCGCCGCGACGCCGCGGTTATCCGTCGCCCCGCCATTGGCCCCGCGCGCGACCCAAGCCTCGTAGGCCACCCGCCGCAATTCACGCCGAGGGGAAAACTGCAGGAACGGCACGATCAACGACCGGCTCAGCGTCACCACGGGTCCGTTCTGTCCCCGCTCGCGCCCAGCCGCCCGCGCCGCATCGACTACGAAGCCCGGCAGCCCCTCCAGATCCTCCTCGGCCAGCACCATGAACCACTCGCGCTCATCCGCCAGCAGGTTCTGCCCGAACTGCGTCCCCAGCACCGCCAACCGCGCCTTGACCGCAGTCAACCGCTCGGCAGCCTCCCCTTCCAACTCCGCCCCCGACCGCACGAACATCCGCCGATACAGCGTCAGCACCCGCATCTGCTCAGCCTCCAGCCCCAACCCGTCCCGCGCCGCCCAAAGCGCCTCGATCCGCGCGAACAGCCGCTTGTTGTTGGTGATCTCCGACGCGAAGGCCGACATCTTCGGCGCCAGCTCCCGCATCAACGCCTCCCGCGCCTCGGTGCTGTCGGCCCCGGCGAGGTTGTAGAACACCCCCGAAACCCGGTCCAAGATCCCCTCGGCCAGTTCCAGCGCCGCGATGGTATTGGCGTAAGTCGGCGCCTCCGCCTGCTCCGCGATCCCTGCAATCGCCGCCCGCGCCTCTGCAAGCCCCGCGTCAAAAGCTGGCCCGAAATCCGCATCCCTGATCTCGGCAAAAGGCGGCAGTCCGAAAGGCGCGGTCCAGGGGGCAAGCAGCGGATTGGTCATGTCACGGGTCTCCTTTGCCGAACGAAGCTAGGCACCCCCTGCCCAAAGGTCCACCCCTTCGTCTCGGCCCAAATACCCACTGCGCCCTCTCCACCCCGCACCACGCCCGACGCGAAGCCCCTCTACCCACTTGGGGGAGAGGGTGGGGAGAGGGGGCATCCGCTACCGCTCCTCCCGCGCCTTCAACCGCTTCTCCAGCCGCCGCATCAGAAGGCTCAGCCCGATCGTCATCGTCAGATAGATCAGTGCCGCCACGTTATAGGTCTCGAAATACTTGAAATTCCCCGCAGCCGTGACCTTCGCCAATTGCGCCACATCCCCCACGCCCAGCACCGAAACCAGCGACGAATCCTTCACCATCGCCACGAAATCATTGCCAAGCGGCGGCAGGATCATGCGAAACGCCTGCGGAAAGACGATATGCCGGAACCTCTGCCACCCGTTCAGGCCCAAAGCCTGCGCCGCCTCGATCTGCCCGCGATCCACCGCCTGCAACCCCGCGCGGAAGATCTCCGCCAGAAAGGCCGCATAGGCCAGAACCAAGGCCAACACCGCCCGCCACAACAGCGGGAAATCCCGCGTCCGGATCTCGCCCAGACCCAATGGCTCCGCCACCGCATTCCATCCCGCCACCACAAGGGGCGCAAGGACGAAAGCCACATACAGAAGCAGCACGATGATCGGGATGCCCCGCATCACCTCGATATAGAACCGGCACAACTGCCGCAGGATCAGGAACCGCGACAGGCACCCCACCGCCAGCGCCAGCCCCAGAAGGCAGGCCCCGGCATAGGCCACCACCGACACCATCACCGTGATGACGATGCCCTTCGACAGCGTGTCCAGCACCCGCGCATAATCCGCATTCGCCAGAACCTCGTAAAACAGCCAAAGGCCGATCCCCACGACAAGGACCAGCCACCACGGAAAATCCTTCTCCGGCTGCGCGCTCGGCGTCATGCGAAAGGCCCCGGACTCACCGGGGCCTCCCTTTCAACGGCAAAAAGGCTCATTCGCCCATCTTGTATTCAAGGAACCACTTGGTGTTCAGCGCATCCAGCGTGCCATCCGCCTTCATCGAGGCAATCGCCGCATTGATCGGTGCCACAAGCTCCGATCCCTTGGGGAAGATGAACCCGAAATCCTCGGTCGCCAGCGGTTCGCCGATGATCTTCAGCCCGCCGTTCGACGCCGCCACATAGCCATTCGCCGCCGTGGAATCCGACAGCGTCAGGTCCACGTCGCCCGCCTTCAACGCCTCCAGACCCGCACCGAAAGTCTCGAACTTGATGACGCGCGGGTTCTCCTCGTTGCCGTCAAGGATGTTGTAGACCGCCGCATAAAAGGGCGACGTCCCCGGCTGCGCCGAGACCAGCAGGTCGGGATTGGCGGCAAAGGACGCCGCATCCGTGAACCGCTCCTCATCCCCGCGCACGATCATCAGCATCTCGGACCGCATGTAGGGGTCCGAGAAATCGACCGCCTCCTTGCGCTCGTCCTTGATCGTGATCCCGGTCATGCCAAGGTCGAACTGCCCCTCCGAAACGGCGGGGATCATCGCATCCCACGAGATGTTCTCGTATTTCACCGTCGCATTCAGCCGCTTCGCGATTTCTGCCATCGCGTCATATTCCCAGCCGATCGCCTTGCCATCCTTGTCGAGGAATTGCAGCGGCGGATAGGCATTCTCCGTCACCACAACGATCTCCTTCCCGCCAAGGTCCGGCAGGTCTTGCGCAAAGGCGGCGGTGGCGGTCAGGCCAAGGGCAAGCGACAGGCCAGAGGCAAGCGCGGTCAGCTTCATCGAAAGGTCTCCCGTGGGTTCATGAATGTCGCAGCAGACTATGGTGCGCGCCCCGCCGCCTGTCCAGAGAGCGGGCTTCTCTTTTCCAACCCCGTCCCGGGCCTGACCCGGGACCTCCCCCCCGGCCCAAAGCACCCCGACCGGACCCCAAACGCAAGGCGCTCATTCCCCCGATTCGGGTTAAGGTAAATTCCACCCCACCGTTCGCTGCGTGCTGACAGTTTGCGGCACAAAACTCGGCACAGGTTCCGGTACAGTCATTTTCGCCCCAATCGCCCCGTAAACGCAGCGTTCTCAGGCACTTGCCCCGCAAACGGGGCAATCCCCCCGCCGCTTCACCCCGATCACCCGCGTCTCGGCAAAAAGCGCGTCATGTATCATCAGGCGGCCCTTCAGCGTCTCCCCCGCCCCCGTGACATGCTTCACCGCCTCCATCGCCATGATCGATCCGATCACCCCCGGCAGCGGTGCCGCAACCCCCGCCTCGGCACAGGTCGGCACCATCCCCGGCGCGGGCCGCACCGGGAACACGCATTCATAGCAGGGCGCGCCGCCTGCCGGATGGAACAGCGAAACCTGCCCCTCCCATTGGGTAATCGCCGCCGAAATCAACGGCTTGCCCAATTCCGCCGCCACCCGGTTCACCATGTAGCGCGTGTCGAAATTGTCCGTCCCGTCAAGGATCAGGTCATAGTCCGCAAACAGCGCCCGCGCCGTCGCCTCGTCCAGTCGTCGCTTGTAAGGCCGCAACTCGATGAACGGGTTGAGACCCTGCAACGCCACCTCCGCCGAAAACACCTTCGGCATCCCGATCCGCGCATCCGCATGGATGATCTGCCGCTGCAGGTTGGACCCGTCCACCACATCGTCATCGACAAAGCCCAGAGTGCCCACCCCCGCACCCGCCAGATACATCAGCGCGGGCGACCCAAGCCCCCCCGCCCCGATAACCAAGACCTTGGAATCCTTCAGCTTCCTCTGTCCCGGCCCACCGATCTCGCGCAGGATGATATGTCGGGCATAGCGGTCAAGCTCCGCCGGACGGAACGCACCCGACGGCGTGGCAGCCTCCTGCGGCGCAGCCTTCGCCCGCAACCGCCCCACCAGCGCGCGATAGCCAAGGATCAGCGCCGCCACCACGCCGAAGGCCAGCCAGACCCGCGCCTCCCCGCCTGTCGCCAGCCGCAGCGGATGCCCCTCCGGCAGCGCAAGATGCAGCCCCACCACGCCCAGCCACAGCACAAGGATCATCCCCAGCCGCAGCCGCACCGGGGCCTTCATCACGACGCCAACCCCCCACAGGGTCGCCGCAAGGGACAGGACAAGGATCATCGTTTCCCCGTCGAACCGAACCCGCCCACACCCCGCGCGGTATCCGACAGCACGTCAACCACCTGAAACTGCACCTGAATCACAGGTGCCACGATCATCTGCGCGATACGGTCGCCATGCCGGATCGTATAGGGCTCCGGCCCCAGATTGATCAGCGCCACGCCCAAAGGCCCGCGATAATCGCTGTCGATTGTTCCCGGCGTGTTGGGCAGCGTGATCCCGTGCTTCAAGGCCAACCCGGACCGTGGCCTTATCTGCATCTCGAACCCCACCGGGATCTCCACCCGCAGCCCCGTCGGCACCACCGCCCGATGCATCGGGTCCAAGGTGAACCCGCTCTCGCGATCCTCCGGCATCAGGTTCGCCCGGATATCCGCCCCTGCCGATCCCGGCGTCTCATAGGCGGGCAGGCCAAGGCCACGATCCGCCCAATCCTCCCAAAGCAACTTCAGGACCGTCACCGCCAAACCCCCAAGACTAGGAAATCCTTCGGAGAATGGCGGAATACTCTTCGCAGGGTTCCGCTCATCCCAGTGCCTCCGCGATCTTCCGCGCCAGTCGCCGCGCCACCTCGTCCTTCGGCAGGCGCGGCCATTCCTCCACCCCGGCCGCCGTGAGCAACGTCACCGCATTCTCCGCCCCGCCCATGATCCCCGTCCCCGGCGACACGTCATTGGCCACGATCCAATCACATCCCTTCCGCGCCCGCTTGGCCTGCGCATGGGCCAGCACGTCATCCGTCTCGGCGGCAAAACCCACCACCAGACGCGGACGTCGGTCCAGCGACTGCGACACGGCCTTCAGGATGTCCGGGTTTTCGGCAAACTCCAGCGCGGGCGCACCCGCCCCGGCCACCTTCTTGATCTTGCTCGCAGATTCATTGGCCACCCGCCAATCCGCCACCGCCGCCGCCATCACCGCCGCATCGGCCGGCAGCGCCGCCTCCACCGCCTCCAGCATCTGCCGCGCAGTCTCCACCCGCACCACCTGCACGCCCGCAGGCGCAGGCACGGCCGCAGGCCCCGTCACGAAAGTCACCCGCGCCCCCAGATCGCGCAGCGCCGCCGCGATGGCCGTCCCCTGCGCTCCGCTCGACCTGTTCGCGATGTAGCGCACAGGGTCAATCGGCTCATGCGTCGGCCCCGAGGTCACCACCACATGCTTCCCTGCCAAAGGCCCCGCCGCAAGCGCCGCGGAAATCGCCCCAAGGATCGCCACAGGCTCCGCCAACCGCCCCGGCCCATACTCGCCGCAGGCCATCTCGCCCTCGTCCGGCCCGACGAACCGCACCCCGTCGCCGCGCAGCACTGCAAGGTTCCGCTGCGTCGCCGGATGGTCCCACATCCGCACATTCATCGCGGGCGCCACCAGCACCGGCGTGTCCGTCGCCAGAAGCAGGGTCGATGCCAGATCATCTGCCCGCCCCTGCGCCATCTTGGCCATCAGGTCCGCCGTCGCCGGGGCCACCACCAGCAGGTCCGCCACGCGGCTCAACTGGATATGCCCCATCTCCGCCTCGTCCGTCAGGTCGAAGAGATCGGTGTAAACCTTCTCCCCCGCCAGCGCCGAAACGGACAGAGGCGTCACGAACTCCGCCCCGGCCTTCGTCAGAACCGGCGTGACCGCCGCGCCGTCCCTCCGCAAAAGCCGGATCAGTTCCAATGCCTTGTAGGCGGCAATCCCGCCACCGATGATCAGAAGGATACGCTTGCCGGTCAGCATGGCGATGCTCCAATGGCCCCGCCCACAGGTGTAGGGGGCGGCTGGCCGGAACTCAACCTTTCCCGCTTGATCGCATGGGGCGCGGCCTCATCCGCCCTGTTGTTCGAAAACGGCGCAGGGGTCGCCGCGCTCTGGCACGCCTTCCGTCAGCACCCAAAGGTGATGCGGCGGGCGGCCCGTCGGGATGGCTTCCAGTTGCGCAATGGAAAGCACCGTCACATCCGGCTTTGCCAGACGCAGCAGGGCAGGCGCGCCGATATCGGTGCGCGCGTGTTCCACGCCTGTGATCACCACCACCGGCCCGCCCGTATCTTCCAGCGCACGCAGCGCGGCATCGGCCAGCGATGCATCGCGCAGACGCTGTGCCTCCACCATCCCTGCCAGCGCGGCGGTCGGCAGGGCGTCGCAATGGGCCGCCTGCAAACCCGCCTCGCGCCGTGCCTGATCTTCCCCCGCCAGCGGTTCGGTCAGGCCAAAGCGCTCGGCCCCCGCCCCGAAGACGGCCGCCGCCCCCTCGCGCAGCGCGCGGCGCACATCCGCCGTGCCGGGGTCGCCCGCATAGATTCGCGCCTCGGGCGCGGCGGTGAAGATCGGGTGATACATGCTGAAATCGGGCCAGCCGCGGTCTTCCCATCGGGTCGCTGCAGCCATGGCCGCGGCATCGCTGCGGTCCTCGGGAAGCGCATCCACATCCCCCGCCCCCAGCATCTCGAAAACGAGTGCGGCCGGTGCGATGGCCCTTACGGCACGCGCCTGGTTCACATGGTGGTAGGGGTTGTCGTGGATTTCGCCCAGAAAGACCACGTCCACATCCGGCAGACGTTCAAAAGCCTCGGGCCCGATCTCGCGCGCTGATGCTACCCCGCCAAAGGACAGGGTCAGCAGCAGGGATATCGCGGTCCACCTCATGAAAGCAGAGCGTAAACCTCGCGCGACTGCGCTTCAAGGCTGCGGCGCATCTTGGTGAAGGCAGCGGCCTCCAACTGCCGCACCCGCTCTTTCGAAAGACCAAGCTCTTCGCCCAGCGATTCAAGGGTGCGCGGCTCGTCCTTCAGCTTGCGTTCCGCCACGATGTAACGTTCGCGTGCATTGAGCGACTGCATCGCCTTGACCAGCCAGTTCCGCAGCCGTTCGGCGTCATGCGCGCCTTCCACGGCCTCGGCCGCCTGCGGGCCTTCATCCTCCAGCGCGTCGATCCACTCGCGCCCGTCCTCATCCGACGACTGCGTCGCGTTAAGCGAGAAGTCGGAACCCGACAGCCGCCCCTCCATCATCTCGACATCCGCCAGCGGCACGCCGACCTCGGTGGCGACCAACTGCCGCAGCTGGAACTGATCCAGCGTTTCGCCGCGCGAGGCCGCCTCGCGTTCCAACTTCGCCTGCACACGGCGCAGGTTGAAGAACAGCGCCTTCTGGCTGCTGGTCGACCCGGTCCGCACCATCGACCAGTTGCGCATCACATAGTCCTGTATCGACGCCTTGATCCACCACACGGCATAGGTCGAAAAGCGCACCCCGCGATCCGGATCGAACTTGTCGGCGGCCTTCATCAGGCCAAGGCTCGCTTCCTGAATCAGATCGTTCATCGGCGCGCCATAACGGCGGAATTTCGCGGCCATGCTGATGGCAAGACGCATATAGGCGGTCACAAGACGATGCAGCGCCTGTTCATCCCGCCGATCGCGCCACGCATAGGCCAGACGCAATTCCGTCTCTGCGTCCAGAAGTTCCGCCCGCATCGCTTGGCGAGACATGGTTTGGTCGGTATATCCGTCGAGTGCCATCGAAACCCCCAGTCAGATAACGCGTATCGGCCTTCATTTCTTACCGATTTGTGAATTTTACGGGGCTGATGTGAAACTGGATCAATGCCGGACGAAATTTTCTTGCTTCCCCATCTCAGCCTCGTGATTGGCGGCGCGCGCTCTGGAAAGTCACGGCTTGCCGAACGTCTCGTCTCCGGCACCGGCCTTATGCGGCGCTACATCGCCACCGCCGAAGCATGGGATGACGAAATGCGCGACCGCATCGCCCGCCACCGCGCCGACCGTGGCGCGGGCTGGATCACGGTGGAGGCCCCGCTCGACCTTGCCACCGCTCTGGCCGAGGCAAGGGCGGGCGAGGTTGTGCTGGTCGATTGCGCGACCCTCTGGCTGACCAACCATCTTCTGGCCGACCACGATCTGGAGGCCGAAGGCGAGGGCCTGATCGCCGCGCTTGCCGCCTGTGCCGCCCCCGTCGTCGTGGTCTCGAACGAGGTGGGCTGGGGCATCGTGCCCGAAAACGCGCTGGCCCGCGCCTTCCGCGATGCGCAGGGCCGTCTGAACCAACGCATCGCCGCCGAGGCGGGCCTTGTCGTCGGGGTCATGGCAGGGCTGCCCATGGTCCTAAAGGGGCGGATGCCCGCATGGATGTGACGCGGCTGTGGTGGGTACGGCATGGGCCCACGCATGAAAAGGCCATGGTCGGTTGGCGCGACGTGCCCGCCGACCTGTCCGACACGGCGGCCCTTGCCCGACTGGACGCCCATCTTCCGCGCGAGGCGGTGCTGGTCTCCTCCGACCTGAGCCGCGCCGCCGCTACGGCGGATGTCTTGGCCCATGGCCGTCAGCGGCTTCCACACCACCCCGGCCTGCGCGAATTGCATTTCGGTGAATGGGATGGCCGCACATGGGACGATGTCGCCCGCAGCCACCCCGAGCTTTCCTTTGCCTATTGGGACGATCCCGGCGACCACCGCCCACCGGGCGGCGAAAGCTGGAACGAGGCGTCAGCCCGCATTTCCGCCGCCACCGATGCGCTTATCCACGCCCACGCGGGACGCGACCTTATCCTCGTCGCCCATTTCGGCGCGATCCTCACGCAACTCCAGCGCGCGCTGGGCTGCAGCGGCGTTAAGGTTCTTGGCCACAGGATCGAGAACCTCTCCGTCACCCGTATCGATCTGGGGCCGGAAGGGTGGCATGTCGTGACCATCAATCACTGCCCGTGATGGGGCACATCAGGAAACAGCGTTTCAAATGATCCCCTGCTCCGGCTAGGGTGAGGCGAAAGAAGGGGATTTTAATGACCTACGACCTCGTGATCGGTGACCGCGCCTATTCCTCATGGAGCCTGCGGGGCTGGCTTTTCTTCGACGCCTTCGGAATTCCGGTGAAACTTCATCGCGCACGGCTGTACACCGACGAATTGCCGACACTTTTGCAACAGTTCTTCCCCGGCAAGACCGCCCCCACCATGCGCACGCCCGACGGTGTCGTCGTCCCCGAAACCATCGCCATCGCCGAGGAACTGGCCTCCCGCCACCCGGAGGCCGGGCTCTGGCCCGCCGATCCGAAGGCCCGCGCCATCGCCCGCGTTCTGGCGGCCGAGATGCATGCAGGCTTCACAGCCCTGCGCAGCCATTGCCCGATGAACCTGCGCGTCTCCTACTCCGATTGCGCCCCCCCTGCCGAGGTGCTGGCCGATCTCGCCCGGTTGGAGGTGATCTGGGCATGGGCGCGCCGCGAAACCGGCGGCGCGGGGCCATGGCTCTGCGGGGAGTATTCGGCTGCCGATGCCTTCTTCGCCCCCGTCGCCACCCGCATCGCCACGTACAACCTTCCCGTCGGCCCGCAGGCGATGGACTATGTGCAGGCCCATCTCGCGCACCCGTCCTTCCGGCGCTGGCGTGCCATGGGCCTTGTCGATGGAGCGGATCAGGAATTCTATCGCCGCGATTATCCGCGTCGCGACTGGCCGGGGCCAAAACCACTCCCGGCCCGCGCGGTTGACGGGGCAGGGGCGGAGAACGCGCTCTGTCCCTATTCCGGCACGCCGGTGACGCATGTCCTCGAACTGGACGGTCGGCGCTTCGGGTTCTGCAACGCATTCTGCCGCGACAAGACCGTGGCCGATCCCGAGGCATGGCCCGCGTTCATGGCCCTTTACCATTCGTAAACCATTCCCGCGCTACCCCTGATCCGAAAGGGCAGGGGTGGCATGCTGGCGCGGTCCTACACGGTGGCCTTCGAAGGGATCGAGGCGCGGATGGTCGAGGTGCAATGCGCCGTCGCCCCCGGCATGCCCTATTTCGGCATCGTCGGATTGCCTGACAAGGCGGTCTCCGAGGCGCGCGAACGGGTCCGCGCCGCGCTTTCCGCCATGTCCATCGCGCTGCCCTCGCGGCGGATCATCATGAACCTCTCTCCTGCCGATCTGCCCAAGGAAGGCTCCCATTTCGATCTGCCCATCGCCCTCGCCCTCCTTGCCGCGCTGGACATCATCCCCAAGGACGCGGTCGAGGCGACTGTGGCCCTTGGCGAACTCTCTCTCGACGGTCGCCTGATCCCCGTGGCGGGTGCCCTTCCCGCCGCCATGGCCGCAGCCGAGGAAGATCGCGCCCTCCTCTGCCCCCGCGCCTCCGGCCCCGAGGCGGCATGGGTCGGCGCGGTGCAGGTCCTTGCCGCGGGATCGCTGGACGAGGTGATCCGCCACTACACCGGCCAATCCGTCCTGACCCCTGCTGAGGCGGGTGAGGTCACGGGCGACCCCGCCCGCCGCGACCTGCGCGAGGTCAAGGGGCAGGAACGCGCCAAACGCGCGCTGGAGATCGCGGCGGCAGGCCGCCACCATATGCTGATGATCGGCACGCCCGGATCGGGAAAATCGATGCTCGCCGCCCGCCTCCCGGGCATCCTGCCCCCGCTTTCGGCGGCAGAGGCGCTGGAAACCTCCATGGTGCATTCGCTGGCGGGACTCATCTCCGAAGGGGGCATCTCACGCGCGCGCCCCTTCCGCGAACCCCATCACACGGCCTCGATGGCGGCCATCGTCGGGGGCGGCAAGGGAGCCAAGCCCGGCGAGATCAGTCTTGCGCATAACGGCGTTCTGTTCCTCGACGAATTCCCCGAATTCGCCCGCCCCGTGCTGGAAACCCTGCGCCAACCCATCGAGACGGGCGATGTCGTCGTCGCCCGCGCCAATGCCCATGTCCGCTATCCCTGCCGTTTCCTGCTCATCGCCGCCGCCAATCCCTGCCGCTGCGGCTATCTCACGGATCCGGCCCGCGCCTGCACCAAGGCCCCGATCTGCGGCGAGGAGTATCTTGGCCGCATCTCCGGCCCGCTGATGGACCGTTTCGATCTGCGGGTGGAGGCCCCCCCCGTGGCATGGCAGGATCTTGACCTGCCCCCCTCCGGCGACAGTTCCGCCACCGTCGCCGCCCGCGTCGCCGCCGCGCGCGACCGGCAGACGGCCCGCCTGGCGGGTCACCCCAAGATGCGCGTCAACGCCGATCTGGAAGGCGCGATGCTGGAACAGGTCGCCGCACCCGACGAGGAAGGCCGCGCCTTCCTTGCCCGCGCCGCCGAACGCTTCGGCCTGACGGCGCGCGGCTATCACCGTATCCTGCGCGTCGCCCGCACCATCGCCGATCTCGACGCCAGCGAAACGGTCCGTATGCCGCATGTGGCCGAAGCCGTCGGCTATCGGCTGGTCATGGGTCCGAAAGGGTGAACAGTCGATCCGGGATCAGTGGTCGTCATGGGCGTGATCGCGGTCGATCACATAGCGCTTGTCGCAATAGCCGCACTCGACCCAGCCCGTATCCTGTGGGATGGTCAGCCAGACACGCGGATGGCCAAGCGCTCCTTCGCCCCCGTCGCAGGCCACTTTCCACGTGGTGACGACTTCGGTTTCGGGGGCGTCGAAGGACATGGGGCTACCTCTGCTTTTCTGCGCGCGCATTCTACCGCCTGTCGCGCAGGGGGCAAGGGGGTGGGATGCCGCGCCGCCGCTCAGGCCCCGATCAGCCGCGCGCGGCCTTTCAGTGCCGAAAGCCACATCAGGCCATGCACCGTTGCCCGGGCGGGTATGTATTCCGCAGACACCCAGCCGGAATATCCCGTCCGGTCGAGTTCCGCGCAAAGCCCGGTCAGATCGAACCCGCCGCCGCCCGGTTCGTTCCGCCCCGGAAAACCCGCGATCTGCACGTGGTTCACCCGCCCCTTGTGCCGGGCCCAGACGTCATCCGCATTGCCGTGAATCCGCGCCGCGTGCCAAAGATCGAACTGGATGCCAAGGTTCGGCAGGGCCAGATCATCCACGATCCGCGCTGCCTGATCGAAGTCGTTCAGAAAATATCCCGGCATGTCGTCGGGATTCAGCGGCTCTACGGTCAATTGCAGGTCGGGGGCCTGTCCGGCCGCCCATGACAGGTTCTCCACATAGGTGGCCTCCGCCTGCGGCCCCCGCGCGACACCCGCCATCACATGCACGCGCCCCGCGCCCAGCTGCGAGGCCAGCTCCGCCGCACGCAGAAAGCCGCTGCGGAACACGCCTTCCATCCCCGGCACGGCGGCAAACCCCCGCTCCCCGGCGGCCCAGTCGCCCGGATGCGTGTTGATCAGGGCAACAGGCATCCCGGCCAGCGCGGCCTGCCAATCCTTCGCCGGATTGTCATAGGGAAACAGCACCTCCACCCCGTCGAACCCCGCCTCGCGGGCAAGGTCTGGACGCGCCAGCATCGGCACCTCGGTGAAGAGCATCGTCACATTCGCGGCAAACAGGGGCATTCAGGGAAGCTCGTCCGAGGGAATCACCGGGAAGAACCTGCCCGATGACCACAGGCCGAACCAGTCTTTTCCGGCGACCGTCGCATGAACGCAAAGATCGACCAGCCTGTAGAAGGACTTCCGGTCGATCAACGCTTCCAGCCCCGCACGCACATGGATGTAGGGCGACGGCTCGCCGCTCTCCGGGTCGCGCACCACCCGCAGGGGATGCGCTTCGTCCAAGGGAACAAGGTCCCCCACCTGCGTGCGGAAGATCAGCGATTGCCGGTCACCCTCGCCCGAGATGTCGAAATCGACGGCCACGAAGGGCGCATCATCGACGACGATCCCCACCTTCTCGACCGGGGTCACCAGAAAGAACCTGTCCCCCTCCTTCTTCAGGATGCCGGAAAACAGCTTCACCAAGGCAGGCCGTCCGATGGGCGTTCCCTCGTGGAACCACGTGCCGTCCCGCGCGATCCGCATGTCGATGTCCCCGCAGAAGGGCGGGTTCCAAAGATGGACGGGCGGCAGCCCGTTTCCGCTTGCCGCGCGTGCCGCCGAGGCAAGGCCATCGGCCGACGGGCCGCCCCGTGTTTCGCTGGCCTCATTCGATTTCATATTCACCCTCGCATCCATGCGATCCATACGGGCCGCCCGTCATCCCGCCGCAGGATAGAGCGCACAGGGGCAATGGCAAACGCCCTGATGGCTTCGCAATATCCAAATCGCCACTCCTTTGATTTCCGACATGGCTCGCCCATGCAACGGGCAGTCCGGCGGCAACACCGCGACCGGGTCACAGAGTTTTGTTTGTCCCACGGTTTTGCCATTTGTGCCGCGAGGGATAGTTGGGTCTAATGAAGCGGCAAACCGGGTAGGAGCAGTGTCATGGCCGAAGGAACCGAACTCGTCGCGCGGATCGAAGAGCTTGGGGGACGGCTGGGCGAGGCGAAGGCGTCGATCAACCGCCGCTTCATCGGGCAGGAACGCGTCGTCGATCTGGTGCTGGCCTCCATGCTCTGTGGCGGGCATGCGTTGTTGGTGGGGCTTCCCGGCCTTGGCAAGACGCGGCTGGTGGACACGCTCTCGACGGTGATGGGCCTCAAGGGAAACCGCATCCAGTTCACGCCTGATCTGATGCCTGCGGACATCCTCGGTTCCGAGGTTCTGGAAACTGCGGCGGATGGCAGCCGTGCCTTCCGCTTCATCGAAGGCCCGGTCTTCTGCCAGTTGCTCATGGCGGACGAAATCAACCGCGCCTCCCCCCGCACCCAATCCGCCCTCCTGCAGGCGATGCAGGAACGCGAGGTGACCATCGCGGGTCAGCATCGCCCGCTGGGCCGCCCCTTCCACGTGCTCGCCACGCAGAACCCCATCGAACAGGAAGGCACCTATCCCCTGCCCGAGGCCCAGCTTGACCGCTTCCTCGTTCAGGTCGATGTCGAATACCCCACCCGCGCGACCGAGCGGGACATCCTCGTCGCGACCACGGGCGCGGAAGAGGCCGAGGCGCATCAGGTCTTCTCGGCGCAGGAACTGATCGAGGCGCAGGGCATCCTGCGGCGGATGCCGGTCGGCGATCAAGTGGTCGAGGCGATCCTTGATCTGGTGCGCGGCTGCCGCCCCGGCGAACCCGAAGGGCGCGATCTGGCCGACAGCCTGAGCTGGGGCCCGGGCCCGCGCGCGGCGCAGGCCCTGATGCTCACGGTGCGGGCGCGTGCCTTGCTGGACGGTCGCCTTGCCCCGTCCGTCTCCGACGTCGCGGCGATGGCGCGGCCTATCCTCACGCACCGCATGGCGCTGTCCTTCGCGGCGCGTGCGCGGGGGGAAAGCCTTGCGGGCATCATCGACCGCACCGCGCAGCGGACACTCGGTCTCGAGGCGGCGGCGTGACGCAGGAAGACCTCCGCACCAACCTTCGCGCCGAGGCCGAAAGCCTTGGTGCTTCCCTGCCGCCACTGCTGGCCGAGGCAGAGCTTCTGGCCTCCACCATCATGCTGGGCGAGCACGGGCGCAGGCGGGCAGGGCAGGGCGATGAATTCTGGCAATACCGCCCCACCCATAGCGGCGATTCCGCCCGGATGATCGACTGGCGCAGGTCCGCCCGGTCGGATGCGACCTATGTGCGAGAACGCGAATGGCAGGCGGCGCAATCGGTGACCATCTGGGTCGATCCGGCCCGGTCCATGGCCTTTTCGGGCGCCAAGGGCCGCGTCACCAAGGGCGACCGTGCGCGGCTCCTTGCCATGGCGATCGCCGTCCTCCTGCTGCGCGGTGGGGAACGCGTGGGCCTTGCGGGCCGGGACGTTCCCGCGCGGCCCGGTCGGGGGCAGTTGCTGCGCCTCCTGAACGGTCTTGCGGATGGCGGCGAGGATTACGGCGTTCCCGAGGCCGAGGGCATCGCAAGCCACGGGCGTGCGCTGTTCCTGTCGGATTTTATGGGCGACCTGACGGGGGCGGAGGCGGCGCTTGCCAAGGCATCGGATCGTGGCGCGCGCGGTGTGCTCTGCCACATCCTCGACCCGGCGGAAGAGGAATTCCCCTTCGACGGGCGAACGATCTTCGAAAGCATGGGCGGCACCCTCAGCCATGAAACGCTGCGGGCAGGCGACCTGCGCAGCCGCTATCTCGCGCGTCTGGCGGAACGCAAGGCGCGGCTTTCCGCGCTCGCGCGCGCGATGGGCTGGCACTATACCTGCCATCACACCGGCGAAACCGCGCAGCCTGCGCTGCTCTGGCTTTACCGCGCCTTGCAGGGGGGCCGCTGATGTTCATGGTTGGCCCCATCGGATTTGCCGCGCCATGGCTGCTCTGGGCGCTGGCGGCGCTGCCTCTGCTGTGGCTCCTGCTGCGTGCCGTGCCCCCTGCACCCATCCGCCGCCGCTTTCCCGGCGTGGCGCTGCTTCTGGGCCTGAAGGACGAGGATAACGAAACCGACCGCACGCCATGGTGGCTCCT
Source organism: Tabrizicola sp. M-4 (assembly GCF_051132405.1). GTDB lineage: Bacteria > Pseudomonadota > Alphaproteobacteria > Rhodobacterales > Rhodobacteraceae > Paragemmobacter. Next base: position 646,946 of record NZ_CP128606.1, read on the forward strand.
CTTGCTGCGCATGGCGGCAGTCGCGGCGGCGATCATCGCCTTTGCCGGACCGATCCTGAACCCCCAGCAACGCGAGGCGGGAACGGGGCCTCTGCTCATTGTGCTCGACGGCGGATGGGCCGATGCGCGCGACTGGCCCCGGCGCGTCGACCGTGCCGTGGCGCTGGCAGAAGAGGCTGGTCGAGACGGGCGCACCGTTTCGGTCGTCCGTCTTACGGATGCCCCGTCCGAGGTCGTCTTCCAGACGGCGGATGTCTGGACCGGACGTCTTGCCGCCCTCGAACCGCAGGCATGGCTTCCGTACGACCTTCAGGAATGGGCCGCCATCCTGCCGGAAGGACCTTTCGAAACCTACTGGCTCTCGGACGGCGTCGATCACCCCGGCCGCGCAGCCCTGTTCGACGCGCTGGCGTCACGCGGCGGAGTCACCGTCTTCCAAAGCCCGCGCCCGATCCTCGCGCTGCATCCTGCGACCTTTTCCGATGGCGTCGTCACCCTGTCCGCCAGCCGCTTGCCCGCGGGCGAGGCGCTGGAAGTGGAAATCTCTGCCCGTGGCCCCGATCCCGCCGGGGTGGAGCGGGAACTGGCGCGCGGTCTGCTGGAGTTTCCCGCCGGTGCCGCGCAGGGCGAACTCGCCCTTTCCTTGCCGCCCGAGTTGCGCAACCGGATCACCCGGTTCGAGGTGGTAGGTCAACGCTCTGCCGGGGCCGTCAGCCTGACGGATGACAGTCTGAAACGCCGCAAGGTTGCGCTGATCGGCGGGCGCGATGACGCGGCCGAGGGCCTGCAACTGCTTTCGCCGACGCATTACCTGCGCCAAGCCCTCGAACCGGTGGCGGAACTGATCGACGGATCGCTCACCGATGTATTGCTCGCAAACCCCGATGTGATCGTCCTCGCCGACGTCGCGGTCCTCACGCAGGAGGAGACGGACGCCGTTCTTGGCTGGCTGGATGGCGGTGGTCTGCTTCTCCGTTTTGCCGGCCCGCAACTTGCCGCATCCGACGTGTCGCGGCTTTCGGAAGACCCGCTCCTGCCCGTGCGCCTGCGCGAGGGCGGGCGTACCGTAGGAGGCGCGATGAGTTGGGGCGAACCAAAGACCTTGGCGCCCTTCCCCGAGACCTCGCCCTTCCACGGCCTTTCCGTGCCCGAGGAAGTGTCGGTTACGGCGCAGGTCCTCGCGCAGCCCGATCCCGACCTTGCCGAACGCACGATTGCCGCCCTTGCCGACGGCACGCCGCTTGTCACGCGCAAACCCGTGGGGCAGGGGCAGGTTGTCCTCTTCCATGTCACAGCCAATGCGGAATGGTCATCCCTCCCGCTCTCCGGTATCTTCGTTCAGATGCTGGAGCGGCTTGCCGTCTCCACCCGCGCGGCGGTGCCAGGCGTTGCCGAACTGGAAGGGCAGGTCTGGTCGCCCGAGGTCCTGCTGAATGCCTATGGGCAAGAGGCGGAGGCGGGCGAATTGGCGGGCGTTGCGGGGGCTGATCTTGCATCCGCCATCGCCACAGGTCCGGGGCCCGCCTTGCCGCCGGGTCTCTATGCCGGGGCCGAGCGTCGGGTGGCGCTGAATGCGGTCTCGGCCGGGACAGAGATTTTACCCGCCGTCTGGCCCGCCGGAACCCCCATTGAGGGGATGGATGTCGTCCCTGAGCAGGCGCTGAAAGGCTGGTTCCTGTCGGCCGCCCTGATCGCGCTGATGGTGGACGTGCTTGCTTCGCTCTGGCTGTCCGGGCGTCTGGCAGGGATGGCGCGCGGCTCGGCGGCCGCCGTTCTGCTCGCCCTGATGCTTGCCGCGCCGCATGGCGCACGGGCGCAGGAGGCGACAGGCCCGGATGACGGTCTCGCACTCGAGGCAACGACGGCAGTCGTCCTTGGCCACGTCCTTACGGGCGATGCGCGGGTGGATCAGGTGGCAGAGGCCGGGTTGCGTGGACTTGGCGAAAGGTTGTGGGAACGCACCTCCATCGAACCCGAAGCCCCCATCGGCGTCGATATCGAACGCGACGAACTGGCGTTTTTTCCCTTCCTTTACTGGCCCGTGACGGCCGGTCAGACGCTTCCGTCGGCTACCGCCTATCGCAAGTTGAACGATTACCTCCGGACCGGCGGCATGATCCTGTTCGACACCCGCGATGCTGACGTGGCCGGGGCAGGTGGCAGCACGGCTGAGGGGCAGCATCTGCAACGGATCGCGGCAGGCCTGAACATCCCGCCACTGGAACCCGTCCCGCAGGACCATGTACTGACCCGCACCTTCTATCTGCTGCAGGATTTTCCCGGTCGCTATGGCGGCAGCCCGGTCTGGGTGGAGGCCGCCCCGCCAGATGCCGAACAGGTGGAGGGGATGCCTTTCCGCAACCTGAACGATGGCGTGACCCCGGTCGTAATTGGCGGGAACGACTGGGCCTCGGCTTGGGCTGTGGATGAGATGGGCGTGCCGATGTTTCCCGTGGGGCGCGGCTTCGCGGGCGAACGCCAGCGCGAGATGGCCAACCGCTTCGGTATCAACCTGATCATGCATGTGCTTACCGGGAACTACAAATCCGATCAGGTCCATGTTCCCGCCCTGCTGGAAAGGCTGGGGCAATGACGGCGAATGTGATCCTGTCTCCGCTGGTTCCCTGGCCGGTGCTTTGGGGCCTTGCGGCCTTTGCGCTGGTTCTCTTGTCCCTTGCCGTTTGGCGCGGGCTTTCGGGGTGGTGGCTGCGCGGGCTTACGGCGCTGGCGGTGCTTGCCGCGCTTGCCAACCCGTCCTTGCAGGAGGAAGAACGCGCGCCGCTGTCCGACATCTTCCTCGTGGTCGTCGATGAAAGCTCCAGCCAAGCCCTTGGCGACCGCGCTGCACAGATCCAAGAGGCCATTTCCGGACTCGAGGCTGAGGTGGCGGGTCGCGAGAACACCGAAATCCGTATCCGACGTTTTTCGGACGGGACCGAGGATGCCGGTTCGCTTGCCATGACCGCCCTCTCCGAGCTTCTGTCCGAGGAGCCCCGCGCCCGTGTGGCCGGTGCCGTGGTGATCACCGACGGGCAGGTGCATGACGTGGATCTCGCACCCAGTATGCCTGCGCCGCTGCACGTTTTGCTGACCGGTCGTGAAGATGACTGGGACCGCCGCCTCGTGGTCAAGAATGCGCCCGCCTTCGCGATCCTTGGCGAAGAGGTGATCCTGACCCTGCGGATCGAGGATCAGGGCGCGGCTCCGGAGGCGACGGAGGCCGATCTTACGATCACCGTCGACGATGGCGAACCGCAGACCTATCGCGTCCCCATCGGGCAGGATCTCGACCTTCCGGTGACCCTGCCGCATGGCGGCATGAACGTCCTGCAATTCTCCACGCCCCAGGCAGAGGGGGAGTTGACAGACCGCAACAATGCCGCCGTCGTGCAGATCAACGGCGTCCGGGATCGTCTGCGGGTCCTGCTGGTATCGGGCGAACCCCATGCCGGCGAAAGGGTCTGGCGCAACCTGTTGAAATCCGACGCTTCCGTCGACCTCGTGCATTTCACCATCCTGCGCCCGCCGGAAAAGCAGGATGGCATTCCGGTGACGGAACTTTCGCTGATCGCCTTCCCGACGCGCGAGCTTTTCGTCGAGAAGATCGAGGAATTCGACCTGATCATCTTCGACCGCTATCGCATGCGGGGCATCCTTCCGATGTCCTATCTGGAAAACGTCGCGAACTACGTGCGCAACGGGGGCACTGTCCTCGTGGCAGCAGGGCCGGAATTTGGCGCGGTGGATTCGCTGTGGCGGTCCCCCCTCTCTGAGGTGCTGCCCGTGGAGCCAACCTCGCGGGTGATCGAGGGCGGTTTCCGACCGGCGCTCACCGATCTCGGGCGGCGTCATCCCGTCACCGAGGGGCTGGAGGAGCTTGCGCCCGAAGGTGGCTGGGGCCGCTGGTTCCGCGTCATGGATGTAGTCCCGCGTGCCGGGCAGGTGGTGATGTCGGGGCCGGATGACAAGCCGCTTCTGGTATTGAACCGGGTGGAGGAGGGGCGCGTTGCCGTCCTCGCCTCTGATCATGCATGGCTTTGGGGGCGAGGGTATGAGGGGGGCGGCCCGCAGCTTGAACTGCTGCGCAGGCTGGCGCACTGGATGCTTAAGGAACCTGAGCTAGAGGAGGAGGCACTGACAGCCACTGCAAGTGGGCAGGTGCTGACCATCACGCGACGGTCCATCGCCGAGACGCCGCCGGGCGACCTGACGATCACTGGGCCGGACGGGGCGCAGGTCACGCTGGCGATGCCGCAGGTCGCGCCGGGCCGGTTCGTTCTGGAATGGGAGGCCCCGGTGATCGGGCTCTATCGCTTGGAACAGGGCGATCTGACCCGCGTGGTGGCGGTGGGCCCCTCTGCACCGCGCGAATTCGTCGAAACCATCGCGACGGCAGAGGTTCTGGCCCCTGTTGTCGGCCCAACCAACGGTGGCATCCTGCGGCTGGAGGACGGCCTGCCCGATCTGCGGTCAGTCCGCGAAGGGCGCCCGGCATCCGGGCGTGGCTGGATCGGCCTGACGCCGCGGGGTGCCTATGTGACCGAGGATGTGCAGGTCGCCCCCCTGATGCCCGGCTGGCTTTGGCTGGTGCTGGTGGCCGGGTTGGCCCTTGCCGCCTGGTTGATCGAGGGCCGGCGCAGCGGGCGGAGGCCTAGCGCCGCAACATGACATCGCGCGACTGGGACGCGAATTCGCGCCTCAGCAGCACTGTCGTCGAGGCGAGTGCCGCAAGCAGAAGGCCCACCGGCCCAAACAGCCAGCCAAGTGCCGCCAGCGCGAAGTAGATCGATCGCAGGCCCCGGTTGAAATTCTTGGCGGCTGTGATGTTGATCTCTGCCGCCTGAGCGGCGCGATGCTCCGCTTCGGGATGGGCCGGATCGTTCGGAACGGCGGCCATCAGGATCGCGCAATAGCCGAATAAGCGATGTGCCCAGACGAACTTGAGCAGCGCATTCGCGAGGAAGGCCAGCGACAGGATGATCTTCACCTCGACCTGCACGGTCGCGGGATCGATTGTCAGGTCTGCGGCAAGGCCCCGGAGACGCTCTGAATTGCCGATGAGCGCGACACCGCCGCCGATGGCGATCATGGAGGCCGAGGCGAAGAAGGCGGTCCCTTGACGCAGGCTGTCGATCAGCGTCGCGTCGAAGATTCTGGGCTGGCGGGTGATGAACTGTCGCATCCAGTCGCGCCGGTAGTCCTGCATGATGCGGCTGACCGAAAGCCGCCTTGCCGGAGGATGTTCGATGATCCAACCGGACCCGGCCCAGAGCAGGGCCACGGCAAATACGGCCAGAAGGTCGGGCGCTGTCAGAGCGCCGAAATGCAGCATCATGTCCATGCGGTGATGGTTATCATGTCGCCATGGGTTGTCACCCTGAAGAATTGGTTATATCTTCTTACCAATTGCATCATGGGGCGGGGCGAAGGGTGTCTAACATGGAAATGCCGGTTCCCGATCCTGCCATCCTTGCGAAACGGGATCGCATTCTTGCGCGTCTGGCCGCAGTCGTGCCGGAGGATTCCCTGATCTCAGACCCGGCGGAAACGCGCGCCTATGAATGCGATGCCCTGACCGCCTATCGTTGCCCGCCCCTTGCCGTCGTGCTGCCCCGTAGCACGGAAGAGGTTGCCCTCGTCCTGCGCGAATGCCATGCGCTGGGGGTGAAAGTCATCCCGCGCGGCGCGGGCACCTCGCTTGCGGGCGGGTCGCTGCCAACGCCCGATGCCGTGGTGATCGGGGTGGCACGTATGAATGCCGTGATCGAAACCGACTATGCCAACCGGTTCATCCGCGTTCAGACCGGCCGTACCAATCTTTCCGTGACGGGGGCCGTCGAGGCCGAGGGGTTCTTCTACGCCCCTGATCCATCCAGCCAACTGGCCTGCGCCATCGCGGGCAATATCGGGATGAATTCGGGCGGGGCGCATTGCCTAAAATACGGGGTGACGACCAACAACCTTCTGGGCGTGACTTTGGTCACCATGGAGGGTGAGGTCGTGCAGATTGGCGGTCCCTTCATGGATGCGGGCGGGCTGGACCTGCTAGGCGTGATCTGCGGCAGCGAGGGACAACTTGGAATCGTCACCGAGGCATGGTTGCGGATCCTGCCAAAGCCCGAAGGCGCGCGGCCGGTTCTCATGGGGTTTTCCTCGAACGAGGTGGCGGGGGCCTGTGTGTCTGACATCATCAAGGGCGGACTGCTGCCTGTCGCAATCGAATTCATGGACCGTCCCTGCATCGAGGCGACCGAGGCTTTTGCGAAGGCGGGATATCCGGATTGCGAGGCGCTGTTGATCGTCGAGGTGGAGGGCAGCCCAGCCGAGATCGACGAGCAACTGGCGCGGATCAAGGACATTGCGACGCGGCATGACCCGGTGGCTTATCGCGAGGCCGCCACCGAGGATGAGGCTAGGCGCATCTGGCTGGGGCGCAAGTCGGCCTTCGGGGCCATGGGCCAGATGGGAGACTACATCTGCCTTGACGGAACGATCCCTGTCTCGTCCCTCCCTTTCGTCCTGCGCCGCATCGGGGAATTGTCCGACCAGTATGGGCTGCGGGTGGCGAATGTCTTCCATGCCGGAGACGGGAACATGCACCCCCTGATCATCTTCAACGCCAACCAGCCGGGCGATCTGGATCGGGCCGAGGCCCTTGGCGCAGATATCCTGAAGCTTTGCGTCGAGGTCGGCGGATGCCTGACCGGTGAGCATGGTGTCGGGGTGGAGAAGCGCGACCTGATGTCGGTCCAGTTCTCGGATGAGGACATGGAGGCGCAGTTGCGGGTGAAGGATGTGTTCGATCCAAAGTGGCTGCTGAACCCTGCAAAGGTGTTCCCGCTTCATGTTACGGCCTCCCGGCGGGCGGCCTGAGGAATGCGGGGCGTGGAAATGATTTGTGCCAAGGCGACGGGGGTGGGGCAGTGACGCGTCCGGCCAGTGAAGACGAGCTCGCCCAGATCGTGCGAGAGGCGCGGGGGCCTTTCGTCCTTCGCGGTGGTGGCACCCGAACGATCGTCCGACCCGCATCCGGAGTGGTGTTGGAGACCGGCGGACTGTCCGGCATCACGCTTTATGAACCCGGTGCGCTGACCCTTGTGGCAAGGGCGGGAACGCCACTGCGCGAGGTCGAGGCTGCACTTGCGGCCGAGGGTCAGCGTTTGCCCTTCGAGCCGCCGGATCTGCGCGGCCTTCTTGGGCGCGGGGGCGAAAGCACCATCGGCGGAGTCGTCGCCGCGAATGCCAGCGGGCCGCGCCGCGTACAGGGCGGGGCCTGCCGGGACAGCCTTATCGGTGTGCGCTTCGTCGACGGGACTGGCACGGTGATCCGGAACGGGGGCCGCGTGATGAAGAATGTAACGGGGATCGACCTCGTGAAGCTGTTGGCCGGTTCGCATGGCACGCTGGGCGTGCTGACCGAGGTTTCCTTCAAGCTTCTGCCCTCGCCCGAAGTACAGGCGACGCTGCGGATCGAAGGGCTGTCGGACCGGGATGCCGTCGCCGCGATGTCGGCGGCGCTGGGATCGCCCTATGACGTGACTGGGGCGGCGCATCTGCCGGGGCAGGGGACTTTCCTGCGTCTGGAGGGGTTCGAGACATCCGTCCGCTACCGCCAGTGCGAGTTGGCACGCGTCCTGCGCCGGTTCGGGGATGTGGCAGATGGGGATGCCGGCATCTGGGGACAGGTCAGGGATGTGGCCCCGTTCCATGGCCTCGCAGGGGATGTCTGGATGATATCCACGCTGCCCTCCGCGGCGCCCGATCTGGTGGCAAGGGCAGGGGCGGCGGCTGCGATCTATGATTGGGGCGGCGGAAGGGTCTGGCTGCTGATGGAGCCGGGTACCGACCTTCGCCAAAGGGTGGGCGGCTTTCAGGGCCATGCCACGCGGATCCGGGGTGAGGGCGCCGTCCCCGCTTTCCATCCCGAACCGGCCCCGGTCGCTGCACTGACGGCGGGCCTTCGGGCCCGGTTCGATCCGCGCGGCCTGTTCAACCCCGGCCTAATGCGGGCGGCCTGACATGACTTTGGTCCTCATCGCCTATCCGCTTGCGATCTACCTCTCGCTCTGCCTTCTGCCGCGCGGCAGGGCCGGGGTCGGCATCCTTCTGGCCGGAGCGGCGCTCGCGCTTGTGTGGGTCACAAGCGACCCTGCCACGGATGATGGCTTTGCGCGGTTTCTGGTGCTGATCGGGGCGGTCCCGGTTGCCATGGCCGCGCTGGCCCAGTCGTTGCGCCGGATGATCCCCGATGTCTCGCCAAGCTGGATCTGGCCTGCCCTCGTGGCGGGGCTGGGACTTTCGGGCATCGCCCTGTTCTTCATGCTGCTGTGAGGGCAATCGATGCAGACCTTTTTCACCGAAGAGCAGTTGAAGGTTCCCGCGCTGGCACGGTCGAACGAGATCCTGCGGTCCTGCGTGCATTGCGGGTTCTGCACGGCGACCTGCCCGACATATCAAGTGCTGGGGGATGAACTGGACAGCCCGCGCGGGCGTATCTACCTGATTAAGGAGATGCTGGAGAGCGGGCGGCCCGCCGATCAACGCACGGTCCGCCATCTTGATCGCTGCCTCTCCTGCCTCTCCTGCATGACGACCTGCCCGAGTGGCGTGCATTACATGCATCTGATCGATCATGCCCGCGCCCATGTGGAGGCGACCTACAAGCGTCCCATCACGGACCGGGCGCTGCGCTTTGTGCTGGCCAAGGTCCTGCCCTATCCGATGCGGTTTCGCATCGCCATCGCCTTGGCAAAGGTTGGCCGCCCCTTTGCGCGACTGATCCCGGATGCACGGGTGCAGGCGATGCTGGACATGGTGCCAAAGCGGGTGCCGCCCGTATCAGGCAACGACGATCCGCAGTCATTCGCCGCGATCGGCGCGCCCAGGATGCGGGTCGCCTTGATGACGGGCTGCGCGCAGAAAGCTCTGAACACGGATATCAATGACTCGACCATCCGTTTGCTCCGCCGGTTGGGCTGCGAGGTGGTGGTGCCCGCCGGCATGGGATGCTGTGGCGCGCTGACCCATCACATGGGGCGCGAGGACGAGGCGCATGGGTTTGCCGCCGCCAACATCCGCGCCTTCATGGCAGAGGTGCGGGGGATGGGGCTGGACGCCATCGTCATCAACACTTCGGGTTGCGGGACGACGGTGAAGGATTACGGGCACATGTTCCGCAACGCAGCCCTTGCCGACGAGGCGCGGCAGGTCGCGGACTTGGCCTGCGACGTCTCGGAACTTCTGATGCAGATCGGCTTGCCGGAGGGCGCGGCGAAGGGGATGCGCGTGGCCTATCATGCCGCCTGTTCGCTGCAGCATGGCCAGCAGGTCAAGACTGCCCCGAAAGACCTTCTGAAGAGGGTCGGGTTCGAGGTCGTGGAACCCGCCGACAGCCATCTCTGCTGCGGATCGGCTGGAACCTACAACCTGTTGCAACCGGCCATTTCCAAGGAACTCAAATCGCGCAAGGTCCGCAGTCTGGAAGCGAAGTCGCCCGATGTCATCGCAGCGGGCAACATAGGCTGCATGATGCAGATCGGGTCAGGCACGCAGGTTCCGGTCGTGCATACGGTGGAATTGCTGGACTGGGCCTTGGGTGGGCCGCAGCCGAGAGCCCTGCAGCCAGAATGATCCTGCGGCAACTGGACGGAACGGGTCTGCCCTGTCACACTTCTGCCGGAAAAGCGGGTTAGTCCACCTGACCCCCTTACGGACGAAGAGAATGCGCCTGATTGCCTCCCTCCTCCTCATGCTCGCCGCGCCGGCATTTGCCGAAGCACCGACGATGCGGTCTTTGCAGACCGTACAGGAGGGCAAGGGCTGGGAGGCCGTGGGGCGCATCGAACTTGGGGATCGCGGCTTCTGCACCGGTGCGCTGATTGCCGACGATCTTGTGCTGACCGCCGCGCATTGCCTTTATGACAAGGAAACGGGGCAGCGCATCCGCAGCGAGGACCTGCGCTTTCTGGCAGGCTGGCGAAATGGCCGGGCCGAAGCCTATCGCAACGTTTCCAAGGCGCTTGCCCATCCCGGATACAGGTTCGACCTGACAGAGGCCTTGGGCAATGTCGGTGTCGATCTGGCCCTGCTGCGCCTTGATCAGCCGATCCGTCTGCCGCAGGTCGCGCCCTTCGCCACGGATTGGACGCCCCCGATCGGTGAAGAGGTGGGGATCGTCTCCTATGCCTTGGACCGGTCCGAAGCGCCGTCGCTGCAGGAAGTCTGCGAGATCATGGCACAGCGGACCAATCTCATGGTGCTGACCTGCACGGTGGAGTTCGGGGCCAGTGGCGCACCCGTCTTTGCCATGCGCGACGGTGAGGTGCGGATCGTATCAGTTGTGTCCGCCAAGGCGCAGGTCGAGGGCAAGGCTGTTTCCCTTGCCGTGCCCCTGATGGAGCCCCTTGCCGCGCTGCGGGCCGAAATGGAGGCCGGTGCCCCGCGTACCGCACCGGGATCGCGGATCCTGTCCGGCAGCGGCGGGGGCGGCGCGAAGTTCCTGAGGGTCGCTCCCTGACTCCGCGGCGGGCGTTGCGGGGGGCTTGAAACCCATCTCGCGATTACCCACGTTCAAGATGTGCCGGATGCCCCTGCGGGTTCGGCACCTCACCGCCCGTCCGTGATGGAGGGCACCCACATAGCATCGCTCGATGGAGGATGACCCAATGCGAACCCTTGATTTCGCCCCGCTTTACCGTGCGACCGTCGGTTTCGACCGTATCGCCGACCTGATGGACCGTGTGCTGACCAATGAGGTCGCGCAGCCCACCTACCCGCCCTACAACATCGAAAAGACCGCCGATGATGCCTATCGCATTTCGATCGCGGTGGCTGGCTTCGCACCGGAAGAACTTGGCGTGGAGGTCAAGGATGGCACCCTTCTGGTGACCGCGCGCAAGGCACCCGAGGCCGAGGGCAAGACGTATCTGCATCGTGGCATCGCCACCCGTGCTTTCGAGCGCCGCTTTGCGCTGGCCGATCATGTGCGTGTGACGGGGGCGACCCATGAACATGGGATGCTGCATGTCGATCTGGTCCGCGAAACGCCGGAGGCGTTGAAACCGCGCCGGATCGAGATTGCAAGCGCCGCCAGCGCTGCCGCCCCGATTCTTGAAGGGACTGCGGCGAAGGCCAACTGATCCGCCTGCCCCTGTCGGATCGGTCCTTGGGGTGCCCGCGCAGGGCGCCCCTTCCTCATTCCATCGGTTTGTCACGGAGGGTGCGGGTGCCCTTGGCATTGTTCGCCGTCGATGCGGGGCCGCAGTCCCGCGCCATGGCCCCGACAGTTCCGTGCCTCCGCCGCTTTTCTGCCCGCTTCGCCTGTCACTTTTCACGTCATGGTCGCAGAGAGTGATTGTTGGAGGGTGGGCTTGCGTGGCGTTCTGTTCTTGCTGGCTTTCCTTGCACAGCCGGCACTTGCCGGGGATGGCAATCTTCGCACGCTCGACACAGGCGTGGTTCCGGGGCGCTGGGCGGCGGTTGGGCGCATCGATCTTGGGTCAAGCGGGTTCTGCTCTGGCACTCTGATCGCCCCGGATGTGGTGCTGACGGCGGCGCATTGCCTTTATGACAAGGCGACAGGGAAGCCCTACCTTCCTTCGGACATCACCTTTCTGGCCGGATGGCGCGACGGCCGGGCCGAGGCCACCCGCGATGCCGCGATGATCTTGCCCCATCCCGGCTATCGGCCCGATCTTCCAGAGGGCAGCGAGGCGCAGATGAACCAGACCGGCAACGACCTTGGCCTGATCAAGCTGTCGCAGCCGATCCTCTTGCCTTCGATCAGCCCCGCGGCGACCGGCTCTTTTCCGCAGGGCGGTGACCGGGTCGAGATCGTGTCCTATGCGAGGAACCGGTCAGAAGCCGCCTCGATGCAGGATGCCTGTTCCGTGCTGGGCACCGAGGGCCGGATTGCCGTGCTGGATTGCCCGGTGGATTTCGGCGCATCCGGTGCCCCTGTGTTCCGCGACACAGCCTATGGGTCCGAAGTGGTGTCGGTCATTTCCGCCAAGGCCGAGCTGCGTGGCAAACCCGTCGCCATCACTGCCCCCGTCGAAGGCATTCTGGACGACCTGTTGGCCCAGCTCGACCGCGACTGGAGAGCGGCGGCACCGGGGGCGAGGATCCTTTCGGGCGGGCGCAGCGGCATGGGCGCGGGTGGGGCCAAGTTCGTCAAGATCGGTGAGAGCCCCTGATCCGGCGGCCTATGTCCATCGGATCGGTCGACGGGGCGCCCGCACGGGGCGCCCCTTCGTCTGTCAGTAGATCAGGCTGTCATAGACGGTATAGGCGCCTGAGGCGCTGTCGATCCGGGCGTTCAGGCCACGATCTGCCGCATAGGCGCTTACGGCGCGGAAGGTGGCGGGGCCGAAGGTGCCGTCGATTGCGCCACCATAGTATCCCATGCGTGCGAGCTGCCGCTGGATTGCCCGACGCTCGGTCGGGCTATAGCTTTTGAAGGCTTGCGAGGCGGCCGAGGTCGAAATGCCGCTCTGCACGGCGGGCGGAGCGAAATAGGCGGGTTCGCGGGTCGGCGGGACATAGTATTGCGGCTGCTGCGTATAGCGCGGGGCCTGCTGATAGCGGGGCTGGGCCTGCGCGCGCTGGTTCATGCTCTGGATCACCGTTCCCACGATGACGGTGGCGGCGACGCCCTTCAGGAAATCGCGTTCCCGCTGGCCTGCTTGCACCGGCGCTGCGGCGGTTGCGGCGAGAGCGAGGGCTGCGATGGCGGCGGTGGTCGCGGTCCGGATGTTCGGCAGCATGGTCATCTGTCCTTTCGCTGGTGCCGGCCCATTGGGGCGCGGCGGGTTCCGATCTTCGGCAGGTTGCCTTGGGACGGATGTGGCGAAAGGGGCGATGCTAGGCAAAAGCGCGGGTTTGTTATCGGATATCAGAGTTCGAAATCGGCATGGGCGGTTGGCTGCCCGGTTTCATTCGCAGCGCCCGTATCGGTTGCGCCGGGTTTGTGCGCCTCGGCCCGCTTCAGCCAGGATTTCAGCCATTGGACGCGCCGGATGGCCTGTTGCCGCGCAACGGCGTCCGTCTGTGTCCGCGGCTTTGCGGCGATGGCATCTGCGAGGCGGTAGAGTTCCGTCGCGATGGCAATCCGGTCCGGATCGGACAGGTTGAGCTTGCATCCCGCCACCGCAGAAGCGGCGGCGCTTCGGATGGCGACGGAGTATTTTTGTGCCGGATCTATTGGCATGGATCGTCTTTCGAATTCAGGGGACGCGCGCCGATAAGCCCTGTTCGGCGAAATGGCAAGCGAAAGCTTTTGACAATGTCGATCACATTTACTTAACAAAGCGTCATGGCACGCAGCTACACCCTCTCTGACGACGCACGCGCCGGACGCGAAGCAAGGAAGACAGCCACCAAGGAGGCACTGCTGGAAGCGGCGCGCCTGCTTGCCGGAAGACGGGGGATCGGTGGACTTTCGGTGACAGAGGTCGCGCGCTTGGCCGGTGTCTCGCACAGCCTGATCAACACCTATTTTCACGGCAAGGCAGGTCTCATCGCCGAATTGGTGAAGGAGCGGAACCTGCGCCGTATGGCCGAATCCTCTGCCATCGCGGCAGGGGAGGGGAAGGCTGCAGAGCGGTTGCGGGGTATCCTTGAAGGCTGGGCGCGGTTCGATCTGGCCGATCCCGCCCTGTTGCGCGTGCTGCGGGCCTATAGCTGGGAATGGTCGGATCTGGCCGAGGCGGGGCATCTGCGAGATCGGGCGGAGTTGATGGCGCCAGTTGCGCGGGTGCTGGCCGATGGCCGCGTGGAGGGCGCGTTCCGTGCGGATGTGGCTGATGCCGATGCGCTGGCAGCGATCTGGGCGATCTATACCATCGGGATGCGTGGTGCGGTCTTTTCCGCGCCAATCCCCACCCCGGAAAAAGCGATAGCCGCGATCTGGGGTCAGATCGCGGCCATCGTCATGGCGGTAATGCCGGATGCCCCGTCGGGGCCTGCCGCCTAGACGCTGAGGCAGATGTATTTCATCTCCAGATAGTCCTCCATCCCGTGCCGCGAGCCTTCGCGGCCGAGGCCGGATTGCTTGACCCCGCCGAAGGGGGCGACTTCGGTCGAGATGAGGCCGGTGTTCACGCCGACCATGCCGTATTCCAGCGCCTCTTGCACACGCGTGATGCGGCCGATGTCGCGGGCGTAGAAATAGGAGGCGAGGCCGAAGATCGTGGCGTTGGCCAGCGCAATCACCTCTTCCTCGGTTTCGAACTTGAAGAGCGGGGCGAGCGGGCCGAAGGTTTCCTCGTTGGTGACCAGCATGTCGGTGGTGACGCCCGTCATGATGGTGGGTTCGAAGAAGGACCCGCCGAGCGCGTGACGCTTGCCGCCGGTTTCGATCTTGGCGCCTTTGGTCAGCGCGTCGGAGATGTGTTCCTCGACCTTCGCCACCGCCTTGTCGTTGATCAGCGGGCCGAAGGTCACGTCTTCGGTCAGGCCGTCGCCGACCTTGGTCTTCGCCACGGCTTCCGCCAGTTTCTTGGCGAAGGCGTCATAGACGCCCGCCTGCACATAGATGCGGTTGGCGCAGACGCAGGTCTGGCCGTTGTTGCGGAACTTGGACACCATCGCGCCCGCGACGGCGGCGTCGAGATCGGCGTCGTCGAAGACGATGAAGGGGGCGTTGCCGCCCAGTTCCATCGAGCATTTCATCACCTGATCCGCCGCCTGACGCAGCAGGATGCGGCCCACTTCGGTGGAACCTGTGAAGGTCAGTTTCCGCACGGCGTGGTTTTCACAGAATTCCTTGCCGATGTCGGAGGAGCGGATGGAGGTGATGACGGAGAAGATGCCGGCGGGCAGGCCGGCGCGTTCGCCCAGCACGGCCATGGCGAGGGCCGAGAGCGGGGTTTCGGCGGCGGGGCGGGCGACGAAGCCGCAGCCTGCGGCGAGCGCGGGGCCGACCTTGCGGGCGATCATGGCGTTGGGGAAGTTCCAGGGCGTGATGGAGCCCACGACGCCGATGGGCTGCTTGATCACCGTGATGCGCTTGTCGCGCTGGTGGCCGGGGATGGTTTCGCCGTAGACGCGCTTGGCCTCTTCGGCGAACCATTCGATGAACGACGCGCCGTAGGCCACTTCGCCCTTCGCCTCGGCCAGCGGTTTGCCCATTTCGGCGGTGAGGATTTTGCCAAGGTCATCGACATTGGCCATCATCAGGTCGAACCATTTCCGCAGGATCGCGGCGCGTTCCTTGCCCGTCCGCGCAGCCCAGTCCTTCATCGCCACTTCTGCGGCGGCAATGGCGCGGGCGGTTTCGGCGCGGCCCAGATTCGGAAGGTGGCAGATCACGTCGCCGCGGGCGGGGTTCGTCACCGGAAAGGTGGTGCCGTCGTCGGCGTCGATCCATTGGCCTGCGACATAGGCCTTGGTGACCAGAAGCGACGGGTCTTTCAGCAGCGACGCGAGATTGGTGACGGAATCGAGCATGTGGGCCTCCGGGAAAACGGGTTAATGATGGATGCATCCGCAAGGGGGGGATTGTCCAGTTCCGGCAGGGCAGATTTCATCGGCGGCGCGACAATTTTGATCAAATCGGCAGGTATGGATGGCGAAGGGTCGGGAATGGCGGTCGGAGACGGACCGCGCCTATGCGAACGGGGCCTTCATCGCGAGGGCGGAGGGCTATCCGCCCAAGTGGGAGGCGGCTGCGGCGGGGTTCCGTGAGTCACTTGGGGCGCGGGCACGGCTGGGGCTGGCCTATGGCGGGGCGGAGCGGCAGCGGTTCGACCTGTTCCTGCCCGAGGGGGTGGCGCGGGGGCTGCTGATTTTCGTGCATGGCGGCTATTGGATGGCCTTTGGCCGCGAGACATGGTCGCATCTGGCGGCGGGCGCGGTGGCGCGGGGATGGGCCTGCGCGATGCCGTCCTATACGCTGGCGCCTGCGGCACGGATCGCGGGGATCACGGCGGAGGTGGCGCGGGCCTGCGCGGTGGCGGCGGAGGCGGTGCCGGGGGTGCCTGTCGTAGTGACGGGGCATTCGGCGGGGGGGCATCTGTCGGCGCGCATGGGTTGTGCAGATCAGGCGGTGCCGGGACTGCGGCGGGTGGTGCCGGTTTCGCCACTGGCGGAGCTGGCGCCGCTGATGGAGACGGAAATGCAGGACGCGCTGCGTCTGGATGGGCCGGAATGCGCAATGGAAAGTCCGGCGCGGCTGGCCCGGGCGTCAGGTGTGGAGTGCCATGTCTGGGTGGGGGGGCAGGAGCGACCAGCCTTCCTTTGGCAGGCGCGGCATTTGTCCGAGGAATGGGACTGCCCGTGGACGGTCGATCCGGGGCGGCATCATTTCGACGTGATCGATGGTTTGACTGATCCCGGATCAGCGCTGATGCGGGCCTGTCTGGGTGGCTTGGACTAGTGCCGCCGCCCCCGCCAGCGATCAGTTCGCGGCGTGCATCCGTTCGATATAGGCGCGCATCTCCTCTGCCTCGTGCCTTGCGTCGCGCAGGCCCTCCATCGCGGCGCGCAATTCCGCCTCGGTCTGGGATATCTGGTTGAGAAGTTCGGCCTCGCGTTCCTCGAGGTAGATCAGCGCCTGTTCGCGTGCCTCTTCCGCCTCGTGCAGGGAGCGGGCGAGGTTGTCCAGTTCCGCCATGTCGCCGCCTGCGACACGGGTGAAGCGATGCAGCAGCCAATAGGCGAACCAGCCAAGCGCGAAGGCCAGCAGAAGGATGATGGCGGTGGCGGTGATGAATTCCTGGCGGTTCATGGCCCTGCGTCTGCGGCTTGTGTCTGCGAGATACGATCAGTCGTTATTCGCGGGACGGGGCAGCGGACGCAAGGTCTTTTCCTGTGGCGCGATGGAGGGGCTGGTATCAGCCGAGAAGTCGGGTGAACCGTCGGGAAGCCGGGGTAGGGGCGTGGTTGCCGCCTGCGCCTGTTGGGTTTCTGTCGTGGTTTCGGTGGCTGCGGCTGCCCTGATCAGGGTGAATTCGATGCGGCGATTGGCCTCGCGCCCTTCTTCGTCGCCATTGTCGGCAATGGGCTTTTCCTCGCCGTAACCCACTGCCTTCATCGTGGAGACGTCCACGCCCCTTTCGCGCAGGGCAACCAGAACGGCCTTTGCGCGATCTTCCGACAGGGTCTGGTTGTTGCGCGAGGTGCCTTGCGAATCGGTGTGGCCCGCCACCTCGATCGGGGTGCCGGGGCATTGCTTGATAACTGTCGCCAACGCGTCGACAAGGCTGCCGGAGGCTTCGGAAATGTCGTCTGAGCCGGGGTCGAAGGTGATCTTGTCCTTATCCAGAAGGGCCGCGATGCTCGCCACGCAGGCCGCTCCGTCGGAGGGCGCCGAGGGGGCGGCAAGCACGGTGGTTGACGCGGCCGGTGCATCTGCAGAGGGCGCGGCATCGGTGGCTGTCTCGGTTGCGACGGGGGCGGTGCCTGCTGCATTGGCGGTTTCGACCGGCGCGCCGATAAGGGCGAATTCGATGCGGCGGTTCGCCTCGCGCCCTTCCTCGGTGCCGTTGTCGGCGATGGGGCGTTCCTCGCCATAGCCCTTGGCGCGCATCAGCGAGACGTCGACGCGGCGACCCTGCAGGGCGACCAGAACAGCCTCGGCCCGTGCCTGCGACAAGGCGCGGTTGCCCTCTTCGGAGCCTTGGGCGTCGGTATGGCCGGAAATCTCTATCGCCAAGGCGGGGCAGCCTTCCTGACCTTCGGCCAGACGGTTCATCAACTGCCCGGTTGCGGCGTCGATCTCGGCGGAACCCGGCGGGAAGGTGATCTTCTGCTGCGCCACCATTGACTTGAGGTTGGCGAGGCATTCCTCGGGAGTGGGGATGGAGGCGAGGGGATCCAGCGCCTCGTCATAGCGGACGGAGACCTTGAAGGTCTGGCCCTGACCGAGTTTGCCCGAGAGGATCTGGCTGATGCGGTCGCGTGCGGTCAACGATCCGGTGACGCCCGAGATTTCGACCGTGTCTTCGCGCACCAAGAGCGCGCCCTCGGCGAGTTCGCCAAGCGCCTCGATGCCAGCAAGCACCCGGACGGGCCAGCCATCGGGAAGTTCGGGGTCAAGGCGGGTGGCGTTGTAGACCTTGCCCACCCCGAATTCGAGCTTTGCGATGCTGTCGACGGCCTCACGCTGAACGTCGTCGGTGACCCGGCCGCGCAGTTCCACGCGACCATCGGCAGAGAGTGCCGCGGTGAATTCCGCCGGGCCTGCCCCTGCGGCGCTTGCCGCTTTGGGCAGGGTGGCGGCCAGCGAGAAAGCCTGCGGGAGCGCGGCCTTCAATTCGCCCACGGCGCGGTCGAAGGCAGCCTGCGGCGTGCCTTCTGCAGCGACCAGCGAGATGTCGGCGTCAGAGAAGGTGATCGTGCCCTGACCCATGGCGGCGATGGCCTTGATCCCGGCCTCGGCGGCCTCGGCCCAGCGGGGGCTGGGCACGCCAAGGCCCACGGTGCAGGCACCCTTGCCCTCCATCCCGGCAGCGACGGCGGCGGCGAGGATGCGGTTGCGCGCGGCCTCGTTATCGGCAGAGCAGGCGTCGAAGCGGGCGCCTTCGGCATCTTTCACGAAGCGCAGCGTGAAGGGCGTCAGCACCGGGCGGGGCGCGGAAATGTCGATCATCACGGCAAGGCCTTCGGGGCGCTGCCGGGCGAGTTCGGATTCGAGGTTGCGCTTCTCTGTCTCGCTCGTGGCGATGGCTTTGATTTCCACCCCCTCGGCCGAGACGGAAATCTTGGAGCGGGGCAGCAATTTGAGGGCGGAAAGGCCGAAGGCGAAGGCGGGCTCCCAGCTTTCGGGGGGCGCATAGGTCGCGGTTTCGAGCATGTCGGTGATCGGGATGCTGCCCGCCAGTTCTGCGGCGGCCGTGGCGAGGGTCGCCTCATCCTCGCCATCGGGAAGGAGGCCGATGAGTTGGATTCCGTCGTCGTTGCGCAGCATTTCCACGGAAAAACGGGGGGCTTCGATCTGGTTGACGGGCGTCACCTCGAGTTCGTCGCGCACGCGGCCGCTGTCGATGACGGTGCCTGCGATGCTGACGGCGCGGAAGCGGGCGGCCTCGTTCGGGGCGGTTCCCGTCAGGGTGACAAGCATCCCGTCTGCGGCGGGTTTCACCCATGTGATGCCTTCATTCGCCAGCGCCCAGTTCACCGCCTTGAGCGAGCGGCGTTCGATCACGGCGGCAGCGGCAAGGGCGATGCCGATGGCGGCAAGGCCTGCGAGGGAGAAGGCGATCAGCGCAAGCAAGCCCTGCGGGAGGCGCAGACGGCGCAGGTCTGCCGGGCGCAGGGATTTGGGCAGGCGCAGGTTGGGAAGGCGCATCGGGCAGCTTTCGTTCTGGCAGTGCTGGGCGGCGGAAGAAGGGATTCTTCGCGCACGCCATGTGCTTACGGCCCCGGTGGGCGGGGATCAATCAAACCAGTGCCGCAGCGGCAAGAAACAGCGCAGGGATCAGGCCCGCATCGCGGTTGGAGCGGAAGACGGCAAGGCAGGCGGCGGGATCGTCGATATCCACGCGGCGCATCTGCCAGAGCATGTGTGCGCCCATTCCCCATGCCCCCATGAGGGCCACGAGGAGCGGCAGGGGAGAGGCGAGCGGCAGCAGGGCCACGACGGAGGCGGCGGCCATCAGGAGGACGGTGACGACAAGGAAGGCCGCCAGCCACTTGCCGGTGTTCTGCCCGAAGAGGCGGGCGGTGGAGCGGACGCCGATCAGGGCGTCATCCTCCTTGTCTTGATGGGCGTAGATCGTGTCGTAGAACAGCGTCCAGACGAAGCCTGCGGCATAGAGGAGGATAGGGGCTAGGGTCAGGCTGCCGGAATGCGCCGCCCAGAGCAGCAGCGCGCCCCAGTTGAAGGCGAGGCCGAGGAAGGCCTGCGGCCACCATGTGAAGCGCTTGGCGAAGGGGTAGATCGCGACGAGGGCGAGGGAGCCCACGCCGAGGGCGATGGCGAGGGGGTGGTAGGTGAAGAGGATGCAGGCCGCGATGAGAGCTTGCGCCACCATCCAGAAAACCGCCTGTTTCACAGTGACTTGGCCCGACGGGATGGGGCGCGAGCGGGTGCGGGCGACGGCGGCATCGAAGTCGCGGTCGGTGATGTCGTTCCATGTGCAGCCCGCGCCGCGCATGAGGAAGGCCCCGATGGCGGATGAGGCGACGAGCCAGAGGTCGAGCCACGTGAAACCGCCGGTGGAGGCGGCGGCAAGGGCGACGGCCCAGAGGCAGGGGATCAGCAGGAGCCATGTACCAATGGGCCTGTCTGCCCGCGACAGGCGCAGGTAGGGGCGGGTGGCGGCGGGGGCGAGCGTGTCGACCCAATTGCCGCGCGGGGCATCGGCGACGGTGCCGGCCTCTGGAATTACGGGCGGTTGGGTCATAGGGTGCGGGCCATGGATGCGAAGGTTCGTCTTTATGTAGATCAGCCCCTCGGGCAGGGGCAAGCCGTGGCCTTGGGCGCGGATCAGGCACATTATCTGTTTTCCGTCATGCGGTTGGGCAAGGGGGCGGTGGTTTCGCTGTTCAACGGGCGCGACGGGGAATGGCGGGCGGAGGTGGCCGAGGCGGGCAAGCGGGGGGGCGTTCTGGTCTGCGACGTGCGGACCAAGGCCCTGCTGATGCCGCCGGACCTGTGGCTGCTGTTCGCGCCGATCAAGAAGGCGCGGACGGATTTCATCGTGGAAAAGGCGGTGGAGATGGGGGTGCGCCGGATCGTGCCCGTCCAGACCCGGCACACGAATTCCGAACGCATCCGGCAGGACCGGTTGCAGGCCCATGCCGTGGAGGCGGCGGAACAGTGCGGGGGCACCTATGTGCCTGAAGTTGCTGATCTTGTCGCGTTGGATCGGGTCTTGGCAGGCTGGCCGGAGGGGCGGCGCATCCTGTGGTGCGACGAGTCTCTGGTGGGGGCGGCGCAGGGGTTGGCAGGGGCGGAACCGGGGCCTTGGGCCATTCTGATCGGGCCGGAGGGCGGGTTTTCGGAAGGCGAGAAGGCGAAGCTCCGGGCGATGCCTGCGGTGCTGCCCGTCAGCCTTGGGCCGCGCATCCTGCGGGCGGATACGGCGGCGGTGGCGGCGCTGGTGCTGTGGCAGGCGGCCTTAGGGGATTGGCGGTGATCCGGCCGGAATTGCGGGATGCCCTGTGGCGGTGGCGCGAGGTGATCGCCGCGGCGGCGGTGGTGGCGCTGGGGCTTTGGGTGGCGTCGGGAGGGGGCTGGATGCTGGTGCCCTTCGGTCTGGGTCTGGCGGGGTTGGCTGCGGGTCTGGCGGTGCAGGCATGGCGGCGGATGCGCTTTGCCCAAGGGGCGGATGCGCCGGGTGTGGTGGAGGTGGACGAGGGCCAGATTTCCTATATGGGGCCTGCACTTGGCGGATTTGTCAGCGTGCCGGAACTGGTGGAGGTGCGGCTGGTGACGCTGCGCGGACGGCGGTTGTGGCGGTTGCGTCAGGCGGATGGGCAGGCCCTGCTGGTGCCGGTGGATGCGGCGGGGGCTGGGGCCCTGTTCGACGTCTTTGCCACCCTGCCGGGGATGGACATGCCGGGCCTTCTGGCGGCGCTTGCCCCCGAGGGGCGGTCGGGCGGGACGGGGCTGGTGGCCGGGGAGGCGATGCGGGTGGTCTGGCGGCGGGCGGGGACGGGTGTGTCAACGGTCTGAGACAGTTGGCGGCAAGGCGGTTCCGGCCCCTTGACTTGACCGTGCAGTCAAAGCACCACATGGGGCCTTGATCAAAGCGAAGATGCGGAGCCTTCCAGATGTCGATTCCCCAATCCGGCGGCGGGCCGATCGAAAGCTTTGCCCAGCTGGCCGAATTCATGGAATCCGGCTGCAAATCCAAGGACTTGTGGCGTATCGGGACCGAACATGAAAAGTTCGGCTGGCTGACCGACAGCCGCCGCCCGCTGCCCTATGATGGTGAACGATCCATTAACGCGCTCTTCTCGGGTCTGGAGGCGCAGTTCGGCTGGGAGCCGGTGCGCGAGGGCGGGAATGTGATCGGTCTGACACGGAACGGGGCGAATATCAGTCTTGAGCCGGGCGGGCAGTTCGAATTGTCGGGTGCGGCCTTTGCCAGCCTGAAGGAAACCGAATCCGAGTTAAGAAACCATTTGGACGAGGTGCGGTCGCTGGCCGAGCCTCTGGGCATCCGGTTCATGGGGATCGGCGCGGCGCCGGAATGGCGGCATGAGGATATGCCGGTGATGCCCAAGGGGCGCTATCGGCTGATGACGGATTACATGGGCCGCGTGGGCACGCATGGCACGCAGATGATGTACCGCACGTCCACGGTGCAGGTGAATCTGGACTATGCGTCGGAAGCCGACATGGTGAAGAAGATGCGCGTGGCGCTGGCTTTGCAGCCCGTGGCGACGGCGCTTTTCGCCTCGTCCCCGTTTTTCGAGGGGAAGGAAAACGGGCACAAGTCGTGGCGGTCGCGGATCTGGCGGGGACTGGATGACAGCCGGACGGGGATGCTGCCCTTCGCCTTTGACGAGGGGTTCGGGTTTCAGGCCTATGTGGACTGGGTGCTGGATGTGCCGATGTATTTCGTCTATCGCGACGGCAAGTATATCAATGCCTTGGGCCAATCCTTCCGCGATTTCCTGAAGGGGGAACTGCCTGCGCTGCCGGGCGAGAAGCCCACGCTTTCGGACTGGGCGGACCATATGACCACGGTCTTCCCGGAGGCGCGGGTGAAGCGCTACATCGAGATGCGCGGGGCCGATTGCGGGGATTTCGCGCATGTCGTGGCGCTGCCTGCCTTCTGGGTGGGGCTGATGTACGACCAGACGGTGCTGGACGCGGCTTGGGACCTTGTGAAGGGGCTGGACGCCGAGACGCGCGAGGGGCTGCGGGTTGCGGCCTCGGTCGAGGGGCTGGCGGGCAAGGCGGGCGGGGTGCGGATTTCCGATCTGGCGCGGGCTGCGGTCGCCCTGTCGCAGGCGGGGCTGGCCGGGCGGGGGTTGGGCGAGGAAAGATATCTGGCGCCGCTGGTGGAGGCGGTGGAGACCGGGGTGACGCAAGCGGATCGCTGGCTTTCGCTGTATCGTGGGGAATGGGGGGGCGACCTCTCCCATATCTATGAGGCGGCGAGCCTTTGAGGGCCGGGGCGGCCGTGCCGCTGCCCGTGCCGCGAACTGTACCGCAAACTGTCAGCACGCAGCGGGCTGTGGGGTGAGTTTCGATTAAGGATGACGCCGTGGCGGGGCGTTTTGCGGTGCCAAGCGGGTGTACCGAAACCTGTGCCGGAAACTGTACCGCAAAGTGTCAGCACGCGGCGGGCTGCGGGTTCAGGATTCGTCAGGCTTTGGGGCGGGGTGATCCCCGCCCCTTTTTGCCGTCATGGGCGGGTTTGCAGCGGGTCCTGACCGAAGCGGTTGGGGCCGGGCGTGCCGCGCGAGGCGAAGAAGACGATCAGCACGATCATCCCGATCAGCGGGACGAAGATGATCAGCAGCCACCAGCCGGAGCGGTTGGTGTCATGCAGGCGGCGCGCGCCGACGGCGAGCGAGGGCAGCAGCGTGGCGAGCGTCCAGATCATGCTGAAGATGTCGCCACCGAAGCCGTTGCCTCCGCCGCCGAAGAGCATGGCCAGCACGAAGCTGACGATGAAGTTGAAGAGGACGAACCACCAGTATTCCGACCGCCGCGCGCGGCCTTCGAAGGTGGCGTATTTCGAGAAGACGGCCTTGACGGCCTCGATCATGTTCATTGCGTTCCCTCGGTTCCCTTTGTTTCGCCTTGTCCTTCCGAATGCAGCGGAGGCGGCGGGAAAAGGGTTACCGAAGCCGTGGCGCGGCGCCAACGGTTTTCTTCGCCGGTGCCCCGCGCGGGGGGCGGATCATTCGCCGCGCGGGAAGCGTTTGCTTTCCTCCAGCACGTTCAGGTCCATGTGGTTGCGCATGTAGCGTTCGGAGGCGGCGCGGAGGGGTTGGTGATCCCACGGGTAATAGGCACCGTTGCGGAGCGCCTCGTAGACCACCCAGCGGCGGGCCTGACTTTCGCGGACGGCGGCGTCGAAGGCGGCGAGGTTCCAGCGGGCATCGGCCTTGGCGCGGAAGGCGGCGAGGGTGGCGCCATGGGCGGGATCGGCGGCGAGGTTGGTGCGTTCCGCCGGATCGGTTTCGAGGTGGAAGAGCATTTCGGGATCGGCGGGGCAGCGGATGTATTTCCACGGGCCATCGCGCAGGGCGACCATCGGGGTGATCGTGCCTTCGGCGGCATATTCCATGGCCACCGGCGCGCTGCGGGGGGTGCCCTGCGCCAGCGGCAGGAGGTTTTCGCCATCGGTCCATGGCAGGATTTCGGCCATGTCGATGCCTGCCAGCGCGCCCAAGGTGGGGGTCACGTCGATGGTGGACACCGGCGTGTCGATGCGCTGCGGGGTGAGGCCGGGGGCGGAGATCATCAGGGGGACGCGGGCGGAGCCTTCGAAGAAGTTCATCTTGAACCACAGGCCCCGGTCGCCCAGCATCTCGCCATGGTCCGAGAGGAAGAGGATGATCGCCTCTTGCCGCGTTGCCTCCAGCGTGTCGAGGATTTCGCCGATCTTGGCATCGACATAGGAGATGTTGGCGAAATAGCCCTGACGGGCGCGGCGGATATGGCTGTCGGTGATGTCGAAGGCGCGCCAGTCGCAGGCGTCCATCAGGCGTTGGGAATGGGGGTCCTGATCTTCGTAGGGGATGGCGGCGGGCGGTTCCAGTTCGGGGGCGCCTTCGTAGAGGTCCCAGAATTTGCGGCGGGCGACGAAGGGGTCGTGCGGGTGGGTGAAGCTGACGGTCAGGCACCAAGGGCGGGCATCGTGGCCGCGTGAGAGGTCGTAGAGTTTCTGCACGGCCTGAAAGGCGACGTCGTCATCGTATTCAAGCTGGTTGGTGATTTCGGCCACGCCCGCGCCCGTGACGGAGCCGAGGTTGTGATACCACCAGTCGATCCTTTCGCCGGGTTTGCGGTAGTCGGGCGTCCAGCCGAAATCGGCGGGGTAGATGTCGGTGGTGAGCCGTTCCTCGAAACCGTGGAGTTGGTCGGGGCCGACGAAATGCATCTTGCCGGAAAGCGCGGTCTGATAGCCCGCGCGGCGCAGGTGGTGGGCATAGGTCGGGATGTCGGAGGCGAATTCGGCGGCGTTGTCATAGACGCGGGTGCGTTTGGGCAGCGCGCCGGACATGAAGGCCGCGCGGGCGGGGGCGCAGAGCGGCGAGGGCGTGTAGCTGTTGGCGAACCGCACCGACCTTTCGGCAAGGCGGCGCAGGTTCGGGGCATGGAGGAAGGGGGCGGGACCATCGGGGAAGAGGGTGCCGGTGAGTTGGTCCACCATGAGGATGAGGATGTTGGGGCGGTTGGTCATGGCGTTCTCCGGCGTCTGCTTCGGGGCGAGATTAGGGAAGCGTCGCGGGCGAGGATAGGGCGGGAACGTCCATTGCCGACCTGCGCCCGACATCGGGGCGCGATGTCGCGAATGGGGGAGGAATGGCCGGGATTTGGCCGTGAGTCGGCTTTGGGGTGGAGTCTGATGGCCGCAAAGAAGGGGAGGGCTGCATGACCATCCGGACCGAGTTTCCCTGCCGTGTCGTCGAGCAGGAGGATATGGGGATCGTGATGCCCGATGGCTGCCGCCTGTCGGCGCGGGTCTGGATGCCCGAGGATGCCGGGGTGCGGCCCGTGCCGGCGGTTCTGGAATACATCCCCTATCGCAAGCGCGACGGGACCCTGCCGCGGGACGAGATGATGCATCCTTACGTCGCCGGGCATGGCTATGCCTGCGTGCGGGTGGACATGCGGGGGAATGGCGACAGCGAAGGGCTGATGGCCGACGAATACACGCAGCAGGAAATGGATGATGCGGTGGCCGTCATCGACTGGCTGTCGCGCCAGCCGTGGTGCAGCGGTGCGGTGGGGATGATGGGCAAGTCCTGGGGCGGGTTCAATTGCCTGCAGGCCGCGTTCAACCAGCCGCCCGCGTTGAAGGCGGTGATTTCGGTCTGTTCCACCACCGACCGCTTTGCGGATGACATCCATTACAAGGGCGGCTGCCTGCTGGGCGAGAATTTCGGCTGGGGGGCGGTGATGCTGTCCTATTCCTCGCGCCCGCCGGACCCTGTGCTGCGCCCGGATTGGCGGCGGATGTGGATGCAGCGGCTGGAGGCCGAGCCTTGGCTGGCGCCGCGCTGGGCCGCGCTGCAGGAGCGGGGGGCGTTCTGGAAGCACGGATCGGTGTGCGAGGATTATTCCCGGATGCGGACCCCGGTCCTGATCTGGGGCGGCTGGGCCGACAATTACATGAACACGGTCGCGCATCTGGTTGAGAACGTGCCCGCGCCCTGCAAGGGGATCGTGGGGCCTTGGGTGCATCAATACCCGCATACGGCGGTGCCGGGGCCGCAGGTGGGGTTCCTGCAGGAGGCGGTGCGGTGGTGGGACCGCTGGTTGAAGGGGGTGGAGAACGGGGCGGAGCATGATCCGGCCTATCGGGTGTGGATGATGCATTCCGCCCCCCCGGATGCCAGCGCGAAGGTCAGGCCGGGGCATTGGGTGGCCGAGGCGGAGTGGCCGTCGCCACGCGTATCGCGGCAGGTCTTGGCTTTGCAGGCCGCGCGCGGGGCGGGGGCGTCGCAGGGGTATTTGGGCCGGGACGAAGGGGCGGAGGGGTTCGCCCTGACGGTGGCGACGCCGCAGCATCTGGGTCTGAAGGCGGGGGAGTTCTTTCCCATGGGCCTGAATGCCGAGATGCCGGGGGATCAGCGCGAGGATGATGCGCTGTCTTTGTGTTTCGATGGTGAGGTGCTGGAAGCGGGGCTGGACCTTCTGGGCGCGGCGGAGCTGCGGTTGCGGGTGGCATCGGACCGGCCGCTTGGGTTCGTCGTGGCGCGGCTGTGCGATGTGGGGCCGGACGGGGCCTCGGTCAGGATCGCGCATGGGATGTTGAACCCGTGTCACCGGGAGAGCCGGGAGAACCCCATGCCCATGGTGCCGGGGGAGGCGGTGGAGGTGGCCTTCGCTCTGGACCAGATGGCCTATCGGGTGGCGCCGGGGCATCGGCTGCGGCTGGCGCTTTCGAACAGTTACTGGCCCTTCGTCTGGCCGTCGCCGGAGGCGGGGCGGTTGGTGGTGACGGGGGGGAGCCTGACGCTGCCTGTGCATGCGGGGAGTGTGGGGGAGTGGGACCCACCGCCTGCGGAACATGCAGTGCCGTGGAAGCATAGGGTGATCCGTGCGGGGCGGACGCGGCGGTTCGTGGAGGAGGACCTGATCGCGGGGACATATGCCCTGATCGTGGAGGATGATCTGGGCGATGCGGAGAACCTGACGCATGGGCTGTGCAGCGGCGAGACGATGAGCGAGCGGTGGGAGATCCGGCCCGATGATCCGCTTTCGGCGCGGGCGGTGCATGTGTGGGAGCAGCGGCTGTCGCGGGGGGACTGGTCGGTGCGGACGCGGGCGGAGGCGGAGATGACGGGGAGCGCCACCCATCTGCGGCACCGGGCGGTGCTGCGGGCATGGGAGGGGGAGGCGCTGGTCTTCGAACGGGTCTGGGATGAGAGCGTGCCGCGGAGGTTCGTCTGAAAAACGTGACCGGGGCGTGGGAAAAAACCTTTGCCCCGGCGGAGATTCGCGGGTTACTGATTGAGCAATCAACAAAAACGGCCGTCGCAGGGGGCGGCCACAATAGGGAGACCACCGGGATGAATTCTGAATTCGACTATATGCTGAAGCGTGCGGCGCGCGGGCTGATGAGCCGTCGTGAATTCGTGGGCCGTGCTTCGGCACTTGGTGTTTCGGCGGCGATGGCGAATTCGCTGCTGGCCTCGGTCGCGCAGGCGCAGCCGGTGAAGGGTGGCGTGATCAAGGCCGGGATTTCGGGCGGGGAATCGACCAACTCGCTGGACCCCGCGGTTGCGGCATCGCCCGCGCCTTTTGCAGTCAGCATGCTCTGGGGTGAGATGCTGGTCATCGTGAACGAGAAGGGCGAGGTCGAGCCGCGCGTCGCGGAGGAGATTTCGTCCAATGCCGATGCGACGGAGTGGAAGTTCAAGATCCGGTCGGGCGTGGAGTTCCATGACGGCAAGACGGTGACGGCGGAGGATGTGGTCGCCACGCTGAAGCGGCATACGGACGAGAAGGCGCAGTCGGGCGCCCTTGGCATCGTGCAGGGGATTTCCGAGATGGTGGCGGAGGGGGACATGGTCACCCTGAAGCTGGCGGCGGCCAATGCCGACCTGCCCTTCCTGCTGGCCGATTATCACCTGCAGATTCAGCCGGGTGGCGGCTATGACAACCCGAATGCGGGCATCGGGGCCGGGCCCTACAAGGTGGTGTCCTTCGAGCCGGGCGTGCGCGCCGTGTTCGAGCGGCATGCGAATTACTTCGACAGCAGCATCGGCCACGCCGATGGGGCCGAGATCCTGATCATCAACGACAACACCGCCCGGACGGCGGCGCTGCAATCCGGTCAGGTCCATATGATCAACCGGGTCGATCCGAAGATCGTGGAACTGCTGAAGGGGATGCCGGGCGTTTCCATCGAGCGGGCGGCGGGTCGCGGGCATTACGTGTTCATCATGCATGCCGATACCGCGCCCTTCGACAACAACGACCTGCGCATGGCGCTGAAATACGCGATCAACCGTCAGGAGATGGTGGACAAGATCCTTGGCGGCTTCGGGTCGGTGGGCAATGACTTCCCGATCAACGCGGCCTATCCCTATTTCGACGCATCGATCCCGCAGCGGGAATTCGATCTGGCGAAGGCGGCGGAGCATTACAAGGCATCCGGCCATGACGGCAGCCCGATCGTGCTGCGCACGGCCCCCGGTGCCTTCCCCGGCGCGGTGGAGGCGGCGCAACTGTTCCAGCAGACCGCCGCGCAGGCGGGCATCCCGCTGGAGGTGAAGGTGGAGCCGGATGACGGCTATTGGTCCGACGTGTGGAACGTTCAGCCCTTCTGCGCGAGCTATTGGGGCGGGCGTCCGGTGCAGGATCAGATGTACTCCACCGCCTATGCCTCGACCGCGGACTGGAACGACACGCGGTTCAAGAACGCGCGGTTCGACGAGCTGCTGGTTGCCGCGCGGGGCGAGCTGGACGGCGAGAAGCGCAAGGCCATGTATTCGGAAATGGCCATGCTGGTGCGCGACGAGGGCGGCCTGATCTGCCCGATGTTCAACGAGTTCGTCGAGGCGCGGCGCGCCGAGGTGGGCGGCTGGTTCGTCGATCCGACGCATGAGCTGATGAACGGGCGCGCGCTGGCCAAGTGCTGGCTGACGGCGTGATCGGGACCGGACCGCGGTGCATCCGATCCTGAAACTGGTGGCCCAGCGTATCGCGCTGGGCCTGCTTCTCTTGCTTGCGGTGTCGCTGCTGATCTTTCTGGGCACCGAGGCACTGCCGGGCGATGTGGCGCAGGCGATCCTTGGCCAGTCGGCCACGCCGGAGGCGCTTGCCAACATGCGCGAGGCGATGGGCCTGAATGAGCCGGCCCATGTGCGGTATTTCGACTGGCTTGGCGGCATCCTGACCGGGGATTTCGGCACGGCATTGACGAATGGGCAGGATATCGGGCAGGCCATCGGCCAACGCCTTGGCAATACGCTGTTCCTTGCGGCCTGTGCGGCGGCGATTTCGGTGCCGCTGGCGATCCTGCTTGGCCTTGTCGCGGCGCGCTATCAGGGGCGGTGGCCGGACAAGGTGATTTCCGGGGTGACGCTGTCGACGATTTCGCTGCCGGAATTCGTGGCGGCCTATTTCGTGATCTTCCTGCTGACGCAGGTCTTTCCGATCTTCCAGCCGGTTGCCATGGTCTTTCCGGGCATGGGCTTCTGGGAGCGGTTGCAGGCCGTGGCCCTGCCGGTGATCGTGCTGGTTCTGGTGGTGCTGGCCCATATGATGCGTATGACGCGGGCGGCGATCCTGAACGTGATGCAATCGGCCTATATCGAGACGGCGGAATTGAAGGGCCTGTCGCCGATGCGGGTGATCTGGCAGCACGCCTTTCCCAATGCCATCGCGCCCATCGTTTCCGTCGTGGTCCTGAACCTTGCCTATCTGGTGGTGGGGGTCGTCGTGGTGGAAGTGGTCTTCGGCTATAACGCGCTGGGCCAGTATCTGGTAGACCATGTGGCCAAGCGCGACCTGCCGGTGGTGCAGGCGGTGGGGTTGATCTTCGCCGCCGTCTATATCGGGCTGAACATCCTTGCCGATGTCATCGCGATCATCGCCAATCCGCGTCTGAGGCACCCGAAATGAGGATACCCTTCTCGGCCCTGCTGGGCCTGATATTGACCGGGGCCTTCGTCTTTTGCGCGGTCTTCGCGCAGGTCATCGCGCCCTATCCGGTGGATGCGGTGATGGGGGGGGTGTGGGAGTCGCCCTCGGCCACGCATTGGCTGGGCACGGACACGATCGGGCGGGATATCCTGAGCCGGATGATCTATGGCGGGCAGATCACCATCTTCGTGGCGCTGGCGGCATCGGTTCTGTCCTTCGGTCTTGGGTCCTTCCTCGGGTTCCTTGCCGCCGTGCGGGGCGGGTGGGTCGATCAGGGCCTGTCGCGGATGGTCGATCTGATGATGGCGATCCCGTCGCTGATCGTGGCCTTGGTACTGCTGTCGGTGCTGCCCATCAACCTGACGGTGCTGATCGTGGTGATGGGATTGCTGGATTCCACGCGGGTGTTCCGTCTGGCGCGGGCGGTGGCGATGGATATCGCGGTGATGGATTATGTCGAGGCGGCCAAGCTGCGCGGCGAGGGGCAGGGGTGGATCATCTTCCGCGAGATATTGCCCAATGCGCTGTCGCCTTTGGTGGCGGAGTTCGGGCTGCGGTTCATCTTCGCGGTGCTGTTCATTTCGACGCTGTCCTTCCTTGGGCTGGGCATCCAGCCGCCGCTGGCCGATTGGGGCGGGATGGTGAAGGAGAACAAGGACGGGCTGATCTATGGCAAATCCGCCGCGCTGATGCCCGCGCTGGCCATCGCCCTGCTGGCGATTTCGGTGAACCTTGTGGCGGACTGGATCCTGTCGCGGACGACGAGCCTGAAAGGGGGGCGCGGTGCCTGAATTGCTGGAGATCAGGAACCTGCGGATCGAGGCGACGTCCTATCCGCCGGGGGAACCGCCGCGCGATGTGGTTCTGGTGGATGACGTGTCGGTCAGCGTGGCCAAGGGCAAGGTGCTGGGCCTGATCGGGGAATCCGGGGCGGGGAAATCCACCATCGGGCTGTCGGCCATGGCCTATGGGCGCGGGGGCGTGCGGCTGACGGGCGGGGAGATCGTGCTGAACGGGCGCGACATCAGGGGGCTGGGGGCCGGTGGGTTGCGGGCGCTGCGAGGGCGCGAGGTGACCTATGTGGCGCAATCGGCCGCCGCTGCCTTCAACCCGGCCAAGCGGTTGATGGAGCAGGTGATCGAGACCTCGGTTTCCCATGGGGTGATGGGGCGCGAGGAGGCGGAGAAGCGGGCGGTGGGGCTGTTCCGCAAGCTGGGCCTGCCGAACCCCGAGACATTCGGGCAGCGTTACCCGCATCAGGTTTCGGGCGGTCAGTTGCAGCGGGCGATGACGGCGATGGCGCTGTGTCCGAAGCCTGACCTCGTGATCTTCGACGAACCGACGACGGCGCTGGACGTGACGACGCAGATCGACGTTCTGGCGGCGATCAAGGAGGCGATCCGGGATACCGGGGTGGCCGCGCTTTACATCACCCACGATCTGGCCGTGGTGGCGCAGGTGGCGGATGACATCCTCGTGCTGCGGCACGGGAAGAAGGTGGAATACGGCGCGGTGGGGCAGGTGATCACCGCCCCGCGCGAGGCGTATACCCGCGCGCTGGTCTCTGTCCGGTCGATCGAGCATGTGGAGAAGGCCGAGGCGCCGCCGCTGCTTTCGGTGCGGAACGTGACGGCGCGCTACAAGGGGACGTCCTTCGACGTGCTGAAATCGGTCACGGTGGACCTGCCCGCCGGGCAGACGCTGGCCGTGGTGGGGGAGAGCGGATCGGGGAAATCGACGCTGGCGCGGGCGATCACCGGGCTTTTGCCGCCCTCCACCGGGCGGATCACCTTTGCCGGGCGAGACTTGCCGCGTGATCTGGCGGCGCGGAGTCGGGATGACCTGCGCGAGTTGCAGATGATCTATCAGATGGCCGATGTGGCGATGAACCCGCGGCAGACGGTGGGGACGATCATCGGGCGGCCGCTGGAATTCTATTTCGGGATGAAGGGCGAGGAGAAGCGGCGGCGGGTGCAGGACCTGCTGGACCAGATCGAGATGGGCAAGGGCTATGCCGACCGCTACCCGGCAGAGCTTTCGGGGGGGCAGAAGCAGCGGGTCTGCATCGCGCGGGCGCTGGCGGCGAAGCCCAAGCTGATCATCTGCGACGAGGTGACCTCGGCGCTGGATCCGCTGGTGGCGGATGGCATCCTGAAGCTTTTGCTGGAGTTGCAGGCGCGGGAGGGGGTGGCCTATCTGTTCATCACCCATGACCTTGCCACGGTGCGCGCCATCGCGGACCGGATCGCGGTGATGTATCGGGGCCAAGTGGTGCGATACGGGTCGAAGACCGATGTGCTGACGCCGCCCTTCGACGATTACACCGACCTGCTGCTGTCTTCGGTGCCCGAGATGCGGCTGGGCTGGCTGGAGGAGGTGCTGGCCCATCGCAAGATGGAAAGCGCGGGGAATTAGCGGGCGTAGTCGCTGCCCTCGGCATCCAGCAGGGCGCGGAGTTCGCGCAGATGCGCCTCGGCGAAGCCGGGATAGGCGGCCCATTCCCGCGCGGTCTTTTCGGCGATTTCATCGGGCAGGATGCGCAGGGGGCGGCCTGTCTGCAGGGCGCGGATATAGGTCTCGGCCGCGCGTTCGAAGTAATAGAGGCGGTTGAACGTCTCGGCCACGCTGGGGCCGATGACGAGGACGCCGTGATTTCCCATGACCATGGCGATGGTCTTCGGATCGGCCAGAAGGGCGGCGCAGCGGGTGCCTTCCTCTTCGAAGGCCATGCCGCCGTAATGATCGTCGATCACGATGCGGTCGTGGAACATGGCGCTGTTCTGGTCGATGGCGGGAAGGCGGCTGTCGGCGAGGCTGGCCAGCACGGTGGCATGGATGGAATGGACATGCATGACGCAGCGGGCATGGGGCAGGGCGCGGTGGATGGAGCCGTGCAGGCCCCATGCCGTGGGATCGGGGGCATCGGGGCGGTCCATCGTGGCGGGGTCGTTCGCGTCGATCTCGATCAGGGCGGAGGCGGTGATGCGGGCGAAATGGCGGCCGTTGGGGTTGATGAGGAAGCGCGTGCCTTCGGGGTTGATGGCGAGGGAGAAGTGGTTCGCCACGGCCTCGTGCATGTTGAGGCGGGCGGTCCAGCGGAAGGCGGCGGCCATGTCGCAGCGTTCCTGCCAATGGGTGAGGTTGGGGCTGGGGGCGTTCATGGGTGATCCTCTGATCCGGGCCAAGTTCCCTTGGCCATGGCGGAAAGCGTGCGGGTGATGCGGGCAAAGCTGGCGGCGGCGCGGGGGACGGTGGCGCGGGCGCGCAGGTAGCCATGGACGAGGCCGGGTTCGGTGATGGCGCGGGCGGGGGTTCCGGCGGCGGTCAGGCGGGCGGCATAGGCGGTGGCATCATCGGCGAGCGGGTCGCATTCGGCGGCGATGGCGAGGGTGGGGGGGAGGTTCGCGAAGTCGCTGTCCGAGAGCGGGGCGAAGCTGGGATCGGGGGGCGGTTCAGGGGCATCGCCATGGCGGATGCGTGCGTAGAAGAGGACGTCGTCGCGGGTGAGCATGGGGGCCTGCGCATGGGTCAGGTAGGAGCCCGCGTCACGGTTGCCGCCAAGGCCGGGATAGATGAGGACCATGCCCGCGATGCCAAGGGCGCCTTTGCGGCCGATGGTCTGTGCCGTGGCTGCGGCGAGGGTGCCGCCCGCACTGTCGCCCGCGAGGAGGAGGGGCGCCGCGCATTCGGCGGCGATGGCGCGGGTGGCGGCGAGGGCGTCGTGGAAGGCGGCGGGGTGGGGGTGTTCGGGGCAGAGGCGGTAATCGACCGAGACGACGGTCAGGCCGGTTTCGGCGCGGATTTCGGCGCAGACATCGTCATGGCTGTGCAGGCCGCCCACCACGAAGCCGCCGCCGTGGAAATAGACGACCGTGCCGCCTTGGCCGGGGTAGTGGCGGCAGGGGATGCCGTCGAAGGGGCGGTCTTCCGCCGTGACGCCGGGGGGATAGCCGCGATGGAAGGCGCGGCACATGGCATCGTAGATCGCGCGTTGATCGGCGATGGAGAGGGTGGCGGTGTCGGGGGGATAGGCGGCCTCGGTCCTGCGGATGAAGTCCCAGGTCGGGGCGTCGATGAGGGTGGTGTAATCGGGGCTGTCCATTGCCCGAGTTTGCGCGCGGCGGGCGCGGATGGCTAGCGGATTGCGGCCTGCGCTGGTGTCGCGGATGAACAAGGGGGCAAAAGCAAAGGGGCGCAGGCCAATGGCTGCGCCCCTTTGGAATTTCGGCGATCCGGATGGATCAGGCGAGGGCGAGGTTCGTTGCCGACTCGCGGCCGTCGCGGCCTGCTTCGATGTCGAAGGTCACGGCCTGGCCGTCCTTCAGGCCACGCAGGCCAGCACGCTCCAGCGCGGTGATATGGACGAACACGTCCTTCTTGCCGCCTTCCGGGGCGATGAAGCCGTAGCCTTTGGTTTCATTGAACCATTTCACGGTGCCCTTGGCCATCGTGAAGTCTCCTGTCGTATCTGCCGCCCGCACCTTGCGGCGGCCTGGCCCCGTCAGCTTGGTCGATGCTGTGGCCGGAAAATCCGAGACAGAAGTCGAGTAGAGTTAACGTCGCACCGGGGGATATGGGGGTATATGGGCAAGAAATCAAGAAAATTGGGGTTAACGCAGGGTAAATCGGCGGAAAGGGTTCGGGAAAATACATTCAGCATATTGAATGTAATGGCCGGAGCCGCTATATCCCCAGTGTCGCGGCCCGGTTTCGGGGCGCTTGGATGGGAGATGACGACATGTCGCTGGATCGTGCGGTGCTGGCTTTTGCGGGGGTGATGGTTCTGGTGAGCGTGCTGCTGACGCAGTTCGTTTCCCCTTATTTCCTGTGGTTTACGGTGTTCATCGGGGTGAACCTGATCCAGTCGAGCGTGACCGGGTTCTGCCCTGCGGCATCGGTGATGAAGAAGCTGGGCCTGCGTCCGGGCTGCGCTTTCTGAGGCGCGGGGCCGGGGGCGCCGGGGCTGCCTGTTTTCCGGGCAACCCTGCGCGGCGGCCATACCGCAGGCCGTGCCGCAATCGGTACCGCAAAGCGTATGCGCGCAGCGGGCGGTGGGGCAAGGAATGCGAAGGAAAGCTTGACGGCCCCTGCGAAGGCGGGGGCCGTTCTTCCTGTGGGTCAGGGCCGGACGACCGAGAGGGTGCAGCCGTTGCTGTCGAGCCCGCGGAAGGACCCGCTGGCCCGATCAAAGACGAGAAGGGATTCGGTCGGGCCGAGCCCTTCCCAGGTGATGCGGGAGGTGAGGGCGTCGCCGTCGAGGCGGCTGTCGAAACTGCCCCGCTGTTGCAGGTTGTTCGTCACGGTGCCCCGGAAGACGTTCGGCGCGATCTCCACCACATCGGCCTGCGCGTCGATGCGGATGTTGCCGTATTGGCTTTGCGGCGGGCAGATGGCGGTGATCTTCCATGACCCCGCGACCTGCGGCACGCAGGCCGCAAGAAGGGCCGCCCCGGCAAGGGCGATGGCTGTTGTTCCTTTGCGCATTCTGTATTCCCTCCCGTATCTGGCGTCATCGCCACCGTCTGCGGGAAGATGGCATCGCCCGGCTTGCGGACAAAGCGATTCGAGGTCGGTTGGACCTTGGTCGGAGCGGTGACCCCGGACCGCGGACCTAGGGGCGGAGGGCCAGTTTCTGCTTGGCGAGAGAGAAGTCGCGGGCGTTGGCGAGGGTGACCCATTTCTCGGCCGGGATGCGGGTGCCGTTCACGAATGTGCCATGGGTGGAGCCGAGGTCGCGGATCATCGGCACGCCGTTCCGGATGACGATCTCGCAATGGCGGCCGGAGATGCTGGGTTCATCAAGGGGGACATGCGACCAAGCCTTGTCGCGCCCGAGACGGAGCGGTTTGTCGGGGGTGAAGCCGGGGATCTTGCCCAAGGCTCCGGCGCGGCCCTTGAGTTTGCCGTTCAGGAAGGTGAGCCGCAGGTCGGCGGCTGTGGGCGGGGCCATGGGGCAGCGCCAGACGGTTCCGGCGAGGCGGTCGTAATGCGACAGGCTGCCGAAGCGCAGGCCGGAGATGCCGAAGCAGAAGAGTTTGCCCAGAAAGCGGGTGAAGCGGCGCGGGAGTGACATGTGCTTGCCGCTGCTGTCGGACATGCCGAGGCCGAGGGCGAGGCGACCGGGGCTGTAGCCACCCGCGAGGACATCGGTGATGAGCCAGAAGGGTGGCAGCAGGACGATGAAGAAGATGGGCAGGGCGAAGCGGTCGAGGGCGGCGGGGAGGAGGGCCGTGATCGGCCCCTTGAGCGCGGGATAGGCCATGCCCGCAAGGACATAGAGGAGAAGGAGGTCGAGGACTCCTGCCGCGAAGAGCAGGCGGGCGGCGGGTTTGGCTTCGAGCGGGCCGTGGTTTGGCATCAGCGTGCCCCCATTTGGTCGAAGATCAGGATGGCGGCGGTGGAGATGGTGAAGGTCAGCAGGACGAGGCTGCGTTCCGCCACGGCGGCAGGCCCGGCGATGCCGCGCTGCGCGCCGAAGTTCTCCACCATGCAGCGGCAGGCGAACATCGCGCCGATCACGGCGAGGAGGAATTCCTGCGGCAGGTCGGTGCGCTGACGCGGGGAGACGAGCCAATCGGCGAGGCCCGCGACGAAGCCCGCCATGAGGATGGCAAGGATGAGCGAGACCAGCACGCGGACATCGCGCGGCAGGCGCTGGGCCAGACGCACGAGCAGGCCGGTGGTCCAGCCGATCCCGGCGGCGAAGGCGAGGAAGAGGACGAGGCGCACCGGGAAGGGAGCATCGTGGATGGGGATGGTGGGAAGCGAGGTGCTGTCGGATTTCGCGGCGGCGAGCCCCAGCAATGCTGCGATTGTGCCGATGACGGAGAAGAGGTCGTTGATGCTGCCTATGACTTTGGCGAAAAGGTCGAACCGTCCCTGCACCACGCCCAGGATGGGCCGCCACCACGATCTTGTTCCCAAAGCACTCTCCCGAAGGCCGATTCGATCTTTCCAACAGCGTCGGTCACGTGACCTCACGAAGGCGCGAAACCGGCCTCAGTGTTTTGCAGCCGGTGGCGCGCTGTCAACCGCGACGGTGTGATCAGGGGGAATGGTGACCCTAAGATGTTGTTTTTCTGAAATTTCGCAGGCGCGTTAACAAATGTTCCCAGTTTGACACGGGCATGCCCCATTTTCGACTAAGGTCCCGTTGAAGCACACATTCGTTGACGCATGGTCACGCCTAGGCAAGGATTTGCCTATGTGCATCACAATTTTGGGAGCATCATTTATGCGCCGTCTCACTACTGTCGGAATTTTCGTAGTCGGACTGGCCCTTTCGGCCTGCACCGAGACCACGTCCAGCGGGACGGGCGGTGCGACGACAAAACCCGCGACTGCGGTCACTGCGGTTTCGACGCAGAAGACGGCGGCGGAGCGGAAGCTGGAGGCCGAGGCCAAGAGCCTGAATCAGGTCACAAACAATATCATCGTGCGAAACACGGTCGAGGGCGCGGTCGTCGGCGCGCTGGCCGGATGCGGGATCGCGCTGCTTTTGGGTGGTGACGGGAACGACTGCGCGGCGGGTGCCGTGGTCGGCGGGGTTGCGGGCGGTGTGACCGGCAATCAGGTGGGTCGCGCGGCGGCGGCGAAGAATGTGGAACTGGTCAAGCGGGATCAGGTTCTGGCCAATCTGCGCGGCGTCAGCACGCGGCTGAATTCGGTGGAATCGAACCTGCGCGCCGTGGTGCGGTCGCAGAATGCGGAGATCGCGTCGCTGAACCGCCAGCTGGCGGCGGGGCAGATCACCAAGTCGTCCTACAATGCGCGGGTGAACGCCATCAATTCGAACCGCCGCGCGGTCGACTCGGCGCTGGCGGCGAGCGAGCGCAACATCGTGAAGACGCGCAACGAGATCAAGTCCGCGCAGCGGCAGGGTCAGGGTGGTCTGGGCGGCGTGGAAAGCGCTGCGGCCAGCACGCAGGACCGGCTGGCGCGCAACCGCAAGCTGCTTGCCCTTGTGAACTGATTTCACGGCCCCGCCCGGAGGACGGGCGGGGCCCCATTTTGCCATTGCGGAGAGACTTATGAGAAAGAGCGCCCTTTCCCTTCTGATCGGATCGGTCCTTGGCCTTGCGGCCTGCACGGGATCGACGGACCCGACGACCGCCACGCTGTTCGACAACATCCGCAACCTGAATTCGGGCGAGTATGACCGCCAGATCGCGGCCAAGGATGCCGAGGCGGCGGCCATCATCGCCAACAACCGGGCGGCGCAGTCGCGGATCAGCGGGCTGGAGTCGCAGTCGGCGTCGAACAGCCAGACCATCGCGGCGCTGCGCAGCCAGATCGCGGCGGTGCGCGGGCAGGCCTCTTCGGCGCGGGCGGCGGTGGCGGGTGATCCGGCGAAGGTGGCGCGTTTGAACGCGCTGGAAGGCCAGATCAACGCGGTGCAGGCCGATGTGAATGCCGGTGGCGACCCCGGGGTGGCACGGGCCGAGTTGAACCGCGTTTCGGCGGCGATCCGCGCGCTGGCTGGCTGAGGCCCCGGCGCCATTGCGTGCCGCGTCACCGGAGCAGAGGCCGGTGGCGCGGTGTCGCCTGCACCCTTGGCATGAGGATGACGACCTGATGAAGACGACCAATGTCCTGTTGAAGGCCGTGGCTCTGGGCGCGCTGTTCGGCGCCGGGTGGCCGGTGCTTGAGGCGGCGGGCCCTGCGGGGCGCGCGATGGCGCAGGAGGCGGCACCGGAGATCGCGGATGCCGATGCGGTGGCGACGCGCTTCCCGGCGACGGGGCTGGCGGTGCTGGATTGCGCGCCCGTGGCGCCCGCGCCTGCGGATAGCTGCGTGCTGCGGGTGCCGCCGAACCGGACCATGGGCGGGATCACCAAGAAGGAGACGGGCGAGGTCACGGGCGATTTCGGGTTCGAGAGCGATCTGTCGACGGTGACGCCGGGGCTGGCGCTGTCGAAGACGATGGTGCTGATCGACCTGACGCCGGGGCTGGGGGGCGAGCGCAAGCCGAGTTGGAACCGGGAGAGGGCGCTGATCCTTGAACTGGTGCGGAGCCTGCCTGCGGGGCATCCCGTGGCGCTGTACGGGTTCAACGAGAGCCTTGAGCGGCTGACCGATTTCACCACTGACCGCGCGCTGCTTGAGCGGACGGTCGAGGGGCTGGAACTGCGGGGATCGAATACGCGGATCGCGACGAATGCGCGGGATGCGATCACCCTGATGGGGGCGCAGGAGGATACGGTCCTGCGCAACCTGATCATCCTGTCGGATGGCGAGGAAGAGGGCGTGCGCGCGGTGGAGGAGGTCGCCTCGGCCGCCGTCGAGCATGGGGTGACGGTGTCGACGCTGGGCCTGTTCTGGCGGGCGGCCGGGTCGCCGCAGAACGGGGCGGGGCTGGATTATCTGGCGACGCTGAGCGAGGGCGCGCTGGGGGCTGCGGGCGGGATCACCGTGTCGCGGACCGAGGAGGCGCGGGCCGGGCTGGCGGAATTCGTGGCCGGGGTGAATGGCGCGATCGGCGAGTCGGGCATCATCGTGCCGCGCGGCACGCCGGTGGAAGCCGACATCACCGTGACGCTGCGCAAGCCGCGTGTGGGCGAGGCGGGCGTCTTTGACGACGAGACGGTGAGCGCGCGCTTTACCCCGGTGGCGATGCGGGGCGGGGCCGAGGAGGCCGCGCCAGAGCCGGAGCCGGAACCGCTGCAATGGTATGAAGAGGAGTGGATGGGCTATCCGCTTCTGTGGTGGCTGATCGGGGCCGGGGTTCTGGCGGCGGCTGTCGTCGGGCTGGTGGTCGCGCTGGTGCAGCGCGGCAAGGGGGCCTCTTCGGAGGAGGACATGCTGCCCCTGATGGACGGGCCGGATCTGGAGCCTGCCGCGCCGTCGCCTGCCCCCGTGGTCGCCCCGCCGTCGCCGGCCATCGCGTTCTTCGTGCGCGAGGATACGGGCGAGCGGCTGGCGGTGCGCAAGCCGCGCGTGACCATCGGGCGGTCGGAGACCTGCGATGTGGTGGTGGCCGATCCCAGCGTGTCGCGCCTGCATGCCGAGTTGGAGCGGCGCGGACCCGACAGCTTTGCGGTGACGGATTCCGGCAGCCTGAACAAGACGCGGGTGAACGGGAAGGTCATCTCGGATGCGAGGGCGCTGAAGGCCGGGGATGTGGTGAGCTTTGGCGAGATCAAGCTGCGTTTCACCCTTGCCTGAGGCGGGTGTGAGGCGCGGCGCGGGATGTGACAAGGGCAATTCGACAGGAGCGTGACGATGGGCGGGACCGACAAGACGAGCTGGCTGGAAGGGCTGGAACATGACGATGCGGCGGGTGGCGCGTCGGACGGGCTGTATACCGAGAGCCTTGACGGGGGCTGGACGGCCAAGACGGCGGCGGGGCTGTCCGAGGACAAGACGATCCTGAGCAAGGGCGCCCAGATGGACGACCGGACTCAGATCGCCATCGGGCGCAGTCTGGAGGATGACGAGGCCGCCGCGATGGATGACCCGGTGACGGGCTGGCTGGTGGTGGTGAAGGGGCCGGGTCAGGGCCGTTCGGCCACGATCGGGGCCGGGCTGAACACCATCGGTCGGTCGGAGGAGGAGCGTATCTCGCTGCCCTTCGGCGACATGCAGATTTCGGCCAATGACCATCTGCGGATCATCTATGACGATATTTCGCGCAGCTTCATGGTGGTGCCGGGGACGGGCAAGAACGTGAGCCGGATCGACGGTCAGATCATCGCGATGCCGATGCCCTTGGCCAATTACGCGACGATCCAGTTGACGAAGAACACGGTCGTCCGTTTCACGGCCTTCTGCACGGAGAGCTTTGACTGGGCGGATGTGGCGGCGGACGCGGATACCGGCAAGGCATGACCGTCGTCAGTGGCAGGCAGATCCTTGGCGCGCGGGAGCGTCAGGAGGACGCCTTTCGAATCATCCGGCAGGACGAGACCGATCCGGGGACGGATCTTCTGATCCTGCTGGCCGATGGGATGGGCGGGCATGTGGGGGGCGAGGTCGCCTCGCGCATCGTGGTGGAGGTGTTCGAGAAGCACTGCATCACCGTATCGCGCAACCCCAAGCCCGCGGATCGTCTGGTGGAGGCGCTGGAGGCCGCGAATGCGGCCCTGCGCGAGCGCATCCGGCGGGAGCCGGAACTGGCGGGGATGGGGTCCACGCTGGTGGCCGCCATGAAGCTGGGGGCCAAGCTTTACTGGCTGAGCGTGGGGGACAGCGTGCTGTATCTGCTGCGCGACGGGCAGTTGCGGCGGCTGAACGCGGATCATTCGGTCTATGGCGAGTTGGTGGAGCATGTCCGCGAGGGGCGGCTGACGCAGCAGGAGGCGGAGACGCATCCGCGCCGGAACGCGCTGCGGTCGGCCATCATCGGGGACCGGATCTCGCTGGTGGATTGCAATGCCATCGCCTTGCAGAAGCGGGACGTGATCCTTGCGGCGAGCGATGGGCTGGAGACGCTGGACGAGCGGCGCATCCTTGAGTTGATGACGCAGCCGGACCGGGCGGAGCCCAAGGCCATCAGCGCCGATCTTCTGAGCGCGGTGGAGGCGGCGGCGCGGCCACGGCAGGACAATGCGACGGTGGTCGTCTATCGGTTCGACCCATCGGCCAAGCGGGCGATGTCGACGGAAAGCCTGTTCCGGGCGGGAGCGGCGGCGAAGGGGCCGGCGCTGGGCCGCGCGGCGATTGCGGGCGGTGTGGGCGTGGTCGCGCTGGCCTTGGTGGCGTTGATCTATGCCATCGGCTGGGGCGGGCGCGAGGAAGTCGCGCCCGTGGCGGCGGAGGATGCGGGCGGCGTGGTGGCGGGACCGGATGCCGTTTCGGCACCGCGGGAGCCGACGGCCATCGAGCGGGAGCGGCCGCCGGTGGTTGCGCCAGAGGTCCCCGGCGAAGAGGCGGAGGCCGGAGAGGCGGAACCGGAGGCCGATGCGGCCCCTGATGCGGAACCGGCGGCGGAACCTGAGCCGGAAACGCCGGAGCCGCCCGTGCAGGGGCGGGTGATCGCGCCGCCGTCCGAGGGGGCCGATGCAGGGCCCGGGCCTGACGCCGCAGCGGACGGTGCGGGGACGGATGCCGGAAATGCAGGGTCCGGAGCCGCGGGCGGAGCGACGGATGGCGGCGAGGCTGCCGCGCCCGAGGCCTTGCCCTTGCCCGAGGGGGAGTGAGGCGGCATGTCGGCGGATGCGCTTCCCCGGGGCACGAAGATGGCGGGCTTTGTCCTTGATGCGCCTT
Source organism: Tabrizicola sp. M-4 (assembly GCF_051132405.1). Taxonomy (GTDB): domain Bacteria; phylum Pseudomonadota; class Alphaproteobacteria; order Rhodobacterales; family Rhodobacteraceae; genus Paragemmobacter. The sequence continues at coordinate 689,379 of NZ_CP128606.1, forward strand.
TGGGGCAGGGCGGGTTCGGTATCACCTATCGTGCGCGGTCCGAGGACGGGCGTCTGGAATATGCGGTGAAGGAGTATTTCCCCGCCGAGTATGCGCGGCGGGGCACGGGCGGCGTGGTGCTGCCGCGCGAAGGGGCGGAGGCGGGGCGGGCCTTCGAGATTGGCCGGAAGGCCTTTCTGGAGGAGGCGTTCATCCTGAAGGACCTGCCGCGCCAGCCGGGGCTGGTGCGGGTGCGGGGGGCCTTCGAGAAGCACGGGACGGCCTATTGCCTGATGGATTTCATCGCGGGGGAGTCGCTGGACCGGGTGTCGCAGCGGTTGATCCAGCGATACGGGCATATCCCGGAGGCGCAGGTGCAGGAGTTGATCTCTACCCTCTGCCGGGCCTTGGGGGCGGTGCATGGGGCGGGGTTCGTGCATCGCGACATCAAGCCGTCGAACATCATGATTTCCGGGACCGGGACGCCCGTCCTGATCGATTTCGGGGCGGCGCGGCGGTTGGGGCGTGGCAGCGGTCTTGGGTCGATGCTGAGCCGGAAATACGCGGCGCTGGAGCAGTTTCCCAATCCGCCGCGGGGGATGGGCGGGAAGGAAGGGCCTTGGACCGACATCTTCGCGCTGTCGGTGGTGCTGTATGAGCTGGTGTCGCAGGGATTGCCGCCTGCGGCGGATGCGCGGGCGGCCGAGACGGCGGCAGGGCGGCGCGACCCTTACGTTCCGGTGCGCGAGAACATGCGGCGCAACCGGGTGGAGGGGCGGTATTCGGATACGCTGCTGGACCTGATCGACCGGGGCTGCGCGCTGATGGCGAAGGAGCGGCCGCAGAGTGCCGCCGATTTCCGGCGTCCGGTGGAGCAGATGATGGCGCAGCCCGCGCGGCCGTCGCGGAGCGAGGGCTTTGCCGAGGCGGGGGGGCAGGCGGCCTATGTGCCGCCGCCACCGCCCCCGGCGCAGGGGCCGAAGCTGACGCCGGACCAGCGCAAGGTGGTGACGATGCTGGGGCTGATCTTCGGGTTGGCGGTGGCGGCGACGGTTTACGGCATGTTGCCGCAGGGGGGGTTCTGATGGGGCTGGCGCGGCTGATCCGGGCGGGGGTTGTGGCGCTGGCGTTGCTGGTGCCGGGGGCGGCACCGGCGCAGCAGGGCGCGTGGCTGGAGAAAGTTGCGGCGGCGGCGGACCCGGCGGTGGGGCGGGTGTTGGCGGTTCCGGCATCGCGGGACGGGCTGTCGACGGGGTCGGGTTTCGTGCTGGGGGGCGGGGCGCAGGAGGGGACGCTTTTGTTCCTGACGAACCATCATGTGATCCGGGGCGCGGATGAGGTGGTGGTCGGGTTCCAGCAGAATGACACGGTGTTTCCCTACGCGGCCACGGCGTCGTTCGAGGATCCGGTGCTGGATCTGGCGGTGCTGGAGCTGGTTCCGCTGGGCGATGTGTCGGGGCATCGGGTGAAGGCGCTGCCGATACGGGCAGACCTTGCGCGCAAGGGCGAGAGCGTGGTGGCGCTGGGCTTTCCGGGGTCGGGCGACAGTCTGGGGATCACGCTGGAGGATGCGCAGTTCTTCACCTCGACGCTGACCAACGGGACGGTGTCGAAGACGATGCGGGCAAGCTGGCGCGATGGCACGCCACCTGCGGAGCGGTTCGAGATCGTGCAGCATACGGCGTCGATCAATCCGGGGAATTCGGGCGGGCCGCTTCTGGACGAATGCGCCAATGTCGTGGGGTTGAACACGGCGGTGGCGGCGGATCAGGGTGACGGGTTCCAGCCGAATGACACCTATTGGGCGAACGGATCGCCCACGATCATCACCTTCCTGCGCGGGAAGGGCATCGCGTTCTCGGGCGGTGCCGCCTGCGGGGCCGGGGGGCCTTCGGTGGAGGCGGCGCCGATCGAGCGGCCTGCGCCTTCGGTTTCGGAGACGGCCTATGCCCTGCCGACCTGGGCGGTGGCGGCGATCAGCCTTGTGCTGGCGGGCGGGGTGATCGGGGGGATCGTCCTGATCATGACGACGCGGGCGAAGGCGGCGGGGCGGGATCTGGCGCTGCCTGTCGGGGGGAGCGGCACGGCGCTGATCCTGCAGTTCGGCGGCGGCGGGCGGCAGGCCGTGGGGCGGCGCGCGCTGGAGCAAGGGGTGCGGATCGGGCGCGGGCCGGATGCCGACATCCGGGTGGAGGCGGCGGGCGTGAGCCGGTTGCATGCAATGCTGCGGCTTGAGGGGCGGCGGCTGATGCTGACGGACCTTGGATCGACGAACCTGACGCGGGTGGATGGCAAGGCGCTGGTGCCGAACCAGCCGGTGCGGGTGACCTCGCGGTCGCGCATCCTGTTGGGGAGCGAGACGCTTTCCTTGAGCCAAGGATCGGCGGGTGGGTCGGCGCGGGAGGCGGGCGGCTGATGGCGGGGCGGGTGCTGCATGTGCGCAACCTTGGCCGCCGCCTGAGCGATGATTTCGCGGTGGTGATCGAGGCGCTGGACCTTGATCCGGGGGAGATCGTTGTGCTGGACAGTGCGTCCGGCACGGGGAAGAGCACCGTGCTGGGGCTGGTGGCGGCGGCCATTCCGGGGGGTGGGCTGGAAGGGGAGCGGCTGGTTCTGGCCGGGCGCGAAGTGCCGATGCCCGAGGATCGGCGGCGGGCGGCGCCGGATCGGGCGGGGTTTGCCGCGCCCGACGTGATGGGGTTCGTTCTGCAGACGGCGCGGCTGATCCCGTTCCTGACGCTGGAGGAGAACATCGGTCTGCCCGCGCGTCTGGCGGGGCTGGACCTGCCGCGCGACTGGGTGGGGCATGTGCTGGACCGGCTGGGGATTGCCGCGCTGATGGCGCGGCGGCCGGATCAGGTTTCGGTGGGGCAGCGGCAGCGGGCGGCGGTGGCGCGGGCCATGGTGGCGCGGCCTGCGCTCTTGCTGTTGGACGAGCCGGTATCGGCGCTGGACCCGGCGAATACGGAGGCGGTGGAGGCGCTGATCGCGGAGCTTGCCGCCGAGGTGGGGTCGGCGGTTCTGCTGGCCTCGCACAAGGCGGGGGGCGGGGTCTTTGCCGATGCGCCGCGCTGCGGGCATGAGGTGGTGCGCGACCCGGACGGGGTGATGGTGAGCCTGTTCCACCGGCCCGGCGCGGTGCTGGAAAGGCAGGCCGTGGCATGAGGACCGTCGTGACGCTTGCCCTACGGGAGATGCGGCATGAATGGCTGGCGGCGTCCTGTTTTGTGGCGGCGTTGGTGGGGGGGCTGGCGCCCTTGCTGGTGATCCTTGCGCTGAAGAACGGGGTGATCGACCGGATGGTCGACCGTCTGGTGGAGGACCCGGCCAACCGCGAGTTGATCGCGGTGGGGGCGGGGCGGCATGAGACGGAGTTCTTCGCGCGGCTGGCGGCGCGGGAGGATGTGGCCTTTGCCATGCCCGCGACGCGGACGATCAACGCGCAGGCCAATGCGGTTCGGAACGTGGCGGGGCGGCAGATGGAGCAGGCTGTGCCCCTGATCGGTTCGGCGGAGGGGGACCCGCTACTGGCGGGGGAGGTGCCTTTCGTCGCGCCGGGGAAGGTGGTGCTTTCCGCGCCGCTGGCCGAGGCGCTGGAGGTGGCGGCGGGCGGCGTTGTGGAGATGCTGATCGGGCGCGAGATCGACGGGCGGCGCGAGGTGGCGCGGGGCGATTTCGAGGTGCTGGCCGTGCTGCCGGAGGCGCGCTACGGGCGGATGGCGGTGTTCCTGTCGCTGCCGGACCTGCTGGCGGCGGAGCGGTTCCGCGATGATGCGGCGGTGGGGGTTGCGGATTGGCTGGAGGCGCGGGCGGAGCCTGCGGCCTATGCGTCGTTCCGCATCTATGCGGCGCGGCTGGAGGATATCGGCCCGCTTGGCGATGCGCTGCGGGCCGAGGGGGTGGAGACGCGGCCAAGGGCGCAGAATGCGGCGCTGCTTCTGGGGTTCCGGGAGAATCTGGGGTTCCTTTACGCGGTGATCGCGGTGCTGGCGGTGGCGGGGTTCTGGGCGGCGATGGCTGCGAACCTGCGCGGGATGGTGGCGCGGCAGCGGCTGGCCTTCAGCCTGCTGGCGCTGATCGGGATGCGGGACAGGGATCGGCGGCTGGTGCCCTTGGTGCAATCGGTGCTGCTGGTTCTGGCGGGAATCGTGGCGACGCTGGTTCTGGTGGCGGGGATGATCTTCGTGGTGAACCGGCTGTTTCAGGGTTCGACGGGCGAGACGGTGGCGCATCTGGGCGCGGGCGACGTGGCGGCGGCGCTGGTCATCGGGGTGGTGACGGCGGTGACGGCGGCGCTTTGGGCGCTGCGGGCGATCGACGGGATCGGGCCGGATGACGTGTTGCGGGAAGGGTAGGCGGATGGCGGGTCTGGGACATCTGATGGCGGGGGTGGCCGTGGCGGGATGGGCGTTGATGGCGCTGCCCGCTGTGGCGCAGGAGGCGGCGGCGCCCGCGATCACGTGGGAGGAGGACACCTACAACCCGCAGCCTGCGGAGGGGGATCTGGTGCTGCCCATGCCCTGTGGCGGCGCGATGGTCTTTCGCCGGATCGACACGCCCAATACCGAGGGGGCGATAGGCGATGTGCCGGTGCTGCTGGGGCAGGAGGGGGATGCGCAGCCCTTCCTGAACGGGTTGCGGAAGAGTTTCGTCTCTGGCCCCTTCGCGGATGGTGAGGGCACGTCGCGCGGCTATTTCTGGATGGCCAAGTATGAGATCGCCGAGGCGCAATATGCCGCCATGATGGAGGAGGCTTGCCCGGAGCGCGCGCCGCGGCGGCGGAACTTCGTGCCGCAGGTCGAGGTGGGCAAGCTGGATTTCGAGGCCTTCGCGCAGCGCTATACGCTTTGGCTGCTGGCGAATGCGCCTGAGCTGCTGCCCGAGACCGGGACGACGCGGGGGTTCCTGCGGCTGCCCACCGAAGAGGAATGGGAATATGCGGCGCGGGGCGGGCTTGCCATTTCCGATGCGCTGTTCCGGTCGCCCCTGCCGCCCGTGGGCGAGGGGGAGAGCATTTCGGAATATATCGCGCATGGCGGATCGGACAGCGCGGGCGGCAAGTTGCAGGTGATCGGGACGCTGAAGCCCAATCCGCTGGGCCTGCATGACATGCTGGGCAATGCGGCGGAGATCGTCGGAAGCCCCTTCGCACTGGTGCGGCACGGGCGTCTGCACGGGCAGGCGGGGGGTTATGTGAAGCGCGGCGGCGATGCGCGGACGCCCTTGGAGAGCATCGGGTCGGCCACGCGCTATGAGGTGCCGCCCTATGACCTGATATCGGGGACGGCGACGACGGACCGCTTCACGGGGGCGCGGATGGTGCTTTCGGCGCTGTCGATCACCTCGCCCGAGCAGTCTGACGCGCTGATCACGGCGCTGGAGGATCTGGCCAAGCCGGATGCGGGGCTGAAGGGCAGCGCGACCGAGGCGGAGGCGCTGGCGCTTTTGTCGGACATGGCGGCGGAGGCGACCGACGGGAACAGCCGGACGCGGATCGAGCGCATCCGGGATGTGATCAACGCGGCGCAGGCCGAGCGGAACACGCAGCGCGACCGGTCGATCCGGCTGATCATGACATCTGCGGTGATGGTCTGCGATCAGGCGGTGCAGCGTTATCTGAACGCGCTGGCGATCCAGATGCTGCTGCCGGATTACGACGCGATGGAGGCCGAGGCGCAGGCGGCGGGCGATGCCGCGCTGGTCGATCAGGTGCGGGCGGAACGCGAGGCGGCTGTGGAGCAGTTGCGGTCGCTGGAGGCGCGGACGATGGGCGAGGTCGTGGAATACGCGAATTTCGTCGAGGGGCTGGGGGCGGAGTATTCGCCCGACGTGCTGACCCCGCAGGCGGAATTCCTGCGGGGCGACATCGCCGCGCGGTCGGAGCGGCGGGGATCGTGCCTTGCCGCGCTGGAGGGGCATCTGGACGGGCGCCGGATCGACGGCTTTGCCGATATCGACCGGATCACCGAGGATTTTCAGTCGTTGGCCGGGGCCACGGCGGACATGCAGTAGGGAAAGGACATCACCATGCGCGACATGCTGAACAAATCGCTTGAGATCCTCGTCTGGATCGCCACCACGCTGATGGTGATCGGATCCTGTTTCTCGGGTGCGATGGTGATCCGTTTCTCCGGGGTGCCGGGGGTGGGGCAGGTCTTCGATTCCGTCTGGTTGATGATCTTCGGCTTCCTGCTGATCATCTTCGGGGTGACGCTGTCCTTCGTCTTTGCGGGGCTGTGTTTCTATCTGATGGATATCCGCACCTTCACCAAGCACACGGCCTTCGCGCTGCGTGCGCCGCAGAAGCGCTGAGGGGGACGGGATGAGCAAACCTGTCTTCGGGCTGGAACCCGGAAGCGTCATCCAGGACACCTACCGGATCGAGGCCCTGCTGGGCGAGGGCGGCATGGGGGCCACCTTCCGCGCCACGAACATGGCGACGGGGCATCCGGTCGCGGTGAAGGTGATGACGCCGAATTTCGCGGCGAACCGGCAGGCGGTGGAATTGTTCCGGCGGGAATCCACGCATCTGCGGTCGGTGCAGAGCGATGCGGTGATCCGCTACGAGACGACGTTGCAGGATCGCGAGGGGCGGCTGTTCCTTGTGATGGAATTCGTCGATGGGAAGCCGTTGAAGCATTACGTCGCGCGGGGCATGCGCCTGGCGTCGAAGGATGTGCTGGCGCTGGGCCTGCGGGTGGCGAAGGGGCTGGCCGCGATCCATGCGCTGGGCATCGTGCATCGCGATATCGCGCCGGACAACATCATGATCCCGGACGAGACGGTGTCGAAGGCGAAGCTGATCGATTTCGGGCTGGCCTCTGACACGGTGGGGACCGACAAGTCGATCATCGGGACGGGCTTTGCGGGCAAGCTGGATTTCTGCGCGCCCGAGCAGTTCGGGCTGTTCGGCAACAAGATCGGGCCGGCGACGGACCGCTATGCGCTGGGCCTCGTGCTGTTGAAGGTGGCGGGGCTGCCGGTGCCGGGCGAAGGCAAGGGGATGGCGGCGGTCGAGGACCGGCGGCATGACGTGAAGGTGGCGTCGGACAAGGTCTCGCCGGGGTTGCGCAAGGTGCTGGAGACGCTGTTGAAGGCCGATCCGGCACAGAGGGGCGGCGATCTGGTGGCGATGTTCGAGGCGGCGATTGCCGCCGAAGGGCAGGCGGGCGGGGCGCGGAAGGCGCCGCAGGCCGTGGCCGTGGCCGAGGGGTCTGGCGGCGGCGGTGGCAAGACCGGGCTGATCGTGGCGGCGGTGGTCGCCGGTCTGGCGGTCATCGGCGGGGGCGGGTGGTACGTGCTGACGCAAGGCAAGCCGCCGGTTTCGGCCGAGGTGGAGACGGCGCGGGCGACGCTGGCCGAGGATGACCCGCTGCGCGCGGTGGAGGCGCAGATCGCGGCAGGGGGGTCGGAGAACCTGAACGCCGCGCTGGCCGCGCTGATCGCCTATGCGCGGGACGAGGCGCGTCCGGCGGCGAACCGGGCGCAGGCGGCGCTGATGATCGCGCGGATGTATGATCCCGAGACGCATGACACGGCGCGGTCGCCCTTCCCGGAACCGAATGCCGCGGCGGCGCGGCGCTATTACGAACAGGCGGCAGAGCTTGGCGCGGATGAGGCGGCGGAAGCGCTGGGCCGTCTGGCGCAGACGCTGTCGCCGTGAACCGATTGATCCGAGGGCCTGAGAGATGAGTTTTGACCGTTTTCCGCCGTGCCGCGTTTCTGTCCTGTCGGGGCTGGTCGCGCTGTTCCTTGCCGGGGCGGCGATGGCCGAGACGCCGCTTCTGATGGAGGGCAAGACGAGCCTGTATCAGCGCGTGCTGCTGCGGGATGCGGTGGCGCGGCATTCCGCGCCGGACAAGCCGGAAGAGGCGATGCTGAAGCCGTTGCAGCCCTTCTATGTCTATGCGCGCGAAGGGGATTGGTTGAAGGTCGGGGCCGGGGATGCGGGGGGTGATCTGTTCTACATCCCCGCCGCGGCGGCGATCGACTGGAAGCAGAACATCGTGGCGACCTTTGAATCGACCGAGACGGTCGGGCGGCTGATGTTCTTCGACGGCTATGACAGCGCCTATGACGTGGTGGAGGCGGAAGACCCTGCCAGCGCCGCCGCGCCGCTGCGGGCCGAGGCGGAGGCGGCGGAGGCTGGGGGAGAGCCGTCGGAGACGGTGGTGGCGCTGGGCCCGCGGACGGCGGTTGATCTGCGGCAGAACCTGTATGTGATGCCGATCCTGTCCGCCGAGGAGGCGGTGTTCGAGAACGGCAGTTTCGTGAACCTGCTGGAAGTGGCCGTGGCGCGGGCCGATGGCGGCGGCGAGGCGGCGGCGGTGGACCCGTCGGCCATTCCGGGGCCGGGGGAGGCGCTGGAGGTGCCGCAGGAGATCCGCGACAATTACCGCGTGGGCGTGGTCTTCGTGGTGGATACGACGCTTTCCATGCAGCCCTATATCGACGCGACGCGGGCCGCGCTGGAGGAGGTCTATGCCAATGTTGCGGGGAGTGCGGCGGCGGATGTCGTGTCCTTTGGCCTGATCGGCTATCGCGACAACGTGACGGCGGTGCCGGGGCTGGAATATGCGGCCAAGACATTCGTCACCTTGCAGGATGGATATTCCGGTGAGGCCTTCCTGAAGGGCATCGCAGGGATGAACGAGGCGACGGTGAGTTCCAAGAACTTCCGCGAGGACAGTTTCGCGGGGGTGGAACTGGCGCTGGAGGCGATGGACTGGTCTGGCTTTGGCGGGCGGTTCATCGTTCTGGTGACGGATGCGGGGCCGCGTCTGGCGGATGACGAGCTGTCGACCACCGGTCTGAGCGCGGAAGGGTTGAATTCGCTGGTGAAGGAGCGGTTGGGCGCGGCGATTGCCGTGATGCATCTGAAGAGCCCGAGCGGGGCGGATGACCATGCGCGGGCCGAGACGGCCTATCGCGCGCTGGCCAGCCTGCCCAATGCGCCGCCTTTGTATTTCGGGATTGCGGGCGGCGATGCCGAGACCTATCGCGAGACGGCGCGACGGGTGGGGCAATTGGTGGTGGATCAGGTCGCCTCGTTCCGCAGCGGGGGGCCGATCGGGCCTTCGGGCGGGCAGCCGGAGGCAGAGGGGGGGGATGTGGTGGATACCGTCGCCTCGGCCGGGCGGACGATGCAATTGGCATGGCTGGGGGCGCAGACATCGGAAAAGGCGCCGGACGTGTTTCAGGCGGTGGTGGCGGATCGGGATTTCGAGCGGACAGGGTTGAAGCCCCTGTCGATCCGGGTGCTGCTGACGAAATCGGACCTGTCGGATTTGCAGGAGGCGTTGAAGATCATCGTCGAGAAGGCGGAAGAGAATGTCATCGACCCGGACAAGTTCTTTGAACAGGTTCTGGGCGCGGCGGCGGATATGAGCCGGACTCCCGACAAGGTGGCGCGGCGATCGGCCGAGACGATTGCCGAGGCGGCGGCCATCGACGAGTTCATCGAGGATTTGCCCTACAAGTCGCGGATCATGGCGATCACCGAGGATGACTGGTTGCGGATGTCGATTTCCGAACAGCAGACGGTGGTGAACGAATTGCTGGAGAAGATCGAGCGCTACAGCCGCTACAACGAGGCGACCGATACATGGGTGGATGTGCTGGGCGCCGGGGCGGATGGGGATGCGCTGGTCTATCCGATGAAACTGGACGATCTGCCCTAGGGCCGGGTTTTCGCGGCGGGGTCAGGGTTCGTAGCGCTGTTGCAGCGTGCCTTCGACCTGTGCCGCGAATTTGGCGGCGGCGACGGGAAGGGTGCGGCCCTTGAGCTGGCAGAGGTAGAGGCGGCCTTCGGGGATGTCGCGGGTGTCGACGGGGCGGGAGATCACGCCTTCGGTGCCGGGATCGGCGGGCAGGCCGATGGGGATCTGGAAGGTGATCAGCGGTTCCTGCGCCGGATAGCGGCGGAGGAAGTCGAAATTGTCGGATTCGAGGACGCTGCGCAAGCGGATGGAAAAGCGCACGAGCGCGAGGTCGATCAGCGCGCGGACGCCGTATTGCGCGGTGGGAAGGCCCACGGGATAGGCCGCGCAATCGCGCAGGCGCACGGTTTCGCGCGCCGCGAGCGGGTGGTCGGTCGCCATGACGGCATGGATCTGCTGGCGGACGGAGGCGAGGATCTGCACCTCGGACAGGCGGATCGGTTCGAAGATCAGCGCGAGGTCGGCATCATGTTCGACGAGCGCGGCCTCGGCCGCCGCGCGGTCGCGCAGGTGGACGGCGAAGGTGACGCCGGGATGGTCGCGGCGATAGCGGCCGATCTGTTCGGGCATGAAAAAGGGCAGGAGCGCCTGCGAGCAGGCGATGGAGACATGGCCGCGCCTTGCCCCTGCGAGATCGGCCAACTGGCTGCGCAGGCGTTCGAAATCGGAGGCCTGATGGCGCAGGTGGGTGACGAGGAGTTCGCCCGCCGTCGAGAGCCGCACGCCGCGGGGGAGCCGTTCGAAGATGGGAACGCCCAACTCCTCTTCCAGCGCCAGAACGCGGCGGTTGAGGGCGGTGGAGGTTATGGCCAGCGCCTCGGCCGCCTTCCGGATGGAACCGGCGCGGGCGATGACGTCGATGAATTGGTGGGGCGAAAGGGCACGCATGGAGTGATGCATTTTTTGCAGCGGTTAAGTGCAAACTTAGCACAAGACGGCATCGGTTCAATTCCGCATTCTGCATCGCAGAAATGATGAACGGGGCGAGTCGTGGGCCGGGGGTTCGCGAAGGAAGGTCCCCGGACCCCAACATGGAGAGAGTGCATGACCGATTTCCGCCCTGCCGCGCTGCGGCTTGCCAGCCCTTCGATCCTGTCGCGCCGCGACCTGTTGCGCGGGGCTGCCGCGCTGGGGGGTGTGGCGGCGCTGTCGGCGCTGCCGGGTGCGGCGCGCGCCCAATCCGGGCTTACCGTGGGGTTCATCTATGTCGGGCCGCGGGATGATTTCGGCTATAACCAGTCGCATGCGCAGGGCGCGGCGGCGGTGAAGGCGATGGAGGGCGTGACGGTCGTCGAGGAGGAGAATGTCCCCGAGACGCAGGATGTGCAGAAGTCGATGGAGTCGATGATCAATCTGGACGGGGCGACGCTGCTGTTCCCGACGTCCTTTGGATACTTCGATCCCCATATCCTGACGCTGGCACCGAAATACACCGATGTGCGGTTTCAGCATTGCGGGGGGCTGTGGTCGGCGGACAAGCATCCCACCAATGTGGGCAGCTATTTCGGCTATATCGGGATGGGACAGTATCTGAACGGGATCGCGGCGGGGCATGCCTCTGTCACGAAGAAGATCGGGTTCGTGGCGGCCAAGCCCATTCCGCAGGTGCTGCTGAACATCAACTCCTTCCTTTTGGGGGCGCGGTCGGTCGATCCGTCGATCACCTGTCAGGTGATCTTTACCGGCGAATGGTCGCTGGCGGTGAAGGAGGCGGAGGCCACGAATGCACTGGTCGATGCGGGCTGCGACGTGATCACCTGCCATGTGGACGGGCCGAAGGTGGTGGTGGAGACGGCGGCGGGGCGCGGGGCCTTTGTCTGCGGCTATCACGCCGACCAGTCCTCGCTGGCGCCGGAGAAGTATCTGACCGGGGCGGAATGGAATTGGGCCAAGGTCTATACCGACATGGTTTCCGCCACGCTGAAGGGCGAGGCGATCCCGAATTTCGTGCGCGGCGGTCTGGCGGATGGGTTCATCAAGATGTCGCCGCTGGGGCCTGCCGTGCCGGAGGCGGGGCGCGCGCAGTTCGAGGCGGTGAAGGCCGAGATCGAGAAGGGCGGGTTCAGCGTCATCAAGGGGCCGCTGAAGGACAATCAGGGGAATGTGGTCGCCGCCGATGGCGAAGCCTTCCTGGAAACCGATCCCGTGCTGGAGGGCATGGGCTATCTGGTCGAGGGCGTGATCGGGTCCACCTCGTAAGGGGGCGGGGCGATGGCCGTGCTGGATGCCGTGGGAACAGGGGGCGGGGCCGCATCGGCCCTGCGCCGCGCCGAGCCGCTGGTGGTTCCGGTTCTGGCGCTGCTGGCGGGGCTGGCGGTGTTCGGGCTGTTCCTGCTGACGCAGGGGCGGTCGCCGGTGGAGTTCTTCGGCTATGTCTGGCAGGGGGCGTTCGGGTCGGCCTTTTCATGGATGAACACGCTGTCGCGGGCGGCGCCCTTGCTGCTTGCGGCGTTGTGCGTGGCGCTGCCGGCGCGGTTGGGGCTGGTGGTGATCGGGGGAGAGGGGGCGATCGTGCTTGGCGGGTTGGCCGCCGGGGCGGTGGCCTTGCCGATGGCCGGGGTGCCTGCGGTCATGGGCCTGCCCGTCATGGCGGGGGCGGCGATGATCGTGGGGGCGGTCTGGATCGGGCTGGCAGGCGCGCTGCGGCATTACCGGGGGGTGAACGAGACGATTTCCAGCCTGCTGCTGGCCTATATCGCGATTGCGGTGATGAACCATCTGGTGGAGGGGCCGCTGCGGGACCCGGCCAGTTTGAACAAGCCTTCCACCGCGCCGGTGGATGAGGGGCTGCGGGTGGGGATGATCCCCGGCATGGACGTGCATTGGGGGCTGGTCTTCGGGCTGCTGGCCTGTGCCGTGGCATGGGTGCTGGTGGAGCGGACGCGCTGGGGCTTTGCCGCGCGGATCGCGGGCGGGAATGTGCGCGCGGCGGAGGTGCAGGGGCTGCCCGTGGGGCGGCTGATCCTTGGCTTCACGGCGCTGGGCGGGGCCTGCGCGGGGCTGGCGGGATTCTTCGAGGTGGCAGCGGTGCAGGGGTCGGCCAATGCGTCGCTGGTGGCGGGTTATGGATATACGGGCATCCTGATCGCCTTCCTCGCGCGGCACAGTGCGCTGGCCATCATCCCGGTGGCGGTGTTGCTGGCGGGGTTCGATGCGTCCTCGGGGCTGATCCAGCGGCGGATGGAGCTGCCGGATGCCACGATGCAGGTGCTGCAGGGGATCGTGTTCATGGCGATCCTGATGTCGGACGCGGTCTATGGGCGGCTGCCCTTCTTCAAGGCGAGGGGGTAGGCGATGGAAAGCGATCTGGGCTGGTGGGCGGTTCCGCTTGCGGTGCTGGGGGGTGCGATCCGGGTGTCGACGCCGATCCTCTTCGTCTCGCTGGGCGAGATGCTGACGGAGCGGTCGGGGCGGATCAATCTGGGGCTGGAGGGGACGCTCGTCTTCGGAGCGATGTCGAGTTACGCGGTGGCGGTGGTGACGGGGGACCCCTGGGCGGGGGTTCTGGTCGCGGCGGTGGCGGGGGCGGTCTTCGGGCTGGTGCATGGGCTGATCTGTTCCATGGCGCGGGTGAACGACATCGCCATCGGGATCGCGATGATGCTCTTGGGGACGGGTTTGGCCTTCTATTTCGGCAAGCCCTACATCCAGCCCGCCGCGCCGGATTTGCCGTCGATCCCCTTCGGCTGGTGGTCGGACGTGCCGCAGGTGCGGGCGGCGCTGGATGTGAATGTGCTGTTCCTCGTGGGGATCGCGGCGGCGCTGGTGCTGCTTTGGGGGCTGCGATCCACCAAGCCGGGATTGATCCTGCGGGTCGTTGGGGATTCCACCGATGCGGCGCGGGCGATGGGGTTGCGGCCTGCGGTGATACGGACGGTCGCCACGGCGGTGGGCGGGGCTTTTGCGGGGGTGGGCGGTGCTTACCTTTCGCTTTTCTATCCGGGCAGCTGGAACGAGGGGATTTCCAGCGGGCAGGGGCTTATGGCCGTGGCCTTGGTGATCTTTGCCCGTTGGCAGCCGGTGAACTGCTTCTGGGCGGCGCTGCTGTTCGGGGGGGCCGGGGCGCTGGGTCCGGCGCTGCAATCGGTGGGGGTGACGGAGGGGTATTACCTCTTCTACGCCGCGCCTTACGTGCTGACGCTGGGGGTGCTGATCGCCACGTCTTCGCCGAACCGCGCGCTGGCGGGCGCGCCGGGTGAGCTTTCCATAACGAAATGAGGGGCAGGATGACCACGATCGACGCCAATCCCTATGCATGGCCCTGGAACGGCGATCTGCGGCCGGAGAACACCGCGCTGGTGATCATCGACATGCAGACGGATTTCTGCGGCAAGGGCGGCTATGTGGACATGATGGGTTATGACCTGTCGATGACGCAGGCCCCGATTGCGCCGATCAAGGCGGTGCTGGGGGCGATGCGGGCGAAGGGCTATCACATCATCCACACGCGTGAGGGACATCGGCCGGACCTTGCGGACCTGCCGCCGAACAAGCGGTGGCGGAGCCAGCAGATCGGGGCGGGGATCGGGGATGCGGGGCCCTGCGGGAAGATCTTGATCCGGGGCGAGCCGGGGTGGGACATCATCCCGGAGCTTTATCCCATGGCCGGAGAGGTGATCATCGACAAACCGGGGAAGGGGTCCTTCTGCGCGACGGACCTAGAGCTGATCCTGCGGACGCGGGGGATCGACAACCTGATCCTGACGGGGATCACCACGGATGTCTGCGTGTCGACCACGATGCGCGAGGCGAATGACCGGGGGTTCGAGTGCCTCGTCCTGTCGGATTGCTGCGGAGCGACGGATGCGGGCAACCATGCGGCGGCGTTGAAGATGGTGACGATGCAGGGCGGAGTCTTCGGCGCGGTGAGCGACAGTGCGACCCTGATCGGGGCGCTGCCGTGAGGCCGCCCGTCACGGGGATCGGCGCGGACCCGCTTCCGGGCGGGGCGCTGGAGGTGGAGACGGTGGGCATGACCATGCGCTTCGGGGCCTTCACCGCGCTGGAGGATGTGTCGATCCGTGTGGCCCCCGGTTCGTTCCATGCGCTGCTGGGCGAGAACGGCGCGGGGAAGTCCACCTTGGTCAAGTGCATCATGGGGTTCTACCACGCGACCTCTGGCCAGTTGCTGGTGGGGCGGCGCGAGGCTGAGATTGCCGATCCCCGGGACGCGCGGGCGCTGGGGATGGGGATGGTGTACCAGCATTTCACGCTGGTCCCGTCGCTGACGGTGGCAGAGAACCTCGTGATTTCCCGCGCCGATGCGCCGGTGGTGATCGACTGGGCGAAGGAGCGGGCGGGGCTTGAGGCGTTCATGGCGGCGATGCCCTTCCGCGTGCCGCTGGATCAGACGGTGGCGCGGCTGGCGGCGGGCGAGAAGCAGAAGCTGGAGATATTGAAGCAGCTTTATCTGGGCAGCCGCTTCCTGATTCTGGATGAGCCGACCTCGGTCCTGACGCCGGATGAGGCGGATGAGGTGCTGGGGCATGTGCGGGGGCTGTGTCGGGCGGGGGAGATTTCGGTCCTGATGATCACGCACAAGTTCCGCGAGGTGACGGCTTTTGCGGATGAGGTGTCGGTCCTGCGGCGCGGGCGGCTGGTGGGGCAGGGGCGCGTGGCGGAACTGAGCCATGACCGGATGGCCGCGATGATGATCGGTGAGGAGAAGGCGGTTCGGGCGGTGGACCGCACGGGCGTGCGGGGTGCGCCGGTGTTGGAACTGCGGGGGGTGAAGGCGGCGGATCGGTCGGGGTTGAGGGAGATTTCCATCGACGCGCTGACGGTCCATGCGGGCGAGATCGCGGGGATCGCGGGGATTTCCGGCAATGGGCAGATGGAGTTGATGGAGGTGTTGACCGGGCAGCGCTCGTTGAAGGCGGGCGAGGTGCGGGTGGCCGGTGCGCCCTATGGCGCTACGCGGGCGGA
The DNA here is from genome assembly GCF_051132405.1 of Tabrizicola sp. M-4. Taxonomy (GTDB): domain Bacteria; phylum Pseudomonadota; class Alphaproteobacteria; order Rhodobacterales; family Rhodobacteraceae; genus Paragemmobacter. Next base: position 705,002 of record NZ_CP128606.1, read on the forward strand.
GGCGCAGGCCCAAGCGGTGCGCTATCTGCCGGAGGAGCCTTTGCGCAACGCCTGCGCGCCAAGGATGAGCGTGATCGAGAACATCGCCTTCCGCAGCTTTGACCGGAACGGGAGCGGGCGGCGCTTCTGGCTTTCGGTAGCGGAGATGCGGGCGCGGGGGCGGGAGTTGATCGCGGGGTTCAAGGTGAAGGCGGCGGACCCGGAGGGGCCGATTGCGGCGCTGTCGGGGGGCAATGTGCAGCGGGCGGTGCTGGCGCGGGAATTGACGGGGGATGTGCGCTTGCTGGTCATCTCGAACCCCTGTTTCGGGTTGGATTTCGCGGCGGTGTCGGAGATCCGCGCGCGGATCGTGGCGGCGCGGAACGCGGGGGCGGCGGTGCTGTTGATGAGCGAGGATCTGGACGAGGTTCTGGAACTGTCGGACCGGGTGCTGGTGATGAGCGAGGGGCGGATCACCTATGAGGTGGCGGCGACCGAAGCCAAGGTGGCAGAGATCGGGCATCACATGGGGGGGCATGCGGCATGAGCGGGGGGCGGGTGATTGCGGGGGCGAAGCCGTTTCCCTTTGCCTTCGATCCGGCCAAGGCGGCGGTGATCGTGATCGACATGCAGCGGGATTTCGTGGAACCGGGCGGGTTCGGCGAGAGCCTCGGGAATGACGTGTTGCGGTTGCAGGCCATCATCCCGACGGTGGCCGCGCTGATAGCGGGCGCGCGGGCGGCGGGGGTGCCCGTGATCCACACGCGGGAATGCCACAGGCCGGACCTTTCCGACCTGCCCCCGGCCAAGCGGGACCGGGGCAACCCGTCCTTGCGGATCGGGGATGCGGGGCCGATGGGGCGCATCCTGATCGCGGGAGAACCGGGGGCGGATATCGTGCCGGAGCTTTGTCCGGTGGCGGGGGAGTTGGTGATCGACAAGCCGGGGAAGGGGGCGTTTTACGCGACAGACCTTGGCGACCATCTGGCGCGGGAGGGAGTCACGACGCTTATTTTCGCCGGGGTGACGACCGAGGTCTGCGTGCAGACCACGATGCGCGAGGCGAATGACCGCGGGTTCGAGTGCCTGCTGGCCGAGGATGCGACCGAGAGTTACTTCCCCGAATTCAAGGCGGCGGCGGTGGAGATGATCCGCGCGCAGGGCGCGATTGTCGGCTGGACGGCACGGGTGGCTGAGATCGTCGAGGCGCTGGATGGATGATCCGGTGGCCTTTGTCGGGCTGTTGAACGGGTGGCAGGGGCGGGTGTTTCGCCCCTTCCGCGAGGGGGTGGAGATTTCCGTCCTGCGCGAGGGGGCGCCGGGGGTGGCGCTGCTGCGCTATGCGCCGGGGGCGGGGGTGCCGCGCCACAGGCATCCGGGGATGGAGACGATCCTCGTTCTGGAAGGCGTGCAGAGCGACGAGCGCGGGGATTATCCCGCCGGATCGCTGATCCTGAACCCGGAAGGGACGGAGCATTCGGTCTGGTCCGAGAGCGGCTGCACCGTGCTGATACAATGGAACCGCCCCGTGGAATTCGTGGGCTGAGAATGATGATGACACAGATGACGCTTTCCGAACTGCCCTTCGATATCGCGCGGCTGCATGCGGCCTATGCGGCTGGCCTGTCGCCCGTGGCGGTGATGGAGGAGGTCTTCGCGCGCATCGCGGCGGCGGAGGACCCGGCGATCTTCCTGCATCTGCGGGCGGCGGATGGGGCCGTGGCCGAGGCGGCGGGACTGCCGCCCTTCGATCCGGTGGCCTATCCGCTGTGGGGGGTGCCCTTCGCGGTGAAGGACAATATCGACGTGGCGGGGGTGCCGACGACTGCGGCCTGTCCGGCCTTTGCCTATGTGCCGGGGGAGGATGCCTTTGTCGTGGCCCGCCTGCGGGCGGCGGGGGCGGTGTGGATCGGGAAGACCAACCTCGACCAGTTCGCGACGGGGCTGGTGGGGGTGCGTTCGCCCTATGGCGTGCCGCGCAATGCGCTGGACCCGGAGATCGTGCCGGGGGGGTCGTCCAGCGGGTCGGCTGTTTCGGTGGCGCGGGGGGTGGTGACCTTCGCACTGGGGACGGACACGGCGGGGTCGGGGCGGGTGCCTGCGGCTTTGAACAACATCGTCGGGCTGAAGCCGTCGCTTGGCGCGCTGTCCGGGACCGGGATGGTTCCCGCCTGCCGGACGCTGGACACGATTTCCATCTTCGGGCTGACGGTGGCGGATGCCTGGGCGGCCTATCGGGTGGCCTGCGGGTTCGATGATGCCGATCCTTGGTCGCGCGTGATGCCCGCGCCCGCGCTGGCGGCGGTGCCGGAGGGGATGCGCGTGGGCGTGCCCGATGCGGGGAGCATCGAGTTCTTTGGCGATGCCGCGCAGGCGGCATCCTTTGCAGATGCGGTGGCGGCGCTGCGGGCGATGGGGTGCCGGGTGGAGGAGGTGGATTTCACGCCCTTCTACGACGTGGCGCGGATGCTGTATGAAGGGGCTTGGGTGGCCGAGCGGATGGCGGCGGTGGAACCCCTGTTCCGCGCGCAGCCGGAGGCGTTCCATCCGGTGACGGCGAAGATCATCGGGGGGGCGGATCGCCTGACGGCGGCGGATGCGTTCCGGGGCATCTATCGGCTGGCCGCGCTGAAGCGGCAGGCGGCGGCGGCGATGGCGGGGCTGGACCTGCTGGCGGTGCCGACGATCCCCACCTTCTACACGGTGGCGGATCTGCAGGCCGATCCCATCGGGCCGAACAGTCGTTTGGGAACCTATACGAATTTCGTCAATCTTCTGGACATGTGCGGGATCGCGGTGCCCGCGGGACCGCGCGCTGACGGGCGACCGGGGAGCGTGACGCTTTTGGCGCGGGCGGGGGAGGATGCGCGGGTGGCGGCGCTGGCTGCTGCGGTGCAGGCGCGGGCAGGCGGGTCCTTGGGCGCGACGGGATGGGCAATGCCCGCCCAAGCCGCGCCGGAGGCCGGGGCGCTGCCCCGCGAGATGGAGGTGGTGCTGGTGGGCGCGCATATGACCGGGCTGCCCTTGAACGGGCAGATCACGGGTCTGGGCGGGCGGTTCCTCGCGCGGACAAGGACGGCGGCGGCCTATCGGCTGTTCCGGCTGCCGGGGCCGCCCCCGGCACGGCCGGGGATGATCCGCGATGCTGGGGGCGCCGCGCTGGAGGTGGAGGTCTGGGCGCTGCCATTGGCGCAGGTGGGGGCGTTTCTGGCGATGATCCCCGCGCCGCTTGGCCTTGGGCGGGTGGAACTGGCGGATGGGCGGTTCGCGGTGGGGTTTCTGGCCGAGGCGGCGGGGGTCGCCGGGGCGGAAGAGATCACCCATCTGGGCGGGTGGCGGGCCTTTCTGGCGGCGCAGGCCTAGCGGTCAGGGCTGGCAGAGGCTGCGGATCGCGGCGCGGGCCGCCTGTTCCATGGGGGGGATGGTGGCGCGCAGGATGGCGATGCGGTCGAATTGCGCGGGGTCGGCGGCAAGCGTGTCGCGCAGGGCCTGACCGAAGGCCTGCCGCAGTTCGGTGCCGATGTTGACCTTGGCCACATTGGTGCCGCGCGCAAGCAGGTGGCGCAGTTCGAAGGGAAGGCCCGAGCCGCCATGCAGCACGAGCGGCAGGGTCGGCGCGGCGGTCTGGATCGCGGCAAGGCGCGGCATGTCGAGCGTGGCGCTGGCCTCGGTCATCAGATGCACATTGCCGATGGAGATGGCCAGCGCGTCCACCCGCGTTTCCTTTGCGAAGCGGGCGACCTGCGCCGGATCGGTGCCTTGCGAGGCCTTGCCCGCCGCATAGCCGACATAGCCCAGTTCCGCCTCGATGGAGATGCCCGCGGCATGGGCGAGCGCCGCGATTTCGGCGGTGCGGGCGATGTTTTCGTCGAGGGGCAGCGCCGAGCCGTCATACATGACGGAGGTGAAGCCGCAGTCGATGGCGCGGGCGCAGGTGGCGATGTCCTCGCCATGGTCGAGATGGGCGACGACGGGGACCGAGACGCTTTCGGCCAGCGTGCGGAACATGGTGGCGAGGACGGGCAGGGGCGTATGGGCGCGGCAGCCGGGGCCCGCCTGAAGGATGACGGGACGACCCTCGGCCTCGGCGGCGCGGGTGAAGGCTGTGGCATCCTCCCATCCCAGCACGACAAGGCCCGCGACGGCGGTGCCATCTGTCAGGCAGGGGGTGAGGACGTCCGATAGGGTGGCGAGGGTCATTTGAACTTGGCGATCATGTCCTTGATGCCGGGGATCTTTTCGATCTGGTCGGCATGGCTGGGCTGGAAGAATTGCACGAGCGAGCGCTGCGTCTCACCGGCGAGGATGGTGAAGTAATACATCTCATACCCCGGCAGGACGCAGCAGGGGTGATAGCCCTTGTCGATGGCAATCGTGGAGCCGTCGACGATGTGGTAGGCGTCGCCCGGTTGGCCATCCTCGCGTTGCAGCATCTGCAGGCCCGAGCCGTGCGGCGGGTTGAAGCGGAAATTGTAGACCTCGTCATGTCTTGTTTCGAGCGGCAGGCGCGTCGTGTCGTGCTTGTGGCTGGGAAAGCCGGACCAGCCGCCAGCGCCGACGGTGTAGAGTTCCGAGACGAGAAGGCGGCCGACGCGGCCATGGTATTTCGTGCCGAGGATGTGCTTGATCTTGCGATGGGTCTTGGTGTCGTCTGACCCGTATTGCACGGGGTCGATATCGGCGGCGCGGATGGCGAAGGGGGTATGCACCTCGTCGCAGCGCGCACCGGCTATGAAGATTTCCGCCCGGTCGGATCGGCAGGTGATCGTGGCGGGGGTGCCCGTGGGGATGTAGACGCCTTCGGGTTCGCCATCCCAGACGTTTTCGCGGCGCAGGCCGATGGTGGCGAAGGTTTCTTCGCCCACCGTCACGTCGATGGTGCCGGTGGCGGGGACGATGCAGGTTTCATAGCCGGGGACATGCGAGGTGACGGTGTCGCCGCGCTTGAGGTGCAGGATGTTGAAATAGCAGAGCGGCACCAGCGGGTGGTCGGCCCCGATGATGGGTTGGTTGCGGTTGTTGTGGGGGGCGATGTGCATGGATCAGGCCTGACGCTGGCTGAGGAAGGTGTCGAGGGTGGCGCGGTCGGGGGAGGCGGGCGCGCAGCCCACCTTTGAAACGATGATGGCGGCGGTGGCGGCCCCGCGCCTGACGGCGGCGTCGAGGGAATGACCCTGACCCAGCCCGGCGAGGAGGCCGCCCATGAAGCCGTCGCCCGCGCCCGTGGGTTTCAGGGCGGCGACGGGGAAGATGGGGGTTTCGAAGCTGTAGTCGGGCGTATGCGTGGTGCTGCCCGCCGCGCCGCGCTTGTAGACGGTGAAGAGCGCGCCATTGCGGGCGAGGTGGCGGGCAAGGGCGGGGCCTGCCGCGTAATCGCCGGCCATCAGGGCGAATTCGTCGTCATTGCCGATGGTGATGTCGCAGGCTTGGGCGGCCTGAAGGCAGATCGCGGCGGCCTCTTGCCGCGAGGTCCAGCTATAAGCGCGGTAATCGACGTCGAGGACGGTCAGCGCGCCTGCCGCGCGGGCGCGGGAGAGGGCGGCGAAGGTGGCGCTGCGCGACGGGTCGCGGGCCAGTGCGGTGCCGGTGATGACGAGGGCTGCGAAGGGGGCGAAGTCGATGCCTGCGATATCGTCGGGCGAGAGGGCGAAATCGGCGGCGCCGTTGCGGTAGAGGACAGTCTGGCAATCGGGCTGCCGCGTTTCGGTGAGGGCGAGGGAGGTGCGCGCCTCGCCCCGCACGGCGCGGACATGGGTTGTGTCGACGCCATAGCGGTTGAGTTCGGCGCGGCAGAAGCGGCCGACCGCATCGTCGGAGACGCAGGAGACGAGGGTTGTCGCCGCCCCCTGACGGGCAAGCGCGGCGGCGATGTTGCCCGCCGATCCGCCGATGGAGGTGGTGAAGGCGCGCGCCTCTTCGATCGGTGTGCCGGGGGGATCTGCGTTCAGGTCCATGCCGACGCGGCCGAGGACGGCGAAGCGGTTGAGCGACATGCGGTGCCAGAGGCGGTGCATCGGCGGGGCTTTCTGTTAGGTTGGGCCGCAGGGAGCGGATTGCGATTGACGCGGGTTCGGGGTTCAGGATACGCATTTTGCAACCGGTTGCAATTCTTTCCGGAGAGGGGGGCCGCAATGCGCGAAATCGGCATCGGGATCATCGGCGGCGGCTATATGGGCAAGGCCCATGCGGTGGCCATGGCGGCGGTGGGCGCGGTTTTCGAAACCGCGCTGCGCCCAAGGCTGGAGATGGTCTGCGCGACCAGCGAGGCCTCGGCCGAGCGGTATCGGGCGGCCTTCGGCTTCGCGCGGGCCACGGCGGATTGGCGGGTGCTGGTGGCGGATGCCCGGGTGGAGGCGGTGGTGATCGCCTCGCCGCAAGAGACGCATCGGGCGATTGCCGAGGCCGCCTTCGCGGCGGGCAAGCCCGTGTTCTGCGAGAAGCCCTTGGGGGCCGACCTTGCCGACAGCCGCGCCATGGTGGCGGCGGCGGAGGCGGCGGGCGTGGCGAACATGGTGGGGTTCAACTACATCCGCACGCCCGCCTCGCAATTCGCCCGTGCCTTGGTGGCAGGGGGCGAGATCGGGGATGTGACGTGGTTCCGGGGGGAACACACCGAGGATTTCGACGCCGATGGCGCGCGGCCCGCGACGTGGCGGAATTTCGGGGCGGCGAACGGGACGATGGGGGACCTTGCGCCGCACATGATAAACGCGGCACTTGCCCTGATCGGACCCATGGCGCGGCTGTCGGCGGATGTGGGGACGGTCTATCCGGCCCGTCCCGGCGCCGATGGGCGCGAGATCAATGACGATATCGGGCAGTTCATGTGCCGTTTCGCGAACGGGGCGATGGGGCATCTTTCCTTTTCCCGCGTCGCGCAGGGGCGGAAGATGGGTTATGCCTATGAGATCGTGGGGACGAAGGGCGCGATCCGCTTCGATCAGGAGGATCAGAATGCGCTCTGGCTCTACAAGGCCGACGATCCGCCCGCGCTGCGGGGGTTCCGCAAGATTTTGACGGGGCCGGAGCATCCGGATTACCGCGCCTTCTGTCAGGGGCCGGGTCACGGGACGGGCTATCAGGACCAGATCATCATCGAGGCGCGGGATTTCCTGACGGCGATCGAAACGGGGCGGGCGGTGTGGCCCACCTTCCGCGACGGGATGGACGTGAACCGCGTGATTGCGGCGGCATGGGATTCGGCGGCATCGGGCCGCTGGGTGGAGCTTTGAGGGGAATGGAATGATCCGGATCGGGAATGCGCCCTGTTCATGGGGTGTGGAATTCGCGGATGACCCGCGCAACCCTTCGTGGCGCAAGGTCCTGTCGGATTGCGCCGCGGCGGGCTATCGGGGCATCGAGCTTGGCCCCGTGGGGTTCATGCCGGAGGACCCGGTGGAACTCGGCGAGGGGCTGGCCGAGCATGGGCTGACGCTGATCGGGGGGGTGGTGTTCCGGCCCTTCCATGACGCAGGCAAATGGGAAGAGGTCTGGGATGCCTCGGTCCGGACCTGCCGCGCGCTGGTGGCGCATGGGGCGCGGCATCTGGTGCTGATCGATTCCATCTCGCCGCGGCGGGCCCCCACGGCGGGCCGGGCGGCAGAGGCCGAGCAGATGGGGGCGGAGGAATGGGCGGGCTTCGTGGACCGATTCCGCAAGGTGGCGCAGCTTGGCGTGGATCACGGGTTGACGGTGGGCATCCATGCCCATGCGGCGGGGTTCATCGATTTCGAGCCGGAACTGGAGCGGCTGCTTGACGAGATTGACGAGGATCTTCTGAAGATCTGCTTCGATACGGGGCACCATTCCTATGCGGGCTATGACCCCGTTGCCTTCATGAAGCGCCATGTGGGGCGGATTTCCTATATGCATTTCAAGGATATAGATCCGGTGGTGAAGGCGCGGGCGGTGGCGGCGCGGACAGGGTTCTATGACGCCTGCGCCGAAGGCATCTTCTGCAACCTTGGCAAGGGCGATGTGGATTTTCCGGCGGTGCGGCAGATCCTGCTGGACGCCGGGTTCGAAGGGTGGTGCACGGTGGAGCAGGATTGCGATCCGGCTGGCCCGACCTCGCCCGTGGATGATGCGCGGGCGAACCGGGACTATCTGGCGTCGATCGGGTTTTGAGGGAGCAGGCAGGATGAAGCGGTTGAACTGGGGAATGATCGGCGGCGGCAAAGGGAGCCAGATCGGGCCTGCCCATCGCATCGCGGCGGGGCTGGACGGGCATTTCGCCTTTGTCGCGGGCGCGCTGGATGCCGATGCGGCGGCGGGGCGGGCCTTCGCGCAGGAGCTGGGCGTCGCGGCGGATCGGGCCTATGGCGACTGGCGCGAGATGCTGGAAGGCGAACGCGGGCGGGCGGACAAGATCGACCTTGTCACGGTCGCGACGCCCAATGCCACGCATTACGAGATTTCCAAGGCCTTCCTCGAGGCCGGGATCAACGTCCTGTGCGAAAAGCCCATGACGGTGACCGAGGCCGAGGCGGAGGACCTCGTACTGACGGCCCGCAAGGCGGGGCGCATCTGCGCGGTGAATTACGGCTATACGGGATATGCGCTGGTGCGGCACATGCGTGCCATGGTGGCGCGGGGCGACATTGGCAAAGTGCGGCTGGTGGTGGCGGAATTCGCCCATGGCCACCATGCCAATGCCGCGGATGCCGACAATCCGCGCGTGCGCTGGCGCTATGACCCGGCACAAGCGGGGGTTTCGGCGCAATTCGCCGATTGCGGCATCCATGCGCTGCACATGGCGTCTTTCGTGACGGGGCAGGAGGTGGCGCGGCTGTCGTCGGACTTCGCATCCTGCCTGCCGTCACGTGTGCTGGAGGATGACGCGATGGTCAACTTCCGCATGGACGGGGGCGCGGTGGGGCGGCTTTGGACGTCTTCGGTCGCCATCGGGCGGCAGCACGGGCTGACGATACAGGTCTTCGGCGAGACGGGAGGCCTGCGCTGGGCGCAGGAGCAGCCCAACCAGCTTTACTACATGCCCTTGGGCCAGCGGTTGCAGGTGATCGAGCGGGGCGAGGGGAACCTGTCGCCCGAGGCCGACCGGGCCAGCCGCGTGACGGTGGGCCATGCGGAAGGGATGCCCTTGGCCTTCGGCAACATCTACCGCGATCTGGCCGAAAGCCTGCTGGCGGCGGCGGAGGGGCGCAAGCCCGACCCCGCGGTGACGCTGTTTCCCACGGCGGAGGACGGGCTGCGGTCGATCTCGGCCATCCATGCGGCGGTGGCCTCGGCCAAGTCGGAAGGCGCTTGGGTGGATGCGCGGCCCGCGCTGTTCCGCTAGGGCAGCGGGCGGAGGGTTCCCCGTTCCACGATGTGACAGGGGAACAGCCGCAATTCGGGCGCGCGGTCCCGCGCGGTGAAGCGGTCGGCGATCAGGTCGACCGAGGCGGTGACGATATCGGCGAAGGGCTGGTGGATGGTGGTGAGGGCGATATTCGCCCAAGCCGCCATTTCCATGTCGTTCAGGCCGATCAGGCCGATATCGGCGGGGATGCGCAGGCCCGCCTCCGTCAGCGCGGACATGGCGCCGATGGAGAGGACGTCATCGGCACAGAACCATGCCTCGGGGCGCGGGCCGTGGAGAACCGCCTGCATCGCGGCGCGGCCCGCGTCAAAGCTGTAGGCCCCGGCGAAATGGGGGGTGACCGTCGCCCCTGCGGCGGTGGCGGCGGCGGTGAAGCCGGTCAGTCGGTCTTCGGTGGTGGAGGCCTGCGCGGGGCCGCCAAGGAAGCCAAGACTGCGATAACCGCGCGCGATCAGGGCTTCGGCCGCCATGCGGCCCGCGGCGATGTTGTCTATGGCGACCACATCGACGGAAGGCGTGGCGGTGGCGCGGCCGAAGGCATGGACGACGGGGATGCCCGCGGCGCGGAAGGCGGGGGCGAAGCTGTCGGGCAGGTGGGAGGAGGCGACGATGACGCCATCCACCGAATATTGCCGCAAGAGTTGGACGGACCGGTCGGGGTCGGTTTCATCCGACAGGTTGACCAGCAGGGGGCGCAGGCCGCGATCCTGCAGGGTGCGGGTGAAGAGGTCGAAGATCTGCAGGAAAACGGGGTTGTGGAAGTTGTTCGACACCAGCCCCACAAGCTGCGTGCGCCTCGTGGTCAGGCTGCGGGCCAGCATGTTGGGGCTGTAGCCCAGTTCGGTGGCGGCCTGCATCACCTTGGCCCGCGTCTTGGCCGAGACGGAGGCCCCTTCGGTGAAGCTGCGCGACACGGCGGCGCGCGAGACGCCTGCCCGTTCGGCGACCTCTTTCAGCGTGATGGCCATGCGGTTCCGTTTCCCCGTGCGTCGCTGTCGCCGCAAGGCTAGGGCAAGCGGGGCGGATTGTCACCCGGACTGCGCGGCCGGGGCGCGGGGGCCTAGGTCGAAATCCTCGTCGGGGAAATATTTGGCAAGGCGCAGGTCGGCGGTGCGGGCGTGGCCCTCCATCCCCTCTTCGCGCGAGATGCGGGCGGTGGCGATGGCAAGGGGGCGGGCGGCGGCGCGGGTGGCGCGCTGCCATGTGACGGTCTTCATGAACTTGTGGACGGAGAGGCCGCCCGTATAGCGGGCGGCGCCCGAGGTGGGCAGGACATGGTTGGGACCGGAGGTCTTGTCACCGAAGGCGACGGTCGTCTCTTCGCCAAGGAAGAGCGAGCCATAACAGCGCAGGGTGGCAAGCCACCAATCCAGATCGGCGGCCTGCACATGCAGGTGTTCGGGGGCATAGCGGTCGGCGACCTGCACCATTTCCTCGCGCGTGTCGCAGAGGATCACCTCGGCGAAATCGGCCCATGCGGCGCGGGCATTGGTGGCGTTGAGGTCGGGCAGGCGCGCGATGAGGTCGGGGACGAGGGCGAGGACCTGATCGGCGAGGGCGCGGTCGGTGGTGACCATCCAGACCGGGGAGTTCCAGCCATGTTCGGCCTGTCCCACAAGGTCGGCGGCCACCAGCAGGGGGTCGGCGGCGGCATCGGCGATCACCATGCTGTCGGTCGGGCCTGCGAACATGTCGATGCCGATCTCCCCGAAGAGGATGCGCTTGGCCTCGGCCACGTATTGATTGCCGGGGCCGACGAGGATGTCGGCCTTGCCCGCGCCGAAAAGGCCCTTGGCCATGGCGGCGATGCCCTGCACCCCGCCGAGGTTGAGGATGGTGTCGGCCCCGCAGAGATCCATCGCGAAGAGGATGGCGGGGGGGATGCCCTGATCGGGGCGCGGGGGCGAACAGGCGGTGATCTGCGCGACGCCGGCCTCTTTCGCGGTGGTCACGGTCATGATGGCGCTGGCGATGTGGCTGTAGCGCCCGCCGGGGACATAGCAGCCGGCGGAGGCGACGGGGATCTGCTTCTGCCCGGCGATGAGGCCGGGGATCACCTCGATCTCGCAATCGGCGATGGTGGCGCGCTGGGCGCGGGCGAAGCGCTGGATATTGGCATGGGCGAAGCGGATGTCGTCCTTCAGCGTGTCGGGAACCTGCCGGGCGGCGGCCTCGATGTCATCGCGGGTGACGCGGATGGGGCCGTCCCAGCCATCCATTTCGCGGGCGAGGGCGCGGACGGCCTCTTCGCCGCCCTGTTCGATGCGGGCCAGCAGCGCCTCGACTCCGGCGCGCACGTCCGTCTGCCCGGACTCGGGCGTCCGGGTGGCTTGCTTCAGGTAGGTGATGGTCATGGGACGTCCTTACATCCGGCCCTTCCAGGGGACGACTTTTCGTTCGATGAAACGCATGAGGAGATCGAAGGCATAGGCGATGGCCGCGATCACGACGATGCCCATGATCACGGTGGAGGTCTGCAGGAACTGGCTGGCGGACAGGACCATGTAGCCAAGCCCTTCGGTCGCGGCGACCATCTCGGCGGCGACGAGTGTGGTCCAGCCGAAGCCGATGCCGATGCGCATGGCGGTGAGGATTTCGGGCAGGGCCGAGGGCAGGATGACATGGCGCATGACCTGCCAGCGGGTGGCGCCGAAGGAATAGGCGGCGTGGATCTGTTCGATGGCGGCGGATTTGACGCCCGACCGCGCGCCAAGGGCGACGGGGGCAAGGACCGACAGGAAGATCAGCATGACCTTGGAGGTTTCGCCGATGCCGAACCAGATGATCATCAGCGGCAGATAGGCCAGCGGTGGGATGGGGCGGTAGAACTCGATGGGCGGATCGAAGATGCCGCGGATCAGGGGCGACATGCCCATGGCAAGGCCAAGCGGGATGCCGATGAGGCAGGCCAGCAGGAAGGCCCCGAAGACGCGGGCGGCGGAGACGGCGATATGTTCGAGGAAGGGCGTGTTGGTGAAACCGTTCTGCCAGACGTCGAGGAATTTCCGCAGCACCGCGCCGGGACCGGGCAGGAAGAGCGGCTTGACCCAGCCCAGAGTGGTGGCCAGCCACCAGATGAAGATGATCCCCGCGATGGAGGCCAGCGACAGGAGCAGCGTATCCCCCTGACCGGGGACGCCGTAGGTCTCGCCGGGTTTGGTGGCGCGGGCCTTGCGCAAGCCGCCGGATTTCGCGGGTTTCGGTTCGGGCGCGGCGGTCATGCGACGGCCTCTTCGTCGGAGAAGATGATTTCCAGCACCTCTTCGCGCAGGGCGATGAATTCGCGGCTGGCCTTGACGGTGCGGGCGGGGGTTCCTGCAAGGAACTGGCGCGAGAAGGGCAGGTCGAAGCGGTGGGCGATGCGGCCCGGACGGGGTGACATGACGATCAGCTTGGTGCCCATGAACAGCGCCTCTTCGACCGAATGGGTGATGAAGAAGACGGATTTGTGGGTGCTGTGCCAGATGTTCAGGATCAGTTCCTGCGCCTTTTCGCGGGTCAGCGCGTCCAGCGCGCCAAGGGGTTCGTCCATCAGAAGGACCTTCGGGTCGCAGGTCAGGGCGCGGGCGATGCCCACGCGCTGCTGCATCCCGCCGGAGAGGTTGTAGACACGGGCCTTTTCGAATTCGCCAAGGCCGAGAAGGTTGAGGAAGCCGCGTGCGATGTCGTGGCGGCGGGCCTCGGGGATGCCTTGCAGTTTCAACCCGAAGGCCACGTTGTCGATGACGTTCAGCCAGGGAAGCAGGGCGTGTTTCTGGAACACCACGGCGCGGTCGGCGCCGGGCCCCTGCACCGGGGTGCCGTCAAGGAGGATCTCGCCGGAACTGGGCGACAGGAAGCCTGCGATCAGTGAAAGCAGGGTGGATTTGCCGCAGCCCGACGCGCCGAGGGCGACGACGAAATCGTCGTTCTCGATGTCGAGATCGATCTGGCGCAGGGCCTCGACCGGGGGGCGTCCGTCCACGGACGGATAGACCACGGATGCCTGTCTGATGTTCAGCCCCATGCCGGACCCTTCTGCCGTGACGGAGGGCCGGAAGCGGCGGACCGCTTCCGGCGATGCGGGGTTACTTGGCCGCGTCTGCGATGGCGGTGGTGACGAAGGGGGAATAGTCGTCCACCGCCGCGTCGATCCGGCCCGCCGCCACGAGGAAATCGGCAGTGGCCTTCATGTTGGCCGCCGCGCCGCCAAGCCACGTGTCGCCAAGCTGATCGGCCAGCGGGATGAAGGTGAAGCCCTTCAGGATCTCGGGCACCTGATCGGCGGCGGCCCCGGTCACCTCGGCGATGGTCTTGACCTGCGCGCTGTCAGCCGTCCATGCGGCGGGATCGGCGAGATAGGCCTGGTTCGCCTCGTTCATCACCTTGGCGAAGGCGACCATGGCATCGGCATTGGCTTCGGCGAAGTCCTTGTTCACCACCCAGCCATCGAAGGTGGGATAGCCCCATTGCGCGGTCTGGTCTGCCCCGACGATGAAGGTGCCGGTCTGCAGGATCTGGCTTTGTACCGGCTGCCAGATGAAGGCGGCATCGACCTGACCGCTGTCCCATGCGGCGGCGATCTGGTCGGCGGGCAGGTTGACGATGGTGACATCGCTTTCGGCGATGCCGGAATGGGCCAGCGCGCCCATCAGCGAGTAATGCGCGGTGGAGCCGACGGGGACGGCGATGCGCTTGCCCTTCACATCCTCCAGCTTGGCGATGCCGCTGTCGGCCTTGGCGATCAGGCTTTCGGCGGTGCCGAGGCCCTGCGCGATCATGAAGAGTTCAAGTTCGACGCCCTGACTGGCCGCGATGGCAAGGGGGGAGGAGCCGAGTTCGGCCACCTGCACATCGCCCGAGGCCATGGCGGCGATGACTTCGGTGCCGGAACCGAAGGTGCGCCATTCGATCTCCCATCCGGTCGCGGCCTCGAATTTCTTTTCGGCGCGGGCGACCTGCATGGGCGTGGGGCTGCCGAAATTGCCGATGATCACGGTTTCGGCCATGGCGCCCCCTGCCATGAGGGCGGCGAGGCTGGCGGTGACGAGGATGCGGGCGGTTTTCGTCTTCATCGTTCTCTCCTGTTGGCGATGCCCCCGTTGGCCGGGGGTTTGGTTGGATTGGGCAGGGTGGTTTACTCGGACAAGGCGAAACCCCGGATGAGGCCGACCAACAGGTCGAGCGTATCGACGGGAAGGGCACCTGTCACGGTCGGGTTGGCGATCAGCGAGAATTCCGTGCAGGCGATGAGTTGGACCCGTGCGCCACGGCCCAACAATTCGGCAGAGGCGCGATGCAGGGTGGCGCGGGCCTCGTCGCGGGGGAGGCCCGCCTTGATCTGGCGGATGGCCGCGAGCAGGGCGGCTTCGTCCTCTGGCCAGAGGGGGGAGAGGCCGCTGCCCGCGAAGGCGCGGTCGAAGACGCCGATCCGGCGCAGGGCGGGGGAGCCGAGGATGCCGATGGACGTATCGCCCGCGGCATGGGTGCGGGCGGCGGTGACGGAGGCCGCGACCATGTCGAGGAAGGGCAGGGGGGTGGCCGCGCGGATGGTGTCCGCGAAGTGATGGGCCGTGTTGCAGGGCATGGCCAGCGCCTCGGCCCCGGCCATCTGCAGGCGGCGGGCCATGGCGGCGAGGGTGGGGGCGGGGTCTTCGCCCGTGCCTTCGATGAGAAAGCGGATGCGCGAGGGGACCTGCGGGTTCTGGTCGACGATCAGGGGGATGTGGTCGGCGTCGTCCTGCGCGGGGGTGGCATCGATCAGGCGCTGCATCAAGAGGACGGTCGCCTGCGGACCCATCCCGCCAAGGATGCCGACGCGGCGTTTCATCGCCCCTTTGCCCCGCCTTGCGTCATGCCCCGGTCGCCCCCTCTGCAAACACGTTGTCATAGCCGAAGAGCCCGGCCGCGCCGCCCGTGTGCAGGAAGACGATGCGCTGCCCCTTGGTGAAGCGGCCCTTGCGGATGAGGTCGATCATACCCGCCGCGCCCTTGCCGGAATAGACCGGGTCAAGCAGAATGCCTTCCAGTTTGGCGAACATGCGGATCGCCTCGATCGTGTCGGGGCCGGGGATGCCGTAACCCTTGCCGACATAGTTGCAATCGGCGCGGACATCGTCGCGCCCGACGGCATCGGGGCAGCCCAGTTTCGCCGCCGTGGCCTGTGCGAGGGCGAAGACGTTGGCCTCTTGCCGGTCCTGCGGGGCGCGCACGCCGATGCCCAGCAGGGGGATGCCCGCGTTCATCGCCATCAGCCCGGTGATGAGGCCCGCCTGAGTGCCCGCCGAACCTGTCGCAGTGAGGATATGGTCGACCTTCAACCCGCGGTCGTTCAACTGCCCCAGCAGTTCGAAGGCGCAGTTGACATAACCCAAGGCGCCGGTGGGGTTCGATCCGCCGCCGGGGATGAGATAGACCTTGCGGCCCGCATCGCGGACGGGCTGGGCATCGGTTTCCATCTGGGCCGCCATGTCGGTGCCGCCGGGATATTTCGCGGTGGTCGCGCCGTGGAGATGGTCCAGCAGCACGTTGCCGTTGCCGTTGTAATTGGCGTTGTTCGATCCGGTGCGGTCTTCCAGAAGGATGTGGCAGGCCATGCCCAGCTTGGCCGCGAAGGCGGCTGTCTGGCGGGCATGGTTTGACTGCGTCGCGCCTTGCGTCATCACCATGTCGGCGCCCATCTCCTGCGCCTCGGCCATCAGGAATTCCAGCTTGCGGGTCTTGTTGCCGCCGGTGGAAAGGCCCGTGCAATCGTCGCGCTTGATCCAGATTTCCGGCCCGCCGAGTTCGCGGCTCAGCCGGTCCAGCCGTTCGAGCGGCGTCGGCAGATGGGCAAGGAAAATGCGGGGAAAGCGGGCGAGGTGCATTGGGTTTCCTTGGGCTTGATCCTTGGGAAGGGTTGCAGGAACGCGGCGTCGTTGCAAATTCGGATTTCTCCTGAAATCATGCAGGAATTGCATGATGGGGTGCGGTGATGCGGCTGGAATGGTTGAAAGACATCGCCTGCATTGCGGAAACCGGATCTTTCAGCGAGGCCGCGCGACGGCGTAACCTGACGCAATCGGCCTTTTCGCGGCGCATCCAGCAGATCGAGGATTATCTGGGGATCGAACTTTTCGACCGCACGAAGAAACCCATCCAGTTGCGCCCCACGACGGCGGAGCATCTGGACCGGATCGCGCGGATGATCGGGTCGATGAACCAGTTGGCCGATGACCTTCGGCGGGGGGACCGTGTGGCCGGCAGCCGTCTTGCGGTGGCAAGCCAGCATGCGCTGTCCACCTCGGTCACGCCGCAGGTGCTGCGGCGGGTGCTGGAGGCGGGGCCGGAGGTGCATTTCACGCTGAGCTCGGCCAATCTGGATGAATGCCTGACGCTTCTGGTGTCGCGGCAGGTGGACTTGGCGATCACCTTTCAGGTGGAGGCGGAGGCGGGGCCGTTCCGCGAGGCCTTCATCGAAACGCTGGTGGTGGGGCGGGACAGGCTGGTTCCCGTGCTGGGACGCCATGATCTGGCGCGGGTCACCGCGCGGATGGCCGAAGGCGCGCTGCCCGTGATCACCTATCCGGCCGATGTTTTTCTGGGCGAGGTGATGGCCCGCCATGTCTTTCCGGCCATGGCAGGGGTGCAGGTCGAGGCCTGCGGGGAATGCGCGCTGACGCTGGCGCAGGTGGAATTGTCGGTGGCCGGGTTCGGCGTGGCCTGGGTCCCGCTTTCGGTGGTGGAGGCCCGCATCAAGGCGGGCGAGATCGTGGCGCTGGAGGATCGGTTGCCCGTGGTGCCGATGCAGGTGCATCTGTCGCGCCTTGCCGGCGCACAGGGCGCGACGGGCGCGCGCATCTGGGAAAGGGCGCGGGCGCTGGCCTTGCGGGATCAGGCCGACAGTGCCTGATCCAGATCGGCGATCAGGTCATCGGGCGATTCCAGCCCGATGGACAGGCGGAAACCGCCATCCCCCGCATAGGCGCGATATTCGGCCTCTTGCTCGGGTGTAAGGGCATAGGTCCCGCGCATCATCTCGGCCGTATCCAGAAGGGTGACGATGCTGCGCTGATGCCCAAGGGAAAAGGCGCTGTGGATGATCTGCAGGCGGGCGGCAAGGCTGCGCGCCATGGCCTGCGGATCGGCGGTACGGAAGAAGATCATGCCGCCGGGAATTGCCATCTGCGCCTTGGCCAAATCATGCTGGGGATGCGAGGGCAGGCCGGGATAGAGGGCGCGGATGACCTTGGGATGGGTTTCGAGGAAGGCCGCCACGCGGGCCGCGCTTTCGGCGATCTGGCGCATGCGGGGAAACAGCGTGTCGATCCCGCGCAGGATGAGCCATGCATTCATCGCGGGCATGGCCGCGCCCAGATAGACGGCCCGGGCGCGCAGGCGGGCGATCAGGTCGCGGCGGCCCGCGACGATGCCGCCAAGCGCATCGCCATGGCCGTTGATGAACTTGGTCAGTGAATGGATCACCAGATCGACCCCCAGCGTCAGGGGCCGGGTGGCGACCGGGGTCGCAAGTGTGCTGTCGACCGAGACGAGCGCGCCATGGGCATGGGCGATGCGCGCCACCTCGGCCAGATCGGTGAGGCGGAGGATGGGGTTTGCCGGGCTTTCGCAATGCACGAGGCGGGTGTTGGGCCGCAGCGCCGCCTGCAGCGCGCCGGGGCGCGACAGGTTCACGGGCGTGACCTCGATCCCCAGATCGGGCAGGACGGTGCGGGCAAGTTCGGCGGCACCGGCATAGGTGACATCGCTGATGATCAGGTGGTCGCCCTGTTTCAACAGCGACAGGAACACGCCCGCGATGGCGGCAAGTCCGGTGGCGGATGCCAGCGCATCCTCGGCCCCTTCCAGCGCGGCAAGGCGGGTTTCCAGCGCGCGGGTGGTGGGGTTCAGCCAGCGCGCATAGGTGAAGGGCTCCTGCGCGATGTCGCCCAGTTCGGCGGCGGAGAAGGCACCTTCGCCGGGAATGACGAGGTTGTTCACCG
This sequence comes from Tabrizicola sp. M-4, assembly GCF_051132405.1. Taxonomy (GTDB): domain Bacteria; phylum Pseudomonadota; class Alphaproteobacteria; order Rhodobacterales; family Rhodobacteraceae; genus Paragemmobacter. The sequence goes on from NZ_CP128606.1 coordinate 723,263, forward strand.
ACATGGAAATCCCCGGCTGGATGGCGCGGGTTACAGGGTCGATCTGCAGACCCGCGTCGAGGGCAAGCGTCTCGGGCCGCGCAGTGGCGGGAAGCCGGGGCGGGGTGAACGGGTCTTTGGTCATGGTCCTGCCCCTTGCTGGCGGAAGTGTCGGCGCGCGCCTGTGGCCAGGGTTTCGTCAGATTGCGGGCCGAGTGCAAGGGGGAGGGGAGGGCGCGGCGGCTTTGGCCCGGGGAAGATTGTCTGACTTCGGTCCTGTCCCTCGCCTGCGTTTTCTGGCATAGCGGGGGCCGAACCCCGTGGCCGAGAATCCTTTGCATCCGGAGCGATGCAAATGTATTGACCGGCCATCTTCTTTGCGACGCGACCTTGGAGCGAACATGTCCTCTGCACTTGAACAACTGCGCAACGTCACCACGGTGGTGGCCGATACGGGCGATGTGGATGCGGTGAAGGCCCTGCGGCCGGTGGATTGCACGACAAACCCGAGCATCATCCTGAAGGCCATCCAGAGCCCGGCCTTCGCGGACATGTTCGCGGATGAGGTGGGCAAGGGCAAGGCGGCGGGCAAGACGGCGCTGCAGATCGCCGATGCGCTGACCGTGGGCGTCGGCGCGGCGCTGGCGGGTCTGGTGCCGGGGCGGGTGTCGACCGAGGTGGATGCGAACCTGTCCTTCGACACGCAGGCATCGATTGCCAAGGGCCGCGCGCTGATCGCCGTCTACGAGGCCCGTGGCATCGGGCGGGACCGTATCCTGATCAAGCTTGCCTCCACATGGGAGGGCATCCGCGCCGCCGAGGTGCTGGAGGCGGAAGGGATCAACTGCAACCTGACGCTCCTCTTCGCGCAGGTGCAGGCGCAGGCCTGCGCGGATGCGGGGGTCTATCTGATCTCGCCCTTCGTCGGGCGCATCACCGACTGGTACGGCAAGGCACAGGGCCGGACCTTCACCGCCGAGGAAGATCCGGGCGTCCTGTCGGTGCGGTCGATCTTTGCCGATTACAAGGCGCGCGGCGTCAAGACCGTGGTCATGGGCGCGTCCTTCCGCAACACGGGGCAGATCAAGGCGCTGGCCGGTTGCGACCGGCTGACCATCGCGCCGAACTTGCTGGAGGAGCTTGCCGCCGATCAGGGCGCGGTGCCTGCGGTGCTGGATGCGGCCAAGGTCGCCCCCGCCGCCCCGCGCGCCCGGATCACCGAGGCCGAGTTCCGCTGGCAGTTGAATGCGGATGCGATGGCGACCGAGAAACTTGCGGAAGGCATCCGGAATTTCGATGCCGATCACCGCAAGCTGCTGACCCTGATCAGCGAGCGTCTGGGGGCCTGAACCCGGCCTTTTCGTTAACTGGCTGACAAGGTCCCGACCGCATGCCGGTCGGGAATCCCTGCCTTGCGCGGATGGGCCGCCTGCGCTTTCGTCGGTTTGGCGGGCGTAGGTAGGTATGGTTCCGCGCAATCGGTCTGCCCCGGGTGACCGGAGCGCAAAATCTGACGCTGCAGGCCGTTATCAATGGTAAATGTAGGCGATTGCGGCGGTCGGATGGCCATGACCCCGCATTCGCGCTGCGATGCACATGGAAACAAGGCTGGCAGGGGCGTGACGGCAGGAACGGGCAAGCGGTTGGCGGCACGGCTGCGCGAGGAGATGACGCTCCTGCGGCCGATCGACATGCGCGATCTGCCGAAACGGCTTGGGATGGCGGGGTTCTTCCTGTTCATCATGCTGTGCATCGACGAGCTGGAGGCCGCGACCGTCTGCTTCCTCGCCATCGTGATCTTCGAGGCGATCTCACGGCTGCTCTACAACCGGGAGGCGGCGGCAACCTCGGATCTGCCCGTCGGCCTGATCGTCGCGCATTGGGGTTTGAACGCCTTTCTCGCCTTGATCTACATGATCCCGGCCATGGTCATGTCGACCAATCCCGATCTTGCCATCGTCACGCTTGGCGTGTTGTGGAATTGCGGTGTGTTCATACACATCACCAACGCCTTCGGGCGGATGCCGCTCTACATCGTGAACCTAACGTCGCCCGTTCTCATCGCCACGGTCTTCGTCATCTGGTCGGTCGCGCATAATGATGTGGAACCGGCGGGACCCTATGGGCTTGTCCTGCTGGGCATCGCCTTCGTCCTCTATATCTACAACATCGCGGAAAACCTGTTCAAACAGGCGCGCAGCGATCTGGCGCTGTCGGCGGCGCTGGTCGAATCGAAGGACAGGTTGCGCGATCTGGAGGTGGTGCGGCAGCAGCTTCTGGATGCCGTCGAAGGGTTGAACGACGGTTTCGTCTATTTCGATTGCGAGGACCGGCTTGTCATCGCGAACCGCAGGTTCCGCGAGCTTTACGCGCAGAGCGACGCGGCCATCGTGCCGGGTGCCCGGCTGGAGGATATCCTGCGGCATGGTCTGGCGCGGGGGCAGTTCGCGGATGCCGTGGGGCGCGAGGAAGCCTGGCTGCAGGAGCAGTTGAGCGTCCAGACCTCCGAAGGGGGGGTGCGGCATGTGCTGCCCGACGGGACGGTGCTGCAGGTGATGGAACGGCGGACATCCGACGGGGGGCGCGTGGGGCTGCGCGTGGACGTGACCGGCATCACGCAGGCACGCGAGGCGGCGGAGGCCGCAAGCAAGGCCAAGTCGGAGTTCCTCGCCAACATGAGCCACGAGATCCGCACGCCGCTGAACGGGGTGTTGGGCATGGCCGACCTTCTGGCGGAGACTCGTCTGGACGAGCAGCAGAAGACGATGCTTTCGGTGATCCGCACCTCAGGGTGGAGCCTGCTGACGCTGTTGAACGACATCCTCGACCTTGCGCGGGTCGAGGCGGGAAAGATGGTGCTGGAGGAGCGGAGCTTCGATCTGCAGGGGGCTATCGACCGGCTGGAGGCGCTGCACGGTGCGACGGCGCAGACGAAGGGGATCGATTTCGAGATCTTCCATGCGTCGAACGGGATCTATCGGCGGCAGGGCGACGAGACGCGGATCGTGCAGGTGCTGCACAATCTGGTGGGCAATGCCATCAAGTTCACCGAGAGCGGATCGGTGCGCCTGAAGGTAAAGGCCAACCAGCCGGATCGCCTGTCCTTCGAGGTGATCGACACCGGCATCGGCATGAGCGAGGCCGAGGTTGCGCGCGTCTTCGACACGTTCGAGCAGGCCGATGCCAGCACGGCGCGGCGCTTTGGCGGCAGCGGGCTGGGCATGACGATCGTGCGGCGTCTGGTGGACCTGATGGAGGGGGAGATCACCGTGCAAAGCGCGCCGGGGCAGGGCACGCGGATCGGGATCACCCTGCGGGTGCCTGTCGATGCGGAACCTGCCGCCGCGCCCGCGCCGGTTCCTGTCTTGCCTGCTCCCGGCGCGGTGGGCGGTGCGACCGAACCGGGCAAGGCGTGGCGCGTGCTGGTGGTGGATGACAATGCCACGAACCGTCAGGTGATCGCCTTGCTTCTGGAACAGACCGGGGCGGAGGTGACGCTTGCGACCGACGGCGCCGAGGCCTGCGCGATGTGGCGTGCGGGGGAGTTCGACATCATCCTGCTTGATATCTCCATGCCGGTGCTGACCGGGGTCGAGGCGCTTCGGATCATGCAGCGGGAGGCGGCAGAGACAGGGCGGGCCATCCCCTATGTCGTTGCGGCGACAGCGAATGTGATGACGGATCAGATAGAGGAGTATCGGCGTCAGGGATTTTCCGACGTGCTGTCGAAACCCGTGCAACGCGCCGAACTGGCGGCCTTGCTGGAGCGGGCAGAGATGCGGCTGGCGTCGGGCTGAGGCCGCAGGTCAAAGCGGCCCGGAATTCGCCGGGATCTTGCTATTGCGGGCGCGCGGGGGCGGGCACAGGTATGGGTGTGCCATACCTTTGGCTTGGTTCTGCCATGCTTTTGCCACATTCTAGAATCGACGGCGCGACCTTAGGCATCCTTTGGTCAGTCCACTGTGTTTTTGGTTACCCATCCTCCGACGCGGCAATTCCGGGCAAGCGCACCGATGACCAGAAACATTCCCATTGTAGGCACGATCCTCGCGCATCTGCTGATCCTGTCGATCTGGCATCATCCCTATTGGTATGTGGTCTTCTGTCTGACGCTCATCGTGATGCTTCTGATGACCTTCACGACCGGCGAGGCGCGCCGGAAGACTCCGGCGGACCGGATCAACGGCCTTGGGGCGCCGGGCCGGGGCGCCTTGGTCGAGCGACCAATGGAAACACGCTGATCCGCCGCCTTGGTGCATCAGGCGGCGAGCGGAACGGAGGGCGGTTCGCCAAGGCTGTTTGGGAAACTGGTGGCGGTGCTGTCAGACTATTTCGAACTAGTCTCCGTTCGCCCTATCCATGGTTTACGTCACGCAACGAGAAGGCTGCGCCACTCCGCAAGAGCGGCGGCGCAGTTGGCCTTGTATTGGTCTCGTGATGTGAGCGTTCTCTCATGGTTGAAGTGGTTGCAGACAGAGGCGCGGACGGTTGCGAACTTCTGCAGACTTCGCATTCGCAGCACGTTCAGCCTCCTCCGGTTCGGCTCAATTGCGGGACGATCATCGTGAAGGCGGTGTTCAGGTCATAGCGCAGCGCCAGTTCGGCCCCTTCCGCATCGCTGTTCTCCAACGCCCGCAAGATCTCTTCGTGGGCATCGGTCATCGAGGCGACGTTGTCGGAGGCGAAATAGCGATGCAGCATAGGCCCGATCCGGAGCCAGAAGCGCTCGATCAGATCGACCAGCGTGGCCGAGCCGCAGTGGCGGTAGATCTCGAAATGGAAGCGGAAGTTGGCAGCGAGGGCGGCACGCTTGCGCTCGACCAGCATCTCGGCGGGCAGGGTGGCCGGGCCCTCGGCAATCGTGCCGACGGGCAGCCATGACTGGTTGATGACGCGCAGCCGGGCGAGGGTCTCGGGGGTAATGTTCCGCACGGCGCGGCGCAGCGCCATGACCTCCAGCACCAGGCGGATGTCGAGGATCTCGCGGAACTCGTCGCGGTCGGGCTCGCTGACATAAAAGGCGCTGCGGTTGCGGCCCTCAAGCACCTTGTCGGCCTCCAGCCGCTTCAGCGCGGCCATGATCGGTGTGTGGCTTACCCCCAGCATGTCCGACAGCGAGCGCGACGTCAGCATCTGCCCCGGCATCATCCGCCCCGACATCAGCGCGTAGCGCAGGGCGTCGTACACCTTGCGCTCGATCGGGGCGTCGCCCTCGGGCAATTGCAGGTCGGGCGCGGCGGTCGGACGGCGGCCTTGGGTGGAGCGCGGCGCGGAGTCGGGCGGAGGAGAATGGTTCATGTCATCACCGCGAGCTGGGCCGGGAAGGGCAGGAATTGCCCCACCTGCAATCTCGGCCAAGTCGCGGACGGGCGCAAGCAAGGACGCCCGTCCGCCATGCCACTGCCTAGAACTTGATCCAGACGGTCTTGAGGTTGGTGTATTTGTCGAAGGCGTGAAGGGATTGGTCGCGCCCGATCCCTGATTGCCGTACTCCCCCGAAGGGAACGGTATTGGCGTTGGCATCCATGCAGTTGACCGACAAGGTGCCGGTGCGAATGCTGTCCGACAAGCGCATCACCCGTTTCAGGTTGTTCGACCAGACCGAGGCCGCCAGTCCATAGATCGAGCCATTGGCGATCTTGACCGCCTCTTCCTCGGTCTTGAACGAGATGACCGAAAGGACAGGGCCGAAGATTTCCTCCTGCGCGATGGTCATGTCGTTGGTGACGGCATCGAAGATCGTCGGCGTGATGAAGTTGGACGAGCCGCCGAGCGTTTTCTGCTGGCCGCCCTCGATCAGGCGGGCGGACTGCTTGCCTTTTTCGATGTAGGACAGGATGCGCTCGGTCTGGCGGGCCTCGACGATGGCGCCCATCGTGGTGGAGGGGTTCAGGGGATCGCCCGGCTGCCAGTCTCGGGCCTTGGCCTTCAGCAGGTCGAGGAAGCGGTCCTTGATGCTCTCTTCAACCAGAAGGCGCGAATTGGCGGTACAGACCTCGCCTTGATCATACCAGATGCCAAAGGCGGCGGCTTCGGCGGCGGCCTCCAGATCGTCGCAGTCGGCGAAGACCAAATTCGGACTCTTGCCGCCGCATTCCAGCCAGGCAGGCTTCATGTTGCTCTCGGCGGAGTATTTCAGGAAGTACTTGCCCACTTCGGTCGAGCCTGTGAAGGCCAGGCAATCGACGTCCATGTGGCGGCCAAGCGCCTGGCCCACAGTCTCGCCATAGCCCGGCAGGACGTTCAGCACACCTTCTGGCAGACCAACTTCCGCGGCGAGTTCGGCAAGGCGCAGCGCGGTCAACGGCGATTGTTCGGCTGGCTTCAGGATGACGGAATTGCCGGCGGCCAATGCGGGGGCGATCTTCCAGGAGGCCATCAGCAGCGGGTAATTCCACGGCACGACGCAGGCGACCACTCCCATGGCATCACGACGTATCAACGCGAGATTGCCAGGGTCGGCGGGGGCGATCTCGTCATAGACCTTGTCGATGGCCTCGGCGTACCACTGGAAGGTATTGGCGGACAGGGGAACATCGGCCGAAAGCGCGTTCGAGATCGGCTTGCCCGTGTCGAGCGATTCCATCAGCGCGAGGTCGTCCAGATTGGCGCGGATGAGGTCGGCGAGGCGCAAAAGCACCGCCTTGCGTTCCGAAGGCGCACGGCGCGACCAGGTTCCCGCCTCGAAGGCACGGCGGGCGGCGGCGACGGCAAGGTCGACATCGGCCTTGTCGCACTCCGCAACTGATGCGAGGCGCGCGTTCGTCGCCGGGTTGATCGTGTCGAAGGTCTTGCCCGAGGCGGCCTCGACAAAGCGCCCGTCGATGAAGGCGTGGGAGTTCAGGGAAAGGACCTTGGCGCGGTCGGACCAGGGGGTTTGGATGTTCACTTGGGGTCTCCTGTCAGAGGGGAAGGTCGCGGAAGTGGGTCAGGCTTTGGGGGTTGGCGAGGGCATCGGCATTGCCGATCGCGCGGCCATTGATCAGCGCGGCGATGGCGGTCTCGCTGATCTTGCCCGAGAGCGTGCGGGGCAAGTCGGGGACTGCTAAGATGCGGGCCGGGACATGGCGCGGGCTCGCCTCGCGGCGGAGCGTCTGGCGGATGCGTTCCTGCAGCGCGCCGGTCAGTTCGGCCCCCGGCGAAAGACGCAGGAAGAGGATCACCCGGCAGTCGCTCTCATGGTCTTGGCCGATGCAGGCGGCTTCGGCGATCTCGGGAAAGTGGGCAAGAGGGCCGTAGATCTCGGCTGTGCCGATCCGCACGCCGCCCGGGTTCAGGACGGTGTCCGAGCGGCCGTGGATCACCATGCCCCCGTTTGCCGTCCATTCCGCGTCGTCTCCATGGTGCCAAAGGCCCGGGAAACGGTCGAAATAGCTCGCGCGATAGCGCCTCCCGTCGGGGTCGCTCAAGAAGCCCAGCGGCATGGCGGGGAAAGGTGCCCGGCAGACAAGATCGCCGCGCCGCGCTGGGGCACCGGAAGCGTCCACCACGTCCACGGCAAGGCCAAGGCCGGGGGACTGGATCTCTCCGGCATGGACAGGCTCGGTTGGCAGGCCAAGTACGAAGCAGGAAAGAATATCGGTCCCGCCCGAGATGGATGCGAGGTGCAGATCGCGCTTCACCGCCGCATGGACATAGTGGAAGTTCTGCACCGTCAGCGGTGAGCCCGTGGAGGTCAGGCAACGCAGCGCGGCCAGGTCATGGGTCGCGGTCGGGTGGGCACCCGCCTTGCGCAGAGCGTCGATCCAACCGGCGGAGGTGCCGAAATGTGTGGCGCGCTCCTCTGCTGCATAGTCCAGAAGCGCGGTGGGCGTCGGATACATCGCCGCCCCGTCCCACAGCAGCAGGCAAGCCCCGCTCGCCAGTGTCGAAACGTGCCAGTTCCACATCATCCAGCTTGTTGTGGAATACTGGAACACCCGGTCACCCGGCCGGATGTCGCAATGCAACTGATGTTCCTTCAGGTGCTGCAGCAAGACTCCCCCGGCACGATGGAGGATCGCCTTGGGTTTGCCTGTCGTCCCGGAGGAGAAGACAAGGCAAAGCGGATGATCGAAGGGCAGTCGCGCAAAGAGGGGTGTGGCCGCTTGTGCCAGTGCGTCGACCAAGGGCAGAGCGCCGGGAAGGGCCGCGCCCTGATCCACCTGCACCAGCGCCGCAAGGTCCGGCAGGCCATCGACGATGGCCGCAACCTTCTCCGCCAGAAAGAAGGTCTTGCCGCCATGGGCATAGCTGCCGACCGCAAACAGCACCTTGGGGGCCGCCTGAGTCAGGCGGTCCAGTACGGCGGGCACGCCGAACTCGGGCGCGCAAGCGACCCAGACAGCACCCAACCCTGCCGTCGCCAGCATCAGCGCCACGGCTTCGGGAATGTTCGGGATGAGGGCGGCAACACGGTCACCCGTTTCGACGCCCCGGGCGATCAGCAAGGCCTGCATCCGGCCAACAATTTCCCTCAGCGCGGCGCGGGTCAGGCGGCGTTCCTCACCACCCTCGGAGCGCCAGACGATAACCTCGTCGGCGCCATCGCCCGCCAGGCAGGCCTCTGCCAGATTCAGACGCGCCTCGGGGAAGAAGCGCGCCTCGGTCATATGGGTGCCGGGCTGGAAGGCCACCGCCCCCTTCTGCCCGGGGACCGCGCAGAAATCCCAAACCAGGCTCCAGAAGGCATCGGGGTCGGTCACAGACCAGCGATGCAGGTCGGCGGGGCGAGAGAGATTTTTCCCCGCGCCCCGCGAGGCTTGGGCGGCAAAGCGTGTCCAGGCCGCTGCCGCCTGGCGGTCTGGATCTGGGGTCCAGATCGGGCCGGTGCTCTTGACGTCTTGCAGCATGAACATCGCCATTCCCTTACAGCGCGGTCGCCGCCGCGCCCTTGAGGTCCAGCATCGCCCGCGCCTCGGATGGGGTTGCGACGTCAAGCGACAATTCGGTCAGGATGGTGCGGATGCGGCTGACTTGAGCCGCGTTGCTTTCCGCCAGCGTCCCTTTGCCGAGGTAGAGGCTGTCCTCCAACCCCACACGCACATTCCCGCCCATGACGGCACCCATGGTCGCAAGCCCCATCTGGTGGCGCCCTGCGGCCAGGATCGACCATTCGTAGGCATCGCCAAACAGGCGGTCGGCGGTCTCGCGCATGTGGATCAGGTGGCGCGGATCGGCACCGATGCCGCCCAGAATGCCGAAGATGGTCTGGATGAAAAGCGGCGCTTTCACCAAGCCGCGATCAAGGAAATGCGCGAGCGTGTAGAGGTGGCCGACATCATAGCACTCGAACTCGAAACGTGTGCCGCAGTCCTCGCCCAGATGCTTCAGGATGTATTCGATGTCCTTGAAGGTGTTGCGGAAGATGAAATCGCGGGAGTTTTCCAGATAGGCGGGCTCCCATGCGTGTTTCCAGGACGGGTAGCGGTCCTTCAGAGGAAAGAGGCCGAAGTTCATGGAGCCCATGTTCAGCGAGCACATCTCGGGCTTGAAGGCGAGGGGGGCGGCCAGACGATCCTGCACGGTCATGTTGTGGCCGCCACCGGTGGTGATGTTGATGACGGCGTCGGTGGCCTCGTGGATCTGCGGCAGGAAGGCGCGGAAGACCTCCGGATCGGGGGTCGGGCGGCCGTCGTTCGGATCGCGGGCGTGAAGGTGCAGGATCGAGGCCCCGGCCTCGGCGGCTGCGATGGCGCTGGTGGCGATCTCGGCAGGCGTGATCGGCAGGTGGGGCGACATGGTGGGCGTGTGGATCGAGCCGGTCACGGCGCAGGTGATGATGACCTTGCGGCTTTTCGGTTTCGACATGGGAAGGCTCCTTACAGGGTGTCTTTGAGGGCGCGCAGGCGCAGGACTTGGGCGTCTCGCCAGGCCTGGCGGGCGGGAAGGCTGTCCAATGGAAGAACCGCGCGCCGGGCTGCGCCGATCCGGGCGGGAGTGTCGGTGGACCAGGCACCGGGGTCGCGGGCCTGAAGGTCATGGCGCAGGTTGTCGAACATGGCGCCGAAGGTCTGGGCGTAAAGCTCGAAGCCGCCGGCAGAGTTCAGATCCATCGTCTCGAAGGGGCCGATGAAGGCCCAGCGGAGGCCGAGGGCCGACCGGACGGCAATGTCGATCTCATCAGGGTCGGCAACGCCTTGGGCGACCAGCGCCATGGCCTCGTTCACCAGCGCGGCTTGCAGGCGGTTGACGACAAAGCCCGGCAGGACCCGCTTCAGCACAAGGGGATCCTGCCCGATGGACTGCATCAGACGGCGCGTCTCGGCCAGCGTCTCAGCCGTTGTCCATTGCGAGCGAGCGAGTTCCACCGCAGGCAGCACATGGGGCGGGTTGGTCGGATGGACCACCAGCGCCCGTTCGCGGAAGGGGGCATCGGCGAAAAGGACATCTGGCTCAAGCGCCGAGGTCGAACTGCCGAGGATCGCGTCGACGGCCAGATGGGGCGCAAGGGCAGCAAAGGTCGCCTGCTTGATCTCCAGCCGCTCGGGTGTGTTTTCCTGGACGTAAGCGGCACCAGCCAGCGCCAAGCCGAGGTCGGTCGTCAGGGTCACGCTGACCCCCTTTTCCTTCAGCCAGTCCCCGGCGCGGTCCAACTGCGCGGGGTCGAGGTCCTGCAGCGCCACGGGATGCCCCGCGCGGGCGAAAAGCAGCGCCCAGCTGCGGCCGATCTGGCCCGCGCCGATCAGCGCGACCTTGGGTTTCGTCGTCATCACTTGTCTCCTTGGGAAGTCGTCTTGCGCCACAGCGTTTCAAATTCGGCGTCGCCCATCAGCCCGTCTCGCCGCCAAATCATGGTCGCCACGATCACCGCGCCGAGGAAGAACCCGGTCAGGCCGAACATCTCGGGCAGGTCGAGGCCGAGGACCACCGGACCGCTCTCCAGCGTCCTTGCCGCCTCATTGCCGACCGAGATCGCCAGCACCCCCAGAATCGTCCCCGAGACCGAGCGCATGCCGCCGAGGATCACCATCGCCATGACAAGAAAGGTCTGGCTGAAGTAGAAGCTATTCGGTCCGATGGCGCCGAGATAGGTCGCATGTAGCACCCCCGCTGCCCCAGTCACCAGCGCCGAGATCACCCAGGCGAGTTGCCTCAGCCGCCCGATCTTGACGCCCATCGAAAGGGCGGCCAGCCGATCCTCGGACGAGGCGCGCAGTTGCAGGCCGAGGTCGCTGTCGCGGAAGAGTCGGGCGATGAAGATCGCCACGCAAGCCACAGCCACCGCCCAACCGAGGTTGGAGCTGACCGGGATTCCGTAAAGCGACCGCTGGCCCCGGGTCATGTCGATCCACGCTGTAAAGACGACATAGGCGATAACCAGGAGGGCGAGGGTAAAGATCTCGGCCGCTGCGCCTGCAAGGCGCGAGACCAGAAAGCCGGTCAGGAAGGCCAGCACCAGCACCACGAGCAGCGCAACGGCGGCGGCGATAAGCGGCGCGGTCACGATCTCGGCCAGCCCGAAGGGGGCGAAGGGGATCATCGTCGCCTTCATCGCGACCGGGATCGTCAGGATGGCGGTGGTGTAGCTGGCGACCCCCATGAAGCCGAGGTGCCCGAAGCTGACGACGCCGGAATTGCCCATGAAGATCTGGAGGCCGATGGCCAGCACCAGATTCATGAAGAAGGCATAGGCGAGCCTCACCTGAAAGGGTGCCGCGAAGGCGTCGATCAGGAAGGCCAGAAGGATAAGCGCCAGAATTGGCGGGGCCGTGACGGCCAGGGTGCGCAGGAAATGACGGGTCATGTTTCCTTGTCTCCAAGCTCGACGCGCTTGCCGAGCAAACCTTGCGGATAGAGCACCAGCACAAGGCCCACGGCAGAGAAGGCGATGGCGTCACGGTAGGCGGCGGCGTCAGGGGGGAGGACGACCTGCAGGAAGACCTCGAACATCCCCAGAAGCATCCCGCCCAGGACGGCACCGGGAAGGGAGCCCAGACCTCCGATGACGCAAGCGACGAAAGCTTTCAGAACCGGCACGAAGCCCATGAAGGGATCGACGGCGCCCCGACGGCTGAAGATGAAGACCGCCGCGATCCCGGCGAGCAGGCCCGAGATCAGGAAGGCCATGCGGATCACCCGATTGGCGCGGATGCCCATGAGGCGCACGGTCGTGAAGTCCCGTGCCGCCGCCCGCATCGCAAGCCCGATCTTCGTTGCCCTCAACAGCGCCACCAGCGCCAGGATGGCGGCGGCGGTCGTCGCCGTTTCGACCAGCTGCAGGACGGGCAGACGCAGGCCGCCAATGGTGACGATCTCGCCCAGGAAGCCGGGGGTCGGCACGGCCCGCGGGCGGGTCGCCACGAAGATCACGAAGACGTTCTGCACGATGATCGAGACGCCGAAGGCCGTGAGCATGCCCGTGTTCAGCGAGGCGTTGCGGATCGACCGGAAGGCCACGCGTTCAAAGACTGCCGCCGCGACAGTCGCGGCCACCACGGCGAGGATCACCAGTACCCAAGGATTGGGCACGAAGGCCGCCGCCGCGAAATACATGGCAAAGCCGGATATGGTGATTAGCTCGCCATGGGCGAAGTTCACCAGGTTGACAATGGAATAGACAATGGCGAGGCCCAAGGCGAGAAGCGCATATTCGCTGCCCACCGCCAGGGCATTGACTATCTGTTGCAGGATGTATTCGGTCATCTCATGGCCCCCTCAATGTCCGCCGAGATAGGCATCGGCCAGGTCCTGCGCCCCGATCATCCCGGAGGCCGCGCCCTCGTGCACCACGCGCCCGTTGGCCATCACATAGGCTCGGTCCGAGATCGCCAGCGCATCGCTGGCATTCTGTTCAACTAGCAGGATCGTCATGCCCTGTGCCTTGAGCCCCACCAGAAGCTCGAAGATCCGCTCGACGATCTTCGGCGCCAGACCCAGCGAGGGTTCGTCCAGCATCAAGAGGCGGGGCTTGCACATCAGGGCCCGGGCGATGGCCAACATCTGCTGTTCCCCGCCCGAAAGCGTCTTGGCCTCGGTCGAGGCCCGTTCCCGCAGGATCGGGAACATTGTGAAGAAACGCTCGATATCGGACTCAACCCCCGCCCGGTCGCGGCGGGTGGCCGCGCCCAGCACCAGGTTTTCGCGCACCGTGAGTTCGGCGAAGACCCGCCGCCCCTCGGGGCAAAGGGTCAGACCGCTTGTCACCACCGTCTCGGCAGGCCGGCGGCTGAGGTCACAGCCGTCGAAGCGGACGCTGCCGCCTGCCAGGGCCACGATCCCGGCCACCGCCGAGACGAGCGAGGTCTTGCCCGCCCCGTTCGCCCCCAGAAGCGAGACGATCTCTCCCTTGGCGACGTGCAGGGAAACCCCCTGCACGGCTTGGATCGCGCCATAGCGGACGCAGATGTCGGACAGTTCCAGCATCACGGTTCGGGAACGTAGTCGGGCACGAACTGCGCGACGGGGGTGAAGGCACCGTCCTTGATCTGGACGATGGTCAGTTCCTTAGCGGGAACGCCGTTCTGACCCTTGTAAGTGATGGTCTTCGAAGTCAGGCCGCGGAAGTTCTCGGTTTCGGCCAGGGCGGCGTTGATGGCGGCCGGATCGGAGGAGCCTGCCCGGGTGATCGCATCGGCCAGCAGCATGATGGTTTCGCCCGCCAGTCCGAAGAAGACGTTCTGCACCGTGTAGCCGCGCGCCGTGCAATCGTCGTAGAAGGCCTTCAGGTCGGACCCTTCCGAGGGGAAGCCATGGGTCGCGAAGGTGATCGTGTTGGCGGCATCCCCCGCGATGGGCAGAAGGTTTGGGTCGTCGAAGCCGTCAGTGCCGAAGAACTTCACGTCCAACCCGGCCTGCTGGAACTGGCGCGGCATGACGCCAGCCTCGGGCGAGATGAAGCCACCCACGATCAGCTCGGGCTTGGGCTCCATGGCGGCGACCTCGGCCACCTGGGCCGAGTAGTCCGACAGGCCGATATTGTAGTTCACCCGGCCAACGACCGTGCCGCCGTGATGCTCGAAGGCCTTGGCCCAATATTCCGGCAGCGCGATGCCGTAAGAGCCGAAATCGCGGCTGATCATCAGGGCCACCGTCTTGTGACCCTGCTCCGCCGCATATTGCGCCGAAGCCGCCGCTGAAAGGTTGTCACCGAACGCCGTCAGGTAGGAATTCGTCGGCGAGGCCATCGGAAACTGCACCTGCGTGGAGCCCACCGTCATCACCGCCATATTCAACGGCAGCGCCAGGGCCGCGACCGGGATCGCAGTGTCGTCGCTGGGCGGCGCGATGATGGCGCTGACACCGAGGTCGATCAGCTCTTGCCCTACGACCGCCGAGAGCACGCCGTCGCTTTTCATGTCACGGGCTTCTAGTTGCAGCGGACGCCCGATGACGCCGCCCTTCTCGTTGATGCGGTCCACCATGCAGCGGGCACCATCGACGCTGTCATAGGTGGCGAGAGGGCCCGTCATGGCGGCGTCATAGCCGATCAGGATGGGTTGGGCGTCCTGGGCCAAGGCAGGGACGGTGCCGGACATCAGTGCGGCCAAGAGGGCAGAACGGCGAGAAAGCGCGTGAAGCATGGGGTTACCTTTCTGTTGGGTTCACTTCTTGCGACCGAGGTAGACCTCGGCGACGCGCGGGTCGTGCCGCACGGTTTCTGGATCGCCCTGCACCAGGATTTGGCCGAGATGCATGACGTAAAGGCGCTGTGATACCTGCATGATGAAGCCGAGGTCGTGGTCGATCACCACCACGCCGCATCCGAAATGGTCGCGCAGGCCCTGAACCGTGCCGACGAGGGCCCGCGTCTCTTGCTCGTTCATCCCTGCGGCGGGCTCATCCAAAAGCAGGATGCGAGGCCCCAGCGCCAAGGCGCGGGCGATTTCCACCCGGCGTTGGTGGCCATAGGACAGCGTCCCCGCTGGGCGGTCGGCGAAGGCCTCCAGCCCCGCGAAAGAGAGGATGCGGTCAATGTCCAGCGACTTGCCCGTCACCCGCTCGAGGGTGATCGCTGCCACACGGATGTTCTGCCGCACACTCAGCCGTTTGAAGAGACGGATGTTCTGGAAAGTCCGCCCGATCCCGCGCTCTGCACACAGATTGGCCGAGACAACCTCGAAGCTTCGCCCCTCAAGCCAGACTTGGCCCCCGGAGGGGGTGATTGTGCCGGAAATCAGGTTCATCAGCGTCGATTTGCCGGCCCCGTTCGGGCCGATCAGCCCGACGATCTCGCCCACGGCGCAGTCGAGGTTGACGTCCCGCACCGCATGGACCCCGCCGAAGCTGCGCGAGAGACCGCGAACGGAAAGGCCCTGCGGGTGCGGGGTCATGCTGCCACCCCTTGAGCCTCGAATCGGGCGGGATGCAGGATGAAATCGGCAGCGCGCTCGGCGATCATGATGGTGGGCGCGTTCGTGTTGCCCGAGACGATTGCCGGCATGATCGAGGCGTCGACCACCCGCAACCCCGCAACCCCGCGCACCCGCAGCCGGTCGTCGACCACCGCCATGTTGTCCTGGCCCATCTTGCAGGTGCCAACCGGGTGATAGACCGTCTCGACGGCGTTCCGCAGGTATTCGTCCAGCTGGGCATCGGTCCGCGCCTCTGCGCCCGGGGCGAATTCCGTTCCTCGGAAGGGGTCAAAGGCCTTCTGCGCAATAATCTCACGGCCGATCCGGATGCCCTCGCGATAGAGCGCGATGTCGTCGGGGTCCGAGAAATAGTTCGGCTGGATGATCGGATGCTTGGTTGGATCGGTGGACTGGATCTTCAGCCAGCCCCGGCTTTTCGGCCGCGCGATGTTGAAATAGGGCACATAGCCGTGTTCCGGGATGATGTAGCGGCTGTGGTCGCGGTACATGATCATCTCGAAGTGATACTGGATGTCCGGCGCGATGGCTTCGGGGCGGGCCTTGACAAAGGCCAGGGCCTCGACCCCGTGATAGGCACCATCGCCCTTTTCGGTCGCCAGATACTGCGCCAGGGCAATCGCCGCCCGGTGCAGCCGGACATAGGTCAGAAGCGAGTTCGCCTTGGTCGAGCGGTTCTGGACGCCCACCGCCAGGTGATCGTGCAGGTTCTGGCCGACGCCCGGCAGATCGGCGTGGACACGTATTCCCAGATTGGAAAGGTGCTGCGCCTCGCCCACCCCTGACAGCTGCAACAGCTGCGGCGAGTTGATCGATCCGCCCGACAGCAGCACTTCGCGGTCGCAGCGCAGTTCCTTCTTGCGGCCGCCCTGCAGGTATTCGATGCCCACTGCACGGCCCCGCTCGATGATCACGCGGGTGGCCAGCGCCCTTGTGATGATGGTCAGGTTCGGGCGGTCCTTGACGGGGTGAAGGTAGGAATAGGCCGTGCTCGCCCGGCGCCGGACCTCGCCTATCTGGTGGATCGTGCTGTCGCAGGGGCCGAAGCCCTCGTTGTCGCCCCGGTTGAAATCGTCGGTCTCGCGGTAGCCCATCTGCTTGCCGGCCTCGATGAAGGCCTTGGAAAGCTCATGGCGCACGCCGTAGCGGCTGGTGTGCAAGAAGCCACCCTTGCCATGGTCAGGGTCATCGGGGCCGGACCAGTTCTCGGCCTTCTTGAAATAGGGCAGGCAGTCCTCAAAGGACCAGCCCCGGTTGCCCATCTGCTGCCAGCCGTCGTAATCGCTTGCCGCGCCCCTGATATAGACCATCCCGTTGATGCAGCTGCAGCCGCCCAGGACCTTGGCGCGCGGCCAGAAGAGGCGGCGGTTGTTGAGGTGTTTCTGCGGCTCTGTGTGATAGCCCCAGTCGATTTTTCCGGTTTTCATCAGCTGGAAATGGCCCGCCGGCATGCGGATAAAGGGGCTAGTGTCCCATCCGCCCGCCTCGATCAGCGTCACCTTTATGGCGGGATCGGCCGAAAGCCGATTGGCCAGCACGCAGCCCGCTGAGCCGCCTCCCACGATGATGTAATCGGTCATGTCGTCCTCGCTTGCGGCGTGACCTCTCCCTGCCCGTCCCATGGGGGCGGGGAGCACACCGTCTCTGGCATAGGCTTGGGGCGCTTGTGCCCCTTGCGGTCTCTCTGTCGGTTCGGCGGCCCGGCTTGGCCCGGGCTCAGTTGGCAGGATTATTTCTGCAATGGCAGATTAATGACAGAGAAGGCCTTGGCATGTCAATCCCGCTCCGTTCAGGCCGCGTTGTTGGTGGAGGGGCTTGTTTTCTAAGAGGAAAAGAGGCGTTTCGGCCCAGAGAAGAGAGCCTTTTCCCCGGTTCTAAGTCGAGTTCCGGCCGAAATGATTCGTGAACGCGCCATCCACAGAGAATAGTGACACGTCAAAAATGAAGAGGAGTCTCTATCTGGAGCGTCAGAAATTCATCTGTCTGATTGCCGGTCACCGGACTCAAGGTCGCGCTGCCATTGCAAGAGAGGGACCGCCTCGCCTTTTTCGGGCCGAAGTGTCGCGCCGTCATCTTCGATGTACGACACTCCCGGACCTTTCCACTACGGCTCACCCGCGACGGCATTCCGATAGACTTATCCGTGCAGGCGCGTCTCCTCGGCCTCGCCTGCGCCGGAATTCACGTCTTCGCTGCTGGAGCGGAAGGGGAAGGGAATCCGAGAGGCAGGCAGCGGAGAATTTGGACGAATGCAAACCCGTTCGTTCCTTCGGCCATTTTGACCTGCCACGGGATTTTTCCTCCATCTGCGATTAGAGTCCGGCCCATTGAGAGGACGGACGATGAAGAAGGCACGACTGACGGAAGAGCAGATCATTGGCATCCTGCAGGAGCATGAGGCTGGCGCGAAGTGTGCCGATCTCTGCCGCAAGCACGGGATGTCGGAGGGCACGTTCTATGCCTGGAAGGCGAAGTATTCCGGGATGACGGTGTCCGAGGCCAAGCGGCTGAAGGCGCTCGAGGACGAGAACGCGAAGCTGAAGAAGCTGCTGGCCGAGCAGATGCTCGACATGGCGGCGATGAAGGAACTTCTGTCAAAAAAATGGTGACGCCCGCCGTGAAGCGCGAGGCTGTCGCGCATCTGAAGGCCCATCTCGGGCTATCGGAACGGCGGGCGTGCCAGATAGCAGGGGCGGATCGCAAGATGGTGCGCTACCAGTCGCAGCGCGCGCCCGACACGGCCCTGCGCGGGCGGCTGCGGGATCTGGCCAATGAGAGGCGCAGGTTCGGCTACCGGCGTCTCTTCGTCCTGCTCAGGCGGGAAGGCGAGGCATCGGGGATCAACCGCATCTACCGGCTTTACCGCGAAGAAGGGTTAACGGTGCGTAAACGCAAAGCACGCCGCAAGGCCATCGGCACAAGGGCCCCGATCCTGATCGAGGCACGGGCCAATGCCCGTTGGTCGCTTGATTTCGTGCATGACCAGTTCGCCTGCGGGCGGCGCTTCCGGGTGCTGAACGTGGTCGATGACGTCACGCGCGAGTGTCTGGCTGCGATCCCCGACACATCAATCTCTGGCCGCCGCGTGGCGCGGGAACTGACTGAGCTGATCGACCGCCGCGGCAGGCCTGGGATGATTGTCTCTGACAATGGCACCGAACTGACCTCGAACGCGATCCTGAAGTGGTGCGCCGAGCACAAGGTCGAATGGCACTACATCGCGCCCGGAAAGCCGATGCAGAACGGTTTCGTGGAAAGCTTCAACGGCAGGATGCGGGACGAGTTCCTGAACGAGACGCTGTTCCGCAACCTTGCCCATGCCCGCGATCTGATCGCGGCTTGGGTCAACGACCACAACACCGAAAGGCCCCATTCAGCCCTCGGATACCAAACCCCCGCAGGCTTCGCACTGAACCTGACCACCGCAATCGCCCGTCCCGCTGCACGCAATGAAAGTTCCGCGCGCCGGGCGATTGCTCAACCCACGCCGAAAGGCGTAAATCAGCTACCGGCTCCGGTCGCGGCTGGATGAAAGACCAGTGGCAGGTCACTGCGTCCGCAGGCCGTCTTTTCCAAAGGGATCAGCGCCGCTGGAGAATGGGCGGTGGAGTACTCCGACTTCGGCCGCCCGGCCTTTGCGGCAATGACGATGGGGATCTGCCGACTGACCGTAGCGGGTCAGGATCCGGTCACGATCAAGGCCGGCGATTTCGTCCTGATGCCGACCACGCCAAGGTTCACAATGTCGAGCCTAGACCCCGGACCATTGCGACGGATAGACGCTCGAACCGTCCCACCGAAGCACGAAGTGCGCCACGGTCGACAAGAGGGCCCACCCGATATGCGGCAGTTCGGTGGCTGGTTCGACTTTGCGGCGCCGGACGCAGACCTTCTGGTGGCCTTGCTACCCCAGATGATCCATTTGAGAGGCATGCCGCGGCTGGCGCAACTTGTGCAGATGCTGGGCGAGGAGGCTGCGCGAGACGAAGCAGGCCACGACCTCATTCTTGTGCGGCTGGTTGAAATCCTACTGATCGAGGCCTTGCGGGCCGCACCAACCGAAACGGCTGCGCCAGGATTGATGCGAGGCCTCGCCGATCAACGCATCTCTGCCGCCTTGCGCAGCCTGCATTGTGACATCACCCGTGCCTGGACCGTTCCGGACCTGGCAGAGGCGGCAGGCATGTCGCGCTCGGCCTTCTTCGAGCGGTTCTCACGAATGGTCGGAAGTCGGCCGATGGAGTATCTGACCATCTGGCGGATGTCCGTAGCCCGTGACCTGTTGCGCCGGGGCAGCCTCGCTCTGGACGAGGTTGCAGAACGGGTTGGCTACAGCTCTGCCAGCACCTTCAGCACTGCATTCAGGCGCCACACAGGCGAGCCTCCGGGGCGCTACATGAGGGCCGTGCCCACCAGGGCGGGGGCGTGAACGGCCCATAGCCGCCGGTCGAGCGCTTCCAATTCAGCGTCCGCAACGCGCCGCATAATGGTCATTCACCCGGCACCGCGCCGCTCTAGAAAGTCGCCGTTCGTTTACGTCGCTTTCATGAAGGCGCGCACGCCTTCGAGCAGCGCCAGGATGCGGCTCTTGTCCGTATCTGGATATTTGAGTTGCCGCAGGAGATAGGTGTAGGAGCAGGCCGCGACCTCCCGTCGCCCCGCAGCGACCTGCAAGGCCCAATCACGACAGGCCCGCACGAATTCCGGCATCGGACAGCCGGCCAGATAGGCATCAAGGTCGTGCCACTGCCGGCACTGCTCCTCGGTCGGCCAAGCCGCGCTGATCGTCTCGTTCTGCTGGAGCACTGCGCTAAGCTCCAAGCTGATCGCGTCATAGCTCGCTGCGCTGTGACCGACGTCGCCATAGTCGATGATCATGATATTGCTACCGGCATCGACCAAGATGTTCTCGCCGTGCAGGTCACCATGAACGCAGCACCAGCGCGTCTGCAACTCGCGTGCCTCGAAATCCGCCGCCCAATCCAGCCCATAGGTCTTCTGCAGCTCGGCTGCCGTGTCGTCGTCCACCCAGCACTGGCGCACCTCTTTCACTGAGCGGCGGCTCTCCGGTTTGCCTGCGGACCAGTAGTTCAGCGCGGCGGCGGTCGCCGCGACGGCGACCGCCGCGCGTGCGTCCTCCTTCGCCATTGTGGTGAATAGCGAATCGTCGTGACCCTGCGCGAGCTGATAGAATAGGCCGGCGATCGGTCCGGCGCCGAACTCCAGTATCGCCATCTTGCGCGGCGTGACCGCACCGTCGAGCAGCATAATATGCGCCTCGTGACGCCTGTATTCATCTTTTACGCGGTCGAGCGTAGCGAGCTTCGCGACCACCTCGCGTAACGGTGCGCCGACGCCATCGAAGAGTTGCAACCTAAAGGTCTTCGCGCCCGAGCGCCCGCCGCCTATTTTCGACACAACGCAGCGCATCGCGCCAAAGCGCTTGGCGAAGATGCGGACCAGCCGATCCTCGCCGGTGTCGAGGTTCACCGCGCGAAGGTCGAGCTCCACCCCGTCCAGCGCACGGATGGCGTGGAGCACCTTACCGATGCTGTCGGGTGCACGGTCGATGTCGATTTTTCGGAGAAACTCTACGGTGTCCACCTCGGAGCCTTCGCTCCAGATGTCGGCATCATGCTTCTGCGTCAGCAGGTCGGCAATGAAATCGTCCGATGGCGACGAGGTCAGCACCAGAAGCTTTGTGCCTGGCGTCACCCGACGCGCGTGGTGGAAGATCGCCTTCCCATGCTCCGGATCGAGATCAAGCGTTTTGTCGCCTGTCGGAATCTTCAGGTCGAGTATGGCGAAGTCGAAAAACTCGCTATCGAGCCGAGCGCTTGCCTCATTGCGGTTCTTGGCGACAATCGCCCTATACGGCGCGCCAACCCCCTCGAGAATGTTGAGGATCTCGGTGGCATAGTCGTCGTCATCCTCGACGATCAAAACAAAGGCAGTCATTTACGCCACCGTGCGGTATAGAGCGCCCCGCCGTCCTTTGCCGGCTCAAGCACAATGGAACCGACCATGGTCTCGACCGCCTGACGTGCGATCGCGAGCCCAAAGCCGGTATGGTTTTTCTTGGTCGAGTTGCCGATCTCGAACGCCGTCTCGATGGGGCCGTTGATCCCCATACCATGGTCGAGTACGGAGACCCAATAATCGACGTCGGTCTCGCCCCAGTTTACCGTGACATCGTGCGCCTGCGGCGCACGGCCAGCCGTCTCTTGGGCCTCGACGGCGTTGCGCAGGCCGTTCACCACCACCATCCTGATCAGCGACGGGTCGCCCTTAATCAAGCATGGCCGTGCGCCGATCGTCGAAACCCACTCAATGGTCTCAGGGGGATAGGCGCTGATCAGCTCGTCGATCAGCGCTGCGAGGTCGAATTCCTGCGGCCTCGGCACTGCTGCCGCGTTCTTCAGCGTCTCGATCGCCTCGAACACGCGGTTGACCGACTCGAGGTGGCGCTTAGTCTCGGAGCCTTCCCAGCGCTCACCTAACTCGCGCTTCGCTGCAAGTCGCACCAGTCCGATCGGCGAGGCGATCTCATGCAGGAGGAAGCCCGTAATCCACTCGACCGCTTGGCCATAGATCTGCTGACGGACCTCCTCGGGGATCACATCGGCATCGTCAGCGGCAAGCACAACCGGCCGTTGGTGCTGCGCCAGCTGCCGGATCGTGTCTTGCAGGGCGTAATTCACGTGCGAGACAGTCTCAGCTTTCAGCGCTTGGCGTAACCGGGTCAGATCGCCGACTCGCCCAAGCGTTCCGAGCGCGCGGGCGGCTTGGCCGCGCGAATGCGCCGAAGAAGCGCTGAGTTGGGCCAGAGCCTCCTCGCGTGTCATAGGCGTGGCTGCGCATAAAAGGCAGCGCGCCGCCGGAAGGCCTCTGCGCCGCCCTCCATGACTGAGCTGATCGCCTGAACCACCTTTGCAGACGCCAGCGGCGCGGCGACAAGCGGGAAACCGCGGCGTCCATCGGACCCTAGCTGCAGGACGAAGTCCGCGTTCCCGAGCACGGGGATGTTGGCGTTGTGGGTTGAGAAGATGAGCTGGCTGTTGGCTGGGCGCGCGAGGATGGCCTTGATTAGGGTTTCGGCTATGAACGCATTGTCGATATGGTCTTCAGGTTGATCGACGATCAGCAGTCGGTCGACGTGGCGCAGGACCAGCGGCAGGATCACCGTGCAGCGTTGCCCTGTCGAGAGATCGGCGATGTCCTTGTGGTCCGCGCCATCCATCAGCGAGAAAGTGACATAGTCTTCCACGGGCACCGTCGCGATCGAACCGAGATCGGCTTCCTTGAGCGCCAGCACTGCTTTGGCGGCGCGATCCAGCGACAGCGATCCGCGCGTGGCGACGAGTTCGTAATCGTCATTCTCGACCGCCTCGAGTAGCTCTCGGGGGCTGATGCGCTGCGCTAAGGTGCCAACAATGTCATTGTAACGCAGGCCGCTGCCGCGCAGCGCCTCGGTCAGCGCCGTAGCGAAGGCGTCGGTCTGACCTCCGCGTATTACGGCAATGCGGATGCGCGGACCCAGCACCTGGTTTAGCCGGTTCGCAGCCTGCGCGCGCTCGTCGTAGCGCTGCGTCCGGGTAGCTTCCAAAGCGTCTAGCGCCGCCGAGCGCCGCATCACCGCGAATTGCATCGCCATGACCCGGGTTGCGAGGACGCCGCGAAGCGATTCCAGTTGCTCCTTTCGCTCGCGAAGCGCCTGGCCGCGCCGCGCGATGTCGCCCGCGCCGGTCTGGAGGCCTTCTATGTCGCGCCGCAGCGCACGTGCCTGATCCTCATAGACGATCTTTTCGGACTCGAACCTTGAGGCGATTTGACACGTGGTGGCCTCAACGGCGGCAAGCTCCTGCAGGGCGGCTGAGATAAACTGATGGGCCTTTGCGACACGGGTCCGTGCGTCGCCCAATGGGTCAGTTCCGGCATTCGCCGGCCACCCCTCGGCTCCGGACATAGCTTGTGCACGCGCGAGTGCAGCCTGCCAATTCGCCACCGCTGCTTGGAACCTCTGCACCGCCGCCGAGGCAACACCCTTCACCGAAATCGTGCTGGAAAGAACGTTGAGCTGCCCGGTCTTGGTCTGGGCGTCTGCAGACAAGGCCGCGAGTTGCTGCTCATGCGGTGCGAGTTGCGCCAACTGCTCCTCTATGCTGGGCAGCTCGGCAAGCTGGGCGTTGAGCAGTTCGATATCCCTGCGGATCGCATCCGCTTCCGCGGTCGTTGAGCGAACCGTGGCGATCGCATGCGCTTCTTCTGCAGCGATCGCGCGCTGATCGCCGAGAAACCCGTCCAACAACCGCAGGCGGCCGCCGGGCTGAAGCCCCACTGTCTCTATCTCGGTCTGCGACAGGATAATCGGCGGCAGGAACGGTCCCGACATCCGGGGAGTCGCTTCGTTCGCCGATCGCGACACCACGATGCGGCGATCGCCATCGACCAGAGTCAGCGTGATCTGCCCCGAGCCCAGCACGGACAGCGCATGTTCACGGCTGCGGCGGCTCGTCTCCGGCGTATAGCCATCAACATTGAGGCAAAAGCGTATGAGCTCGATCAGCGAGGTCTTGCCCGTGCCGCGCGCGCCGATGATGACGTTGAGCCCGACCCGAGGCGACACATCGAAGCCGTTGAGAAATCCTTCCTCGATCTGGATGCGTTCGATGTGCATTCACTGTCCCCTTCATCCGAAGCAGGTAGACGGCACCGGCTGCGTGAACAAACCGACCGCAGGTCGGTTCTAGCCGCCGCTCTATCCTTCGGCCCATGCCTGTCTAGCCTGATCATAATGCACTGAAAAGCTTAGTAGGGATGCCTTGTCTGTCAGTGAGCTCAAAAAGCGCCCCTTGCACCTTTTCTTGCGGCGCCTCGAAAGCAACCATTCCGCTTGCGACCCCATTCCAGTCATTCACGCAACGCGCCGCGAACGACCGCTCGCCGCCCTTCCCACCCCACGCCCTCCTGTCGCAATTCCCCCCGCTCCGCCCGACTGAGGAACCCAACAATCTTCTTCGCCTGCTCCAGATCCGCCTCCAGGTTCTTGCGCATCTTCGGGTCGGTCTCATTGGCCAGCATGTCCTGCATTTCCTCGATCTCTGCCTCGAAGTCTGCCTTGCGGGCCAGGCATTCATCCCAGAAGACCTTATCTTCCTTGGTGGAGGGCCCGACCACGCGGGCGGTGCCCCGACGCACGTCGATGTGGATATGGTCGGGATGGGGCAGCGGGTCGGGCAGATGGGTGATGCCGAGGACACGACGACGTTCCAACTCGCGGTCCCATTCGATCTTGTAGGTCATGGCGGCGTCCAGCCAGCGATCGTTCAGATCGCGATTGGCCGTTTCCACGGCGGACAGGAGTTCCGCGAAGAGACGCTGTGACCGGTGCTGGCCCTTGACGGCATTGACCGCGAGGGAGCGCAGGACCGCCCGCGCGATCGGCACGCTGACATTGCGATCACCGTCCCGGACGGTGATCGTGCGGTAGGCTTCCTCCAGAATGATCGACTCCATCCGCTCTTCATTCAGGGCGGGCAGCTTGTTCTTCGCTCCCTTGGGCCGGCCGCGCGGATTGCCGGACTTGCCCTTCTGGAAGCGGGTGACTGCCGGGGGCTTGGCATAGCCCATTTCATAGCCCGACCGGGCGGCAATGGGGCCAAGGTTCTTGCCGGGTCCGCGCTTGGTCATTCCGCCGCCGCCGCTGGTGCTGCCGCGGCCCGTTCTGCAGCCCTGGGCCAGCCGCAGACGATCTGTTCGGCATCATCCTTGGCGAGACCCTCCCAACGGGTCAGGATGCGATCACAGTAGATCGTATCCAGTTCCAGCAACCGCGCCCGGCGGCCGGTCTTCTCGGCTGCAATCAACGTGGAGCCCGATCCGACCGTCGGCAAGAGGTACTGCGATCGTCGTAAAGCCGAGCGTGCTGGTCAGGTGGGCGGGGTCTGCCCATTGGGCGAAGGGTGCCTGTTGGCGGTCACCCAGGAAGTCGATTCCTGATGGTGTTTGCTCGGCGGCCCATGACGCGTGACCAAGGGAGCGGAGAAGCGCGCCCGTCCATGCCCGTCTCTTTAACCGCTGCGGTGCTGTCATTCTGATGCACCGCTGCTTAGCTCGGCTTCTAAAAGGCTTACAGCCAAATGGAGCGCTGCGTTCGTGGCGTCACTCAATTCACCACGGCCGATCCCGTCGTGAACAAGCTTGCTGCGTTTTTGGTAGAGATCGTCGAAGGCCTTCGCGTCGGCGTCTGAGCGTAGCGTCCTGAACTTGGTCATATAGGCCGAACGCAAGGATTGACGCTTTGCATTGGCGAGAGTGCGCTGCAGGGTCTCCCGTATCTCGCTGTCCATCGGCTGCGTGGCGAGATGTTGTTCGAGCCCTTCGATGGCTGCTTGATAGTCGGGGTGGCGGACTGCCTGGTCGCACAGGGCTTCAACCGCTGAGATGCGCAGGATGAATTGCCCTTCCGTCTGGGCAACAAAGAAGGAGTCGTTGAGAAGCGCGGCGCAGTTCCTCTGCCGCTCTGTAAGAGGCGACGGTCTGAGCCAGTCGTTTAAACGTTCTTGAAACGCATTGGGACTGATCAAAACGCTGCCATGCGCTTGCATCCCGATGATCCCCACCGTGTCCTTTTCGTAAACCATCAAGCCGTGGGTTTCTGAGCGTAGTTCCCTTCCCGTCTTTTCGCGGACGGCCTTGTGAATATCGGGGTGGAATTGAAGCGTTGATCGGCTGAAGCCGATATCGATGCCGAGCTTTGTGACGGCCCCGACAACCAAGAGCGTGTCTCCCAGTTGTTGGCCAGCCTTGCGGGCTTCGTCTTCGGTCGTGAAGCCGTCGATTTTGGCGGTGACCCAGTGTCCTACTGGATAGGCCTCCTCCCCCATTTCAAACGTCACTGTCGCAAAGCCCGGAAAAGCCAGCTCAAGCGGTCTGCCCTTGTCAATCTGCAGCGGAGAAAGGAGCTTGAACCGGTACCGGGCGCAGTAAGTCATCGATTTGCTCCCATTGCGCTTGGCGCAAACCATGGCTCTGATTGCAGCGCGTCACGCAACGGTGTGACGACGAGATCGGGGGCACGCCAGACATATTCCGCGGCGCCATCTTTCACATCCGCTGGTAGCGACTGCAGATATCCGATGGCATTTTCGATAGAGAACGGGAGCTTCACCTTTTCCTTAAAGTCACTGGGGAGCCCGGTCCAGACCACAACGTCGATGCCGCGTTGGTCGGCCCACAGCGGAATGCTGTCCGGAGTTGGCGGCTGCCCACGGCGTGTGCCGTCCCTGAAATAGACGCCGACGTGTCGCATAACGGTTCCTTCGCGGCAGCGCAGGTCCGCAATGGCATCGTCAGGATCATGGCGCGTGCTGAATGCGTAGGCTGACCGGCAAGGAGCGCCATTCAAAGGGTCTACGACCAGGGTCAGAGCGCCCTCGCGTGATTTAGAAATGCGACTGAATTCCAGAAGCAGTTCAGGTCCGTCGAATTGCCAAGCTTCATGGTGATCATCGAATTCTGGTCGCTTGTCCCATAGCAGCGAGCCCCATCCGAGTATGGCAATCTTCAATCTGGGCTCACGCATCGGCGCCCTCCGCTGACGTCTTGGCTAGGAGTGCCGATCGGCCTTTAACGGCCGCACGAACCGATGTGATGAGCTGATCGGAGAAACCGCGAGGCAACGTATTGATGACATAGGAGAACGCCCGGGTGAGGGCAATAGGATTTCCGCTAGGAACTAAGCTGTGTGGCTAAGTAATTTCCACTGAGAATTGAGCCATGTGAACTTCCGCTCAAGGAGCCGAGCAATGGGGGCAACGGAATGAGCTCCGCAACCGCAACGCAAACAGTAAAGGAGACACACCGTGCCTTGACCCAAGCATGAGCCCTCTTCCGTACTCAGAGGTGGCTCACTTCTCGATGGAAATCCCGGCTCAGTTCAGGATGGAAATCAACACGACGCTGGTCGCGACCTTGAGCTACTCCCCGATCCTTGGACAGATTTCCGGGTAGTTTAAGCTACAGCCTTTACCTGCTGATCGGTTTGGGTTGCGGTGAAGTAGACCACGGCGGGCAGTTGGACGGCGGCTCTTCGCACGTTTCAACAGCGAGGTCGGTCGCGGCCCTTCCCTCCCCACGCCCCCCATTCACAACTCCCCGCGCTCTGCCCTGCTGAGGAACCCCACGATGGTCTTCGCCTGCTCCAGATCCGCCTCCAGGATCTTGCGCATCTTCGGGTCTGTCTCATTTGCCAGCATGTCCTGCAGTTCCTCGATCTCCCCCTCGAAGTCGGCCTTGCGGGCCAGGCAGTCGTCCCAGAAGGCCTTCTCTTCCTTGGTGGAGGGGCCGACCACGCGGGCGGTTCCGCGACGCACGTCGATGCGGATGTGATCGGGATGGGGGAGAGGGTCGGGCAGATGGGTGATGCCCAGGACGCGCCGACGTTCCAACTCACGGTCCCATTCGATCTTGTAGGTCATGGCGGCGTCCAGCCAGCGATCGTTCAGATCGCGATTGGCGGTTTCCACGGAAGACAGGAGTTCTGCGAAGAGACGCTGTGACCGGTGCTGACCCTTGACGGCGTTGACCGCGAGGGAACGCAGGACCGCCCGCGCGATCGGCACGCTGACATTGCGATCGCCGTCTCGGACGGTGATCGTGCGGTAGGCTTCCTCAAGGATGATCGACTTCATCCGCTCTTCGTTCAGGGCAGGCAACTTGTTCTTCGCTCCCTTGGGCCGCCCCCGGGGATTGCCGGACTTGCCCTTCTGGAAGCGCGTGGCCTCAGGGGGCTTGGCATAGCCCACTTCATAGCCCGGACGGGCGGCAATGGGGCCAAGGGTCTTGCCGGGACCGCGCTTGGTCATTCCGCCGCCGCCATTACTTCAGCAGGCAGTTCTGCAGCCCGCGGCCAGCCGCAGACCATCTGTTCGGCATCATCCTTGGCCGTGATCTCCCAACGGGTCAGGATGCGATCACAGTAGATCGGGTCCAGTTCCAGCAACCGCGCCCGACGACCGGTCTTCTCGGCCGCAATCAACGTGGAGCCCGATCCGCCAAAGGTGTCGAGAACGATCTCGCCACGGCCCGAGACATCCTTGATGGCGTCCGCAATCATCTGCACCGGTTTCACAGTGGGATGCAGCTGCAGCTCCTCCATGCGTCCCTTCCGCATGGTGTTCACACCGCGGTAGTTCCAGACATTGGTGCGGTAGCGCCCATGCTGGCCCAGCTCAAAGCTGTTCACATGCGGGGCGGTGCCCTTCTTGAAGGCGAAGATCAACTCGTGGCGGGAGCGGTAGAAGGTGCCCATGCCGCCGTTGTCCTTGGCCCAGACGATCAGGTTCTTCAGCTCATCATAGACCGCATGACCGGCTGCCAACATTTCGCGCATGTGGCGCCAGTCCATGCAGATGTAATGGATCGAGCCGTCCATGCTGTGATCCGCAAGGTTCCGGAAGGCATCCGTCAGGAAGGTGGTGAACTCGCTCTCCGTCATCTCGCCCGAGGCCATGGCGAACTCACGGTGCTTGGTCCGGCCTGACCCGCCAACATGACCGTCGATCTTCACGTTGTAGGGCGGATCGCAAAACACCATCCGCGCGACGTCCCCTTCCATCAGAAGGGCAAGGACATCCGCGTCCAGTGCATCGCCACAGACAAGCCGGTGGGGCCCAAGCTGCCAGACATCGCCCGGATGCACCCGACGCGGCGCGATGTCCGGCACGACGTCATCCTCCGGGTCCCCCGCCTCCTCCGGGACAATTCCCTCGATCAGACTGTCGATCTCCGCCACCTCAAAGCCGATGACGCCGATGTCAAAGCCCAGATCCTCGGTAGCCAGAAGACCCTTCAGCTCTTCGGCCAGAATGCCGTCATCCCAACCGGCATTCAGCGCCAGCTTGTTGTCGGCAATCACATAGGCGCGTTTCTCAGCTTGCGTCATGTGCTCGATCCGGAGGCAGGGCACCGTGGCCATCCCCAGCATCTTCGCCGCCTCCACCCGGCCATGACCGGCGAGGATCGTGTTCGCCTGATCGATCAGGACGGGATTCGTGAAGCCGAAGGTTTCGATCGACTGCGCGATCTGGCGCAGCTGCTTCTTCGAATGCGTCCGCGCATTGCGCGTCCAGGGCCGCAGCGCCGTGGGCGAGATCTGTTCGATAAGCTGGGCCATGACAGTGTCCTTTGCAGGAGGATGGGCAAGGGTTGGTGGGGCGTCCGGGTTCGTCAGATATACCTTACTCTGGCGTTTGGGTCAATCCTGCCATATGATCGCGTCAGGCAGATCAGACGGAGCCCCCCCCCACCATGAGCCTCGGCGAACGCCTCTTTGACCTCAGACAGAACGCAAAGGTCTCGCTGCAGACCGTGGCCGATGCCATCGGCATCTCGAAGGCGCATGTCTGGGAGCTGGAGAAGGGTCATTCCACCAACCCCTCGTTTGAACTGGTCCAGAAGCTGGCCAGGTATTTCGGGGTGACGCCGGAGGCGCTGATTGGTGAGGTGGAGGTGCCGACACCGCAGGTGCAGATGGCCAATCGCATCCATCGCGATCTGAAGACCTTGAGCGAGCGCGACCTCGAACTGATCGAGGGCATGGTACAGACCCTGCGACGGCAAAGTGGCGCAGCCTCGGAGGAGGGGACGCGCTGAAGCTGGACCGGGTCGATCTTGCGGATATCCACGCCCCTGCAACACTGGCGCGAGTGCTGCACGGGTTGATCGGCCAGATCGATGGCCCGATCCCGGTCGCGGAGATCGCGCGGGCTCTGGACATAGTCGAAGTCCGCGAATGCCCGCTGGATGGCTGCGAGGGGGTGTTGATCACCGATCGTCAGCGCAGTCGTGGCAGCATCCTGGTCAACAACAAGCGGGGGGCGCAGGCCGCACGGTTCAGCATCGCGCATGAGTTGGGGCACTTCCTGCTGGAGCGCCATGTGCTGGGCCTTGCGGACGGAATGGTCTGCACCAAGAACGACATGCGGGAAAGCCGGACGATGCGGCAGCAGATGCAGCGGCACCGGAAGCAGGAGGTTGAGGCCAACGAGTTCGCCATCGGCCTCCTCGTTCCGGATTATGCGATGGCCCCGACCCTCCGCAGCGATCCGGCGATCCAGGCCATCACCCTGATGAAGGATAAGTTGGACATCAGCTTGGAGGCATCCACGCGCTGCCTTGTCGAACGGCACGATGAGCCTCTCGCCGCGGTCTGGGCCAGGGACGGCCTGATCCGCTACGTCGTGCGGGGGCCGCGGTTCCCGTGGATCACCTGGAAGCAGGGCCAGCGCCTGCCAGACCTCAGCCGAACGCCGCGTTATCTGGCGAGCGGGCGAGTGGGCGTCTCTGCGATGAGTGAGGTGGCCCCGGCGGCCTGGACGCATCATGAACTTCCTGAGCTTTTCGAACAGGTGCGCATCGGCAAGGATGGGCACAGCCTGACTCTCCTCTGGGCAACTCTGCCCGAGGCAGAGGACGAGGAAGAATGACCATGCTCCAGTCCGTCCTTGCGACAGGCGACTGGACTTCCGCGCGGGAACGAGCGTTGGTCTGATCGAGGCCCGGTCGATCCCGGGCTCTGCCGGGTACGGGGGAACGCATCACGCGACGCCCCCACAGCCAAGGGAGAGCCCCGATGACGAAGTCACGGAACCGCAAGCCGGCAACCGGCAGCAAGCCGGGTGCCACACAGCAAGACAGCGTAACCGGATCAACCAATGCGGTTTCTCCGCGCCAGACCAAGGCCGCGCTGTTGCGCACGATGTTGGAGACAGACGGCGGTGCCAGCCTCGCCCGCATCATGGCGGAGACCGGCTGGCAGGCCCACACGGTCCGCGCCGCGCTGTCGGGGTTGCGCAAGGCCGGGGCGCAACTCAGGCGGCACCGCGCGGGCGACGACACGATCTATGCCATCGGCGCGGCCGGGCTCGATGCACCAGAGGGGTCGGATGAAGTGGACGGAGAGTGCAGCGAGCCAGACGCGGCATGCCTGACCTCCGATGAAGGTGATCCCGGCGCCGCCTCGACAGGCGAGGGCACTGCGGCAAGCGAGGTTCGCGCATGACCACGCTTGCCGATCTTGAGGCGATGGACCGGGCCGCCCTGGCCCACCTCTGGTCGGACCTGATCGGCGGCGGTGTCCCGGCCAGTATGAGCCAGCCCATGCAGCGCCGCTTCCTGGCCTTCGAGCTGCAGGCACGCATCGAGGGTGGCTTGCCCGCCACCCTCTGCTCCCGGCTGGACCGCATCGCCACGGGTGAGGAACGCAAAGCCTCGCCCATATTGCAACCGGGCGCCCGGCTGCTGCGCGAATGGAACGGCATCACCCATGTCGTCGATGTCCTGCCCGAGGGGTTCCTCTGGAACGGCAGCCCGCATCGTTCGCTCTCCGCCATTGCCCGCGCCATCACCGGCGCGCGTTGGTCGGGGCCGAGGTTCTTCGGGCTCGTGGGTGGGGTCGAAGCGGGTGGCCGCACGCCAGCGAAGGGCAAGTCAAGGGCGAAGAAGGTGCCAAAAGAACAGAAGGTAGGCGGCCGACCCGCTGACGGCTCGCGTCGAGGCCATGCGGCATGACCCAGAAGCCCGTCATCCGCTGCGCGATCTATACCCGCAAATCCAGCGACGAGGGTCTGGATCAATCCTTCAATTCCCTCGATGCCCAGCACGAGGCCTGTGCTGCGTACATCGCCAGCCAACGCCATGAAGGCTGGAAGCTCGTCCCCGATCGCTTTGACGATGGTGGTCTGTCCGGGGGCACGCTGGATCGCCCCGCCTTGCAGCGCCTGCTCGCCGAGATCGATGCCGGTCGCATCGGTATGGTCGTCGTTTACAAGATCGACCGCCTGACGCGGTCGCTTGCCGACTTCGGGCGGCTGGTCGAGCGGCTGGACGCCAAGGGCTGTTCCTTTGTGTCAGTGACCCAAGCCTTCAACACCGCCACCTCGATGGGTCGTCTGACCCTGAACGTGCTCTTGTCCTTTGCCCAGTTCGAACGCGAGGTCACGGCAGAGCGCATCCGCGACAAGATCGCGGCCTCCAAGAAGAAGGGCCTCTGGATGGGGGGTACCTTGCCCTTGGGCTATGACCGCCATCCGGATCCGCAGCGCCGCGAACTCGTGCTCAACCCGGTCGAATCCGAAGATGTCGTCCAGTTGTTCACCCTCTACGACAGCCTCGGCAATCTGCGGCTGGTCGAACTTGAGGCCACCCGCCTCGGTCTGCGGTCGAAGTCACTTGTGTCTCCATCGGGTCGCCGCACTGGAGGGTTCCCCTTCACCCGTGGCCAGTTACACTACCTGCTGACCAACCCTGTCTACATCGGTCGCATCCGGCACAAGGATCAGACCCATCCCGGCCAGCATCCGGCGATCATCGGTGAGGATCTCTGGGATCGCGTGCAGGCAAAGCTGATCGATGCTGGGGCGCGGCCGCGCGGTCGGAGTGCCTTGGCGATAGAACCCAGAGTCCTCATCGGCAAGCTGCGCGACGAGACCGGCGATCATCTGACGCCGACACATACCAGGCGGCGCGGTCGGCGGTTCGCCTATTATGTCTCCAACCGCCTGATCACAGGCGGCACCGATCCCACGGGGTGGCGTTTGCCTGCGGAGGCGCTGGAAGCCTGCATCCGCCAGATCATTACCGGGCATTTGCGCAAGGCCAGTGCGACCCATGCGCTTCTGACCCGACCCGAGGCCAGCGGGGCGGCAGACCTCGTCCGCCGCGCGATTACGCTGGCGGATCGTGTGGAAAGCAATCCGGCTTTCCTGAGTGACATCCTTGGCTCAGGAACACTGGCACCGGGAAGGCTGCGGCTTGTCCTCAATCCTGATGTGATCGCCGCAGCGCTTACGGTGCCAGTCACGGCGCTCTCTCAAGCGTTCCTCCAGTTCGACTGCCCCTTCGCCCTGAGGCGCCGGGGCGTTGAGACCCGGATCATCGCAGGCGAGTTTATCCCTGCACCGGACGAGGTTCTGCAGCGCACTCTGGCTGAGGCACATCTCTGGGCGCGGGCGCTCCGTTCCGGCATGTCCCTCACCGAGATCGCGCGCGAGACTGGGCATTCCGAGCCCTACATCCGTACCCGCATTCCGCTGGCCTTCCTCGCACCGAAGGTTCAGGCCGCCATCCTCGACGGGCGGCACCCCCCGGACCTCTCCGTCGCGCAGCTCATCCGCGACGGTATCCCGATGGATTGGAGCGAGCAGGCCCGGCTCTTCGGCATCGCCTGATCCAGGACTCAGGCCTTCCCTGTTCTTCCCGACGGCTTCCCTGTTCCGGCGGATTTTGTTCCCTGATTTGCCGATTTAAGTTCCCTGTTCCTGACGAGCAGGGAATTTGGCCGTAACCCACGGAAAACGCGCGATGATTCAGGGTGGAAAACCTCTGAAAGAACCCCCAGGAACGGATATTCCCTGTTAATTCCCTGTACTTGGCGCGCGGGCAAACCGACCGGGGCGCTTGGCGCGCGGAGACGGAAGGGGCAAATGAGGGGATCAGCGGAGGCTGGTTGCGTCTCCGCGCAAAGGAAACCGACCTAAGGTGCGGAAACAGGGGCGAATTCCCTGTTGGAACGGAAAGAGAAAGGATTTCAAGGGGTTGATGGCGGAGTGGAAGGGATTCGAACCCTCGAGACGGTTTCCCGCCTGCACCCTTAGCAGGGGTGTGCCTTCGACCACTCGGCCACCACTCCGCCGACCCGTTTAGCGATGGCCGCAGGGAGGGGCAAGTGGAAAGCGGCGCCGGGTACGGGATCAGCCGTTGAACAGGAAATGCAGGACGTCCCCGTCCTTCACCTCATAGCCCTTGCCCTCGACGCGGAACTTGCCGGCCTCTTTCGCGCCCGCCTCGCCATTGCCCGCGATATAGTCGTCATAGGCGATGGTTTCGGCGCGGATGAAGCCCTTCTCGAAATCGCCATGGATCACGCCTGCCGCCTGCGGGGCCAGCGTGCCCTTGGTGATCGTCCAGGCGCGGGCCTCCTTAGGGCCGACGGTGAAATAGGTCTGCAGGCCAAGAAGTTCGTAGCCCGCGCGGATCAGGCGGTCGAGGCCCGCCTCGTGCAGCCCCATCTCCTCAAGGAACATCGCGGCCTCGTCCTCGGGGAGTTGGCTGATCTCCTCCTCGATGCGGGCAGAGATCACCACGGTCGCGGCACCCTGCGCCCGTGCCATCTCGGCCACGCGGGCGGATTGGCCGTTGCCATCGGCGGCAGAGGCCTCCTCCACGTTGCAGACATAAAGGACGGGTTTCGAGGTCAGCAGTTGCAAGAGGCGCCACGCGCGCTGATCATCATCCGAGACCTTGACCGTGCGCGCCGGTTTGCCCGCCTCCAGCGCGGTCTGCGCAAGGGCGAGAAGGCGGTCCTGATCAAGGGAGTCCTTGTCGCCGCCCTTCAGCTTGCGGGCAAGGTTGGCGCGGCGGCGTTCGATCGATTCCAGGTCGGCGAGCATGAGTTCGGTCTCGATCGTCTCGGCATCGGCGACGGGGTCTATGCGGCCTTCGACATGGGTGATGTCCCCGTCTTCAAAGCAGCGCAGGACATGGGCGATGGCGTCGCATTCGCGGATATTGGCAAGGAACTGGTTGCCAAGGCCTTCGCCCTTGGACGCGCCGCGCACGAGGCCCGCGATATCGACAAAGGTCATGCGGGTGGGGATGATCTGCTTCGATCCGGCGATGGCGGCCAGCTTGTCCAGCCGCGCGTCGGGCACGGCCACCTCGCCCACATTGGGTTCGATGGTGCAGAAGGGGAAGTTGGCCGCCTGCGCCGCCGCCGTCCGGGTGAGCGCGTTGAAGAGGGTCGATTTGCCGACATTGGGCAGACCCACGATCCCCATCTTGAAGCCCATTTCCGCAACCCTCTCGCTCTGTCTCTGCCGGGCTTCTAGGGCGCAGGGCCAGCTTTCGCAAGCGATGGCCATGGCCGGTGGCGAATTTGCCCCTTGGGCGGGCGTGGGAGGCGCGGGCGGGCCATTGATCTTTGCGCCACCCTCCTGCAAAACCCGCGGCGGAGCATTTCGGGGACGGGGCAGGCCATGACCAGAATCGACGATACCTTCGCGCGGCTGAAGCGGGAGGGGAAGAAGGCCTTCGTCAGCTATATCATGGGCGGCGACCCGGATGCCGAAACCTCGCTTGCCGTGATGAAGGGGCTGCCCGCCGCCGGGGTGGACATCATCGAACTGGGCATGCCCTTCACCGACCCCATGGCCGACGGCCCGACGATCCAGCTTGCCGGGCAGCGGGCACTGGACAAGGGCATGACGATGGATGCCGTGCTGGACATGGTCCGCGCCTTCCGGGCCGGGGATGCGACGACGCCCATCGTCCTGATGGGCTATTACAACCCGATCTATTCGCGCGGTGTGGAGCGGTTCCTGACCGAGGCAAAGGCTGCGGGCATCGACGGGCTGATCGTGGTGGACCTGCCGCCGGAAGAGGATGACGAACTCTGCATCCCGGCGCAGAAGGCGGGGATCAACTTCATCCGGCTTGCGACGCCCACGACCGATGCGAAGCGCCTGCCCAAGGTGCTGCAGAACACCTCGGGCTTCGTCTATTACGTCTCCATCACCGGGATCACCGGGGCTGCGGCGGCAGAGGCCGCCGATGTGGCCCCCGAAGTGGCCCGCATCAAGGCCTCCACCGACCTACCGATCATCGTGGGTTTCGGCATCAGCACACCCGACAGCGCGCGGGCCATCGCCTCCGTCGCGGATGGCTGCGTGGTGGGTTCCGCCATCGTCAAGGACATCGGCGCGGGCAAGCCTGTGGCAGAGGTTCTGGCCAATGTCGCCGCGCTGGCGGCGGGGGCGCATTCCGCCTGAGCCTCCGTCCGGCGCGGGCCGTCAGGCGACGTCGGGGAAGCGGCGCTGGTCATCCAGACGGGCGGCGAGCGATGTCAGATCCTCGGCAAGGTTCGTCACCGCCTCTATCGGGGCGAGGGAGGCGATGCGCGACAGGTCTTCCTCCACCGATGTGACCCCCAGCATGGCAAGCGTGCGCCCCTTGGGCGTGAACCACAGGCATTTGGAGCGGCCGTCGCGCGGATTGGGTTCCAGCCGGACGAGGCCACGCGCCTCCATCACGGCAAGGGTGTGGGACATGCTGGTCTTGGGCCAGCCGAAGGCGTTGGCGATGGAGATGGGGGTCTGCCCCTCGCCCAGCCGGATCATCCGTTCGAGGACGGCGAATTGCGGTGCGGTCAGGCCCTTGGGCAGCCGCGCCTCCACCAGCCGTTGCGCCGCATGATGCGCGGCAGAGACGGCGGCAAAGAGCGAAAGCACCGGGGGGAGGGCGTTGGGGGGCAGGGGCGTCGTCATGCTGGGGCCTTTCGGGGTCTTTCGCCGGGGATGTGCAAGTCCCGTGCCGCCTTGCACCGGATGGTGCGACCTTGCATCGGTTCCATGAGGCTTGCTCGCATCGGGTCAAATTGGTAAGCAAAGATAACCAATCTGCGGAGTTGCCCCCATGCCCGTGATCACCTGCATCGATGACCTGAAGCGTCTGCACAAGCGGCGCACGCCGAAGATGTTCTTCGATTACTGCGAAAGCGGCAGCTATACCGAGCAGACCTTCCGCGAGAACACGACCGATTTCCAGAAGCTGCGCCTGCGCCAGAAGGTGGCGGTGGACATGCTGGGGCGGCGGACCGACAGCACGATGGTCGGCGAGGCGGTGTCGATGCCGGTGGCGCTGGCCCCGGTCGGGATGACGGGCATGCAGCGCGCGGATGGCGAGATCAAGGCCGCGCGGGCGGCGGAAAAGGCGGGGCTGCCCTTCACGCTGTCGACCATGTCGATCTGTTCGATCGAGGACATCGCGGAACATACGTCGCGGCCCTTCTGGTTCCAGCTTTACGTGATGAAGGACGAGGGTTTCGTCGACAGCGCCATCGAGCGGGCGCGCAAGGCGGGCTGTTCGGCGCTGGTTCTGACGCTGGATCTGCAGATCCTCGGGCAGCGGCACAAGGACCTGAAGAACGGCCTTTCGGCGCCGCCCCGGCTGACGCTGCCGAACATCCTCGACATGATGATCCGGCCGCGATGGTCGCTGGAGATGCTGGCGACGAAGCGGCGGACCTTCCGCAACATCGTGGGCCATGCCAAGGGCGTGGGGGATCTGTCCAGCCTGATGAGCTGGACGAATGAACAGTTCGACCCGCAGCTCGACTGGACGAAGATCGCGCGCATCCGCGACCAGTGGGGCGGGAAGCTGATCCTGAAGGGGATACTGGACGAAGAGGATGCGAAGCGTGCCGCCGATTTCGGGGCGGATGCGATCATCGTGTCGAACCATGGCGGGCGGCAGTTGGACGGGGCGCTGTCCTCGATCCGGATGCTGCCGCGCATCGTGCGCGCGGTGGGCGACAAGACCGAGGTCTTCCTCGACAGCGGTATCCGGTCCGGTCAGGACGTGCTGAAGGCGCTGGCGCTGGGCGCGAAGGGGACGATGATCGGGCGGGCCTATATCCACGGGCTGGGCGCGATGGGCGAAGAAGGGGTGTCGAAGGCGCTGGAGGTGATCCGCAAGGAGCTGGACATCACCATGGCGCTGTGCGGCGAGAAATCGGTGCAGAACCTTGGCCGCCACAACCTGATGATCCCGAAGGATTTCGAAGGCGACTATCTCTGATCTATTCGCTTGTGGCTGGCCGCCGGGGGGCATCGCTCCCCCCCGGACCCCCCCGGTTCTTGAAGGACCGGCGTATCGCCCGGACCGCCCCCCCGGGAGGCGCTTCGCCCTCCCGGACCCTCCCGAGGATATTTGAGAACGGATGAAGGGCAGGTCGCGGTTCAGGCGGGCAGGGCTTGCCGCTGCCGCGCCATCAGGGGCGCAAGGATCAGCACCATCAGCAGCATCACCGCGGCGAAGACGAAGGCGAAGCGCAGCCCGAAGGCCCCTGCGATGAAGCCAAGGCTGGGCGGGCCGAAGAAATAGCCGAAATAGCCCAGAAGCGTAGCGCGGGCCACGGCGCGGGCGCGGGCCTGTGGGTCGGCGAGGCGGCCCACCAGCGAGAAAGCGGTGGGCGCGATGACCGAGGAGCCGATCCCCATCACGATGAAGCCCGCATAGGCCATCATGGGCGAGGTGGCCATCGCCGCGCCCAGCGCCCCGCAGGCCGAAAGCAGCGCGCCGCCCATGAGCAGGCGGAAGGGGTTGACGCGGGTGACGATGCCCTGCCCGGCGAGGCGGGCGAAGCCCATGGTCAGGGCCAGTGCGGCGGGGCCCATCGCGCCTTCCTCGGGGCTGCCGCCGAGGGTTTTTTCGATATGCAGGGCGGACCAGTTCTCGGCTGCGTTTTCCGTGAGGAAGGCGATCAGGACGATGCCGCCGCCGATGATGGGGATCAGGCCCAGATGCCCCGCCGTGCCGTCCTTGGGTTTGCGCAGCCCGTGGATCGTGCCGTCGCGTTCCAGCGTGATCAGCGCGAGGATGCCCGCCGCCACCGCCATCGTGCCCATGACCCAATCCGGCGACCAGCCCGCGCCGCGCATGGCCCCGGTCGCCAGCGCGCCCCCCGCATAGCCGAAACTGTAGGCGGCGTGGCAGAGGTTCATCAGATGCAGGTTGCGCTCATTCTCCAGCGCCGCGACGCGGGCGTTCATCAGCACGTCGGTCAGGCCCGTGGCCCCGCCGCAGGCCATCATGGTAAGGGGGAAGATCCAGACCTGCGCCGCCTGACCGGGCAGGGCGAAGGCTGCGGCCATGAGAAGCGTGGCGATGGGCAGCGCGACCCGCCCGAGCGCCGCCCCGATGAGCGGGGCAAGCAGCATCGCGATGACGGCGGCGATGGGGGTGGGCAGGATGATCAGGCCGAGTTCGGATTCCGTCACCGCAAGCTGCGCCTTCAGGTCGGGCAGGACGGCGGCGAAGGTGCCCCAGAGCACGCCCATGGCGGCAAAGGCGGCGAGGGGCGCGCGCGCCGCGGCTAGGGTGGTGGACATGGGCATCTGGCTCTCCTGTGGTCCTGCAGGTAGCTTGGGGCGACTGTTGCGGCAAGCCTCGGGGCGACAAGGGTTTGGCCTTGGGCGACGGCATTTCCGCTTTCCTTTGGGGCGAATCGCGGCTATAGCCCCCCGGTCGCGCCGCACACCCTTGGAGGGCGGCGGATTCATCTATGGAGAGAACCAATGGCTCGTGAGATCCCTGATCTTCTGGCCGCGGTACGGACGGGGACAGGCAAGGGGGCCGCTCGTCAAGCTCGTCGTGAGGGCAACGTACCCGGCATCGTCTATGGCGACGGCAAGGAGCCGACGCCGATCAACCTGAACTACAACTACCTGCTGAAGCGCCTGCGTCAGGGCCGCTTCCTCCAGACGCTGTTCAACCTGAAGGTCGAAGGCGGCGAGGAAGTGCATGTGATCTGCCGCGGCGTGCAGCGCGACGTGGTGAAGGATCTTCCGACGCATGTGGATTTCATGCGGATCCACGATGAATCGCGGATCAACCTGTTCATCCACGTCGAATTCGTGAACCACGAAGCAAGCCCCGGCCTGAAGCGTGGCGGCACGCTCACCGTGGTGCGTCCGGAAGTGGAACTGGAAGTCGTCGCTGGCGACATCCCGGACCACATCACCGTGGACCTGACCGGCAAGCAGATCGGCGATGTGATCCACATCAACGACGTGCAGCTGCCCAATGGCGTGAAGCCGACGATCGCGCGTAACTTCGTGATCGCGAACATCGCCGCTCCGTCGGGGCTTGCCGCTTCGGAGTGATCCCCCGGGATCTCTAGATCGGGGGGCGTGTCCGCATCGCCGGGCGCGCCCCTTTCCTATGCCGCGTCGGCCTGTGCGCGATGCAGGGCGAGGCGCGGGTCATCCTCGGCGCGGCGGCCCGCCTTTTCGGCAAGCCTGCGGACATAATCCATGCAGCAGAGGTGATGCAGGCGGCGCGTATCGGGAAGCGCCATCGCCGCGGCATGCAGTGCGTCGAATTCCGCCGCATGGCGCAGGGCGCTGCGATCCTCGACCGCGTTCTGTTCGGCCTTGTCGAAATAGGCGTCGGTATAACGGTCCTTGCCCGCCACCGGCGAAAGCGTCCCGCGCTTGAGCGAGAAGCTTTCGACCGAGCGCAGCATGTAATGGTTGATCTGCGCGACGTCCCAGCCCTGCAGAGCCTCGGGCAGGATGCGCAGGCTGTCGCCTTCGGGCATCCAGCCCGTCACCTCCTGACCTGCGGGGTTCACCCAGATCATCCCCTCCTTGCCCCAATCGGCAAGGCGGCGGGGGAAGAGTTTCTTGGGGGAATGCTCACCCAGACGGGCGAACCAGCCGGGTTTGCGGTGGATGGATTTGACCCAGCCGCTCAGACGCCCCCCCGGCGCCCCCGCGCGCAGGCATTGGCGGTGCAGAAGGCCGTCCTCCCACGTCCTGCGGAAGGACGTGCCGAAGACGCGCCACGGGATCGACATGCCAAGGAAGGGTTTCCCCGGCACGGCAAGCAGATCGGGCAGACGCCCGTCGCCCGCATGGATGACGAGGTATTCGTCCACATCCGCCACCATCACCCAATCGGCCCCCGAAACCTGCGGCAGGGCCTTGGCGGCGGCAAGCTTGCGGGCGGTGATCTGGCGGCCCTCGGGCACGTCATGGCGCAGGTGGGTGATCCATCCGGCGGCGGCAAGGGCGTCCAGCAGGGCAGGGGAATGATCGGTGCAGTCGTTCGTCACGATCACGATGTCGGTAAAGCCCAGCAGCCTTTGCCAGCAGACCCATTCCAGCAGGAAGGGCCCCTCGTCCTTGACCGAACACACGACAGCGTAGCGCACAGTTACACCCTTTCGAACAGGGCGCGAGACTTGCACGTGCAGCCCGCCTGCGGCAATGGTCCTTGGAAGAACAGGCAAGGGACGCCCGCCATGAAGGTTTTC
This sequence comes from Tabrizicola sp. M-4, assembly GCF_051132405.1. Classification (GTDB taxonomy): domain Bacteria; phylum Pseudomonadota; class Alphaproteobacteria; order Rhodobacterales; family Rhodobacteraceae; genus Paragemmobacter. Next base: position 764,408 of record NZ_CP128606.1, read on the forward strand.
GTGGGCCTCGGCAATCCGGGGGCAAAATATGCGGGAAACCGCCACAACATCGGATTCATGGCGCTGGACCGGATCGCGGCGGATCACGGGTTCGGGCCATGGCGCGGCGGGTTCAAGGCCGAACTTGCCGAAGGGCGTCTGGGGGCAGGCAAGGTGCTCTTGGTCAAGCCGCAGACCTTCATGAACCTGTCAGGCGAGGCGGTCCGCGCGGTCGTCGATTTCTACAAGCTCACGGCGGCGGATGTGGTCGTCTTCCATGACGAGCTTGACCTTGCGCCGGGGAAGGCGCGGGTGAAGGTCGGGGGCGGGCATGCGGGCCATAACGGGCTGCGGTCGATCCATCAGCATCTGGGAACCGATGCCTATGGGCGGGTGCGGCTGGGGATCGGGCATCCGGGGCACAAGGATGCGGTGGCGGCATATGTGCTGCACGATTTCGCCAAGGCGGATCAGGACTGGCTGGACGATCTGTTGCGCGGCATCTCGGACGGGGCGGCGGCGCTCGCCGAAGGGGATGCCGCGCGGTTCATGAACGCGGTCGCGCTGCGGACGGCGCCCCCGCGGTCATCGGGGCGCGAGGAGGGGAAGGCCGCGCCTTCGCCGAAAACCCCGCCGGTGGCAGAGGCCCCTGCGGCGGATGACCGTTCGGCCCTGCAGAAACTGATGGACAAATTCCGCTGACATCGCATGTCGCGGACCGGGGTGGCAAAGCGCCAGCCGCTGCCAGACCCGGTGGATAGGGGAGAGAGCATGCGCCGTTCGTTCCGGATAGTGATCCTTCTGATGCTGGTCCTTCTCGGCCTGGGCCTGTGGAAGCGCGAGGAGATCGGGCGTCTGATGGCGGTGAACAGCCTGTTCTCCGAAGATGCCATCGTGCGGAACTTCTCGCATATGGATGAGTTGTTCCTGACGCGCCCCCTGTCACGCGGGGATGGCCCGATAAGCCCCCTGCCCAAGGGGCCGGAGGCGGTGCTGCCGCCCGAGGTTGCGGCATGGATCGAAGATCGCGCCGTGACGTCGATGGTCGTCCTGAAAGACGGCCGGATCGTGCATGAAAGCTATCATCTCGGCACGGGCGAGGCGGATCTGCGCATCTCGTGGAGCATGGCCAAGAGCGTGCTTTCCGCGCTGTTCGGGATCGTGCTGGCAGAGGGCAAGGTCGAAAGCCTCGATGACCCGGTCACCCGCTATGTCCCCGAACTCGCCGGAACCGCCTATGACGGCGCGACGCTGCGCGACATCCTGACCATGTCCTCGGGCGTGGCCTTCGACGAGGATTATCTGGACTTCTGGTCGGACATCAACCGCATGGGGCGGGTGCTGGCGCTGGGCGGCACGATGGACGGCTTTGCCGCCGGTCTGTCGGAGCGGGAGGCAGAGCCGGGGGCGCGGTGGCACTACGTCTCTATCGACACGCATGTGCTGGGGATGATCATCCGCGGCGCCACCGGCGAGGACATCCCCGAATTGCTGGAACGCCATATCCTCGCGCCCATGGGGCTTGAACAGGCCCCCTATTACCTGACCGACGGCGAAGGGGTGAGCTTCGTTCTGGGCGGGCTGAACATGACGACGCGGGATTACGCGCGGCTTGGCCAGATGATCGCGCAGGGCGGGGTCTGGCAGGGGCGGCAGATCGTCCCGCGCGACTGGGTGGAACAGTCGATCCGCCCGCAGGCACCGGGGGGCGCGGGCTATGGCTATCAGTGGTGGATCGCCGACGGGGCCGGGCCGGGCGAGGTGAACGCGCAGGGCATCTATGGCCAGTATATCTGGATCGACCGCAGCCGCGGGGTGGTCATCGTGGTGACCGCCGCGGATCGGCGGTTCGAGGAACCGGGGCGGGCGGAAGAAAACATCGCCCTCTTCCGCCGGATTGCGGCGGCGCTTTAGGGCTGCCGTTCCGGGCGGATCGCCCGCTCAGACGGGGCTTTCCGGATCGGTCCTGTCGAACAGTCCCGTCAAAGCGCGGCGCAGGGTTTCCGTCACGCCGGGGCGCGGCAGGGCGGCAAAGGGCATCGGACGGCAAAGTTCCATCGCCGCGATCCCCACCCGCGCCGTAAGCGCCCCGTTCACCACACCCTCGCCAAAGCGGCGGGAAAGCTTCGACAGAAGGCCCCCGCCCGCCACCGATCCGATCAGATCGTCGGTCAGGGCCACCGCCCCCGTCGCCACCAGATGCGCGAAGACCGACCGCAGCAGCCGGAGCGACCCGAAGGTCCCCGCCCGCCCGCCATAGATTTCCGCGATGCGCCGGATCATGCGCAGATTGGCGAACAGCGCCGCCGCGACATCGGCCAGCGCGATGGGCACCAGCGCCGTGATCGTGGCCACTTGCCGCGCCGCCGCCTCCACCTCGGCACGGGCCGCGGCGTCGAGGGGCATCATCACCTCGGTCTCCGTCAGGCGCAGGATCGCGTCGTGATCGAAAAGGTCGGTCCGCGCCTCGGCCAGACGTTGCAGCGGCCATGCCAGATCGGGGCGGTTGGCGTAGAAGCGGCGCAGCCTGTCGCTGGCCTGCCGCGCCTCGGTCAGGGTGGCGGCGCGGGTGACGGCCCCGCGCAGATCGTCAAGGCGCGACAGGCGGGCAAAGGCCAGCCCCTCGCGCAGGGCAAGAAGCAGCGCCGCAAGCAGGGCCGCGCCAAGCAGGATCAGCCCCACGGTGCCAAGGATCGTGTTGCTGGCCAGAAGCGAGGTGATGAAATCCCATGCCGCCACCGACAGCACGAAACCCGCAAAGGCCCCGAAGGCCCAAGTCGCAAAGCGGCCAAGCGGCGACCGTCGGCGGCTGGCCATCAGGCGCGCCGTGGTCTGCAAGGCGCCGCCCTGCACAGGCTCGGGGATGTTCGGCGCAAGGGCGGGGTCGGTGCCCGCCTCGTCCACGTCGATCACGAAGGGTCTGTCGGTGGTCACAGCCTGTCTCCGATCAGGAATTCAAGGGCGCGATCCAGCCGGATATGCGGTGTCCCGTCCCCCGGTTTGCGCGCCATCCGGGCGGGCGGGACAAAGGACATCAGCCCGAATTCCGCCTCCAGCCACCGCTCCGCCCCCTGCCGGGCGGGCTGCAGCAGGCGGGCGGGATCCTCCGGCAGCCGCCCCGGAAACAGCGCGACGGTGCGGCCATCGGCCAGCCTGCCCTTGACGCAATCCAGCGTCCGGCCATCGCGGGTGACCTGATCCTCGACCGTGGCGCGGAACCCCGCGATGGACATGGCGGCGGTCAGGGCTCCGGCGAATTCGGCGCGGTCCTTCGCCTCGCGCAGCATGGCCTCCATGATGCCGGAAAGGGCGGGGTGCTGGCTGTGATGCAGGTGATCCGCCTTGGTGGCGGCAAACAGGATGCGGTCCACCCGCTTGCCGCCAAGCAGCGCGGTCAGCCAGCCGTTGCTGCCGGGGCGGAAGGCCCCCAGCACATCGGCCAGAACGCGGCGCAGATCCTCCAGCGCCTGCGGCCCGCGATGGATGGCCCCCAGCACATCCGCCAGCACGATCTGGCGGTCGATCCGCGCGAAATGGTCCCGGAAGAAGGGGCGGACGACCTTGGACTTATAGGCGTCAAAGCGGCGTTCCATCTCGTGCCAAAGACTGCCACGGGCGGTGCTGGCTGGGCGCGGCAGCGGCGCGAAGGTCAGGACAGGCGATCCCGCCAGATCGCCGGGAAGCAGGAACCGCCCCGGCGTGCAATCGGCCCAGCCCGCCTGCCGCGCGCGATCCAGATAGGCGGTGAAAAGCGCGGCAAGCGCCTGCGCGCGCGTCTCGTCCAGTTTCAACGCGCCATCCTCGGCGCGCGCGGTGGCAAGGAACTCCGCCCCTTCCGGACGGCGGGACAGGCGCGACAGCACCTCATCCGACCAGTCGGCATAGGATTTGTCCAAAAGCGCAAGGTCCATCAGCCATTCGCCGGGATAGTCGACGATATCCAGATGCACGATACGCGGCCCGGTCAGCCCACCCAGAAACCCCTCCGGGCGCAGCCGGAAGGACAGCCGCAATTCCGATATGGCGCGCGTGCTTTCGGGCCAGTCCGGCGCATCCCCCGTCAGCGTGGCAAGATGGCCCTCAAAGTCGAAGCGCGGCAGCGTCATGTCCGGCTGGGGCTGCAACCAGACAGAGTCGATGCGCCCCGCGGCATGGGCGGAAAGCTGGGTCATCCGCCCCCGGTCAAGCAGGTTGGCGACAAGCCCGGTGATGAACACCGTCTTGCCCGCGCGGCTCAGGCCGGTCACGCCAAGGCGGATGACGGGTTCGAACAGGGCTTCGGACAGGCCGGATGTCACGCTTTCGATGCTGCGCGAGATGCCGTCGGTGATGGATGAAAGGACCAAGTTCTTCCCCTGACTGTCCTGCAAACATAGGAACTCCGGAATGGAATGTGTAGCCATGCACGGGGCGATGATGGACAAGGCGGGGAAGCTTGGGCTAACCCCTGCCCATGCCACGCTTCGCACTCCTCATCGATTATGACGGCACGCCCTTCAACGGGTGGCAGCGGCAGGCCGCAGGCCAGCCCTCTGTGCAGGCCGCGATCGAGGCGGCGCTGGCGCGGCTGGAACCGGGGGAACATACCATCGCGGCGGCAGGCCGGACGGATGCCGGCGTGCATGCGACGGGGCAGGTGGCGCATTGCGATCTGGCGCGGGACTGGGACCCGTTCCGCCTGTCCGAGGCGCTGAACCATCACCTGAAGCCCGCGCCGGTGGCGATCCTGCGCGCGGCGCGGGTGGATGCGGAGTTCCACGCCCGCTTCAGCGCGCTGGAACGGCGCTATCTCTTCCGGCTGGTCGCGCGGCGCGCGCCCGTCACGCATGACCGGGGGCGGGTCTGGCAGGTCCTGAACCCTCTCGACGTCGCGGCGATGCGCGAGGGGGCGGCGCATCTGATCGGGCTGCATGATTTCACGACCTTCCGCTCGACGATGTGCCAATCGAAAAGCCCGGTGAAGACGCTGGACGAGATCACCATCACCGGGTCCCCGGTGCCCGGGGGGATGGAATACCGCTTCACCCTGCGGGCGCGGAGTTTCCTGCACAATCAGGTGCGCTCCATCGTCGGCACGCTGGAACGGGTCGGCGCGGGAAGCTGGGCGCCCGATGATGTGCGCCTCGCGCTGGAGGCGCGGGATCGTGCGGCCTGCGGCCCGGTCTGCCCGCCGCAGGGGCTCTATCTGACCGGTGTCTCCTATCCCGAAGACCCTTTCGCCCCCTAGGCGGCCCAGATCACCCCGCGTCCAGCGCGGCTAGATCGGGCAGGAAACGCACGGGCAGTTTCGAAAGCCCCTGATGTTCCAGCGTCTGCCTCACCGCAGGGCGGGCCCCCACGATGATCAGAACGCCTTCGCGCCGCGCAAGGCGGCGGGCCAGCAGAAGGAAGGACCGCGCGCCGGAAGAGTCGATCAGGGGCACCTCGCTGATGTCCACGACGAATTCGCGGGGCTGGTCGGCGATCTTCTCCAGAACCGCGCCAAGACGTGCCGCCGCGCCAAAGAACCACGGGCCACGCAGGCGGATGGTCACGCGGTCGCCATCCGACGCGGCTTGGGCGGCGGGGTCATGGCCGGTGACCTCGGCCGCTTCTGACATGCGCGAAATGAAGACGAGGCCGCCAAGGGCGAAGCCCACGACGATGCCCTCGGTCAGGTCGCGGAAGATCACGAGGCCGAAGGTGACCAGCAGGACGATGGCATCGGCGCGGCTCGATCGCAAAAGGTGCCAGAATTCCTCTTTCTCGGCCATGTTCCACGCGACGATGGCCAGCACCCCGGCAAGCGCCGCCAGCGGGATATAGGCCGCCAGCGGTGCCGCGATCAGCATGAAGGCCAGCACGAAAAGCGCATGCAGCATGCCCGACACGGGGCCGCGCGACCCGGCGCGCACATTGGTGGCGGTGCGGGCGATGGTGCCCGTGACGCAGAAGCCCCCGAACAGCGCCGATCCGCAATTGGCGGCCCCCTGTGCCAGAAGCTCGGCATTGCTGCGGTGGCGCGCCCCGCTCATGCCATCCGCGACGACGGCAGAGAGGAGCGACTCGATCGCCCCCAGCAGGGTGAAGCTGACGGCCCATGGCAGCGCGGCCATGATGGCCGGGGCCGAGAAATCGGGCAGGGCGGGCGCGGGCAGGGTGCGGGGCAATTCCCCGAATTTCGTGCCGATCGTCTCGACAGGCAGGCCAAGCAGCGCGACGGCGACAGAGGCGAGGATGACGGCCAGCAGCATCCCCGGCGCGGCGGGGCGCCAAAGCTTCATCCCCTGCACCACGGCGATGACGCCCGCGGCCACGGCGAGGGCGGCGGGGGTGAAGCTGCCGCGCGAGGCCCAGAGCGTCTCGATCTTCGCGATCAACTCGCCCGGTTCGGCTGCGACCAGCGTCAGGCCGAACAGGTCGCGCAACTGGCTGGCGAAGATGATGACGGCGATCCCTGCGGTGAAACCCACCGTGACGGGATAGGGGATGAACCGGATATAGGTGCCAAGGCGCAGCACCCCCGCCGCCATGAGGAAAAGGCCCGACAGGAAGGTCGCAAGGATCAACCCCTGCAGGCCGATGGCCATGACGCAGGCCGAGACCAGCACGATGAAGGCCCCGGCAGGCCCGCCGATCTGGAACCGCGATCCACCAAGGGCCGAGACGAGGAATCCCCCCACGATGGTCGTGTAAAGCCCGCGTTCCGGGCCCACGCCGCTTGCGATGGCGATGGCCATGGAAAGGGGCAGGGCCACGATGGCGACGGTCAGGCCGGCAAGGGCATCGGTACGCAGGTCGCGCAGGCGATAGCCTTCCTTCAGGACGGTCACGATCTTCGGAAGGAATTCCGGGTCCGGTCTGGCTTGGCTTGAATAGGTCATGATCCCGATGATAGCCAAACGGCCATGCTCGCAGGAAACGCCCTGCCGCCCCATGCTGTCAATCACCGGAACGCCGCACCCATGCCAAAGACCCCCGATCCCGTATCAACGGCGGATGCCGAGGCCTTCGCCCTCGCGCGGGGGCTGGTGGCCGGCGCGTCGCATGCCGCCCTCGCGGTGATCGATCCGGCCGATGGGTCGCCGGGGATAAGCCGCATCGCCTTCGGACGCGCGCCGGATGGCGGGTTCCTCACGCTCGTCTCGGCGCTGGCCCCGCATCACGGGGCGCTGATGGCCCATCCCGCCTGCGCGCTGATGTTCGGCGAGGTGGGCGAAAAGGGCGACCCCCTGACCCACCCGCGCCTGATGGTCAAGGCACGCGCCGCCTTCATCGCCCCGGATGATCCGCAACGCCCCGCGCTGCGCGCCCGCTGGGTGGAGGATCACCCGAAGTCGAAGCTCTACGTCGATTTCGCCGATTTCGCCTTCGTCCGTCTCCTCCCCGTCTCGGCCCTGCTGAACGGCGGCTTCGCCCGCGCCTACCGCTTCACCGCCGAGGAGTTGCTGCAGGCCATGCAGGCCGCCGGGGATGGCACGCACCACCCCCGGGCGTGACCCGACCGTCAGGTCGGATTGTCGCAGCGCACCGTAAGCTGCACGCGCCCGCGCAGGGCGGCGGGCCATTTCACATGGATCTGGTTGCGCGCGCTCCCCTGTTCCACCATCACATGGGGCTGCACGAATTGCGCGACGTTCGATCCGTTCACGACCGCCCCCTCTGGCACCAGACCCGTCACCACCCGCGCACGGCTGCCGAAGGGCATGAAAGCCCCCGGTTGCGCCACCCATGTATCCGAAACCGTCGTCTGGCTGTGTTCAAGGATGAGCGGGCTGACGGTGTACTGGCTCACCGAGTGATAGGCATTGGCATCGAAGGTCACGTTGCGCATCCGCCCGAAATCCAGCGTGGCGAAGCTGTCATCGACCGCCTCCACCCTTTCGACACTTCCGTTCACCACACGGAAGGCATTGTTCGACACGATCAGCCCGTTGATGAAATGCCCCGGCCCGCGCGGCGTGACGACGATCCAGCGGAAGGCGCTGCTCACATCTATGGCCATGAAGGTGTTCCCGGTGATCGTCAGCCCGCCGAAGGACAATTCGTCGCCGAAACCCGGTTCTGGATCATGTTCGTTCGACCATTCGAGAAAGCAGTTGTCGACATAGTTCCCCGTCACAAGGCTGCGCGCATGGGTCGAGGTGAAGACGATCCCCGCCCGCCTGAGGCCCGCCACCTGATCGTCGCCCTGAAAGAAGTGGTTCCCAAGGATGATATGCCCCGACCCGCCAAGGATCGCGAAATGCGCAAAGCGCACGACGCGGTTGTTGCGCAGCTTGGCATCGTTGGCATTCACGTTCAGGGCGATGGTCGTGCGTGTCTGGGCGGGGATGTCCAATTCGTTCGACTGGAACTGGCAGCCATCCACCATCAGGCCCTGACAGCCGGTCCCGATCGAGGTGATCCCCCGGTCCAGCGGGCGGTTGAACACGCAATTGTCCACCCGCAGCGCAAGGCCGATCTTGGGCAGCATCAGGCCGCTTGCGATGCCAAGGCAGTTGAACTCGATCTCGCGGAATTCGATGCGGCTGAGGTTCTCGAAGGAGGAAAGGTCGATCAGATAGCGATAGCGGCGGAAGGTGAAGCTGCGTGTCCCCGCCGCCGCGAAAAGCGGCTGGCTAAGCTCCAGCGTCCCCGCCGCGACATTGACCGACCGGACATAGACCTCGCGCCCCACGCCGGTGCCGATGACCTGCGCGCCGACCGGGATGTTGGCGATGTTCGCGACACCCGTCAGGCGGCTGGGCTGCGACACCGCATAGGTGGCGACAGAGGTGACGTTGGTCGTGGCCCATGCAGGGCCTGCGGTGGCCTCGACCTGTCCGTTGCGGATGATGCGCCGCTGGTGAAAGCTGGCAAGACCGGTGATCGCGCCAAGGTCGATGGGCGCGGTCAGGCTGACGCGGCGGCCCGACATGTCGAATTCCACATGGTCGGTAAAGAAGAACAGCGCATGCAGCGCGCGGCGGAACCCCTCCTCCTCGCTGCCGAAGGCCGCAGTATAGGTGTTCAGGTCAAAGTTCCGGGTGCAGGCAAGGCGGTTGCCCGCGGGCATCGTGACCGTCCCCTCGAAGCGGACCTCGCTTTCGAAGGTGACATTCGCGTTCAGCCGATAGGTGCCCGCCGAGACGAGGACGGAGCGCTGTCCCGCCGCCGCATCCGCTGCCTCGAAGGCGGCGCTGTCGTCGGTGACGCCGTCGCCCCGCGCGCCAAAGTCGCGCACATCGACCCATGTCATCATGTTGCGGTGGAAGACCTCGGTCGCATCCTCGATCACGATGTCGTCGATGCGGACGATCCCGCCCGTCGCCCCCGTCAGATCAAGGCCGATATGGCCATAGGCCGGGGCCGTGCCCCAGACCATGTCCACCCCGCCGCGATTGCCCGAACCGATGATCGCGCTGACGGTGACGACCTGCCCGTATTGCGACAGCGCGGTGGTCGGCCCGATCTGGTCGGCAGAGGCCACGTTGGACCCGTTCGCCGCCGCCGCGAAGGCCGCGATGCGCACGGCAGGCAGGGCGCCCGACAGGCATTTCACACGGGCGGTGACGCGCAGATAAAGCCCCGGCTGGAACGGGATGCGCTGGAAGCTGCGCAGTTTCAGCGTGGCCGTGGTCTTCTGCACCTCAAGGCAGCCCGCGAAATCCGGGTCGGCCGGCACGAAGGCGGCATCGGGCTGGTTGGCCCAACTGCCCTGTCCGGCAAGCCCGTCCTCGCGCGACCAAAGATTCAGACCTGCCGCGAATGCCGGGGGCATCAGCACGAGCCCCTCCGTAACCGCCTTGTTCATCACTTCCCTCCGGTGAATGCCGCAGGGAGACGGGTAGCGATGCAGGGTTAACGGAAATTCAGGGCAGCGTGCGCAGGGCCGGTGCGATCAGGCCCCGACACCGGGTTCCGGAAGGAGTTGCACGCCGTTGATTTGCCATCCGTCCGGCGTCTGGATCATCTGGTAATCCAGCACATGGGTCCGCCCGGATTGATCGGTGATCATGACCTTCTGCCAGAGGCTGCCGGAAATCTCGCGCTGTTCCAGCATCCGGACCGAACCCGGGCGATGCACCATCGGATAGCCGTTCCTGACCATGCGCCCGAAATTCTCGGCCGACATGAAGATCGACTTGATGGAGGGCGAGGCAAAGGTGAAGGCCGTGGCGAAATCATCGGCCTTGAAGGCCTCCAACTGGTTCAGGATCGTCTCCTGAACGGGGTCCGCCTTGGCCGCTCCCATGGGCAGGGCAAGGCAAAGGGCAGTCAGCAGTCCAAAAGCAAAGCGGCGCATCGCGGCCTCCGTCCAAACGTCCCCGTGAGTGACGTTAGGACGATGCGACAGCAGGTCAACAATCCACCGCGCCCGGCCCCGCCTCGGGGCCTCCGCTCAGGCACCCTCTGGCCGGAACTTGCAGATGGCGGGTCAAGCCGGAGGATGGCTCCTGTGCAGCCGCGCACCCTTAACCAATAATCCGGCCCGATATCTGCCGGAATTTGTATGAACACTTTGCGGTACGGTTTACGGCACAGGTTCCGGCACATCCGTTTTTGGCAGACGCGCCGGAATTCCCTGCAAAAGCAGAAGTTTAAACCAACTCTCCCGCCAGCCCCTTGTCGATCAGCGCAATGGTCTCCTCGACCCCATACAGCGCGATGAACCCGCCGAAGCGCGGCCCTTCGCTGGCCCCCAGCAGCACCTCGTACAGCGCCTTGAACCAGTCGCGCAGGGGTTCGAAACCGTGGTCCTTGCCCACCGCGAAGACCATGCTCTGCAGGGCGTCGGCATCCGCCCCGCCCTCCCATCCGGCCAGTCTGGCGCGCAGATCCCCGATCGCGGCGCGTTCCTTGGCATCGGGTGCCCGGAATTGCCGGGTGGGGGCGATGCGGTCGTTGAAATAGCGCACGGCAAAGCCTGCCGCCGCATCCAGATCGGGATGCGTCTCGGGCGATGCCTCGGGCGCATAGGCGCGGATATAGCCCCACAACCCCTTGGAATCCTTGGCCCCCGCCACGCTGGCAAGGTTCAGGAGCATGCTGAACGGCACCACCATCCTGCTCTCCGGCGGGTGGCCGCCATGGATGTGCCAGACGGGATTGTTCACCTTCCCGTCGATATCCTGATCCGGATAGGCGCGGAGTTGCTGATGATATTCATCCACCGCGCGGGGGATGACGTCGAAATGCATCCGCTTCGCCGTCTTGGGCTTCTGGTACATGAAATAGGACAGGCTCTCGGTCGCGGCATAGGTCAGCCATTCGTCGATGGTCAGCCCGTTCCCCTTCGACTTCGAAATCTTCTGGCCCTGATCATCCAGGAAAAGCTCATAGGTCATGTGGTTGGGCTTCCGCCCCCCCAACACCTCGCAGATGCCGTCATAGATCGGCGTATTGGTGGAATGGTCCTTCCCATACATCTCGAAGTCCACCCCCAAAGCCGCCCAACGCGCCCCGAAATCCGGCTTCCATTGCAGCTTCACATGCCCCCCGGTGACAGGCAGCGTCCACTCCCGCCCGTCCTCGTCGTCGAAGGTGATCTCGCCCCGAACGGCATCGACATTCTTCATCGGCACGTACAGCACCCGCCCCGTTTCGGGATGGATCGGCAGGAAGCAGCTATAGGTCTGCTGACGTTCCTCGCGCAGCGACGCCAGCATGATTGCCATGATCGCGTCATACCGTTCCGCCGCCAGCCGCAGCGTCGCGTCGAATTGGCCCGACTTGTAGAACTCCGTCGCGCTGATGAATTCGTATTCGAACCCGAAAGTGTCGAGGAACCGCCGCAACATCGCGTTGTTGTGGTGGCCAAAGCTCTCATACTGCCCGTAGGGATCGGGGACGCTCGTCAGCGGCTTTTGCATGTGCTGGCGCAGCATCTCCTGCTGCGGAACATTCTCTGGCACCTTCCGCATCCCGTCCACATCGTCGGAAAAGCAGATCAGCCGGGTGGGGATATCGCTGATCACCTCGAAGGCGCGGCGGATCATCGTGGTGCGCGCCACCTCGCCGAAGGTGCCGATATGGGGCAGGCCCGAGGGGCCATAGCCCGTCTCGAACAGGACATAGCCCTTTTCGGGGTCCTTCTTCTCATAGCGTTTCAGGATCGCCCGCGCCTCTTCAAAGGGCCATGCTTTCGATTTCATCGCGGCGTCACGCAGGGCAGACATCGGCAATCCTCAGGGAAACGCGCGGAAACCCCATGCTTCCGCAGCCCCCGTCCTCTATTGCCGCCCCCGCATCACGTCAATAATGTCCGGGGTCGAAACACCAAGGATTCCGACCATGTCCGACACCCCCCCGATGTCCCCGCAAGACGCGCTCGTCGCCGTCATGGTCGCCTGCTCGGCCTCCGACCAGAACATGCGCACGGCCGAGTTGGTGGCGATCCAGCGCATGGTCAATCACATGCCGGTCTTCGCCGATTACGATCAGGACCGCATCCGCCGCATCTCCCAGATCGTCTTCGACCTGTTCGAAGAGGAGGACGGACTCGACGCCCTCTTCGGCCTGATCCGTGAGGCGCTGCCCGAGCGGCTGAATGAAACGGCCTATGCTTTGGCATGCGACGTCGTCACGGCGGATGGCAAGCATAACGAGGTGGAGCTTCGGATGCTGGAGGAGGTGCGGGAGGAACTGAAGGTGGACCGCCTCCACGCCGCCGCCATCGAATGGGGCGCGCGGGTGCGGCATCTCAAGCCCTAAGGCGGGTCAGGCGTATAGGCCTGCCCAGCGTGCGATGAGTTGCCCCTGCAGCCGGCGGGCGCGACGGGTCCATGCCCTTCCACCCTCGGGCTGTTCGCGTTGGGCCATGGGGATGCGGTCGCGACGGTCCGGGTCGGCACAGAAGATGGCGAAGGCGAGTTCGCGGCCAGAGGGCGGCTGCACATAGCCAACCAGCGAGGAAACGAAGTTCAGGGTGCCCGTCTTGCCGATCACGCTGACAGGGCTTTCGATTGCCTCGCCGTCGCCGTCGCGCATGCCAAGATCTCGCAAAACGGGTTTGAGCCCCCGCCCGGCAGGTGTTGCCTGCGCCGCGACGAGGGCCTGCACCATCTGTTCCGCGCTGATCCGGCTTTCGGCGCCGAGTCCCGAATGATCGACGAAGCGCCCGGTCGCCCCAAGCCGGGATTTCACCCAATCCGACATGGCACCTCCCGAAGCCCGGAGCCCGCCGGAACCGGAGGAGGAAAGACCCACGACCTCTGCCGTGAGGTTGGTGGACCAGCGCAGCATCCTGCGCAGGACATCGGAAAGCGGGTCGCTCGTCCACTCTGCCACCACCTGCGCACCCTGCGGCAGGCGGGCCGCGCGCTTCGCTTCGGGAAGGTCGATGCCCTGCGCGCGGGCTAGGGCCTGAAAGACCTCGGCGACATAGGCGCCGGGGTTGCGGACGGGCAGCCAGCGGCTGCCGCCCTTGCCCAAGGCCGCGCTTGCCACCGTCCATTCCTCCGCCCCGGACCTTTCGCGATAGGTGAAGAGCGGAGACTCCCGCCGGACGACCTCCATCCGGGCAAGGCGGACCGGGGGGGCGAAGCGCTCACCCCGTGCGTCCATCGCGACGCCATAGCCGTTCTGGCCGCGTTTCCATTCGAAATGGACACGATTGTAATTGAGGTTCAGACCGGAAATCGCGGGATTGTAGCCGACGTGATCGGGCTGATCGTCTGAGATGCGGGCAACGGCCGGAAGCGCGCCGTCATGGAAAAGGAAATCGCCGCGCACCTGCCGGATGCCCGTGGCGGCAAGGCGGGCGGCCAGATCGCCCAACTTGTCGGTGTCCAGTTCCGGATCGCCGGAGCCTGCAAGGATCAAGTCCCCCTCCACCACGCCGCCGCGTATCGGGCCGGTCGTCAGGATGCGGGTGGCGAACCGGTGCCCGGGGCCGAGACGTTCCAACGCGAAGAGCGCGGTGATGGCCTTGGCCGTGCTGGCAGGCGGCAGGGCGTCACGGGGATTGACGGATTCGAGGATCTGGCCGCTTCGGGCATCTGCCACGACATAGCCGATGGTCCCTCCCAGCTTTGCCCCTGCGATGAGGTCGGCCGCTTCGGGTGTGGAGCGGGCAGGCAGGCCACCCGAGAGAGGCCGGGCAAGGGGGCGGGGACTGACGGCAAGACCTTCCGCAAAGACGGGCGCGGCAAGTCCCGCCAGAACGCCACCCAGAACAAACCGCCGCGAAACCATTCGATACCTCCCCCAAGGACGCCCGAGCCTAGCCAAGAGCGGGGGCCCGCGGCAAGTGCGCCTTCGTCGCGGGTCAGCGCCGCCATGCGCCGCTGGCGCGGATCGCGGTGGAGGAGGAGGCATCCATCGGCAGGGTGACGAAGCACCATGCGGGCGCGCGTTTCGTGCGCAGCACTTCGCCCCGATCCACCAGATCGCCGCCATAGATGCGGGCCGCCTTGGACATGCGGCCGCGCACGCCCCATCCGGGGCGGGCCAGAACGCCGACGGGCACCATATGCAGGATGTCTTCCCAGCGTTCCCAGCGGTGGAATTGGCCCAGATTGTCGGCCCCCATCAGCCAGACGAAACGGACGCCGGGATAAAGCGCCCGCAGCCGTTCCAGCGTTTCGGCGGTGAAGCGGGTGCCAAGGCGGGTTTCCAGATCGGTCACCACGACGCGCGGATCGCGCATCACCGCCCGCGCCCGCGCCATGCGGTCGACCAGCGGTGCCGGACCTTTCGCCTTGAGCGGATTGCCCGGCGAGACCAGCCACCAGACCCGGTCCAGACCCATCCGCTTGAGCGCCTCGCGCGTTATGTGGACATGGCCCCGGTGCGCAGGATCGAAGCTTCCACCCAGAAGCCCGATCACCATGCCCTTCCGCGCCACGGGAAAACCTGCCCGCACGCCCGCCCTCCGCCGTTGTTCCGGGCAAAAGCCCAACCACCCTGCGTTGCCACTGTCCAGCATTATCGCTACATGGTGCGCCAACAGTCCCAAGGATTCATGGCAGGAGCGGCAAGATGGCCAGCTATCAATACGTTTATCACATGGATGGCGTCTCCAAGACCTATCCCGGCGGCAAGAAGGTGTTCGAGAACATCCGCCTCAACTTCCTTCCCGGCGTGAAGATTGGCGTCGTTGGCGTCAACGGCGCGGGCAAGTCTACCCTGCTGCGCGTCATGGCCGGCTGGGACAAGGATTTCCAAGGAGAGGCATGGGCAGCGAAAGGCGCGAAAGTCGGCTACCTCCCGCAGGAGCCGCAACTCGACCCGAACCTCACCGTGCGTGAAAACGTCAAGCTGGGCGTTGCGGAAAAGCAGGCAAAGCTCGACCGCTACAACGAACTCGCCATGAACTATTCCGACGAGACGGCGGAAGAGATGGCGCAACTTCAGGACCAGATTGACGCCGAAAACCTCTGGGATCTCGACAGCCAGATCGACGTCGCGATGGAGGCGCTGCGCTGCCCCCCCGATGACGCCAATGTCGAAACCCTCTCGGGCGGCGAACGCCGCCGCGTCGCGCTCTGCAAACTCCTGCTCGAAGCGCCCGACATGCTGCTTCTGGACGAACCGACCAACCACCTCGACGCCGAAACGATCGCTTGGCTGCAAAAGCACCTGATCGAATACAAGGGCACGATCCTGACGGTCACCCACGACCGCTACTTCCTCGACGATATCACGACTTGGATCCTCGAACTGGAACGCGGCCGCGGCATCCCGCACGAGGGCAACTATTCCTCGTGGCTGGATGCGAAAGCCAAGCGGCTTGCGCAGGAAGCGCGCGAGGACAAGGCCAAGCAGAAGGTGCTTGAGAAGGAACTCGAATGGATCCGCGCCGGTGCCAAGGCCCGTCAGGCCAAATCCAAGGCCCGTATCCAAGCCTATGAAAAGATGGCCGACGAATCGGTCAAGGAACTGGTCGGCAAGGCCCAGATCATCATCCCGCACGGCCCCCGCCTCGGGTCGAAGGTCATCGAATTCGAGAGCGTCTCGAAAGCGATGGGCGACAAGCAGCTGATCGAGAACCTCTCCTTCTCCCTCCCCCCGGGCGGCATCATCGGCGTGATCGGCCCCAACGGCGCGGGCAAATCCACGCTGATGAAGATGATCACCGGGCAGGAAAAACCCGACAGCGGCACCATCACCCTTGGCGACACCGTCCAGCTTTCCTATGTCGACCAGTCGCGCGACGCGCTCGACCCGAACAAGAACGTCTGGGAAGAGATCACCGACGCCCTCGACATCGTCCAACTCGGCGATGCCGAAGTGAACAGCCGCGCCTACTGCTCCTCCTTCAACTTCAAGGGCTCCGACCAGCAGAAGAAGGTCGGCATCCTCTCGGGTGGTGAGAGGAACCGCGTCCACATGGCGAAACTGCTGAAATCCGGCGGCAACGTCCTGCTGCTTGACGAACCGACCAACGACCTCGACGTCGAAACGCTGCAGGCGCTCGAAGCCGCCATCGAGGAATTCGCGGGCTGCGCGGTCATCATCTCCCACGACCGCTTCTTCCTCGACCGCCTCTGCACCCATATCCTCGCCTTCGAAGGCGATGCACATGTGGAATGGTTCGAAGGCAACTTCCAGGACTACGAGGAAGACAAGATCCGCCGCCTCGGCCCGGATTCGGTGGAACCGAAGCGGGTGAAGTACAAGAAGTTCACGCGGTAAGAACTGTTGGGCCGGGCATCGCCCCGGCCCGCTATCCCTGCGGCGTGGTGACCTTGCGCTGTTGGGCGCGGTCCTTGCCCAGACGATGCTCGCGCCAGATGATCAGGATGCCCGCGAGGATGATCAGCGCGGCGCCGGCCAGCATCGTCCATGTGGGCACCTCGGAAAACACGAACCAACCGATGGCCAGAGCGAAGAGCATCGAGGCATAGTCGAAAGGCGCGACAAGCGAAGCGTCGGCCTCGCGATAGCTGGAGGTCAGCAGGATCTGGCCAAGCCCGCCCAGCAATCCAGCGCCGATAAGAAGGGCAAGTTCGAAAGGTTCCGGCCAGACCCATCCGAAGGGAATGGTGACCAGCGACAGGACCGTAGCGGTCAGCGAGAAATAGAAGACGATTGCGGGTGTCCTTTCGGTCTGCACCAGTTTGCGGACGAAGACCTGCGCAAGTGCGGCAAAGACCGCGCCCCCCAGAACCAGCATGGCGCCGAATGCCTCTGCCTGACCCGCGCCGCCGTCCAGCACGGTCAGGCGGGGGGACAGCACGATCAGGACGCCCACCATCCCCAATGCCACACAGGAAAGGCGGAACAGGCGAACGTCTTCGTTCAGGAACATAGCGGCGAAGATGACGGTAAGCAGGGGTGCGGCGTAACCGATAGCTGTAACTTCTGGCAGGGGCAGATAGCCCAACCCGGCAAAGCCAAGGCCCATCGCGCAGGTGCCTGCAAAGCCGCGCCAGACGTGGCCGATTGGGCTGACCGCGCGCAACCCGGTGGAGAGTTCGCGCCGCAGGACAAGCCAAATGACGATGACCGGGATGGCGAAGAAGGATCGGAAGAACACGGCCTGACCGGCAGGGACATGCTCTGCCGTAGCCTTGATCATCGCCGCCATGACGATGAAGACCAGCACCGAGCCGAGTTTGAGGGTTATGCCGCGCAGCGGACGCATGGGATACTCCGGCGTTGCCCGAGTTGGACCATCCTTTGCCGCAGGCTGCAAGGGGGGTGGACGCTGCGCGGACCTTGGGCTTTGCTGTCGGGAAAGGAGAGCCGCCATGCCCGAGATCGCCCCCAAGGCCAGTTTGTCCGACCGTATCGCACAGGGGCGCGGCGAAGTGCCTGCTGATATCGTTCTTCGTGGCGGGCGCATTTTCGACCTGATCACCGGGGAGTTGGTGGAGACAGATGTCGCGATCTGCGGTGATACCATCGTCGGTGTCTTTGGCCGATACGAGGGGAAGCGGGTCGTCGATGTGACGGGCAAGGTGCTGGTGCCGGGGTTCATCGATACGCATCTGCATATCGAATCCTCATTGGTGACGCCATTCGAGTTCGACCGCTGCGTGACACCGCGCGGCGTGACGACGGCGATCTGCGATCCGCACGAGATTGCCAATGTCTGCGGGCTGGAGGGGATCGGGTATTTTCTCGACGCATCCGCGCGGACGCTCATGGACATAAGGGTGCAACTGTCCTCCTGCGTGCCGTCCACGCATATGGAGACGGCGGGGGCGCGGCTGGAGGCTGCCGACCTGATCCCGCTGATGGATCATCCGCGCGGGATCGGGCTGGCGGAGTTCATGAATTTCCCCGGCGTCCTGATGCAGGATGCGGGATGCATGGCCAAGCTGGAGGCCTGGCAGGGGCGGCATATCGACGGGCATGCGCCCTTGCTGCGGGGGAAGGATCTTAACGGCTATATCTCTGCAGGGATCAGAACGGAGCATGAGGCGACGAGCGCCGAGGAGGCTCTGGAGAAACTGCGCAAGGGGATGCGGGTGCTGATCCGTGAGGGATCGGTGTCAAAGGACCTGCACGCTCTGACCCCGCTGCTGGTGGAGCGCTATGCGCCATACCTCTGTCTCTGCACGGATGACCGGAACCCGCTGGATATTGCCGAGCACGGGCACCTGGACCACATGATCCGCACGGCGATTGCACTGGGGGCGGAACCTCTGGCGGTGTATCGCGCGGCGAGCCTGTCGGCGGCGGAGGCTTTCGGATTGAAGGACCGGGGGCTGATCGCACCGGGGAAGCGTGCGGATATCGTGGTGCTGGACTCGCTGGAAGGCTGCCACGCGGCGATGGTCTTCGCAGGCGGGGTGGAAGTCACGGAGGCGGCCTTTGCCGCGCGCAAGTTGCTTCCGCCGGTGGCGCGGCATTCGGTGAAGGCGCCGAGGGTGGAGGCGCATCATTTTCGCTGTGGTGGGAACAGGGTGGAGACGCCTGTCATCGGCATCCTGCCGGGGAAGATCATCACGGAACATCTGACCTTCGATATCGCGCCGGTGGACGGGGACAAGCGGGTGGACCTTGACCGCGACCTGATCCGCATCGCGGTGATCGAACGGCATGGGAAGAACGGCAACCGCGCCACGGGCTTTGTGCAGGGGTTCGGCTTGAAGCGGGGAGCCATCGCCTCCACGGTTTGCCATGATCACCACAACATCGCGGTGGTGGGGGCGGATTATGCCGACATGGCGCTGGCGGCGAACAGGTTGGGCGAGATCGAGGGCGGTTTCGTTGTCGTGGATGGCGGGCGTGTGCTGGCTGAACTGGCCTTGCCCGTGGCGGGTCTGATGAGCCTTGAGCCGTTCGAGGTTGTCCGCGACGGTCTGGTTGCCTTACGGGCTGCGGCGTCAGGTCTTGGCGTGGTGCTGGAGGAGCCTTTCCTGCAATTGGCCTTCCTCGCCCTGCCCGTTATCCCGCATCTGAAGATCACCGATCACGGGATGGTGGATGTGGACCGGTTCGAGGTGATCCCCTGAAAAGGCCGTGGGCGGGTGCGGCTTTGACTTGCATCCCCCGCCCGTAATGCCGAGTTTGGGCAAGTGGAGAAGAGGGATCACCTTCGATGGGCCGGGGACGGAAGATCGCCAAACGCTTTCGCGGGATCGAGGGGCCGCAGCCTGAGGGCAAGAAGCGGTTCTCGCAGATCCTAGACGCCATCGGCGCGGATGAGCGGCGCGAGCGGGTGTCCGTGTCGGACCTTATGCGGGCGATGGATGCGCGGGCGGTGGCGGCGCTGATCCTGCTGTTCGCGCTGCCGAACGTGGTGCCGACGCCGCCGGGGACGTCCTCGATCCTTGGCCTTCCCCTGCTTTACCTGACGGCGCAGATGATGCTAGGCAAGTTGCCTTGGCTGCCCGCAATCATCGCCGACAGGTCGATGACGCGGGGTGACTTCAACGCCTTCGTCGGGCGCGTCACGCCGCTTCTGGCGCGGGCGGAACGGCTCTTGAAGCCGCGCTTGCTTTTCATCACCTCGGTCACCGGCGAAAGGATAATTGGTGGCCTCTGCCTTGTGCTGGCCATCGTGCTGGCCATGCCAATCCCGCTTGGCAACATGCTGCCCGCCTTCGCCATCTCTCTCATGGCGCTGGGCGTGTTGGAGCGTGACGGGCTGTGGGTGATGTTCGGCGTGGTGATGGGCGTGGTGTCGATGATCATCGTGTCGGGTGTGGTCTGGGCCTTGGCAAAGGCCGCGATCTTCCTGATCGTGAATGCCTTCTAGGCGGCATCCAAGGCCGGGAAACGGCAGCGGATGACGTGACCCTTGCCCGCTCCAGCAGGTACGAAATCCAGCGAGGCGCCGAATAGACGCGCAATCTCCGCGACGACCGCAAGACCGAGGCCATGGGTGCCTTGGCCCGCGTCGGTGCGGAGATCCTGACGCGCGACAAGCCGGGGGATCGCATCGGGCGGAAGCCCGGGGCCGTCATCCTCTACCTCCAGCACGGGGCCGTCGGGGGCGGGATAGGCGCGCACGGTGATGGTGGCGTGGGGGCCGGCATAGCGGATTGCGTTGTCAACGAGGTTGGTCAGAAGTTCCGCGCAGAGGACCGGATCGGCGCGGGCAGGAAGGGCGTCGTCGCCCTCGAAGCCCAGGTCATGGCCGAAGCGTGTGGCTTCGGGGATGGCTTCGGCGGTGGTACTGCGCGCGATAGCGGCGATGTCGGTGACCGGCAGGGCGCGGCGGGCGGCGGCGGCGTCGATGCGGGCAAGCATGAGGAGTTGCGCAAGCACCCGTTCCGCCCGGATCAGGGCGGTTTCGGCCTTTGCGATGCCGTCGCGGCTGTCCGGGCCGCCCCGCGCAACTAGGGCCAGTTGGGCGCGCACGGTGGCCAGCGGGGTGCGCAATTGGTGGCCCGCATTGCCGGTGAAATTGCGCAGGGCCGCGACCGCGCCGTCCAGCCGAGCCATGAAACTGTTCATCGCCTCGATCGGGCTTGCGACTTCCGACGGGATGTCGGCCCGCAGTGGGCTCAGGTCATCGGGCGCGCGGGTGGCGATGGTGCGGGCAAGGCGGTCCAGAGGGCGCAGCGCTATGGTGACCGTGATCCAGACGATCAGCGCTGCCCCGGCGGCGAGGCCCGCCATCCGGAGGGCCGAACGCAGGAGAATGGATCGGGCGAGTTCATCCCGCGCGCGGGTCGATTCCGCCACCGTGACCGAGAAGGGCAGCACATCCTCCCCTGTGGAAACCTGCCCATAGCGGGTGGCGATCCGCAGGCGGATCTCGCCGAAACTGCCATCGGCAAAACCGGTATCCGCCCCGTCTGGGCGTGGGGCGCGGGCGAGGCCTTCATAGCCGGTCAGGAACCCGTCCGGGCCATCGACACGGTAGAAGACCTGATCCTCGGCGGCGGAGGCGAGCATGTCGAGCGCGGAATAGGGGATGTCCACCTCGATTACCCCCGAAAGATCGACGCTGACCCGCTCTGCGATGGCAAGGGCAGACCCGGCTAGGACGCGGTCTGACACGCCTTGCGCGGTGCGGCGGGCCTCGAACCACGTGTCGGTCAGGGCTATCAGGCCAAGTATGGCGGTGGATATTAACAGCCAACCAAGCAGGCGGCTGCGCAGCGAGCCGCGCGCGATCATGCGCCGGGCCCCTTGTCGATGAAATAGCCGATCCCGCGCGCCGTACGCAGTGTGACGCCATACGGGGCAATGCGACGTCGCAGCCGCGACACATATTGTTCGATGGCATTGTCCGACAGGCTGTCGTCCAGCGAGGTCAGGGACTGCACGATCGTTTCCTTGCTGACGACCTTACCCGCGCGGGTGAAGAGCAGTTCCAGAAGCGCGAGTTCGCGGGCGGGCAGGTCGATTGCCCCCTCGGGCGTGAAGAAACGGCGCGAGATCAGATCGAAGGTCACGTCGCCCAAGGTCAGGCTTGAGGCCCGCAGCCCTGCCTGCCTGCGCAGGAGAGAACGGACGCGGGCCTCGAACTCCGGGACGTCGAAGGGTTTGGTCAGGTAATCGTCGGCCCCGAGGTTCAGTCCTCGCACCCGGTCTTCGGGTGCGCCACGGGCGGTGAGGATCATCACGGCGGCGGTGTCGGAGCGGGCGCGCAGGGCGCGCAGAACGGAAAGGCCGTCCATTTCCGGCAGGTTGAGGTCGAGGATCACGAGGTCGAAGCGTTCGACGGAGGCGAGCGCCTCGGCAGAGGCGCCGTCATGGACCGTGTCCACCGCATAGCCCGCCGCGATCAGCAGCGTGGTCAGCGCGTCGGCCAGTGGTCGGTCATCTTCGACGAGCATGATGCGCATGGGGTCCTCCACGCTGCAGACTAGGGGGGAACGGCGGCGTTGTGAACCGGGCGGGCTTGGGGCAAGCTGAAGGGATGAGGGGGATCCTGTTGTTTCTTCTGGCCGTGGCCGTCGCGCTGCCCGCTCGGGCGGAGGTCTATCTTTTCGCCGCGCCGGCAGGACGGGCCGAACGCGAGTTGACGATCTATTCCACGCTGGATGAGGGGTTGGCTGCCCCGATGATCGAGGCGTTTCAGGCACAGAACCCCGATGTGGCGGTTCGGTACGAGGACCTGCTTACGGGCGCGATCCGCGACAGGGTGCGGGAAGAAACGGACGGGGCAGGCGCCACGGCGGATTTTGTCTTTTCTTCGGGCATGGACCTGCAGATGAGCCTTGCCAACGACGGCTATGCCCTTGCCGTTCGTCCTGAGGCGGCGCGGGACTGGCCAGACTGGGCGCAGTGGCAGGATCGGGCCTATGCGCTGACCTATGAACCTGCGGTGCTGGTGTATCATCGGCCGAGCTTTCCAGACGGGCCGCCGCAATCGCGGTTGGCACTCATGCAATGGCTGAAGGCGCAGCCTGCGGGGGCGGGTGGTGCGGTCGGCACCTATGACATAAGGCGGTCTGCGCTGGGATACCTGTTCCTTGCCCGCGATGAAGAGCGGTTCGCCGATATCTGGACACTGGTGAGCGCGATGGCACGGGCGGGGCTGGAGGTTTTTCCCACCAGCCAGGACATCATCGACCGGGTGGCAGATGGGCGGTTGAAGATCGGCTACAACATCCTTGGGTCCTATGCCGCCGATCAGGCCCGGCAGCGGCCCGAGATCGGGCTGGTCCTGCTGAAGGATTTCACCGTTGTCGTATCGCGCGTGGCGCTGGTGCCGCGGGCGGCGCGGAACCCTGACCTGGGCGAAGCCTTCCTTGCCTTTCTGATGAGCCGCGAGGGACAGGAGGTTCTGGCGCGCAAGCTGCGCCTGCCTGCGGTATCGCTGGAGGTGTCGGACGGGAACAGCGCCCGGATGATGCAGGCGGTGCTGGGCGCGCAGTTGCAGCCGGTGGGGGTAAGCCCCGGCCTGCTGGTCTATCTGGATCAGGCCAAGCGGCGGCGGCTTCTGTCGCGGTGGGATCAGGCGCTGGCACCGCGCTAGGCATGTCAGGTTGGTGACAGGTTTCTGTGGTTGGGTCGCGCATGGGAGGCACGAGGAGGTGCCCACCAAGGGAATCATCCCGGCGCATGACCGGGATTTGGGAGGAGATGTAAGATGAAACACGCCTTTCTTGGCGCGGTGATGGCTGCTGTGCTGGCGGTGCCGGCATTTGCCAACGATTACACGATCATGGCCCCGGCAAGCCCGGGTGGCGGCTGGGATTCCACGGCGCGCACCATGCAGGAAGTGATGCAGGCCGAGGGGATTTCCGGTTCCGTTCAGGTGACGAACGTTCCGGGTGCAGGCGGGACAGTGGGCCTTGCCCAGTTCGTCGCGAGCGCATCGGGCGATCCGTCGCAACTGATCGTCGGTGGCTATGTGATGGTCGGCGCGATCCTGACCAACGCCTCGCCCGTATCGCTGGCCGATGTCACGCCCATCGCGCGGCTGACTGGCGAAGCGGTGGCGATCGTGGTTCCGGCGGCCTCGCCCATTCAGGATATCAAGGGTCTGGTCGATGCAATGGCCGCCGATCCGGGCGCCGTGAGCTGGGCCGGCGGTTCGGCGGGCGGTGTGGACCATATCACCGTGGGCCTTCTGGCCAAGGCGGCGGGTGTGGACCCGACGAAGATCAACTACATCGCCTTTTCGGGCGGTGGCGAGGCCACGGCTGCGATCCTTGGCAATCAGGTGACGGCGGGCATTTCGGGCCTTGGCGAGTTCCTGCCGCAGGTGCAGGCGGGCACGATGCGCCTGCTGGCCGTGTCGTCGGATGCGCGGCTTGAGGGTGTGGATGCGCCGACGCTGACTGAGGCTGGCTATGACGTGGTGGTGCAGAACTGGCGGATGGTCGCGGCCGCGCCGGGCCTGAGCGACGAGCAGAAGGCGCAGGTTTCGGCCGATATCGAAAAGCTCGCGAAATCGGCAGGTTGGCAAAAGGCGCTGGCCGACAAGGGTTGGGCTGACACCTACCTTGCTGGGGCCGACTTCGAGGTGCAACTGGCCAAGGAAATCGAGGCTACGACCGCGATCCTCAAGGACATCGGTCTGGTGCAATGACACCGAATGGTGCATCCGGACGCCGCCCCGACGGGGCGGCGTTCATCATCGCGCTGGTTCTGGTGGGGCTGGGTGCCTTGCTGATCTGGGATGGCGCGCGCATCCCCAACAAGGCGGGCTATTCCGGTGTCGGGCCGGGTGACGTGCCCAAGCTTATCGGCTATGCCCTTGTTCTGCTTGGCTTTGGTACAGCAGTGGAAGGATGGCGGAACCCCGGTCCGCCGCGACCCAAGCAGCAGCCTGTCCCGCTTTTGTGGTTGCTGGGCGGGATGGTGGTGATGGTCGCCACGATCCACAGCATCGGCTTCGTGCTGGGCGCGACGATCCTGTTCACCTGTGCGGCGGCAGGATTTGGGGAGCGTCGGTTCCACATCGCCATCCCCTCGGGTCTTGTCCTTGGGCTTTTCATCTATGCCGTCTTCGATGTGCTGCTGCAGTTGAACCTGCCCGCGGGACCCATCGAGATGGCCCTGTTCGGGCGCTGAGATGGATACGTTTTCCTTTCTTCTTCAGGGGCTTGCCACGGCCTTCGAGCCGATGATGCTGCTTTACGCCCTGATCGGGGTGACGCTGGGCACGGCGGTGGGCGTGCTGCCGGGGATTGGGCCTGCGCTGACGGTGGCGCTGCTTCTGCCGGTGACCTACGGGCTGGACGCGGCGGGGTCGCTGATCATGTTCGCGGGGATCTACTATGGCGGGATGTATGGCGGGTCCACGACCTCTATCCTGTTGAATACGCCGGGAGAAAGCGCGTCGGTCATAACCGCGCTGGAGGGCAACAAGATGGCCCGCGCAGGGCGGGGCGGGCCTGCGCTTGCGACGGCGGCGATCGGGTCCTTCGTGGCTGGGCTGATCGCCACCCTGCTGCTGGCCTTTCTTGCGCCGCATGTGGTGAAGCTTGCGCTGATCTTCGGGCCGCGGGAGTATTTCGCGCTGATGGTGCTGGCCTTCGTCACGGTTTCGGCGGCATTCGGGGAAAGTGCGCTGAAGGGATTGGTGTCTCTTTTCATAGGCTTGGCGCTGGCCATGGTGGGGATCGACCAGTTGACCGGCCAGACGCGGCTGGCCTTCGGGGTGCCGCAACTGCTGGACGGGGTCGAGGTGACGACGCTGGCGGTGGCGATGTTCGCGCTGGGTGAGGCGCTTTTCGTGGCTGCGCAGGGGCCGGATACCGGGACCGGGGTGCTGGCCATCAAGGGGCGGGTCAAGATGACCGTGCAGGATTGGGCGCGGTCTTGGAAGGCGTGGCTGCGGGGGACGGCGATCGGATTTCCCATAGGGTCGATGCCCGCGGGGGGGGCCGATATCGCTTCCTTCCTGTCCTATGCGACCGAGCGGAATCTGACTAAGCACCCGGAAGAATTCGGAAAAGGCGCGATCGAGGGGGTTGCCGGACCGGAGGCCGCGAACAACGCGGCGGCGGCGGGAACGCTGGTTCCGCTCCTGACGCTGGGGCTGCCGACGACGGCGACGGCGGCGATCATGCTGGCGGGTTTCCAGCAGTTCGGGTTGCAGCCGGGGCCTTTGCTGTTCACCTCGGCGCCTGATCTGGTTTGGGGGTTGATTGCGTCGCTGCTGGTGGCCAACGTCATGTTATTGGTGCTGAATCTGCCGCTGATCCGGTTCTGGATCCTGCTGTTGAAGATCCCGCAGCCATGGCTTTACGGTGGCATCCTTGTCTTTGCTACGCTTGGGACGCTTGGTGTAAACCCGTCGCCGGTGGAGCTGATGATGTTGGTGGTCTTCGGGGCGCTGGGCTATATCATGCGGTTGTATGGCTATCCGATAGCACCTGTTGTGGTCGGTCTGATCCTTGGGCCGATGGCGGAGCAGCAATTGCGCAGGGCGCTGTCGATTTCGCAGGGGGATTGGACGACGCTTGTCGCCTCGCCCGTGGCGGCGATCTTGCTGGGATTGGCGGCGGTGGCGTTGATCCTGCCGATGATCCTGCGGGCGCGGGGTCGGGGGGATGTGCTGGCACAGGTGGGGTCGGCGGAGGACTGATCCGGGCGTGCTGCACGCGGTGCCGTAAACTGTGCCGCAAAGTGTATGCACGCAGCGAACGCTGGAAGGGCAAAGAATTAACCACGGGTGAAGGCCGGCGGGGACAGGATGCCCCTGCCGGCCTATGCGTTCAATTCAGTTCGAGGCGGGTGCCGTCAGCGAACTCGACGGTTTCGACATGGATCAGGAAGGCCGATCCATCCGGTCCGTCGATGCGGTGGCCTGCGCCTTCGGGGGCGATGGTATAGGCCTCGGCTGGGCCGGGGAGGAGGTAGATGTCCCGCCCGTCGCCGCCGTTGATGCCGTCGCGCCCGGCGCTGGCGGGGAAGGTGTCGTCACCGCCGAGACCGGCGAGGTAATCCTCTTCGTCGGTGCCTTCCATGCGGTCGCCGGATTCGCTGCCGCTGGCGGTGAGGCCGTGCAGGTATTGCGCGCCGCCGCCTTCGCCCCACCACGATCCGCCCTCGGCCTGTTTGGAGAGGATGAAGCGTGCGCGGGGGGGCGCGTCGCCCGGCCACGCGAGAAGGCCCCATGAGCCCCAGCGCGTGGGTCTGTCGATATCGGTGAAGTTCATGAAGGGGCCGTCGCCGATCTTGCGCCAGCCATCCCAGAGCAGGCTGTAGAGCGCGGCCATTTCCGGGCTGCGGACGAAGCCGCCAAGGAAGCCGGTCAACTCTTCCGCGTCGGCATCGGAAAGGCCTTCGATGGCAAAGCTGTGGTGGAGGTGCTGGCCCCCCTCGTAGAGGGTGAAGCGCATGTTGTTGGCATGGGCAAGATCGCGCTGTTCGGCGAGGGCGGCGAGGACGGCGGGCACGGCGTCGCTGGCCCGGCCCATCAGGGCAAGCTCATCATAGAGCCAGGGATAGGCGCCTTCGCCCTGCTGGCGCGCGCGGGTCATCAGGGTGTCGCGGCTTTCGGGGTTCGCGACGAGGGACGCGCCGAAATAGGTGGTTGCGGCGAGTTCCTCGAACACCTCGGATGGCGGGATGAAGGTATCGGGGTCGCGTTCCTGCCATGCGGATGCGGCGAGGCTGACCTCGGTGACCCAGGTGGCGGTGGCCTGCGTGGCGAGGACGTTGACGAGCCGATCCTGCGCAGCGTTGCCAAAGACCTCTTCCCAGAGGCGAGCGACATGGGTGGCGCGTTTCGTGTGGTAGGCGTAGATCGCCTCCCAATCTTCAGAGATGTCGTCGCCCCATTCTGCGACAGCCTGTTCGCGAAGCCAGTCGAATTGAGGGAAGGCCCCGTTCCAGGTTTCGTTGGAATATTCGACATGCGCCTTCAGGCGCGGGTCGAGATTGTCGCGGACATAGGTGGCGAAGTTGCGGACGAAGTCGTCTTCGGCGTTGTGGGGCATGGTGAACCACGGGTCGATCCCGGCCTCGTTCGCGAGACGGACCATGATTTCGACCGGGACTGAGGGGCGCCCCCATGTGGCGGCGGTGGTGGGGGGCATGTCGACCCAGCGGGTGACCGGGTTTTCGTTTGTGTACATCCAGACCATGAAGCGCAGTTCGCGGGCGTCGGCCACTACCTTGAGCCAGTCGGGATCGAAGATCGCGCCTGCCTCGTGCAGGGCGAGGTCTTCGGCGCGCAGGATGGAGATGCCGCGGATGTGGTCCTGCGGAAGTGTGTTGGTGATGTCGAGCCAGAAGGTTCCGCCGGAGGTGTTTTCGAAGATGATGCGGCCTGCGCTCTGGTTGATGACCTCGACCTCGCCGCCGAGGGAGACGGTACCCTTGCCCTGATAGGAGAGGATGTAGATGCCCTTGCGTTCCGTGCCGCCGGCCTGCGGGTCCCAGGCCCAGACGGTGCGGATGCCCTGCATGCCTTCAGGGATGCCGCGCGGATAGCCGTTCTCGTCGAGGAGGCCGGTGGCGCGCAGTTCCTCGTGCGACATGCTTTGCCACGTGTCGGCGGTATAGGCGAAGAAGGGGCGCATGGTGCGGGCGATGTCGAGGAAAGGGCGCCCGGTTCCCCAGTCTTCGATGGAGGAGACACCCCAGGACATGTTCGGATCCTCGACACCCAGCGCGCCAGCCATGGCGGCCTGTGGGGCCGTGGCGAGGGTCAGCGTAGCGAGGGCAGGAAGGAGGACGGCCCGTGACGAGAAGGCGACCGGGCGCGGTTGGCCTTTGGTGGGCATGAAGAACCTCGGGATCATACATCTATATTAACCCCATCCTAGTCGGAGAGGCGACCCCCGGTCGACAGGGCACTTGGTCGGACGGCCTTTGTCCGGGGCTTTGGTCCCGGCGGGCAGGGCCTTGGTCGGGCTTCGGCGGCATCGGGCGGCGAGGTTCGGAAGGTGCAAGCGCGGAGCTGGCGAAGTGGCGTTTTCCGCTTTCGTTTTGACAATTTCGCACATCGCCAGGGAACAAGGCCGGATCGCGGGCAAGGCATTGGTCGAAGGGGCTGCGGGCGGGAGAAAGTGGCGGATGCGGTTTTCCGGGACTTTCGGCGGAAGATCGCGCGTCCCGGATGATTTCGCTTTCCGAATCAATCTGTGCCCATCTGATAACCTTTGGTTACTAGGTGTTGACGCAACTCAACCCTAGCGCGAGTTCCATCTAAGGGCGCGTCACAGTTCGGCCAAATTTCCGCCAAGGTTCAGACCGAGCAGTTGCGGCATTGTCGCATATCTGGCGACAGTCTCCCGCTAAACCATTGAATTATCGATAAATCGACATGGCAATCGGGGCGAAATCAAGGCGAAAGGACGGCGAGATATAAACTTTCGTTTAGACAGGGGGCCAAATTAAGATAGGTTAACTGTCGGGGGCATTGGAACGCGGTCGGTTTAACCGGCCCGGCTATGCAAGTAGGAACGACATGCTGCAATTCGCTTTTTCCCGCGACCGTTCGACCGAGCTGCCCGGTCTGGTCGCCGCTCTGCGCGCCTTTGCGCGGGCTCGTTTTGAGAGGACTGGCTAGGGGTCTGTTGGTGCGGGTCCGAGGGTATTTTCCGAGGATCCGGTTCTGAGGCTGGATGAGTGTCTGCACGCTGCAACGGCGGACCGTCCTTCTTGATTCCCGATGCTGGAGGCTCTGAGATGAGCGTGCGTATTCACGACGGTGTAACCGATTACGAGAAGCATAACGTCGCCAAGCGGGTGACGTGGGTTGCGCCGCGGCGTCACCGTTTCTACCGCAGCCTCGGCAAGCGGTTCATTGACATCTTCCTTGTGATCATGGCGCTGCCGCTTGTTCTGATGCTGTCGGTTCTGATCATGATGGACGGGCATTCGCCCTTCTACCGGCAGGAGCGCGTGGGCCGTGGCGGCCGCATCTTCAAGCTGTGGAAGCTGCGTACCATGGTGCCCGATGCGAAGGCGGAACTTGAAAAGTATCTGGCCGGCAATGACGAGGCACGCCGGGAATGGGACGCCTATCAGAAGCTGGCGCGCGATCCGAGGATCACCAAGGTGGGGCATTTCCTGCGCAAGTCGTCGCTGGACGAGATCCCGCAGCTTTGGAACGTGCTGACGGGCGACATGAGCCTTGTCGGGCCGCGCCCGATGATGCCGGAACAGCGGGACCTTTATCCGGGGCGGGCCTATTATGCGCTGCGTCCGGGGCTGACGGGGATGTGGCAGGTTTCGGACCGCAACGCCTCGACCTTTGCTGAGCGGGCGGAGTTCGACACGACCTATGAGCGGGATGTGTCGATGGGTCTGGATGCGAAGCTGATCGTGGCGACTGTGGGCGTGGTTCTGCGCGGCACGGGACAGTGAGCAGGCGCTGGCCTTCGGGTCAGCTACGCGATGCGGCGGCGAGGCGGGCCGAGGCGAATTCCGGGTGCGGCGGGCGATTGCCTCGGAAGCCTGCGGAAGCGCCTGCGAGGAGGAGGATGGCCATGCCGGTGAGGGAGTAGGCCGCAAGGGCCGCCCAGAAGGAGCCGGAGATGGTCAGCGCGGCGATCGCCGCGATCACCCCGAAGCCTATGGCGGTCAAGAGCACCCCTGCCAGCATTGCCCCAATCACTCCCGATTCCCTGCAACACCCGTCTGACGCTAACGGTCGCGCCGATTCGTGGCAAAAGTAGGGCGGTTCCTTGGGCGGAAAACGGCGGGTTTCTGCTGCATCTATTCAAAGCATTGAAAATGTTTGGTTTTGCGAGGATGGCCCCTTTGCGTTTCCTGCCTGTGTCGTCGTTTGGTCGCCTTGATTGGGGAAGAAGGTCGTTTGGGATGACGGGATCGGCGGAGAATGGCGCAAGCGTAGCGGGGGCTGCGGGGGCAGGGAAACCGTGGCTTTGCCGCAAAGAGGAGCGATCCAGATGGCTGTCACCGCCTGTTGGGGTGCGCGCGGGGGTCAATAAATGTTAACCAATATGGCAGTGAGGATGTTCCGGATGATTCGTCCGTTTCCCGCACCTTGCGATGCTGGCCGTGCAAGACCGGCCAGAGCGGGGGTAGGAGCGGGTGATGAGGGGGAAACCGGGCATCGCGAAAGAGTCATGAGGTCCGTGCTGCCACTGCCGAGTTCCCTTGAGTTGGGCGCGACCCGCGCTGACTTCACGACGTCGCATGTCGTGGGGGCTGCGCTTTCTGGTCTACCGTGCCTCGGAGCGTCGGCATGAAGAAGGGCAGTTTCTGGCATGGCATTCCCGGCCTGAGCCGTTTCGTGAACCGTGGCGCAGGGGCGGGGCAGGGTGAGACGATAGATGCGCTGCCGATGCGGGCCGAGCCGGCGGCGCCACGCCCGCAGCCCGCAGCGCCGGCCAAGGCGGCAACACCCGTACCTTCGCCCGTTGCCCCGCCTGCAGGCGCGGCGATGTTGCCGGTCGCATCCGCGCCCGCCCGCCGCCAGCCGCGGGCGAAGCCTTCTGCGCAGGCGGTGCACACGGGGCTGGTGCCCGTCTCTGCCACGGGGACGGCTGTGGTGCCCGCGACTTGGTATGCGAACCTGCCCGCGGCGCAGCCCGCACCGCCCGAACCGGGGATCGGCGGGCCTGTCCTTGCCTCGTTGGACATCTATACCGAGCATTTCGGATTGACGGCGCAGCCCTTCGCCCTGACGCCGGACCCGGATTTCCTGTTCTGGTCGGCCTCGCATAAGCGGGCCTATGCGATGCTGGAATATGGCATCATGACCCATGCGCCGATCACGTTGATCACCGGTGAGGTCGGGGCGGGGAAGACCACGCTCTTGCAGCATCTGCTGCGGTCGATGGCACCCGAGGTACGGGTGGGGCTGATCTCAAACCCCGTCGCCTCGCGCGAGGAACTGATCCGCTGGATTCTTATGTCGCTGGACCTGCCGTCGCGTCCGGAGGAGACCTTTGTCGACCTCTTCGCCCGGTTCCAGACTTTCGTTCTGGAGGAATTCGCGGCGGGGCGGCGAGTGATCCTGATCTTCGACGAGGCGCAGAACCTGGACCGGTCGGCGCTGGAAGAATTGCGGATGCTGACGAACATCAACACCGGGCGCGACGTGCTGCTGCAATTGGTGCTGGTGGGGCAGCCGGAGTTGCGCGACATCGTCGGGCGGCGCGACATGCGGCAGTTCGCGCAGAGGGTGGCGGCGCTGTTCCACCTGCCCGCGATGGACCGCAACACGATGCGGGAATATGTGCAGCACCGGCTGCGGGTGGCCGGGCGGACGCGGCGCGTGTTCAATGCGGATGCGCTGGACCTCATTCACGCGCAGTCCGGTGGGGTGCCGCGGCTGGTGAACCGGCTGTGCGACCTTTCGCTGGTCTACGCCTTTACTGCCGGACGCAAGCAGGTGGATCGCAAGATCGTGGAGGAGGTCATGAAGGATGGCGCCTTCCTGCCAGTTGCGACGGAAAACTCCAAGGATGACACATGACGACGGCTTTTGACGCCCGCTTCTACATGGCGCAACTGGTGCGGAAGCTGCCCTATGTGCTGCTTCTGATAGCGCTTACCACGCTTGCCGGGATCGTGACGGCCTACAAGCTGCCGCCGGTCTATCGCGCGGAATCGCGGTTGCTGGTGGAAAGCCCGCAGATCCCCGACGAGCTTGCGGCATCGACGGTGCGGTCGACGGCGACGGAGATCCTGCTTTCCATCCAGCAGCGGATCTTGACCACGGCCAATCTCATGGACCTGTCCGACCGCTATGGCGTCTTTGCCGATGCGTCCGGGATGCCCACCGATGCAAAGGTGGAGATCATGCGCGCCCGCATTCGCATGGACATGCCGCCTATGGAGCGCAACACGGGCATCGTGACGGTTTCCTTCGATGCCGGCGACCCCGTGCTTTCGGCGGAAGTGACCAATGATCTGGTGGAGCAGATCCTGCAGCAGAGCGTGGATCTGCGGACCGGGGTATCTGGGGGAACGCTGGCCTTCTTCGAACAGGAGGTGAAGCGGCTGAGCGAGGAACTGGCGCAGCAGAATGCGAGGATTCTGGAGTTCGAGCAGGCCAACCGGGATGCCCTGCCCGAAAGCATCGAATTCCGCCGCAGCCGTCAGGCCGCGCAGCAGGAGCGGCTGACGCAGGTGGAGCGGGAGCTTGCCGGTCTGCGCGACCGCAGGCAGCGGCTTTCGGACCTGTTTGACCGGACGGGGCGGCTGTCGCCCTCGATGGGGGAGTTGACGCCCGAACAGACGCGGCTGGACCAGCTGCGGCAGGAGCTTGCCTCGGCCATGGTGCTTTATGCGCCGGAGAACCCCCGGGTGAAGGCCTTGCAGGTGCAGGTGGCGGCGCTGGAAGAGGCGGTGCGCGAACAGTTGGGCGGCGATCCGGGCGCGGATGGCGCGGTGACGGCCTTCGACCTGCAGATGACCGATATCGACGGGCAGATCAGCTTTCTGGAGGATCAGAAGGTTGCGCTGGAGCAGGAACTTGAGGATCTGGCGGCCTCGATCGACGCGACGCCGGCCAATGCCATCGCTCTGGGCGAGTTGCAGAGTAATTTCGACAATCTGCGCGTGCAATACGATCAGGCGGTCCAGAGCCTTGCCAATGCGCGGATGGGGGACCGGATCGAGGTGACCTCGCGCGGGCAAAGGATCACGGTGATCGATCCGGCGACGCCGCCCTCTTCGCAGGCCGCGCCGAACCGCAAGCTGATCATCGCGGCGGGCTTCGGCGGGGGCGTCGTGCTGGCGGGGCTGCTGTTCTTCCTTATGGATGTGCTGAACCGCACGGTGCGGCGGCCTGCGGAACTGGTGGGCGCGCTGGGGATTACGCCTTTCGGCACGATCCCCTATCTGGAAACGCGGGCGGAGATCGCGCGACGGCGGCGGGTGACGATCACCAGCCTTGTGCTGTTTGTGGTGGGGGTGCCGATCCTGATGCTGCTGGCGGTGCTTGCCATGGGCGAGCTGCAGTTCGGGGATGTGCAGACGATGATCGGGTCGGATGCGACCCAGGCAGAGAACTGAGGGGGCCGAGATGGAGCGCATCCAGACCGCGATTGCGAAGGGGCGGGCTGCACGGCAGGGATTGCCAGCGGTGACGCCCGCGGCACAACTGCCCGCGACGGTGAAGGCCGACGAGTCGGTGGTGGCATGGTCGGCGCTGGCCGAGATGCCGATAGACCGGCTGCACCTGGAGGCATCGCGGATCGTGGCGCATGAGCCGGGCGCGGCGGCGAGCCCCTATGACATGATGCGCACCAACCTGATGCGGGCGATGCGCGATCATGGCTGGACGCGGGTGGGGATCACCTCGCCCGGCAGTTCCTGCGGCAAGACGACGACTTGCATCAACCTTGCCTTCAGCCTTGCGCGGCAGAGCGAGTTGCGGGTGATGGTGCTGGAGCTGGACATGCGTCGGCCAGCGATGATGCGGACGCTGGGGATCGGCGGCGGTCGGGGGCTGGCGGCGGTGCTGGATGGCACCGTGGTGCCGGAGGCGGGGCTGGTGAAGGTTTGGCCGAACCTTGCCTTCGGCTTGAACCGGGAGCCGGTGGCGAATGCGTCGGAATTGCTGGCTTCGAGCCGGGCGGGGACGGCGATCGATGCGATAGAGGAGAAGTTCAAGCCGGACATCATCCTGTTCGACATGCCGCCCATGCTGGTGATCGATGATACGCTTGCCTTTCTGGACCAGACGGATTGCGCGCTGCTGGTCGCGGCGAGCGAGCAGAGCACGGTGGCCGAGATCGACAAGGCGGGCAAGGAACTGGCCGCACATACCAGCGTGCTGGGCGTGGTGCTGAACAAGTGCCGCTACATGGATCAGGGCGAAGGCTATGGGTATGGCGGTTACTGACCGGAGGTGCGAGCCCGCGCCCCATCGACCGAACCGCGTGTGGCGACTGTCATCAGGTGAGCCATCCGCCCTTTGAACTCGGCCTGGAAATCATGGGCGCGGGCAAAGGTGATGGCAGAGTCGGCCGATTTTGCAATTTCGGCACGGGAGGTATGTGCGATCTTTGCCGCAAGCGCGTCTATGTCGCCCACCTCCACGCACCATCCGCCTTGGCTTGCACGGCAGAGAGGCCCCCACATCTCGTTTCCGTAACCGGCTATGGGCAGGCCGCAGCCCATGCTTTCGATGTAGGTGCAGGAGGGGTCGCCCTGACGGTGGCAGGACAGGAAAAGGTCTGCTGTGCGTCTTTGCCAAGGCACGAGTTCAGAGGCGAAATCGACATTGCCGTGCAGGCGAACGTGATCCGTGAGGCCGTTCGCGACGATGGCGGAGGCCATCTCCGAGCGGAGGATGCCGTCGCCGAAGATGTCGAGGTGGAATGCGATGCCGCGGGCCGCCAGCCGGGCTGCGATCGGGACAAGGTCCTGAGCGCCTTTCATTGGATCCAGCCGACCGGAATAGACGAGGCGAAGCGGGCCGCCGCTCTGCAGCCTTGCGCGGCGACTGTCCTGCTCTTCGGCGGTGGCGTAGCGGTCAAGCGTCATACGGTTGTCGAGATAGAGGTGGAGGTCGGGGTTGAGTTCGGCATAGGCCGCCGCGCAGGGATAGCCGTTGGACTGGAGGGCCGCTGCGGCCCGGAAAGCGGAGCGGCGGCGTTTCTCCTGACGTTCCAACCAGAGGCGGCGCCTCAGACGCCGCAACGGGCCGATGCCGCGGTCCAGAGCGAGGATGTCGAGCCGGGTCTTGTGAGTGTATTCGACGGAATAGACCACGGGAGTGCGCCCGGAAGCAGCCAGATCGAGGGTTTCGGACATGTCGCCGGCTGCCGCTATGAGATCATGCGTCTGGCCTGTCCCCGGGGGAAGGGCCGCCCCCGCAGGGAGGGTCGAGAGGCCCCAAGGCAAGGAATGCCGATCCACCTCGACTGGAAAGGGGATCTGGGTGGCCCCTTCCCAGAGAATGCAATCGAGCGGACCATCCCAAGCGGCGGTTTGCGCCTCCATCCCTTCGGCGAACTTGACATCCAATATGACGCGATCCCCTTTGACGATGACAGGGGCCGACGCGACCATCAGTAGACTGGGCATGATTGATCCGTAAGAAACCGGCCGCCAGAATGCGCGGTCTGGCCGTGGAATGGAAGCAACTTCATGGGTTTGACCGCCGAAATCAGGGGTTTGCGGGTCGGTCGGCTGCCGTTGTCCTGCCAGAGGATTGCCGCTTTGACGGAGGGCGGTGCCATAGTATCAGCAAGAATCTAATATTAATGAAGATAATGAATGGGATGTGCCGGGTGGCGGCGCTTGGGCCCCGTTGACAGGGGCAGGCGGTGGATCGCTGCGCCACTTTCAGGAGTGTGACGTGAAAGCCGACTATGACGACATGCGGGAGAGCCCTTCGCCCGTTCCAGGGCTGAAGGTGGCCTATCTGGTGAACCAGTATCCGAAGGTGAGCCATACCTTCATCCGGCGCGAGATCCTTGCGCTGGAGGCGCGGGGGGTGACGGTGCGGCGGTTTGCGATCCGGGGTTGGGATGCCGAGGTCGTCGATCCGGTGGACCGGAGCGAGCGGGAGAAGACGCGCTATCTGCTGCAGGCCGGTGTGGTGCCTTTGTTGATGGCTTTCCTGCGGGTGATGCTGGCCGATCCGCGCAAGGTTTTCGCGGCGTTTCGGGCCGCGCTGGCCATGTCGCGGCGGTCGGTGCGGTCGTGGCCCTATCACCTGATCTGGCTGGCGCAGGCCTGCCAGTTGCGGCTGTGGTTGCAGGAGGCGGGGGGTGAGGTGTCGCATATCCATGCGCATTTCGGGACAAACCCCGTGGATGTGGTCTGTCTTTTGCGGATGATCGGCGGGCCCGAGTACAGCTTTACCGTGCATGGGCCGGACGAGTTCGACAATGCGCATAGTCTTTCGCTGCCGCGCAAGGCGGCGGGGGCGCGTTTCGTCGTGCTGATCAGCGACTATACGCGGGCGCAGTTCATGCGGGCGGTGCCGCCGGACTGCTGGGACAAGCTGAAGGTGGTGCATTGCGGGCTGGACGAGGGGTTCTTTGCCAAGGAACCCGTGCCGTTTCCGGAAAACCCCGTGCTGCTGTGCATCGGGCGGCTGAACGAGCAGAAGGGGCATGTGACCCTGCTGGATGCCCTTGCGCGGCTGGGGCGGCGCGATGTGAAGGTGGTTCTGGCCGGTGATGGCGAGTTGCGCGACATGATCGAGGCCCGGATCCGGGCACTTGGTCTGGAGGGGCAGGTGCGGATCACGGGCTGGATCTCCAGTGACGAGGTGCGGCGTCTGCTGACGGAAAGCACGGTTCTGGTTCAACCGAGCTTCATGGAAGGTTTGCCCGTGGTGCTGATGGAGGCCTTGGCGCAGGGGCGGCCTGTCATTTCGACTTATGTGGCGGGCATCCCCGAACTGGTCCAGCAGGGCAAGAATGGCTGGCTGGTGCCGACGGGGGATGCGGAGAGCCTTGCCACGGCGATCGGGGCGGCGCTGGATACGCCGGTTGATGTGTTGGCCGAGATGGGGCGTGCCGGGATGGTAAGGGTGCGCGCGCGGCATCACATCGATACCGAGGCCGGAAAGCTGGCGGCGCTGTTTTCCGGGCGCGACGCCGTCTGATCGCGCCCGGTAGCGGTGGAGGCCCGTCAGTTTGCCGGAACGCCCGTGCGTGGGTACGACGTGGCGACATCCCAGGCGACCGTCTTCAGGTAGCGCGCCTGTTCCTGCGTCAGCGTGTCCTCGGGGGCGAGGCGGTCGGGGATTTCGGCCGGGTTGCGCTGGTAGATGACGGCATAGACGAGGCTGGACACGGCATAGTTGCCGGTATCGTTCAGGTGGATGTCATCTTCGAAGATGTCGCCGATGGAGGCGAAGGGTGCGGTCCCCGCGGCGATGTCGTCATAGATGCGCGCAAGGAGCCTGTGGCCGGGGATCATGTAGACGGGTTTCATCCCGTCGGGCCGGTTCGCATTGGCCGAGTCCTGCATCCGTTCCCACAAGGCGCCCTGCACGTCGAGGCGTTCGCGGAAGGGGACCTCGCCCGAGCCGTCTGCGGGCTTTTCCGAGTTCGTGTAGCGCCAATGCGGCCATGTGGAGTAGAGCATCAGCTCTGCCCCCTTGCCGCCGTTGCCATTCTTCCAGGTGTTTTCGACCCAGAGGTCGAGATAGTGCAGCGTATCTTCGACGAACCACTCCTCGTTCAGCATGAGGGGTGACCCTTCGGTGATCACGAGCAGTTCGAAATCGCCGATATCGCGCCGCGCGTCCGTCTCGGTGGGATTGTCCCAGCGCCAGCGCATGGGCGAGCCGGGGATGGTGGACGCCTTGATCGTGTCGTGCGGCTTGGTGCCCCGGATCCTTTCCGTGGCGAGGATCAGGCGGCCCGGCCAGGGATGGATCATGTAGGTGTCGGTCAGGCTGTGACCGCTGTGGATCTGGCGGACGGTCGGGGGGCTGGGTTCGCGCGGGGGAAGCTGTGTTTCCGCGAGGACGGGGGGCGTGGCCAGCGTTAGGGCCATGAGCGCACCACCGAGCGTGGCGCGGAAACGGGTGAAGGGCAGCATGCGCGTCGATCCTCTTTCTGGAAAGGTCTTTGTTGATGGCTTTGTCTATGTGATCGGCGGTCCTTCGGGACCGGTTCCCCCCTCGGCTAGGTTTGGGTTGGAGGGGGGCCTGTCAAGGCGGCAGGGCCGCGGAATTTAACCTTTGTAAGGAAATTCCCTTGGTTCGGTGACTCGTGTCAGCGGCCGCGGGTCCATTGGTCGCCGGGCTTCTTCAGGCGGACGGCGACATGGACGGCTGTGTAAACGGCGAAGGCCAGCGGGTCGCGCAGGGCGAGGCGGAGGAGACCCGCCTTGCCGAGCGGGGCCTTGGATTCGTTTTGCGGCAGATCAGGATAAAAGCGGGCGATTTCGAGGACCCCGGCATCCTGCCTGCGGCGGACGCGGACGAGGTTGGCGAAGCCTTCCACCATGGGCCAGTGATAGCGGGCTGGCACCTCGATCCTTTCGGCGGGGGTGAAGTGGAGGCGCGCATAGGTGTCGTCGGAGATGATGCGGGGCCATGGGCCGAAACGCGCCCTGCCGGGGCGGTTCATCGCGAAGAGGCCCGCGCCGACGGCCCCGCCCTTGACGAAGGGGAGTTCCACCCAGAAGCGGGCATAGGCGCGGGTGATGGCGGTACGGGCGGGGGCCACGGCGAGGCGTCCGGTCGCGTAGCGCGGTTCGGGTGTGGCGAGGGCGCGGGCGAGTTGGGCGAGGAGGTCCGGGTCGCAGATCACGTCGGCGTCGAGATAGACGAGGGCGCGGCCGAGGGCGGTGGCTTCGCCCGCTGCCAGTGCGCCGAGCTTGCCGCCATCGGGCAGGTCGAGGACGGTAAGGGGCCAGCCGCGACGGGTGAAGGCGGGTTCGATGGCGCGGGCCTCTGCGACGGTTGCATCGGTGCAGGCATTGGCGGCGACGATGACCTGCACGGGGCCGTCGGGGACATCCGCCGCCGCTGCGAGGGCGGTGAGGCAGGGGCCGATATAGGCTTCTTCGTTGCGGGCGGCGATGATGATGGAAAGCGGGAAGGTCTGGGTCATCGGGATGCGGTTTCCATCGGGAAAACGTAGAAGTTAAGCAACATTACCGCAGAGACGGAGCGGCTGGGCTGGACAGGGGCCTGCGGCTGCTTCATGGCTGCGGCGGATGAGGCATGGAGGGTGCGGCAGTGCGGCGGGACGGGCAATTCGGTCGGGACGGTGAGGCGCTGGCCGGGGCCGGGGTGCTGCGCCTTGTCGATGTACCGACACGCGCGGCTTTGCTGGCAGACATGGCCGCACATTGGGAGCGCGGCGAGGGTTTCGCGGTGGCGACTCTGAACCTTGACCATATCGTGAAGCTGCGCCGGGATGCGCGGTTCCGGAAGGCTTATGCGGCGCAGAGCCATGTGGTTGCGGATGGCAATCCGGTGGTGTGGCTGGCGCATCTGGCGGGGCGGCGCGAGGTGGAGTTGGTGCCCGGGTCGGAACTGATCGAGCCGGTTGCGGCGATGGCGGCCCGGATGGGTGTGCCGATGGCCTTTCTGGGATCCACCGAGCCTGTGCTGCGGGCTGCGGCAGAGCGGTTGGAGGCGCGGCATCCGGGGCTGAAGGTCGTGGCTTGCGTGGCGCCGCCCATGGGGTTCGATCCGGAGAGCGCCACGGCGGATGCGCTGCTGGACGAGGTCGCGGCATCGGGTGCGCGCATCTGCCTGCTGGCGCTGGGCGCGCCCAAGCAGGAGGTGCTGGCGGCGCGCGGGGTGCAGCGGCATCCGTGTCTTGGGTTCCTGTCGATCGGGGCGGGGCTGGATTTCGTCGTGGGGCATCAGACACGCGCACCCCTGTGGGTGCGGCGGATCGCGATGGAATGGCTGTGGCGGATGCTGACCAATCCGCGCCGTCTGGCGAAGCGCTATTTCGACTGTGCCGTGGTTCTGCCGGGGCTGGTCATCGCGGCGCGGAAGGAGCGCGACGCGGGCTAGGCGGCGGGCATTCGGTGCCGCTTGGGGGTAGCCGGGAGCCTTGCCCTGCATCATTTGTACTCGATCAGGCCAGCACGGCGGCCAG
Source organism: Tabrizicola sp. M-4 (assembly GCF_051132405.1). GTDB lineage: Bacteria > Pseudomonadota > Alphaproteobacteria > Rhodobacterales > Rhodobacteraceae > Paragemmobacter. The sequence continues at coordinate 804,622 of NZ_CP128606.1, forward strand.
CGATGCGGCGCAGCCAGTATTCGGCGACACCGAGCGCTTCGGGCATTTTGCCGATGGTCAGGAAGGCTGCGCGGGAGAGGCCGAGCCGCGGCGCAAGGCGCAGGATCTGCAGGGGCCACAGCAGGAGGATCAGAAGCGCCCACGGCGTGAGGGCCGTGCCGATCAGCGCGGCCAGCGGGATGGCCGCGCCCCAGAGCAGCGCGCGGCGGGTTTCGGTGACGAAATGGCGCTCCGGGGGGCTGCCATGCAGGGCCGCCCCCTCTGCATAGGCATGGCCGGAGCGGCGCATCCGTTTCCACCATTGGCCGAAGCGCGTCATGGCGGCGTCATGCAGCGTCATCTCGGCGTCGAGGCGGTGGATCTTCCATCCTGCGGCGCGCAGGCGGACGCAGAGTTCCGGTTCCTCGCCCGCGATAAGGCCGGGGTTGAAGCCGCCCACCGCGGCGAAGGCATCCGCGCGCATGAGGGCGTCGCCGCCGCAGGCGCGGGCCTCGCCCACGGGTGTGTTCCATTCCTCGTCGCAGAGGCGGTTGTAAACCGATGCCTCGGGGAAGCGTTCGCGGCGGCGGCCACAGGCGACGGCAGCATTCGGGTGTTCGACAAGGAAGTCACGGGCGGTTTCGATCCAGCCGGGTGCGAGGGCGCAGTCGCCGTCGATGAACTGGACGTAATCGGGGCGGTCGGAAGCGAGGGCGGCGAAGCCTTCGTTGCGGGCGCGGGCCGCCGTGAACGGACGCGACATGTCGAGGCGGACCACACGGGCACCTGCCGCCTGTGCCGCCGCGACCGAGCCATCGGTGGAGCCGGAGTCGACATAGACAACGGGCCGCACCTCATGGGGAATGGCGGCTAGGGCGGCCACGAGGCGTGCGCCTTCGTTCCGGCCGATGAGGACTGCCGCGATGCGCGGGGCTTGCATCGCTGCGCCTAGACCTTGCCGACCGTGCCATCCCGGCGCTGAAGCGGGGTCAGGACGTGGTTGCGGAAATCCGGGATGAAATTGCCGGGGCTGCTGGACGGCTGTCCGCGGAGGCGCGAGAGGGTGTTGCCGATGGCGGTGCCAGCGAGGCGTGCGCGGGCCACGGTCAGGGCGCCCAGCGCGCCGTAGGTCTTGATGAAATAGAGACGCCAACTGTCATACCAGTAGCCCGGGAGCGGGCGGCGGGCGTTCTCTTCCCCGGTGACACCGGTGGAGGCACCGGCGACATGCACGATCTGCGCCTCGGGCAGGTGCCAGACCTCCCACCCGCGGGCCTTGATGCGGTGCATCAGTTCCACCTCTTCATAATAGAGGAAGAAGTCGGGGTCAAAGAAGCCGACCTCAGCCAGCACGTCGAGGCGGGCCATCATGGAGGCCCCCGAGACCCAATCGACCTGCTGCTGAGGAAGCTGGGCCGGATAGGCGACGAGGCGGTGGTCGAAGATGCGCCCGAGCGGGCCGAAATTCACCGCTTCGACGAATTCCGAGAGGGCGGAGGGGAAGCGGAAGGCGCAGGTGGCGGGTTCGAGTGACCCTTCGTGCAGGATGGCGCTGCCCACGACGGCGGCGCGGGGATGGGCGTCGAGGAAGGCCGACATTTGGGCCACCGCATTGGTGACGAGACGGGCGTCGGGGTTGAGGAGATAGGCCTTGGCCGGGGCGTCGGGCCGCGCGGCGAGCTTGTGCAGGACGATGTTGTTGCCGCGTCCGAAGCCGTGGTTCGTGTCTTCGAGATGCAGGGTGACGGCATCGCCCCAGCGCTGCGACGCCTCGGTCAGTTCGGCGCGGTCGTTGCCGGGCGAGGCGTTGTCGACGACGTGGACCTCGACCTTGAGGCCATCCGCCCCACGGGTGAGGACGCTGTCGACGGCGGCGATCGTCATGTCGGCCGTGCGGTAGTTGACGATGATGACGGCGACATCAGGGGCGGACATGACCACTATCCTTTCACAAACTGGCGGCACGGCAACCCTGCCGGGCGGGGGAATCGCGGCGCGAGGATGCCGCTGTGCAGCAATTATTTGCAAACGTTAAGATGCGATCCGCAGGGCCGGGTAAGGGCGAATTGCGGGCCTTTTGCGGGCCGTGAGGGAAATTGTTTCCGGCAGCGCCACAATTGGCCGATTTCTGCGGATTTATCGGCTGTGCCGGGCAAAGGGGCGGGGCGCAGGGTGGACGGCGCGGGGCGTGGCATGCGACAGTGCCGTGGTAATAGAGATGAATTGTCTTCGACAGGCGACCAGTGACCCATGCCTAACGCCTTAGCCTTTCTTGCGGTGTTCAGTTGGCCCCTTGCGGTGTTCCTGCTGTTCAAGTTCCTGCCGCGGGCGGAGGCTTTTGCCTGGTCGATCCTGGGGGGATATCTTCTGTTGCCGACGCGGGCGGGGATCGATTTGCCCGCGGTGCCGCCGATCGACAAGGATGGGATGCCGATCCTTTCGGTCGTGCTGATGCTGATCCTCGGTGTCGGGGCGGGGGCTGCCGGGGCGCAGCAGAACCGGGCACCGGCGGAGAGGTCGGGGGGCGTCTTGCGGGTCGTGATCATCGTTCTGGTCGCGGTGCTGCTTCTGTCGCCGCTGATCACGGTGAACACGAACCACGAGACGCTGGTCTATGGCCCGCGGGTGCTTCCGGCGCTGCGGCCCTATGATGCGATCTCGATCGGGTCGCAGTTGATGATCATGGTCATGCCGTTCCTTTTGGCGATGCGTATCTTTTCGAGCCCGCAGAGCCATGTCGTGCTGTTGCGTTGTCTCGTTTTCGCGGTGCTTGTCTACACCTTGCCCGCGCTGTTCGAGATCCGCATGAGTCCGCAGTTGAATGTGATGTTCTACGGGTTCTTCCCGCATCAGTTCGCCCAGCATATCCGGCCCGGCGGGTTCCGCCCGGTGGTGTTCCTGCACCATGGCCTGTGGCTGGCGATCCTGATGGCTATGGGGATCCTGGCTGCAGCGGCGTTGTGGCGGCAGCGGATATTCGAAGGGGGGCGGGCAGCGCATTGGTTCTATGCCGGGATTTACCTGACGCTGGTGCTGCTCATCTCGAACAACCTAGGGGCGCTGGTCATCGCGTTCCTGCTGGGTCCTGTGGTGCTTTTCCTTGGGGTGCGGACGCAGTTGCTTGCCGCGGCAGTGATTGCGGGGATCGTGCTTGTCTATCCCATGCTGCGGGGGGCGCAGTTGGTGCCGGTGGATTCGGTGGTGGCACTTGCCGAGAAGGTCAGCACGGATCGCGCGGATTCACTGCGATTCCGGCTGGAGAACGAGGACGTGCTTGCCGCGCGCTCTGCGGAAAAGCCGCTGGCCGGGTGGGGCGGCTATGGGCGGAACCAAATATTCGATCCCAATACCGGTGATATGCTGAGCATCACGGATGGGTATTGGATTCTCGTCATCGGAATATTCGGCTGGCTGGGCTATATAGCGCAGTTCGGGTTGCTGGCCCTGCCCGTGATCCTTCTTGCCTTCCGCAGGGGGGAGGAGGGAATGGCCCCCGCGACGGCGGGGCTGGCGCTGATGATGGCGGCGAGCCTGATCGACCTTATCCCCAATGCGACGGTTTCGCCGATCACATGGATGGTCGCAGGGGCAATAGCGGGGTATTGCGTCCGGCGGACGTCCGATGTGGGGGATGTCGCTATGGTAGGCGTGCCGGTGGCTGCGCGGCCGCCGCGGCAATGGGCCGTAGTAACCGACCAGCCAGAGCCCGTTGTGCCTGCGGACGCGGGGGCTGTGGCTACGCCTTCCGGCGCGGCGGGCGGATGGGTCGGTGCGCAGGCCCGGCCGCGGAGGCGGGCGCCGCGCAAGCCCTGAGACCTAGCCGCCGACCGCCATGTTGCGGAAGGTTGCGTTGCCGGTGACCAGTTCATCATAGGTTCCTGCGGCGGCGATGCGGCCCTTTTCCATCAGGAAGATGCGGTCGCAATCCTTTACCGTGGTCAGGCGGTGGGCGATCAGAATGATTGTCGTGTCGGCGCGTATGTTCTGCACGGCTTCCATCACGACGCGTTCGGTGATGTTGTCGAGCGCACTGGTCGCCTCGTCCATGATGAGGAGCGAGGGGGTGCGGTAGAGGGCGCGGGCAATGCCGATGCGCTGGCGCTGGCCGCCGGAAAGGCGGATGCCGCGTTCGCCGACGATCGTGTCGTAGCCTTCAGCAAGGTCGTTCATCACGAAGTCATGCAGGGCGGCGGCGCGGGCCGCGCGTTCGAGGGCGGCGCGGTCGATCTTGTCCTTTGGCACGCCAAAAGCGATGTTGGCGGCGATCGTGTCGTCGGTCAGATAGATGGATTGCGGGACATAGCCGAGGCTGTTCTGCCAGTCGCGACGGTTCTCTTCGGTGATGAGGGTGCCGTCGACGCGCAATTCGCCGGAATTCTGGGTGAGCAGGCCGAGGATGAGGTCCACGAGCGTGGTCTTGCCCGCGCCCGTGCCGCCGACGAGACCCACCGTGGTGCGGGCGGGGATCGTAAGGTCGAGATTTGAGAGAGCGGGACGGTTTGCGCTGGCGTAGCGGAAGGAGACATCCTTCAGTTCCAGTGCGGATTTGACGGGCAGGGAGGTACCCTTGGGTTCGGGGCCTGCCCAATGGCCATCCTTGGCGGCGGCGTAATCCGCGACGATCGCCTCGAGCGAGGCCTGCGCGCCGCGGATGCTGGCGAGGGCGTAATAGGTCTGCTGAAGGGCGGGCAGGAGACGCATCACCGAGAAGGCGAAGATGCCGAGGGTGGGGACGATGCCCGCGATATTTCCGTCATTGCGGAACAGGAGGACGAGGACAAGGCCCAGCAGCGCGCCGAAGGTGATGCCTTCGAGGACGAAACGGGGCAGTTCCGACATGATGCCGACCCGGATGAGCGCACGGGCGGCGCGGTTCGAGGCACCGGCGAACTGCGTTGTGTAGCCGGCTTCCAGACCGAGAAGCTTTACGTCCTTGATGCCGCCGGTCGATTCCTGCGCGAGGCGATAGCGCTCTCCAAGTGCAGCGACCATGTCCTGCCCGGCCTTTTGCAGCAAGCCGCGAAGACGGAGGTAGATGAGCACGTAGCTTCCACCGAGGACGAGTGCGGAGAGCAGCGTGACCGTGGGGTCGACCACCAGCAGGAAGCAGAGCATCGCGATCACGAGGATCACGTTGGAGGTGAGGCGCAGGAGGGGCGACAGGACGCGGTTCGTCATGCCGTCGACTTCGGTGAGGACGTTCTTGCCGATTTCGGCGCTGTTGCGGGTCAGGAACCATTCATAGGGCTGGCGCAGGTAGGAACCGAGCAGGCGAAAAGAAATGGCCGAGCCGCGCATGAAGGAATAGCGCAGGTTCGCATAGGTGCCGAGGGCCTTGATGAAGAGGCCGCCGAAAACGACCACCAGGACGATGACGGCCAGCGCGACCTGGAAGGAGAAGGCGGTTTCGGTGCCGAGGAAATCGCGCAGCCAGGACAGGGCGCGACTGGTGTCGACGCTGGCGGGATCGGCAAGGACGTTGAGGAGGACGAGCACCGAGGATACGCCCGCTACCTCGACCAGCGCGACGAAGATCATCAGGATCGTCAGCACCCAGAAGCGGCGCTTTTCCTGCGCGTCGAGAAGAGAGAACACCTTGCGGAAGACGTCTAACAAAACACTGCTCCTGCCTTGCCGATCCGGGACTTACCCCGGATCGGGCTGTTTTACCAAGGTTACTGCACTGGCATTCTGGCAAAGGAAAGGCCGGAGCCGGACTTTCCGATGATCGCACGCGCCTCCGTCACGGACCTGCGGCGGGGGCGACACCGCTGTAGGGGGTGGAGGTGACGACGCGCCAGACCACATCCTGCATAAGTCGCGCGGTTTCCGGGGCGGGCGCTGTGGCGGGGGTGCCGTCCGCGCGCAGGAGTTCATGGGGCAGGCCTTCGGGGCTGTCGCCGTAGAGGGTGGCGTAGTGGACGAGGGCGATGAAGTAGTTGCCCAGATCGTTGAGGTGGATGTCGTCAGAGAAAAGGTCACGGCGGGAGGTCACGTTGCCGACGCCGCCGCGCGATTCGACCTCGCGCACGAAGGCGGCGAGCGCCTGACCGGCGGGGATGAGGTGGATGCGCTGGCCCTCGGCACCCTTGTGGAGCGCGGGGCGCAGGATGCCTGCCTCCCAGTAGCGGGGAAGATCGGCGTCGATCCGTTCGAGCCAGCCTTCGGCATCGTCGAGGCGGTGCCATGTCTCGTAGAGGTAGATGCGGGTATCGGGGCGCGCCGTGCGGGCGGCCTCGGAGAATTGGGCGAGGTAGCGGGCGCTGTCATGGTAGCGGAGGGCGTCGCGGATTTCGACCATCTCGGTCAGGACGAGGGCGTCGTAGTCGCCGCTGTCCACCGCCTCGCGGGCGGGGCGGAAGCGAGGATGGGCGTTTTCCTGTTCGAAGCCGTTCACCGGGGTATCGCCCCAGTGGGATTGCAGCGTTGCACCCCAGCCGAGCTGGCTTTCGTAGCGGTGCCCCTCGCCCGCGAGTTGGGCCAGCATCGCGGGCATGTCGCGGTTCACGAGGCTGTGGCCGATGTGGAAGACGGCAAGCGGGGCATCGGGGGCGGGCAGGGGATCGTTATAGAGCGCCTGCATCTGCGCGTCATCGAGACCGGGAAGGGTGGGAATTGCCGGAGGGCCGGAGAATTGACGCCAGAGGAATGCCCCGACCGCCGCCACAGCGAGGGCGACGCCGAGGGCGAGAATGCCTTTTTTCTTCATAGACTTACCCCTGCAAGAATGACACCCGCCGTCACCAGACGGCGGCCTTCGATCCTGTGCCCGGCACGAAAGACGCTGAGGGGTTGGCGGAACCGGGCAACGAAACCCTCCGTCGTGAGACGGAGATCGACCGCGTCAAACCCGATCAGCGCCCCGGTAATGGGAAACTGGGCCTTGTAGATGGCTTCCTTGGCGGAAAACACGTGACGCACATAGGTACCGCGTCCTGCAAGGGGAAGGGCTGCGAGTTCATCGGGGGTGCAGATCACCGGCCAGAGGTCGGGGTCGATGGGGGCGTCCTGTTCGATATCGACGCCGAGGGGGGCGCCACTGCGGGCCACGGCGATGGCGCGGCCTGCGGCATGGGCGATGGAGCCTGCGATGCCGGTGGGCCAGATCGGTTGACGGTCGGGGCCGCGGGGGATGGGGGTGGCGGGCAGGCCAAGGGCCGCGAGGGCGCGGCGGGCGGCGGCGCGGCCTGCGGTGAATTCGGCGCGGCGGGAGGCGACGGCCTTTGCGATGGCCGGTTCCTCGGCCGGGAAGGGGGGCGGGTGGGGCGCGTCGATGGCAAGGGCGGCGACGCCCGTTCCGGGCGGGAACAGGGAGGCAAGCGCCGTTTCCAGCGCCTGATCCGGGCCTGTTCCCGTCATGCGCGCTAGCCTTTCGCGCGTTCGCGCGCCTCGCGCATGGCGCGGCGGCGGGCCATGGCGTCGCTGCGGCTGCCGCCCTGATCGGCGGCAGGCGCGCCCGCGCCGATGAGTTCCGGTTCCATCGGCTTGATCGCCGCGGGCTGCGGTGTGCTGCCCTGCCCGAGATGGGCCGCGAGAGAGGACAGGACGGGGAAGCGGAAAATGTCGGTGATGGCGAGGCGGGCCGTGTTGAGCCGCGCCTTGAGTTCCCTGTGCGCCTGCACCGCCAAGAGCGAATGGCCGCCGAGGGTGAAGAAGTTGTCCGAGCGCCCGACGCTGGGCACGCCAAGCACCTTGGCCCAGACTTCGGCGATTGCGGCCTCGACGCTGTCGGTGGGGGCGGCGACCGGATCGGAGGTCGGGAGGGCCGCCGCGCGGGTGGAGGGCGCGGGCAGGGCCTTGCGGTCCACCTTGCGGTTGGGGGTCAGCGGGAAGCTGTCCAGCGGCACGACATGGGCCGGGACCATGACATCGGGCAGGGTTTCGGCAAGATGGGCGCGCAGGCGTGCCTCGTCCACCGGGCCGTCATGGGTGACATAGGCCACGAGGCGGACATCGCCGGGAATATCCTCGCGCGGGATGACGACGGATTGGCGGATGCCGGGGGCCTGATCCAGAACGGATTCGATCTCGCCCAGTTCGATGCGGTGGCCGCGGATCTTGACCTGATGGTCGGCGCGGCCGAGGAAATCCAGCCGCCCGTCGGCGCGGCGGCGGACAAGGTCGCCGGTGCGGTACATCCGGCCCTGACCCGCGAAGGGATCGGGGCGGAAGCGGTCGGCGGTCAGGTCGTCGCGCTTGAAGTAACCGGCCGCGACGCCTTCGCCGCCGATCCAGAGTTCGCCTTCGGTGCCATCGGGGACGGGGGCGCCATCCTCGTCCAGCACATAGAGCGCGGTATTGGCGATGGGCTGGCCGATGTTGACCGTGCCGTCGCCGCCCGTCGTCGCCTCAACCGAGGACCAGATGGTGGTTTCGGTGGGGCCGTACATGTTCAGGACCGGGCCGCCGATGAGGGTGGAGAGGTCGGAGGCGAGCTTTCCCGGGAGCGCCTCGCCACCCACCATCATCCGCTTGACCCCGCGCAGGGCATCGCGGGCGCCGTCATCCTCGGCCAGCATGCGGGCCATGGAGGGGGTGCATTGCAGGTGGGTGACGCGGTGGCCCCGGATCAGGCCCGCGAGCGAGCCGTCATCTGCTGCCTCGCCGTTGGCGCGACGCAGCACCTCGGCCAGCGGGATGAGGCCGGAGAGGACGGTGGAGGCGGGGATGCCGTAGTCGATGAGGCAGGCGATTTCGTCGACATCGATGGATTTCACCTCTTCGACCCGTGCCAGCGCGTCCTCGACGGTGCCGAAGAGACCGGATTCCTCGAAATAGCGTTGGAAGGCGAAGTCGAGGATGGCTTCGAGTTCCTCGGCATCGAGCGAGCCGAGATCGATTTCCATCGGGTTGGCGATGCCTTGGGGTTTCTTGAAGGCCGGGAAGGCCCATGCATATTGCTTGATGAGGCCTGCGGCGCTGCGGAGGTAGTCCTTCATCGGGCCGCGTGCGGTTTCGCGCGCGGTGTCGCGATCGGCGGCAAGGTATGTGTGCAGCATGAGCGTGACCTTGAAGGCGGCGGGGTCATGCCCGGCCTCGGCCAGCGCGGCGCGGTAGATCTTCACCTTGTCGCCCACCTCGGCGACGGATTGGCCAAGCAGGTGCGTCAACACATTCGCGCCAAGGCGGCCTGCATCGCGCCATGTTTCCGAGTTGCCTGCGGTGGTGACCCAGACGGGCAGGTCCTTCGACACGGGGCGGGGCTGGGTGACGACGCCGAACATGCTGCCGTCCTTGCGCGGGAATTCCACCGCCTCGCCCTTCCACAGCCTGCGCAGCGTCGTGATGCTGTCGAGCATGGCCTGACGGTTGGCGGGCGGGGTGTTTTCCGGGCGCAGGATGAAATCGTCGGGCTGCCAGCCAGATGCGATGGCGAGGGCCGCGCGCCCGTTGGTGAGGTTGTCGATCACCGCCCATTCCTCGGCGATGCGGGCCGGGTGATGGAGGGGGGCCACGCAACTGCCCGCGCGGACGCCGATGTTGCGGGTGACGGCGGCGACGGCCGCGCCGGTGACGGAGGGGTTCGGATAGGGGCCGCCGAAGGCGTGGAAGTGGCGTTCCGGCGTCCAGACGGCGCAGAAGCCGTGGGTATCGGCGAATTTCGCGCCTTCGAGCAGGAGTTCGTATTTCTTCGGCCCCTGACCGTCGTCATTGCCCCAGTAATAGAGGCTGAATTCCATCTGGCGGGAGGAGACGGCCACGGCGGGGCCGCCGGAGGGGCTGAGTTTCGCTGCCTCGTCCGCGACGACGACGGTGAAGCCGCGCGTCAGTGTCCAGAAGAGTTCCAGCACCGAGATGTCGAAGGACATGGAGGTGACGGCGAGCCATGTGCCCGGATCGGTGCCGATGGCGTCATCCATCCCGGCGAAGAAGTTGATCACGTTGCGATGGGTGACCATCACGCCTTTCGGCCTGCCGGTGGAGCCGGAGGTGTAGATCACATAGGCGAGGTCATCGGCCTGCGGGCCGTTCTCTGGCAAGTTGGTGGCCGCCGCGTCGAGACGCGGGTCGGTGTCGAGAAGCAGGCGCTGCGGGCCGTCGGGGAGGGCCGGGGCGACGGAGGATTCCGTCACGATCACCGGGGCGCCCGAATCCTCGGCATAGAGAGCGAGGCGGTCGGCGGGATAGGCCGGGTCCATGGGGACATAGGCCGCGCCGGCCATCTGGATGCCGAGCGCGCCCGCGATCATGTCTGCGCCACGGTGGCAGGCAAGGCCCACGAGCATGCCGCGCTGCACGCCCATGCCGCGCAGGATGTTGGCGATGCGGGCGGCGCGGGCGGTCAGTTGGGCATAGGAGAGGCGCGTCTTGCCCGCGATGACGGCGGTGTGGTCGGGACGGCGCGCGGTTTCCTGCAGCACGGCAGCGGGAATGGTGAGGCTGCGGTCGTAGTCCTTGGCCGTGGCGGCGAGGGCTGCGGAGAGGCGGGCGGTTTCCTCTGCCGTGAGGGCGGAGTGGGCGGCGAGGTCGGCCTCGGGGCCTGCGGCGTCGATGGCCGTGGCGATGCGGGCGATGCGGTCGGCCAGCGCCTGCGCCTCGGCCATGGGCAGGCGGGTGGCGTCGTAATGGAGCCTTGCGCCTGCGGGCGTGAGGGAGAGGGTGACGGCGCTGCCGGCAAGCGGTTCGTCGCGGTCGGAGAGGGCGACGGGCGGCGGGGTCAGGGGCGGCAGGCCCGGTTCGCGCAGGGCGAGGTCGGCGGCGATGCCGCCGGAGGCTTGCGCGAAGGCGATGGCGTCGGTGGCGGCGGCTTCGGCGCGGGCGGCGGGGCCGGTGGCGGCGATGCGCGCGGGGAACCACGGTAGGGCATGGAGCGGCGCGTTGGCCGCGGTGGCGATGGCGATGTCGCCCGCGCTGCGGCCCGTGGCGCGCAGGGTGGCGAGGGCCACGCGTGCGGGGGATGCGGCGGCAAGCGGCAGGGGCAGGACGCGCCAGTCGGCGGTGGCGCCGGGCGGGGTGCCGATGGTGACTGGGTCGGCGGAGGCGAGAAGGGCGCGGGCGCGCTGTTCCGCTTGGGCCACGGGGGCGAGGGCGGAGGTCAGGCGCGCGGCCTCATCACTGCTGGGCGAGGCGATGTGGGTGGCGCGGAGCGTGCCGGGGCAGACGGTCGCGCCATCCATGGCGCGCAGGCCCGCAAGGCGGATGGAGCCCGTGCCGCAGGCGACGACGAGGCCTGCGGGGGTGCTTTCCAGAACGGTGCCGGGGGCGGCGGAGGCGGTTTCCGCCTCGGCGATGGTGACGGCGAGGAGGCGGCCTTCCACCTCGATCTTCGGCAGGGCGAGGGGGTTGCGGTAGGCGCCGTGGTCCAGCGCGCGGACCATGCGGGCAAGATCGGCGGCGGGGCGGGTGAAATCGAGCCGCGCGGCGGCGGCGGGGCGGTCGGCGCGCATGTAGACATGGCGCGTGCCTGCGGGTTGCGGGTGGCGCGGATGGCCGCCCTGTTCCAGCGCGGTGACGACCTCGGCGAAGCTGTCGATGGCGGCGGCGAAGCAGCGGGCATTCAGGGTGAAGGCCGTGTCATCGTCAGCGATGTCGAAATCACGGGTGGCGAGGATGTCGCCTTCGTCGATGCCTTTGGTCATCAGGTGCCATGTGATGCCGTGGCGCGTTTCGCCCGCGAGCATGGCCCAGACGGGGGCGTTGAGGCCCGCATAGGCGGGCAGCGGGCCGTCGTGGAAGTTGACGCCGCCCTTGGACGCGCGGGCGAGGACGGCATCGGGGACGAGCGAGAGGTTCGCGACCGACAGGACCCAGTCGACCGAAAGCCCTTCGCAGCGGGCGGCAAGACCCGCACCGGGGGCGATCACGGGCAGGCCGTGGCCCGCCGCCCAGTCGGCGACCTTGGCTTCGCGGGTGATCACGGCCGCGATGCGGTGGCCGCGATCCAGCCAGAGATTGCCGCATTCGGCGGTCAAGCTTTCATTGCCAACGAGGAGGGCGGAAAGGGTCATCGGTCTGTTCCTGTTATTCGGCGGCGACCTTGCGGTCGTCTTCACGGGCACGGGTGGCGGTCGCCTCTGCCTCGGCCAAGGCGGCGCGGAGGCGGGCGGCGAGCACCCTGACATTCGGTTCGAGAACCATGGAGTCATGGTCGCCCGGCACCTCGATCACTTCGAGCTTGGGGGCGAAGGGGGTCCACAGGTTGTCGTGGAACACGTATTCTCGCTGGCTGCTGACGTAATTGCCGCCGGTGACTTTGTAGGTCTTTTCCAACGGCGGGCGGTAGAGGATGACGCGGCCCTCGTCCCAGCGTTCCAGTTCGTAGACGCCGATGGCGTGGCGGAAGGCGGCCTCGATCGCGGCGTTGTGGAAGGAGGGGACGGTGGGATCGGGTTCGCCGGCCTGCTGGGCGCGGCGGGAGCGTTCCCATTCGATGCGGCGCTTGGCCCATTCCGCGATGAAGCGCGGCCCGCCGGCGCGGAGTTCGGCCAGCTTGATCATCAGCCGGTCGGGGCGGGTTACGACGGGGCGCACCGGGAGGGGCGTGTCGAGCAGGACGACAAGCGCCACCTCTTCGCCTGCGGCGCGGAGTTGGCGGCCCATTTCCCATGCGGTGAGGCCGCCGCCAGAGAAGCCGCCCAGCAGGTAGGGGCCGTGTGGCTGGATTTGGCGGAGTTCGGCGATGCAGCTTGTCGCCGCCTCGACAAGGGTGTCGTGCGGTTTGTCGTCGCCGAAGAGGCCGCGCGCCTGCAGGCCGTAGAAGGGCCGGTCGCTGCCCACGAGATGGGCGAGGTGGCGCAGGTTGAGGACGTTGCCGAACATGCCCGCGACGAGGAAGAAGGGCGTGCGCTGGCCACCGTCGCCGCCATGCATGGCCACGAGATGGGTGTATTTCGGACCGGCGGGGTTGGCCTTGGCGGCGGGATCGGCGGCCTTGCCTTCCTCGGGGCCGATCTGTTCGGCGATGAGGGCGGCACAGCGGGCGATGGTCGGGGCCTCGAACAGGACCGAGATTGGGAAGTCCAGCTTCCACTGGCGGCGGATCATCGCGAAGAGGCGGACGGCGATCAGGGAATGGCCGCCGAGGGCGAAGAAATCGTCCTCGACCCCCACTTCGCCGACGCCGAGCAGTTCGGACCAGAAGCCGACGAGGATGCGTTCCACCTCGGTCCGGGGGGCCACATAGGCGGTTTCCAGATCGGGGCGGGCGAAACCCGCACCTTCGCCTTCGTCGCGGTGGTCGCTGGCATCGGCCTGACGGACCAGCGCGGGCAGGTCGAGCGAGGAGACGATGACCTGCGCCTCGTCCGAGGCGAGGGCGCGGAGGAAGGCCTCGGCCCCTTCGGCGGGGCGGATGCCGTCTTCAAGAGCCTGCAGGAGGCGCTGTTCGGCGGGCGAGGCTGCGCGGGCGGCGCCTTCATCGGCCACGACCTCGGCGGGTGTGGGCGGGTTCGGGCGGGCCAGAACCTGCGAGGCGGCGACGGAGCGGAAGGTGATCCCCTGCACTTCGACCAGCACCTTGCCTGATGGATCGGTGAGGGTGACGTCGAAGCTGGCGTTTTCCGGGCTGGGGGTGCCCTTGATGCGGGCCCAGCTGCGGATTTCGGCGGGCAATGGCGCGTGGACGCGCACCGTGCCGGAGGTGACGGGAACCCAGAGTTCGCCTTCCGGTGCCTCGGGCAGGAGGGCGAGGCCCCAGCCCGTGCCGATGTCGTAGAGCGCGGGGTGAAGTGGGGTGCCTGCAGTGTCGCCCGTCGCATGGGGCGGCAGGGCGAGGGTGGCCAGACCTTCGCCCTGACCCAGCGCCGTGGCGCGGATCACCTGCCAGCGCGGGCCGAAGGCGATGCGGTCCTCCTGCGCCGAGGGCAGGGCCACGCCGTCACGGGCGGCCTTGCGGTCGGGGCAGCGGGCGGCGATGGGGGAAAGGTCCAGCGTGCCGGGCTGTTCGGAATGCGGCGCGATGTCGGCCTCGACCGCCAGTGCCCAGCCTGCGGTTTCGCGGGTGCGGGCCTGCAGCCGATAGCCGCCGCCCTTCTGGCGGGTGAGCGTCACGCGCAGGTCGCGCGGGGCGTCGGCCTCCAGCCGGATGGGGCGGAAGACGGTGAGACCGGAAAGGGTGAAGCGGGCGGATTGTCCGATGGCCGACAGCGCCTCTGCCGCGATCTCGGGCCATGCGGCGCCGGGAAGGATGGCGGTGCCGTCCTTCAGGCGGTGGTCATCCATCACCCAGTGCGACGGCGTGAGGGTGGCTGAAAAGCGCGTGGTTTCACCCTCTTGCGACATGCGGTCGAGGATGGTCAGACCGGGAAGCGGAGCCTCGGCCGCGCCGTCGGAGCGTTTGGCGGCGGCGTCGGCGGCCATGCCGATGCCGGACCAGATGCCCCAGTCGATGGCGGTGACGCGGGTCTTGCCGCCTGCGCGATGTTTGGCGAAGGCGTTGAGGAATTCGTTCGCCGCCACGTAATCGGCCTGACCTGCGGGTGCGATCAGGGTGGAGGTGGAAGAGAACAGCACGATCTGCGCCACGCTGCCATCGGGCAGGAGGCTGCCCAGAAGCTGCGTGCCATTGACCTTTGGCGACAGGACGGTTGCGGCGGAACCGGCGTCCTTGCCCAGAAGCGGGGCGTCATCGACCGTGCCCGCAGCATGGACGACGCCATGGATCGGGCCGAGTTCCTTCCGTGCGCGGTCGAGGGCCGTGCGCATGTCTTCCGGGTTGCAGACATCGGCGGCGAGGGGAAGGACCTGACCCAGACGTTGCAGGCGGGAAAGGACGCCCGCCCGGACACTGCCTGCGGGGGGTAGGCTGCGCCCGATGAGGGCGATCTTTGCGCCATGGTCGCGCATGAGGCGTTCGGCGACCGTCACGCCGATGCCGCCGAAACCTCCGGTGACGACCCAGACCGCGCCTTGCGGCACCGGGGCGGGTTGCGGCAGGGGTGCGGGGGCGATGCGGGTTTCATAGCGGCGCGCCCCGCGCAGGGCGGCCACGGTATTGCCGGGGCTGGCGAGCATATCTTCCAGCACGAGGTTTACCGTCTCGGCCGGGATGGTGCGGCGGCTTTCGGGAAGGGCGACGTCCAGCAAGGATGCCGTCAGACCGGGGAATTCGCGCGGCATGACGCGGACCGGACCGCTGATGGCAGCCTTTTCCGGGTAGGGCAGCGCTTCCTTGCGGACCTGCGCCGCGCCGGAGGTGAGGACGGTCAGATGCGGCAGGGGCTTCAGCCCCGCTTCGCCGAGGGCCTGACCGAGGAAGAAGAGGCTCCAGAACCCCTGTTCCATGTTGCGGTGGAAGAAACTGGAACCGGGGCGGAAGGTTTCGGCATCGGTGACCAGCCATGCATGGGTGATGCGGTCGGGCGTCAGCCCGCGTTGCACCAGATCGGCCAGAAGCGCGTCATAGCCTTCGCGGCCATGTTCCGGGGCGAGGGTGTAGGTTTCCTCGCCCGTCCGGGCGAAGGCATCGCCTGCATGGACTGTGACGACACGGTGGCCTGCGGCGCGCAGGCGCTGCACGGCGGCGCGGGTAAGGCCCGCCTCATCGGCGAAGACCAGCCAAGTGAGGGGCGCGCCGAGTTCGGTTTCCACATCGACGAGGCAATCGGCCGGGGCCGCGCGCCATGCGAGGCGATAGCCGAAATCGGCCACGGCGCTGTGGCGGGAGGGCAGCGTTTCGGCATCCTCCATCGTCGCGGGCAGGCCCGGTTCGATGAAATAGCGCGCGCGCTGGAAGGGATAGGTGGGCAGCGGCACGCGGTGACGGCGGGCCTCGCCCCAGAGTTGCGTCCAGTCCGTCGCCGCGCCGCAGGCCCAGAGGCGGCCCAGCGTGGCGATGAAGTGGCGGTCGTCGGAGGTCTTGTCGTCGGGGTGGCGGAGGCTGGAGGGGACGGATTGCCCGCCCATCACGCCATTGGCCTGCGCCAGCGTCGACAGCGCGCGACCGGGGCCCACCTCCAGATAGACGCGGTCGGCCTTTTCGCGCAGGGTGGCGATGCCCTGCGCAAAGCGGACGGTGCCGCGCAGGTGGGCGACCCAGTAATCGGGGCTGGTCGCCTCGGCTGCCGTAAGGGGTTTGCCGCTGCGGTTGGAGATGATGGGAATCTGCGGCGGCGAGAGCGTCATGCCGGCCAGATGGGCGCGGAAATCGGCGAGGATCGGTTCCAGCATCTTGCTGTGGGCCGCGATGTCGATGGCGATGCGGGTGGTGTCGATCCCGTCGGCCTTGAGCCGCTCGGCCAGCGCCTTGAGCCCGTCATCGGGGCCGGAGACGACGGTGAGTTCGGGGGCGTTGACGGAGGCGATGTCGAGATCGCCCAGATAGGGGGCGAGCGCCGTTTCGGAGAGCGGCACGGAAAGCATCCCGCCTGCAGGGACGGTGTCGAAGAGCTTGCCGCGCAGGTGGACGAGGCCGATCACGCCTTCCAGCGTCATCACGCCCGCGATGCAGGCGGCGGCGTTTTCGCCCATGGAATGGCCGATGAGGGCTGCGGGCTTGACGCCCCAGCTTTCCCACAGGCGGGCCAGCGCGATTTCCACGATCAGGATCAGCGGGAGTTGCAGCGAGGGGCGGCGGAGGCGTTCGGCGGCCTGCGCCTCGGTCCCAGGTTCGGGAAGCCAGAGGGCGCGGATATCGACGGTGGTCAGGCGGTCGAGGATGGCGAGGCCCCTGTCCATCCATTCGGCGAAGACCGGTTCGGTTTCATAGAGATCGCGCGCCATGTTGGGATATTGCGCGCCGCCGCCGGGGAACATGAAGACGACATCGGGCGTGTCGCCCACCCGGCGCTGGGTGAAGACGCGGCGCGGATCGGCGGCTTCCAGCATCGTGGCCGCCTCGTCATGGGTGGCGGCGACCAGGACGCGGCGATGTTCGAAGGCGCGGCGGCCTTCCTTCAGGGTGAAGGCCACATCGGCGAGCGGTTGTTCGGGATGGGCGCGCAGATGGGCGGCAAGGCGTTGCGATGCCTCGTTCAGCGCCGATGGGGTGCGGGCCGAGAGGACGAGGAGTTGGAAGGGCCAGTCGCTTTCGCCGGAGGCGGCGATGGCGGGGGCCTCTTCGAGGATGACATGGGCGTTGGTGCCGCCGACGCCCAGCGAGTTGATGCCCGCGCGGCGCGGCCCCTTGCGGCGGGGCCAGTCGGTCAGGCGGTCATTGACGCGGAAAGGGCTGGTGTCGAAGTCGATGGCGGGGTTCGGTGCCTCGAAGTTCAACGAGGGGGGCATCTGGCGGTTGTGGAGCGCCAGCGTCGTCTTGATGAGCGAGGCCACGCCTGCGGCGGTGTCGAGATGGCCGATGTTCGTCTTGACGCTTCCGATGCGCGCGAAGCCCGTGTCGGGGGTGGTGCGGCGGAAGGCCTCGGTCAGAGCGGCGACCTCGATCGGGTCGCCCAGATAGGTGCCGGTGCCGTGGCATTCGATGTAGTCGACGGTGTCGGCGGTCACGCCCGCGACTTCCAGCGCCTCAGCCACGCAGGCGGCCTGACCTTCGACCGAGGGGGCGAGGTAGCCCGCCTTGGCCGCGCCGTCATTGTTGACGGCGGTGCCGCGGATGACGGCCCAGATATGGTCGCCATCGGCGATGGCATCTTCCAGACGCCGCAGGATGACGGTCCCTGCGCCAGAGCCGAAGACGGTGCCCTGACCGCGATGGTCGAAGGCATGGCAGACGCCGTCGGGTGAGAGGACCTCGCCTTCCTTATAGATGTAGCCGCGGTTTTGCGGCAGTTCGATGGTGACGCCGCCCGCTAGCGCCATGTCGCATTCGCCGTTGAGGAGCGCCTGCACGGCATAATGCACCGCCACCAGCGAGGTGGAGCAGGCGGTCTGGACCGAGAGGGAGGGACCCTTGAGGTCGAAGATGTGGCTGACGCGGGTGGAGAGGAAGTCCTTGTCGTTGCCTGTATGGCGCAGCAGGAACATGCCCGTGCTTTCCACCAGCGACCGGTTGGAACAAAGGTTGAAGTAGAAGTAGCTGCCCATGCCGCAGCCCGCGAAGACGCCGATGCGTCCCTTGAAGCTTTCGGGCGGGTGGCCTGCGGTTTCCAGCGCCTCCCAAGCGGTTTCGAGGAAGTGACGATGCTGCGGATCGAGAATCGCGGCTTCCTTGGGAGAGAAGCCGAAGAATTCGGCGTCGAAAAGGTCGAAGCCGTCGAGAGGGGCGGCGAAAGGCACGTAGTTGGGATTCTTCAGCGTGGCCGGGCTTTCGCCCGCCGCGGCCAGTTCCTCGGGCGAGAGGCGGCGCACGGCGGAGCGGCCTTCGCGGAGGTTTTCCCAATAGGTTGCGATATCGGGGGCGCCGGGCAGGTGCGCGGCCATCCCCACGATGGCGATGTGCGTTTCACTCGTATCCATGTCGGCCTTCTGATCGTTCCGAGGACAATGCGCGCCGCGGGGCGGCGTGCAGCAGGGGACACTCGTCAATCAAGCGAACTGGTACGGAACCGGGCTTTCACCCAGTAGGAGGTTGAGATGCCGGGCTTCTATGGCGGAAAGATGACCGCCATCGGACAGTAAAAAGAGTGACTTTGCGGTATCTGCCGCAGCGCGGCACATTCCCCCTGTTGGACAATTTATTCCCTCATGGCCTGTGCTCGCAAGGGACCGCTAGGCGATGGCGATTGTGTCGCGGGGGAGTCGTGGCCGGAAAATGGGGCAAATTTGCCATCAATCGGCCTTTCCGGAGGGCTTGATCGGTGATCGGCTGTTGTGTTGGAGCAGGATGCTGCGTTAGAAAAAGTTAAGCGGTTTGAAGGCAAAGCCCCGGAAGAGGGATGTCTCATGCCGAATTCGGTCAGGACCGCGGCGCGTTCGGCAGGCAGAACGGTACGCGGGCCGACAAAAGCCCGTTAGAGGGAAGGGGAAGTGACATGAGATTTGTGCAAAAGTTGGTTCTGGCCGTGGTGATGCTGCCGTTCATCGCGATCCAGAGCTTTGCGCAGGACTATCGGTTGCAGCGCGGTGACACTGTCGCGATCGAAGTGCTTGAAGATACCACGATGAACCGCACGGCGTTGATCCTGCCGGACGGACAGATTTCCGTGCCGATGGTCGGTACTCTGCCTGCTGCCGGGCGGACGCTGGCCGAGGTTCAGGCGGATGTCGCCTCGCGTCTGGCACCGAACTTTGCGACCGCACCGACGGTCTATGTCTCGCTGAGCGCCCTGCGTGAGCGGGTTACGGGGCCTGCGCGCGTGATCAGCATCTATGTGATCGGTGCTGCGAACTCGGCCGGGCGCGTTGAAGTGCCGCCGGGGGCGACCCTTCTGCAGGCGCTGAGCGCCGCGGGCGGGCTTTCGCCTTTTGCCGCCGAAAAGCGTCTGCAACTGCGCCGCGTCGACAAGGCGGGCAACGAAACCATCTATCCGGTGGACTATGACGCCATCGAGCGCGGCACCTCCAAGATCGGGGCGACCCGTCTGAAGGATGGCGACGTGATCGTGGTGCCGCAGCGCCGTCTGTTCGAGTAAGCGGGTTCATGCGGAGACCGGGATTGATCCGTCATTCATCTCTTCTGGGCGCGGCCATCATGGCCGCGTCTGCTGCATCGGCGCAGGATGCGCCCGAGGGTGGGTTCAACCTGTCCTTCGGGATCGACCAGCGATTCGAGCTTGGGCGCAACGTCGATCTGGCGACGCCTGCGGAGGGCACCAGCGCGACCTCGGCGACGACCTTCAGCTTTGGCCTGTCCAGTATCACGCCGCTGGACCGGATCGAACTGGATGTGGCAGCCGATCTGCGGATCGAGAACACGCCAGACACGGCCGGGACGGAGGTGAGTTTCGGCCGCCCCGAACTTGGTTTCTCCTATGTGCGGGAGATCCCGGATGCGCTGTTCTCGGTAACGGCGCGCTATGTCGAGGATGACGTGGGTGCGCTGGACGACGACCTGACCGTGACCGGTTCGGACGGGACCGAGATCGATTACGGCGTGACCCTGCGGTATGAGGGGCTGCGGACCGCACCGGCGAGCATCTTCCTTGAGGGGACCTTCGACGCGACCGAATATCGTGACACGACGGACCCCGGTCTGCTGGATACGGACACCTATGGCCTGACGCTGGGCACCGTGCTGCGGCTGAACGACGTGCTGCGGGCGACCGTCAGCATCGGGCAGGAGCGCGAGGTCGAGGAGCCGGGCACGCTTACCGAGACGACGACGACGCGCGTGGAACTGGAGCAGGCGCTGGCGAATGGCGCGGTCTTTGGGTCGGCAGAACATGCGACGGACGGCACGGAAAACCGCGTCACTCTGGAATTCGGGCGGACGCTGTCGCTTGCCAATGGCGGGTCGCTGACCGGGCGGATCGGGGTGACGGACTCGGATCTGGGCGGCAACGACCTGATCGCGTCGCTGGCGCTGACCAATCCGCTGCCGGACGGGGCCATTACGGCCAGCCTGTCGAGGTCGGCGAGTTACGACACGACGGCTGCGGAAACCACAGTGGACACGCGGCTGGAGCTGGGCTGGACACGGGACGTGAACGAGAGCGCCTCGGTCGGTCTTGATTTCGCCTGGGCTGTGAGCGACGCGCCTTCGGAACGGATCGAGGAGACGGAACTGGTGGCGACCTACAGCTATGCGCTGTCGCCTGCGTCGTCGCTGGATGTCGGCATGTCCTATCGGACGCGCGACGATCTGGGCGGTCGGGCGGAATCGCCTTCGATCTTCCTTGGAGTGGGCCGCAGTTTCTGAGGCACCACGATGCGACAGTCGGCGAGGGGCCGGTTCCGGATGATCCCGGACCGGCTCCTTCCATTTTTACCTGCCGCGATCCCCTGCGCAGGGCAGGGCGCGGGCAATCCTGACCCGAAAACGCCCAAATTCCCGCACAATCCGTTTGTATAGGTTAACGCCTTAGGGATGGCCCGACCTCTGTCTTCCGGAAAGGTTCCGCGAAAACAAGACGTTCGGCCCCCGATGCGATGGAATAAGGTTCGGGTGGGTTACCAATGGCGACGATGAATTCCGGGCTGGGCGGAAGCGCGGGCTATGGGGAGCAATCCTTCAAGGCCGGGTCGGCACCGATCACCGGAAACCTCGACGATGGCTTTGTCAGCGTGAACATCACCTCGGTCTTTGGGCCGGGGGGGATGACGATCAACGGCACGAGCTATACGAGCTTTTTCATTGGCAGCAATGGCCTGATCACCTTCAATTCCGGGGTGACGACCTATACGCCGAGCACGTCGCTGACCTCGCTTGGTCAGCCGGTGCTGGCGCCGTTCTGGACAGATGCCGACATCTCGAAGGGCGGGGACATCTATTGGGACCTCGATCCTGCGACAGGCAAGATCACGGTGACATGGCTGAATGTCGCCCCGTATACCGGCAGCGGGACCAACAGCTTTCAGGTGGTGATCACCGCGACCGGCGGCGGTGATTTCGACATCGAATATATCTACGAGAACATCGGCTACACCAACGGTTATACCGGCCATGCGACGACCGGGATATCGAACGGCACGACGCAGACGCTTTTGCCGGGTTCGGGTGACCCGGCGGTCCTGAGCACCTATTCCAGCACCGATTTCGAAACGAACGATCCGTTGGGCGTCTATGGGTTGGGCTTTGAGGGCGGTACGGTCTTCACCGGCGACGGGATCGTGGACGGCACGGGCGGGAATGACCTGATCGACACGGCCTATACCGGTGATCCGGATGGCGACCGGGTGGATCGAAACGATGCCACGGGTTTCTTGGGCACGACGGGGGATGCCGATTTCATCCGCGCCGGGGCCGGGGCGGATACGGTCAATGCGGGCCTTGGCAACGACATCGTGCACGGCGATGCGGGCAACGACTCCCTTTCCGGTGGATATGGTGCGGATACGATCTTCGGCGGGACAGAGAATGACACGATCGACGGCGGGTCGGGCAATGACAGCCTGGATGGCGGCGATGGCAACGATCTGATCTATGGCGGGGCGGCGGGGGCGGCGGTCACCTACACGCCAAGCTATACCGAGATCACCCAAGCCACGCAGACGGTGACGGGCAGTTCGGGGCGGCCGAATTTCTCGGTTCGGACATGGTCAAACGAAAACAACCTGACGACAGCGACGAACGGCACGGTCAGCGGCTATCGCATCGGCAACGGGGATTCGAACGAGACGCATAGCCATGCCGCCTCTGCGCCGCTGGCGGGCGGGCGTATCCTGTTCAACGGTCTGGACACGACGGAGAGTTTCGCGATCCAGATCGATGGGGTTACGGTCAATCTTGCGACAGCGGTTGCCAACGGGACGGTCACGTTCAACGGGAACGGGTTCTACGGGATCAACGGATCAGGGAACGTGGCCAGGACCGGGGGAAGCGGCAGTAACCCGGCGACGGTGGGCACGATCACGATCAACGTGCCCTATTCGACGCTGTCCTTGGTGGCAACTGGCACGAACAGTAACAGCACGACCTCGGGCTTCTTCTACGAGTACTACGTCAACACCCAGCCGCTGAACATCGCGGCGGAGGATGCGGGGAATGACACGCTTCTGGGCGGGGCGGGAAGTGACACGCTGTTCGGAGGGGAGGGGACGGACTCCCTTCAGGGCGGAACCGGCGCGGATTCGCTTTATGGCGATGCCGGGAACGACACGCTGGCGGGGGGCGATGACGATGACCGCCTGTTCGGCGGCACCGGCAACGATTCGCTTTCGGGCGAGATGGGGAATGACACGCTTTCGGGCGAGGAGGGCGATGACACGCTGTCTGGCGGGGAGGGCAATGACTCTCTGATCGGCGGGATCGGGATCGATTCCCTGCTGGGCGATGGCGGCAATGACACGTTGGCAGGGGGCGAGGGGAATGACCGCCTGTTCGGTGGCACGGGCAATGACTCTCTGTTGGGCGAGTTGGGCAATGACACGCTGTCGGGCGATGACGGCGATGACCGTCTGTTCGGCGGCGACGGGGCCGACAGCCTTTCTGGCGGCAATGACAATGACACGCTGGTGGGTGGGGCCGGGGCGGATACGCTGATCGGCGGCGCGGGCGTGGATGTCGCGGATTATTCGGCCTCGGCGGCTGCGGTGGTGGTCGATCTGGCGGCGGGGACGGGATCGGGCGGCGATGCAGCGGGCGACAGCCTTTCGGGCATCGAGAATGTGATCGGCACGTCCGGGAATGACCAGTTGCTGGGGGATGATCCGACGAACAACACCCTGTTCGGCGGCACCGGCAATGACCTGCTGGATGGCCGGGGCGGGAATGATCAGCTTTACGGCGGGGCCGGTAGCGATACGCTGATCGGCGGCGCTGGCGCTGACCTGCTGGATGGCGGTAATGACAACGACACGCTGGTGGGCGGGACCGGGGCGGATACGCTGATCGGTGGCGCGGGCGTGGATGTCGCGGATTATTCGGCCTCGGCCGCTGCTGTCGTTGTTGATCTGGCGGCTGGGACGGGATCGGGCGGGGAGGCGGCCGACGACAGCCTTTCGGGCGTCGAGAACCTGATCGGCTCTGCCGGGAATGACCAGTTGCGGGGCGACGATGCCACCGGCAACACGTTGTTCGGCGGGCAGGGGAATGACCTGCTGGACGGGCGGGGCGGGAATGACCTGCTTTATGGCGGGGCGGGTGGCGACACGCTGATCGGTGGCCTTGGCAACGACCTGCTGGATGGCGGCGAGGGCAATGACATCCTCTACGGCGGGGACGGGGCTGACACGCTGCTGGGTGGCATCGGCAATGACAGCATCTTCGGCGGCAGTGCCGGGGATGTGGTGGATGGCGGTGCCGGGACCAACCTGCTGGACCTGTCCGACTGGGGTTGGTCGCGGACGAATGTCCTCTATAACCCCGGCGATGCGCGCAGCGGCACGGTGGAGTTGCTGGATACGAACGGCGCGCTGCTGGGGACGATGCAGTTCTCCAACATCGACATGGTGGTGCCCTGCTTTGCCACCGGGACCTTGATCTCCACCCGCCGCGGAGAAGTGGCGGTAGAGGATTTGCGCGCCGGGGACGAGGTACTGACGCGTGATGGCGGGTTCCGCCCGCTGCTTTGGGTGGGGCGGCGCGATTTGGGGCTGGCCGATCTGCTGGCGCGGCCACAGCTTTGCCCAGTGCGCATCGCTGCGGGGGCACTTGGCCACGGGCTGCCGGAGCGCGACCTGACGGTATCGCCGCAGCACCGGATGCTGATCGAGGGTCCGCGGGCGGAGGTCCTGTTCGGCGAGCCAGAAGTTCTGGTGGCAGCGACGCATCTGGTGGGCCAGCCGGGGGCGGAACGGATGGCCGCGATGGCGGTGAGCTATGTGCATCTGCTGTTCGACCGGCACGAGATCGTCCGCGCAGAAGGGGCCTGGTCCGAGAGCTTTCAGCCCGCCATGGCAATGCTGGACGAGATGGATCAGGCGCGGGCGGAGGAAATCCTGTCGCTGTTCCCGGATATGGTCGCGAAGGAAGCGGCCTTCCCTTCGGCGCGGCTTACCCTGAAGGCGCGTGAGGCGCGGGTTCTTCTGGCGGCTTGACGGCAGAGACGGCGTCGCGTCGGCGCACGCCCTGCAACCGACCGATTGGCCGTAATACCCGATGCTTTCAGCCTTGCATGCCGACGATCATATGAAGGTTTGATTTGGTGGAGCCAGGGAGGATCGAACTCCCGACCTCTTGAATGCCATTCAAGCGCTCTCCCATCTGAGCTATGACCCCACCGGAGGTCGAAGCGTTTCCGCTTCGATGGGCGAAGCGTTGCCGCTTCGTTGGGCGCTGTCTAGTAGAGGGCGCGGTGGGGTGCAAGCGAAAAAAGCACCCGATTTCCGCGCCCTGCCACGGCCGACAGCAGGGCCTTAAACCTCTTCCTCGTCGCCGGCCACATCGGCCAGATCGTCGAGCGAGACGTTGTCATCCGCATCGTCTTCGAGCAGATCGTCGTCCAGTTCCGTATCGTCGGCGACGCCCGCCTCGAGCAGGTCGTCATCGGCTTCCAGATCGTCCACCAGAACGTCATCGTCCTTTTCCGGCACGGCGCGGCTGATGACAGCGGCGGCCATCTTGCGGCGCGCGGATTCGATGTCCACGACTTCGCCGGTATAGGGCGAAACGATGGGCGTGCGGTTCAGGTCATAGAAGCGCTTGCCGGTCGTCGGGCAGATACGCTTGGTACCCCATTCTTCCTTGGGCATGGTCGTTCCCTTGAAATGGCGTTCCGGAATCGGATTCGCCGATGATCAGGCTGGGTTGTCCAGAGTCGTGGTCGCTTGCCACAAGGCAAGGCGGGTGTCAAAGCCTTTTGCGGGCGTTGCGGCCTGCGTGCAAGTGGCTATCCTTGGTGCGAATATCAAGAGGTTGCGGATGCCAGTCCTTCCCGGATCGCCCCCGGTGGAAATCGTGCTGAAACGGTCGGCCCGCGCGCGGCGCTTTTCGTTGCGGGTGTCGCGGCTGGACGGGCGGGTGACGCTGTCACTGCCCGCCCGCGCGCGGGAGGCGGAGGCGATGGATTTCGCCCGCGCGCAGGAAGGCTGGCTGCGCGAGACGCTGGCGGGGATGCCTGTGCGTGCCGGGGTGGGCATCGGGTCGATGCTGCCGGTTGAGGGGCGGATGCTGCGCCTGACCCAAGGCACGGGGCGTAGGGTTCGGGTGGAGGAGGAGGCGCTGCTGATTCCCGGCGATCCGGCGCAGGCAGGGGTGCGGGCGGCGGCCTTCCTGAAGGCGCTGGCGCGGGAGCGGCTTGTCGCTGCGTCGGACCGCTATGCCGGGATGATCGGACGGCGGGTGGAGCGGGTCACACTGCGCGACACGCGGTCGCGCTGGGGGTCCTGCGCGGCGGATGGCGCGCTGATGTATTCGTGGCGGTTGATCATGGCACCGCCTGCGGTGCTGGACTACGTCGCCGCGCATGAGGTGGCGCATATGGTCGAGATGAATCACTCCGACCGTTTCTGGGCGGTGGTGGAGCGGCTGTATCCCGGCTGGCAGGCGCAGCGGAAATGGCTGCACACACATGGGCAGGCGCTGCATTCCCATCGTTTCGGGGATTGATTTTCCCCCGTCGCGGGTGCTTGGCTGCGGATCATGCCGATTACCCCTCGCCAGACCGACCCCAATGCCGCTGCGCATGAACGCCTGTACCGGACGCTGCGCCAGCAGGTGATGCATGGCGAGTTGCCGCCCGGTCAGGCGATGACGCTGCGGGGGCTGGGCAAGCAGTTCGGGGTCAGCATGACCCCTGCGCGGGAGGCCGTGCGGCGGCTGGTGGCGGAGGGTGCGCTGACGCTGTCCTCCTCGGGGCGCATCTCGACGCCGGAACTCACGCCGGAGCGGATCGAGGAATTGGCGGCGATACGGGCGCTGTTGGAGCCAGAGATGGCGGCGCGGGCTTTGCCACGGGCGCATTTCGCGCTGATCGAGCGGTTGGCGGCAATCAATGCGCTGAACGCGGAAGCCGTGGTGAAGCAGGATGCGGTTGCCTATGTGCGGACCAATCTGGAGTTTCACCGCACGCTTTATCTGCGGGCGCAGGCGCCTGCGATGCTGGCCATCTGCGAGACGGTCTGGCTGCAACTGGGGCCGACGATGCGGGCGCTTTATTCCAAGCTGCGCCGCAAGGAGCCGCCGCAGCATCACCGCATGATCCTTGCCGCGTTGAAGGCGGGGGATGAGCCGGGGCTGCGTCTGGCGGTGCGGACGGATGTGACGCAGGGGCTGCGGCATCTGGCGGGATGACGGGATGAAAGTGCCGCCACTTGCGCTGCTGATGGCGGCGGTGACCATCGTCGGGTCGAATTCGCTGGCCTTGTCGCCCATCGCCTTGGAGATCGGGCGGGGGTTCGGGGGGGCAGGCGCGCAGGAGGTGCTGGTCGCGGCCTCGCTGTTCGGGGCAGGGACGGCGGCGTCGGCGGTGGGGATTGCGCCTTTCGCCGATAGGATCGGGTTGTCGCGGGCCCTTGTCGCGGCCCTTTGCGTGCTGGTTCTCGGGATGATCGGGACGGCGGTCGCCCCGGCGCTATGGGTGGTGTGGGTTGCGCAGGCGGTGGCGGGGATCGGGTCGGGTGTAGCCCTGCCCGCGACCTATGGGCTGGCGGCAGAGATCGCGCCGAAGGGGCGGGAGAGCACCTTCATGGGGCGGGTGCTGATGGGGTGGACGTTGTCGCTTGTGTTTGGTGCATCCGCCGCGGCGTTGATTGCAGAAGTGGCGGGGTGGCGGGCCGTGCATGGCGTTCTGGCAGGGCTGGGCTGTCTGGTGCTGCTCGCGATGGCTGCGGCGCCCCGCATGGGCGAGCAGCGGGCGGCGCAGGGCGTCGCGCCTTGGATGGCGCTGCGAGTGCCGGGGATCGGGGCAGCGCTGGCGGTGGCGGGGGGCTATATGGCGGCCTTCTATGGGCTTTACGCCTATGTCGCGCCGCATCTGCAGGCGGGGCTGGGCTGGCCCGTTTGGATGGCGGGGTCTGTGCCCCTTGTCTATGGGATCGGGTTCGGGCTTGCCTCGATCGGTGACCCGTGGATTGACCGCTTTGGGCCACGGCGGGTTGCGCCTTTCGTCTTTGGCCTGCTGGTGGTGCAGTATCTCGCGCTGGCCTCGGTGGCGGGTCAGGCTTGGGCGCTGGTGGGGCTGTGCCTGAGTTGGGGGATGATCAACCACATGGGGTTGAACCTGATCGTCGGGCGGCTGGCAGGATTGGACCCGGCGCGGCGGGGGGCGGTGCTGGGGCTGAATTCGGGGGTGACCTATCTGGCGATGTTCTTCGCCACGCCGCTGTTCGGCTGGGTCGAGGCCGGTTGGGGATTCGCGCTCTGCGCCGTATTGGCGGCGAGCTTTGTGCTTCCTGCGCTGGGGGATGCGCTGATCCGGCGGCGCGCGGGAGCCTAAGGGCGGGACCGGGGGTTTTGCACCCCCGGACCCCCGCAGGGTATTTGGGCCGAAACGAAGGGGCGGGGACCTGCCGGGCCCGCCCGTTCAGGCGTGGATCGCGCCGTCGCCGCAGGCGAGGGCGGCTTCGCGGACCGCTTCGCTGTAGGTCGGGTGGGCGTGGCAGGTGAGGGCGAGGTCCTGTGCCGAGGCGCCGAATTCCATCGCCACGCAGACCTCGTGGATCAGGTCGCCCGCCATCGGGCCGATGATATGCGCGCCGAGGATGCGGTCGGTGGCCTTGTCGGCCAGCAGCTTGACGAAGCCTTCGCCCTGGAAGACGGCCTTGGCGCGGCCGTTGCCCATGAAGGAGAACTTGCCGACCTTGTAGGCGCGGCCTTCCTCTTTCAGTTGCTCCTCGGTCTTGCCGACGGTCGCGACTTCGGGCGTGGTGTAGATCACGCCGGGGATGACGCCGTAATTCACATGGCCCGCCTTGCCGGCGAGGATTTCGGCAAGGGCCATCCCCTCATCCTCGGCTTTGTGGGCGAGCATGGGGCCTGTGATCGCATCGCCGATGGCGTAGAGGCCGGGGATGTTGGTGGCGAAGTGGGCGTCGGTCTTGACTTGACCGCGGGGGAGGAATTCGACGCCGAGCGCCTCCAGCCCCAGACCTGCGGTATAGGGGCGGCGGCCTGTGGCGACGAGGACGGTGTCGGCGTCGAGGGTGGCGTCGCTGTCATCCTTGCGGAGTTTGTAGCGGACGGTCGCGCCCTTCTTGCCCTTGTCCACGCCTTGCACCGCCGCGCCGAGGATGAACTTGAGGCCCTGCTTGGTCAGGATGCGCTGGAAGGTCTTCGCCACCTCGGCATCCATGCCGGGGGTGATGGCGTCGAGATATTCGATGACGGTGACTTCCGCGCCGAGGCGGGCGTAGACGCTGCCCATTTCCAGCCCGATCACGCCCGCGCCGATGACGGCGAGTTTCTTGGGGATCGACTTCAGGGTGAGGGCGCCGGTGGAGGTGACGACCGTCTCCTCATCCACCGTGACGCCGGGGAGGGACGAGGATTCGGAGCCGGTGGCGATGACGATTTGTTTGGCCGAATGGGTTTCGTCGCCGACCTTCACCTGACCTGCGGCGGGGATGGAGCCCCAGCCCTTGAGCCATGTGACCTTGTTCTTCTTGAACAGGAATTCGATGCCCTTGGTGTTCTGGGCGATCACGTCATCCTTGTAGCCCAGCATCTTGGCCCAATCGACGGTGGGGTTCGCGCCCATGATACCCATCTTCTCAAAGTTCTCATGGACTTCGTGGAGGTGGTGGGTGGCGTTCAGGAGCGCCTTGGACGGGATGCAGCCGACGTTGAGGCAGGTGCCGCCGAGCGTGTCGCGCCCCTCGACCACCGCCGTCTTCAGGCCGAGCTGCGCGCAGCGGATGGCGCAGACATAGCCGCCGGGGCCACCGCCGATGATGATGACGTCGAATTCAGCCATTGGTCGGTTCCTTCCTTTTCGTATCATCCGCCGCGTGCAGCAAACTGTGCAGCAGACTGTGCATACAGGTCATGTCAGATCAGCGCGGCCAGCATCAGGCCGAGCGTGGCGAACCAGCCCACCGCCCAGATGGCCGAGCGCCAGGGACGCCAGCCCCAGGCATAGGCCGGGATATAGAGGATGCGCGCGCCGAGATAGGTCCATGCGGCGGCGGCGGTGAAGGCGGTGGACTGGCCCGAGACGGTTATGACCACGACGGCGAGGGTGAAGAGGATCAGCCCTTCGAAATGGTTGTTCATTGCGCGTTGCAGGCGGGCGGTCAGGGTGGAGACGGGGCGTTCCGGCGGGCGGTCGCGGGGGCCGGAGGTGTAGCGGGTGCCAAGTTCCATGTTGGCGGGCACGGCGAAAAGGATGAACTGCACCATCTGCAGCAGGCCTGCGAGGGTGAGGGCGGTGAGTTCGGGGGTCATGGGTGGGCCCTTGTTTCGGCGGTGCAAGGCGGGGTGAACCCCGCCCTACGATGTGCGGTAGGGCGGGGTTCACCCCGCCGCCACCGTCGGGCGGTAGGGCGGGGTTTTACCCCGCCGTCGCCTACAGGTCCATCAGCAGGCGGCGCGGGTCTTCCAGCGCGTCCTTCACGCGGACGAGGAAGGTCACGGCGCCTTTGCCGTCGACGATGCGGTGGTCGTAGCTGAGGGCGAGATACATCATCGGGCGGATGACGATCTGGCCGTTCACCACCACGGGGCGGTCCTGGATCTTGTGCATGCCAAGGATGCCCGATTGCGGCGGGTTCAGGATCGGCGAGGACATCAGCGAGCCGTAGACGCCGCCGTTCGAGATGGTGAAGGAGCCGCCCTGCATCTCGGCCATGGAGAGCTTGCCGTCGCGGGCGCGGATGCCGAGTTCGGCGATCTTCTTTTCGATCTGGGCAAAGCCCATCTGGTCGGCGTCGCGCACCACGGGGACGACGAGGCCGGAGGGCGTGCCGACGGCCACGCCCATGTGGACGTAGTTCTTGTAGACGATGTCGGTGCCGTCGATTTCCGCGTTGACCTCGGGCACTTCCTTCAGCGCGTGGCAGCAGGCTTTCACGAAGAAGGACATGAAGCCCATCTTGACGCCGTGCTTTTTCTCGAAGGCGTCCTTGTAGGTGTTGCGCAGTTCCATGATGCCGGACATGTCGACCTCGTTGTAGGTCGTGAGCATCGCGGCGGTGTTCTGCGCGTCTTTGAGGCGGCGGGCGATGGTCTGGCGGAGGCGGGTCATCTTGACCCGTTCCTCGCGCGCGGCATCGTCGGCGGGGACGGGGGCGCGGGGGATGGCGGCGGCGGCGGGCGCGGGGGCCACGGCGGCAGCGGCGGCACCTGCGGCGCCTGCGACGGCGCGGGCGACGTCTTCCTTCATCACGCGGCCATCACGACCGGTGGCCTGCACTTGGTCACGGGAGAGGCCTGCCTCAGCCAGCGCCTTTTTCGCGGCGGGGGCGTCTTCGACGTCCTTGGCTGCAGGGGCGGCGGGCGCGGGGGCTGCGGCGGGGGCGGCTTCGGCTTTGGGGGCCGGGGCGGCGGCTGCGGCGCCTTCGGTCATGATGGCGAGGCGGGCGTTGGCGGCCACGGTCGCGCCTTCGGGGGCGAGGATTTCGGCCAGCGTGCCGGAGACGGGGGCGGGGACCTCGACCGACACCTTGTCGGTTTCGAGTTCACAGAGCATCTCGTCCTGTTTCACGTAGTCGCCCGGTTTCTTGAACCAGGTCGAAACGGTGGCTTCGGAGACGCTTTCGCCAAGGGCGGGCACCATAACATCGGTCATCTTCGGTTCCTCCGCGCCGCTTCATGGGCGCCTTTCGTGGGGGTCTGGCCCGCGCCATGGGCGGCGCGGGCGGGATGGGGTCAGGCGGTGGTGCCGAGGGCTTCGTTCACCAGTGCCTCCTGCTCGGCCTTGTGGCGCGAGGCGAGGCCCGTGGCGGGCGAGGCGGAGGCGGCGCGGCCAGCATAGGTGGGGCGTGTCTGCTTGGCCCCGATGCGGGTCAGCACCCATTCGATATTGGGTTCGACGAAGCTCCAGCCGCCCTGATTCTTGGGCTCTTCCTGGCACCAGACGATTTCCGCGCCCTTGAAGCGTTCCAGTTCCTTGACCATCGCCATGGCGGGGAAGGGGTAGAACTGTTCCAGACGCAGGAGGTAGACGTCATCGAGGCCGCGCTTGTCGCGTTCGGCCAAGAGGTCGAAATAGACCTTGCCGGAGCAGATGACGACGCGCTTGATCTTGGCATCCGGCTTCAGCTTCAGGTCGGAATGGCCTTTCTGCGCATCGTCCCAGAGGACGCGGTGGAAGGTGGAGCCGGTGGTGAAATCTTCCGCATCGCTGATGCACATCGGGTGGCGCAGGAGCGATTTCGGCGTCATCAGGACCAGCGGCTTGCGGAAGGTCCGGTGGATCTGGCGGCGCAGGATGTGGAAGTAGTTGGCCGGGGTGGAGCAGTTGGCGACGATCCAGTTATCCTCGGCCGAGAGTTGTAGGAAGCGTTCGAGGCGGGCGGAGGAGTGTTCCGGACCCTGACCCTCGAAGCCGTGGGGCAGGAGCATCACGAGGCCCGACATCCTGAGCCATTTGCGTTCGCCCGAGTTGATGAACTGGTCGAACATGATCTGCGCGCCGTTGGCGAAGTCGCCGAACTGCGCCTCCCACATCACCAGCGCGTTGGGTTCGGCCAGCGAGTAGCCGTACTCGAAGCCCAGCACCGCGTATTCCGAGAGCATCGAGTCGATGACCTCATACCGGGCCTGACCCGCACGGATGTGGTTCAGGGGGTAGTGCCGTTCCTCGGTCGTCTGGTCGATGAAGGCGGAATGGCGCTGCGAGAAGGTGCCGCGCGTGCAGTCCTGACCCGCCAGACGGACGGGGAAGCCTTCGACCGCAAGCGAACCGAAGGCCAGCGCCTCGGCCGTGGCCCAGTCAAAGCCCTTGCCGGTTTCGAACATCTTGGCCTTGGCGTCGAGTTGGCGGGCGACGGTCTTGTGGATGTCGAAGCCTTCGGGGATGCGGGTGAGGGCCGTCCCGATTTCCTTCATCGTCTCGGGTTTGATGGCGGTTGCGCCGGGCTGGTATTCCTCTTTCTCGCGGTCCAGCCCCGACCAGCGGCCATCCAACCAGTCAGCCTTGTTCGGCTTGAAGTTCTTGCCGATTTCGAATTCCTCGTTCAGGCGGGCCTGGAAGGCGGCCTTCATGTCCTCGATCTCGCCTTCGGGGATGAGGCCGTCCTTGACGAGGCGTTCGGTGTAGAGTTGCAGGGTGGTCTTCTGCTTCTTGATGCGGGTGTACATCGCCGGGTTGGTGAACATCGGCTCGTCGCCTTCGTTGTGACCGAAGCGGCGGTAGCAGAAGATGTCGAGGACCACGTCCTTGTGGAATTTCTGGCGGAATTCGGTGGCGACGCGGGCGGCGTGGACCACGGCCTCCGGATCGTCGCCGTTGACGTGGAAGATGGGCGCCTCGACCATCAGGGCGATGTCGGTGGGATAGGGGCTGGAGCGCGAGAAGTGCGGCGCTGTGGTGAAGCCGATCTGGTTGTTCACCACGATATGGATGGTGCCGCCGGTGCGGTGGCCGCGCAGGCCCGACAGGCCGAAGCATTCGGCCACCACGCCCTGACCGGCAAAGGCCGCGTCGCCATGCAGCAGGATGGGCAGGACGGAGGAGCGGGTGGTCTGATCGCCAAGCTGATCCTGTTTCGCGCGGACCTTGCCGAGGACGACCGGGTTGACCGCCTCGAGGTGCGAGGGGTTGGCCGTCAGCGACAGGTGGACGGTGTTGCCGTCGAAGGTGCGGTCGGAGGAGGCGCCGAGATGGTATTTCACGTCGCCGGAGCCATCCACATCCTCGGGCTTATACGATCCGCCCTGGAATTCGTGGAAGATCGCGCGATAGGGTTTCTGCATCACATTGGCGAGGACCGACAGGCGGCCCCGGTGGGGCATGCCGATGACGATTTCCTTCACGCCAAGCGCGCCGCCGCGCTTGATGATCTGTTCCATCGCGGGGATGAGCGCCTCACCCCCGTCAAGGCCGAAGCGCTTGGTCCCCATGTATTTGACATGGAGGAATTTTTCGAAACCTTCCGCCTCGACCAGCTTGTTCAGGATGGCGCGGCGGCCTTCGCGGGTGAAGGCAATCTCCTTGCCATAGCCTTCGATCCGTTCTTTCAGCCACGAGGCCTGTTCGGGATCGGAGATGTGCATGTATTGCAGGGCGAAGGTGCCGCAATAGGTGCGGCGCACGATCTCGATGATCTGGCGCATGGAGGCCATTTCGAGGCCCAGCACCTTGTCGATGAAGATCGGCCGGTCCATGTCGGCCTCGGTGAAGCCGTAGGAGGCGGGGTCAAGTTCCGGGTGGGGGGTGGTTTCGCGCATCCCCAGCGGGTCGAGATCGGCCACGAGGTGGCCCCGGATGCGGTAGGCGCGGATGATCATCAGCGCGCGGATGGAGTCGAGGACGGCGCGTTGCAGTTGCGCGTCGGAGAGGGAGACGCCCTTTTCCGCGGCCTTTTCGGTGATCTTGGCGGCGGCGGCCTTGGCCTCTTTCGCCGGGGGGGCGGGCCATTCGCCGGTGAGCGCGGCGGTCAGGTCATCGGCGGGCGAGGGCGGCCAGTCGGCGCGCGCCCAGGACGGGCCTGCGGCCTGACGCTTGGCGTCCAATTCGCTGTCGCCCAAGGCGCGGAAGAATTCGGCCCAGGCGGCATCGACCGAATTCGGGTCCTGCGCATAGCGGGCCTGCAGCTGATCGATGTATTCCGCGTTGTGCCCCTGCAGGAAGCTGGAGGCGTGGAACTGGTCGTTGGGCGTATGCTCGGTCATGTCCTGTCTGCCTTTCCCCTGATTGGGAGAGCGGACCGGCGTCCCGGCCCGCCTTGGGAAATCGTTATTCCGTCTGCCCGAACAGCGCGCCATGCAGCGCGCGGTTCGGTTCGGCTTGGCCAAGCGAGGCCCATGCGGCAAGGGCGAGTAGCCCGAGAAGGGCGATGAAAGAGGCCATGACGGTTTTCGTGCGGGTATCCATCGTCGTCTCTTCCATCGCGCCTGCTCCTTACTTTCCGATGGCCTTCATCACCGCCTCGCCCAGCGTCGCGGGGCTGTCAGCCACCACGATGCCTGCGGAGCGCATCGCCTCGATCTTCGACTCGGCGTCGCCCTTGCCCCCTGCAACGATCGCGCCAGCATGGCCCATGCGGCGGCCGGGAGGTGCGGTGCGGCCCGCGATGAAGCCGGCGCAGGGCTTTGCGCGGCCGCGCTTTGCCTCGTCCTTGAGGAACTGCGCGGCTTCTTCCTCGGCGGAGCCGCCGATTTCGCCGATCATGATGATCGACTGGGTTTCCGGGTCGGCGAGGAACATCTCAAGCACGTCGATATGTTCGGTCCCCTTGATCGGGTCGCCGCCGATGCCCACAGCGGAGGATTGGCCGAGGCCGAGGTCGGAGGTCTGCTTGACCGCCTCATAGGTCAGCGTGCCGGAGCGGGAGACGACGCCCACGGAGCCGCGGCGGTGGATGTGGCCGGGCATGATGCCGATCTTGCAGGCGTCGGGTGTGATGACGCCGGGGCAGTTCGGCCCGATCAGGCGGGATTTGGACCCTTCCAGCGCGCGCTTGACCTTCATCATGTCCAGCACGGGGATGCCTTCGGTGATGCAGACGATCAGCTCCATCTCGGCATCGATGGCCTCGAGGATGCTGTCAGCCGCGAAGGGCGGGGGGACGTAGATCACGGTCGCGTTGGCCTGAGTTGTTGCCTTCGCTTCATGAACGGAATCGAATACCGGAAGGTTAAGGTGCGTCGTGCCACCTTTTCCGGGTGTGACCCCGCCGACCATTTTGGTGCCGTAAGCGATGGCCTGTTCGGAGTGGAAGGTGCCTTGGCTGCCGGTGAAGCCCTGGCAGATGACGCGGGTGTTTTCGTTTACGAGAACGGCCATTGGATTACCCCTTCACCGCTTTGACGATCTTCTGGGCGGCATCCGACAGGTTGTCGGCGGCGATCACGTTCAGACCGGATTTGTTAATGATCTCTTTGCCAAGTTCGACGTTCGTCCCCTCAAGCCGGACGACCAGCGGCACCTTCAGACCCACTTCCTTGACCGCCGCGATCACGCCTTCGGCGATGATGTCGCAGCGCATGATGCCGCCAAAGATGTTGACGAGGATGCCTTTGACGTTCGGGTCCGAGGTGATGATCTTGAAGGCCTCGGTCACCTTTTCCTTCGTGGCGCCGCCGCCCACGTCGAGGAAGTTGGCGGGTTCGGCACCGTAGAGCTTGATGATGTCCATGGTCGCCATGGCAAGGCCCGCGCCGTTGACCATGCAGCCGATTTCGCCATCCAGCGCGATGTAGTTGAGGTCGAATTTCGAGGCGGCGAGTTCCTTGGGGTCCTCTTCCGTTTCGTCGCGCAGGGCGGCGATTTCGGGGTGGCGGTAGAGGGCGTTGGAGTCGAAGCCCATCTTGGCGTCGAGGCATTTCAGGTTCCCGTTGGTCATCACGACCAGCGGGTTGATCTCCAGCATCTCCATGTCTTTTTCGACGAAGAGCTTGTAGAGGTTCTTCACCAGCGCCACGCATTGCTTGACTTGCTGACCTTCGAGTTTGAGGGCGAAGGCGACGCGGCGGCCGTGGAAATCGGAAAGGCCCGTGGCGGGATCGACCGAGAAGGAGACGATCTTTTCGGGCGTGTCATGGGCGACATCCTCGATCGACATGCCGCCTTCGGTGGAGGCCACGAAGGAGATGCGCGAGGTCTGACGGTCGATCAGGATGGCGAGGTAAAGTTCGCGTGCGATGTCGGAGCCGTCTTCGATGTAGATGCGGTTGACCTGCTTGCCCGCCGGACCGGTCTGAATGGTGACGAGGGTGCGGCCCAGCATCTGGCGTGCGAACTGGTCGGCCTCGGCGACGGAGCGGGCGAGGCGGACGCCGCCCTTTTCGCCGGCTTCGGGTTCCTTGAAGCTGCCCTTGCCGCGGCCACCGGCGTGGATCTGGGCCTTGACCACCCAGAGCGGACCGTCGAGTTCACCGGCTGCGGCCTTCGCCTCTTCGGCCTTCAGGACCACGCGCCCATCCGAGACGGGGACGCCGTATTGGCGCAGCAGCGCCTTGGCCTGATATTCGTGGATGTTCATCTGAGCCGTCCCATCGCTGTGGTTTTGCGGTGGAATGCCACGGAAATGGGCAGCGGGAAAACGGTATTCTATGGTATGCCG
The DNA here is from genome assembly GCF_051132405.1 of Tabrizicola sp. M-4. Lineage (GTDB taxonomy): Bacteria > Pseudomonadota > Alphaproteobacteria > Rhodobacterales > Rhodobacteraceae > Paragemmobacter. The sequence goes on from NZ_CP128606.1 coordinate 841,078, forward strand.
TGGTTTCGGGGCAAAAATCGACATTTTGTGATCACACGTCGAAATCGTGTGATCACAAGAGGGATTCCGTTAGCGATAAAGGGTGATTCGTGGGGTCTGCGCGCCCCGGGCTTGATGCGGGGCCTCCGGTTCGACCCGGCGGTTCCGGTTGGACCGGAGGTCCCGGGGCAAGCCCGGGACGGGGTTTCAATCCGGATCGGCGGTGAACATGACCTGCCCGCGCGGCAGGCGGTGGGGGTGGGCGGTGGCGGTGAAGCCTGCGGTTTCGGCGATCTGGCGGACTTGGGTTTCGGTCATGTGCCACGGGAAGCGGTCGGGATGGGTGACCACGCCGTCCTTCTGGCGGTGGGGGCCGGTATGGATTTCGGGGGCGAGAAAGACGGTGAAGATCACGCGGCGGAGGTTCGGGAAGCGGGGGCGAAGGTTGGTTAACGCATCGTAAAGGCTGCGGGCGGGGAGGTGGGTGAAGACGGCGAAGGCGAGGGCGAGGGTGATGGTGTCGGGGATCTGCGGATAGGCGAAGGTTGCGTCCTCGATCAGGTGGTCTTGCGGGAGGCGGTTCCGGCAAGCCTCGTCCAGTTCGGTTTCCCAACCCTTAAGCATCAGCGCGCGGGAGGCATCGGTGGCCCAGTAGTCCGCGACCATGGGGGCGAGGTGGCGGCCGAGGCGGAGTGCGCCCGCGCCGATGTCGAGGAGGAGGTCGGTTTCGGTGAGGCCGTGTTGGGTAAGGAGCGGCAGGACGATGCGGGGGGTTTCGTCCCAGCGTCCGCCCACGATGTCGCGATGCCGCCCCTTGGCGAGGGCGTCGTCGTAGAAGCCGGGGGCGGCGTAGGGGGAGGGGTGTTTCACGCCGCCCCGGCGGCGCGGCGGAGGATGGCGAGCATCAGGTCGGAGGCGCGCTCCATGTCCTGCACGGAGACCCATTCCAAAGGCCCGTGGATTTCCTGCATGCCCGTGAAGAGGTTGGGGCAGGGGACGCCCATCTCGGTCAGGCGCGAGCCGTCGGTGCCGCCGCGGATCGGGACGGAGACGGGGTCGAGGCCGATGTCGCGGCAGGCTTCGGTTGCCAGATCGACGGGGCGCATGTCCTTTTCCAGCCAGTAGCGCATGTTGCGGTATTGGGGTCTGATCTCGCAGGTGATGCTGGCGCGGGGTTCGGTGGCCTGCACGGCAGCGCAGACCTGACGCAGGATTTCGCCTTTCTGTTCAAGCCCTTCGCGTTCGAAATCGCGCAGGATGAAGCGGAGCGTCATGGCGGAGGAGCCGCCCGTCATCTCGGTCGCGTGGATGAAGCCGTCGCGCCCGTCGGTGAGTTCGGGGAGCATCGTGTGCTGCGGCAGGGCGGCGATGATCTTCGACGCGAGGTGGATGGCGTTGACCATCTTGCCCTTGGCCCAGCCGGGGTGGATGGAGACGCCTTCGATTTTCACTTCGGCCCCGTCGGCGGAGAAGGTTTCGTATTCGATCTCGCCCGCCTCGCCGCCGTCGAAGGTGTAGGCCCAGTCGACCTTCAGGTCCTGCGGCAGGCGCTTGTCGACGCCGCGGCCGATTTCCTCGTCCGGGGTGAAGGCGAGACGGATGGGGCCGTGGGGGATGGTGGGGTCGTTCAGGAGGGTGGCGGCGGTGTGGAGGATGATGGCGATGCCCGCCTTGTCATCGGCGCCAAGGAGCGTGGTGCCGGAGGCGGTGACGATGTCGTGGCCCAGCTTTTTCAACAGGTTGGGCGAGGTTTCGGGGGTGAGGGTGAGGGTCGGGTTGTCCGGGTAGGTGATGGCGCCGCCGTTGTAGCCTTTGATGAGACGGGGTTTCACGCCGGTCGCGTTGAACTGGGGGGCGGTGTCCATGTGGGCGAGGAAGCCGATGGTCGGGCCGGGGCGGTGGCGGGGATGGTGGCCAGCACGGTGCCGTAATCGGTGAGGGTGATGTCGGAGGCGCCGATCTGTTTCAGCTCTTCGACCAGAAGGTTGGCGAGGGTGAGTTGGATGGCGGTGGAGGGTTTGGCGGGGCTGTCGGCATCGGATTGGGTGTCGATGGCGCAGTAGCGCATCAGCCGGGCGGCGAGGTCTTCGGTGCGTGCGGTCATGGTGTGGCTCCCCTATGGCGGGGATGTGGCCGTGGGCGGGTAAGGAAGTCAATGGGGGCAAGGGGTTGGGGGATTCTGACTGTGCCGGATTCTGTGCCGTAGAGTGTACCGCAAAGTGTTCATACAAATCTGGAGAGCTTTGGGTGGACGATCATGGTTAAGCGTGCGGGGGCGCACAGGGTTTCGCGGATGTTGTGGATGGTGTTTGGGGCGGGGGCAGATGTGGAGGGGGAGGGTGCGGGGGCGCGTTTGCCCCATGCGGTCGCCACCGTCCTGCGGAGCTTAGGGCCATAGGGATGACCTGTCGTCGCGACTTGTGACTTGTCCTTTGGCCCCGGAGCAAGTCCGGGGCGGGACGCCGTAGGGCGGGGTTCACCCCGCCGCCCCGGTCAGTTCAGCCAGATCGACATGAGCATCGCCTCGCCGCCCATCAGGCCTTCGAAGGCGCGCCAGTTCTCGGGGCTGACGATTTCGCCCTGTTCCAGATAGGGCAGGGCACCGCTGCCCTGTATCCAGTCCTTCACGTCGATCGGGGCGGGATCGGTGAACATGCGGGAAAGGTTCACGCCGCCGCCGTCGCCCAGACGCCAGTAGGGGATGAGTTTCTCGCCCTTGAGCAGCGCCTCGCCATCGGCCAGCACGGCGAGCCATGTGACGCCGGTTTCCGGCGGGAGGGCGAGGCCGAGGGCGGAGGTCTGGCGCGCGTTGGGGAGCCATTCGGCATTGTCGTCGGTCTCGGTTTCGACAGCGGTCCAGAAGGCGCGGTTGTCGGCGATCATCGACAGGAAATGGTCGCGGGCTTGCGCGAGGCGGGCGGCATCGGGTTGCTGGTCCAGCGCGTCGAGCATGACCCAGAGCGCATCGACCCAAGGGCGGATGACGAACATCTCTTCGGCGTAGGGGGGCGAGATGGCCTGCATCGCCTCGCGCGCGGCGGCGGCGCGGGTGAGGGCGTCGGTCGGGTCATAGGCGAGGAGGGTCTTGGCCAGCCCTTCGAGGAGGTGGGTATAGGCGGAGAGCCATGCGGCATCGGCACGGTCGAAGCGGATCACGGGCGCGGGGGCAGCAGGGTCGCGGTCGAACCAGCGCCAGCCCATGAGGGTGGGGCCGAGGAGTTGCATCAGGTCCTCGTCGGGGGTGCGGGTGCCGTCGGCGTTGACGTCGAACCAGAGGTCGGCGAGGCGGATTTCCACGGTGAATTCCGGGCCGGTGGGAAGGCCCGCGAGGGGGGCGCGGGCGGTTTCCATGTCCTGCGCGACTTGTGTGAAGAGGGCGGCCACGTCGCCGGGGGCGAAGGTGGCGTCGGGGGCGGTGCCTTGGTTCAGGCGGATCAGGGGGATCATGCCGGACGGGTCGTCCATGCCGGTGCGCCAGCGGGTCTGGTAGGTCGTCTCGATCGCGCGGAGGAAGCGGAGGCCGCCGAGGGCGAAGCGGTCGGCTTCGCTGGGGGTGGCGATGGCTTCGAGGCGGGTGACGGTGGCGGCGAGGCCGTTCGCGGCGACTTCGGCGGAGATGTCCTGCGCCGCGGCGGGGAGGGGGGAGAGGGAAAGGGCGGTGAGGAAAAGGGCTTTGGGGGAAAGGGAGAGGGGCATGGAGCCTCCGTTAATCCTTGGGTTTGCGCGATTCCGCCGCGGCCTTCATGCGGGCGAGGAGTTCGGCTTTCTTCTTGGCGGCCTTGTCGTCGCCCTTGGGCGCGCCGCGGCGGGGCTGGTCGAGCGGGTGGTGGCTGTCCTTGGCCATCTTGGGGTTGCCGTTCTTGCCGTAGTCCATCGTCGGGGCCTTTCAGGGAAAAGAATAGGGGCGTCCCGTGGTGGGACGCCCCCTTTGGTTAGCATGGGTCGGGCGATCAGGCCAGCGAGGGGTCGATGGTCTTGCAGGCCGCGACGAGGCCTTTCACGGCGTCGATGGATTTGTCCATCATCGCCTGTTCGGCGGCGTTCAGCTTGATGTCGACGACGCGTTCGATGCCCTTCGCGCCGATGATCGTCGGCACGCCCACATACATGCCGTCGAGGCCGTAGGCGCCCTTCACATAGGCCGCGCAGGGGAGGAGGCGCTTCTGATCCTTGAGGAAGGCCTCGGCCATTTCGATGGCGGAGGTGGCGGGGGCGTAGAAGGCGGAGCCGGTCTTGAGGAGGCCCACGATTTCCGCGCCGCCGTCACGGGTGCGCTGGACGATGGCGTCGAGACGCTCCTGCGTGGTCCAGCCCATCTGGACGAGGTCGGGAAGCGGGATGCCCGCGACGGTGGAGTAGCGCACCAGCGGGACCATCGTGTCGCCGTGGCCGCCGAGGACGAAGGCCGTCACGTCGCGCATGGAGACGTTGAATTCGACCGAGAGGAAGTGGCGGAAGCGCGCGGAGTCGAGCACGCCCGCCATGCCCACCACCATGTTGTGCGGCAGGCCCGAGAATTCGCGCAGCGCCCAGACCATCGCGTCGAGCGGGTTGGTGATGCAGATGACGAAGGCGTTCGGGGCATGGGCCTTGATGCCTTCGCCCACGGACTTCATCACCTTGAGGTTGATGCCGAGGAGGTCGTCGCGCGACATGCCGGGCTTGCGCGGCACGCCTGCGGTGACGATGCAGACATCGGCGCCCGCGATGTCGGCGTAGTCGTTGGTGCCCTTCATCACGGCGTCGAAGCCTTCGGAGGGACCGGACTGCGCGATGTCCAGCGACTTGCCCTGCGGGGTGCCTTCGGCGATGTCGAAGAGCACCACGTCGCCGAGTTCCTTGATGGCGGCGAGATGGGCGAGCGTGCCGCCGATCTGGCCGGCGCCGATGAGGGCGATCTTGGGTCGTGCCATGGTCCGGATCCTCCGTTCGGAATGAGTCGGGTGGTTTGCTACGCCCCTCTGCGCCTTCTGGCAAGCGTTGAGAGGCAGAGATTGTATACAATGGCATGCGGCAAATGCGGCAGGGTGGTGGTGGCGGCGCGCTGTTTGCGCTAAAGGCGGCGGGACGGGTGCGGGGGCGCGGATGGACGGGATCGGGTTCTGGATGGCGGCGGTGGCGGCGGCGGTCTGCGTCGGCGCGGGCAAGGGTGGGATTCCCATCGTGGGGATGCTGAGCGTGCCCATCCTTGCGCTGTCGATCAGCCCGGTGACGGCGGCGGGGCTGCTGCTGCCGGTCTATGTGGTGTCGGACATGTTCGGGCTGTGGGCCTATCGCAAGGCCTTCGATGCGCGGGTGCTGGCGATCCTGCTGCCGGGGGCGATGGTGGGGATCGGGCTGGGCTGGGCCGCGGCCTCGACCGTGCCGGAGAACTGGGTGCGGGTTCTGGTCGGGCTGATCGGGGTGAGTTTCGCGGCGAACCTGATCCTGCGGGGCCAGAAGGACGGGCCGCCCAAGCGGGCGGAGGTGGCGCCGGGGCTGTTCTGGGGGGCGGTGGCCGGTTTCACCAGTTTCGTGAGCCATTCGGGCGGGCCGCCCTATCAGGTTTACACGCTGCCGCTGAAGATGACGAAGACGGTCTTTGCGGGCACGTCGACCATCGCCTTCGCGGTGATCAATGCGGCCAAGCTGTTGCCTTATTGGCATCTGGGCCAGTTGACGGCGGACAACCTGCATATCGCGCTGATGCTCATGCCGGTGGCGGCGGCGGCGGTCTTTGCGGGGGTCTGGCTGGTGAAGGTCCTGCCCGAGAAGTTGTTCTTCCGGCTGGTGATCTGGGCGCTGCTGATCCTGTCGGTGCAGTTACTGTGGACGGGGTTGCGGGCCTGACCTTGCGGCATATGCTGCATTGCGGCATTTTTGGGCTTGCTGAATCTTCCGGAATGGTGCCTTTGTGCGAAAGAATCTTTCGTGGAGGCGAATCCGATGACGCGGCCATTCCGTTCGGTGCTGTATATTCCGGGGTCAAAGGAGCGGGCGCTGGAGAAGGCGCGCGATCTGGCGGCGGATGCGATCATCTTCGATCTGGAGGATGCGGTCGCGCCGGATGAGAAGGTGGCGGCGCGGGCGACGCTGGCGCGGTTCCTGACGGAGGTGGATTACGGGCCGCGCGTGCGGATCGTGCGGATCAACGGGTTCGACACGGATTGGGGGCGGGCGGATGCGGCGGCCTTTGCCGGGCATGGCGGGGTGGATGCGATCCTTGTGCCAAAGGTGAATGCGCCAGCGGATCTTGATGCGGTGGCGGCGGTGGCGGGGGAGAAGCCGCTGTGGGCGATGATGGAGACGGCGGCAGGGATGTTGAACGCCGCCGCGATTGCCGCCCATCCCCGGCTGCAGGGGATGGTGATGGGGACCAATGACCTTGCAAAGGAATTGGGAAGCCGGTTCCGGGCGGACCGGTTGCCGTTGATGACCGGGCTGGGGCTGTGCCTGCTGGCGGCCAAGGCGGAAGGGCGGGTGATCGTGGACGGGGTCTACAACGCCTTCAAGGATGAGGCGGGGCTGGCTGCCGAATGCGCGCAGGGGCGCGACATGGGGTTCGACGGCAAGACCCTGATCCATCCGGCGCAGGTGGAGATCTGCAACGCGGCCTTCGCGCCGAGCGCGGAGGAGGTGGATCTGGCGCGGCGGCAGATCGCGGCCTTCAACGCGGCGCAGGCGCAGGGGCAGGGCGTGGCGGTGCTGGACGGGCGGATCGTGGAGAACCTGCATGTGGTGACGGCGCAGGCGGTGCTGGCGCGGGCGCGGGCCATCGCGGCGCTGGAGATCGGGGCGGGAAGAATTGCGGTGGGCGCGGAATAGGGGCAGGGTGCGCGGCGTCGGTAGCTAGGAGGCACGAGCGATGACCCTGTTGATCCTTGGTTTGGCGCTGTGGTGGGCGGCGCATCTGTTCAAGCGCGTCGCGCCGGAGGCGCGGGCGCGGATGGGCAATGCCGGAAAGGGCATCGCGGCGGTGGCGATCCTTGCCTCGGTCGTGCTGATGTATCTCGGCTATGGCGCGGCGCGGCCTGAGGCGGATGTCTGGTGGGAGCGGAACCCCGCGCTGGTTGGGATCAATAACCTGCTGATGGTCTTTGCGGTCTATCTTTACGCGGTGTCCGGCACGCGGGCGGCGCTGGCGCGACGGATACGGCATCCGCAGTTGACGGCGGTGAAGGTCTGGGCGCTGGCGCATCTTCTGGTGAACGGCGATCTGCCGTCGCTGGTGCTGTTCGGCGGTCTGCTGGCTTGGGCGGTGGTGTCGGTGATCGTGATCAACCGGGCCGAGCCGAATTGGGTGCCGCCTGCGGCGAAGCCGGGGGCGGAGTGGAAGGCCATCGTGGGCACGGTGATTGTGACGGTCGTGATCATGCTGATCCACAACTGGCTGGGCTATCAGCCGTGGGGGTGAGGGGATGAAGCTTTACCGGTTCCTGTCGGAGGATGACACCTCGGCCTTCTGTCACAAGGTGACGGCGGCGTTGAACAAGGGGTGGGAGTTGCACGGGTCGCCGACCTATGCCTTCGACGCCGCGAAGGGCGTGATGCGCTGCGGGCAGGCGGTGGTGAAGGAGGTTCCGGGCGAGTACAGCCCGGAGGTGAAACTGGGCGAGCAGTAGGGCGGGCCATGGGGCCTGCCGCAGGAGAGACGGCGATGAAGACCAATCCGGGGCGGTTCTTCGAGGATTACCGCTTGGGCGAGACGATCACCCATGCGGTGCCGCGCACGGTATCGGGGGGGGAGCGGGCGCTGTACCATGCGCTATATCCGGCGCGGGGGGCCTTGTATTCGTCGGACGAGTTCGCGCGGGGCTGCGGGTTGCCGGCATCGCCGGTGGATGACCTGATCGCCTTCCATGTGGTCTTCGGCAAGACCGTGCCGGATATCAGCCTGAACGCGGTGGCGAACCTTGGCTATGCCGAGGGGCGCTGGCTGGGGCAGGTCTATCCCGGCGATACGCTGCGGTCGGAGTCGACGGTCATCGGGTTGAAGGAGAACTCCAACGGCAAGTCGGGCGTCGTCTATGTGCGGACGCGGGGCATCAACCAGCGCGACGAGGTGGTGCTGGAATATGTGCGCTGGGTGATGGTGAGGAAGGCGCGGCTGGATGCGCCCGCGCCGGGGGCGGTGGTGCCGTCGCTGGCGCCGGTCGTGGTGCCTGAGGCGCTGGTGGTGCCGAAGCGGTTGGACTTTTCGCGCTATGACTTCGCGCTGGCGGGGGAGCGGCATCGGTTCGGGGATTATGCGGTTGGCGAGAAGATCGACCATGTCGATGGGGTGACGGTGGAGGAGGCCGATCACCTGATGGCGACGCGGCTGTGGCAGAACACCAGCAAGGTGCATTTCGACGTGACGCAGCGCGAGGATGGGCGGCGGCTGATCTATGGGGGGCATGTGATCTCGTTGGCGCGGGCGTTGAGTTTCAACGGGCTGGCCAATGCGCAGATGATCGTGGCGCTGAATGCGGGGGCGCATGCGAACCCGTGTTTCGCGGGGGATACGGTGCGGGCGTGGTCCGAGGTGCTGGACAAGGCGGAGACGTCGGCGCCCGGCGTGGGCGCGTTGCGGCTGCGGCTGGTGGCGGTGAAGGACGGGGCCGCGCCCTTTGCCTTGAAGGGGGCGGATGGGAAATACGCGCCTGAGGTGCTGCTCGATCTGGATTACTGGGCGCTGGTGCCGCTGTGATCTGGTTTGTGATCACAAAATCGGGCTTGATCGGCGATTTTCTTTCGGCATGATGCTGGCCATGTCGCGTGTGATCGGTTCCCTGCTTGTTTTCCTGTCGCTGGCCTTCGGGGCGGCGGCGCAGACCCTTGGGTACAAGGGGGGCGAGGAGACGGCGGGCGGGGAAAGCTTGGCCGGCGAGGAGCTGGAGCTGAGCGATGCGGAATGGCATGTCCGCGACGTGATGCTGGCGATCTTCTATCACGAATTGGGTCATGCGCTGATCGACGTGATGCAATTGCCGGTGCTGGGGCTAGAGGAGGATGCGGCGGATGTGCTGTCGGTCGTGATGATCGACCGGCTGTGGGATGCCGAATCGTCCGAGGCGAAGGTTGCGGCTGCGGCGCAGTTCTGGGCGGCAAGTGCGGCGCAAACGGCGGATGCGGGCTATGAGCCCGCCTTCTGGGGCGTGCATTCGCCGGATGAGCGGCGGTATTACACCTATCTTTGCCTCTATTACGGGGGTGCGCCGGACGAGCGCGCGGCCCTGGCCGGGGATTTCGGCCTGCCGGAGGATCGGGCGGCGACCTGCCCTGACGAATTCGACATGGCCTCTGCGTCTTGGGGCGTGTTCCTTGACGAATTGGAGGCCGCCGGGCCGGGTGAAACCATTGTCTGGCTGGGCGAGGCGGTGCCTGCGGATTATGTCGAGGCGGCGATCCTTGAGGAGGTGGAGTATCTGAACTCCATCTGGACGCTGCCGGAGGAGGTGGGGGTGCAGGTGGGTGCCTGTGACGAGGCGAATGCCTTCTACGATCCTGCCGAGAAGACCATCACCATGTGCATCGAGATGGCGGACTATATTCTGTCCACCGCGCCGTGAATCTGTGATCACGAATTTTCTGGGCGTGATCACAAACAGAAAATTTTATGGGGTTTAGCGCCAACAACCCGCTTCTGCGGCGTTCTGAAGCGTGACTTGCCTGTAAAATCCGCTATTCAAACACGTCATAAAGCCAAAGAGAGCGCGCCCGCCGGTCCGACTGGACGGGCAAGCCAGCGACGAAGGGAACCGAGATGGCTGATGTGAAGCGGGTCGAAAGGCCCCTTTCTCCGCACTTGCAGATTTACCGTCCGCAATTGACCTCGATCACGTCGATCCTGACGCGGATCACGGGGAACGGGCTGATCGTGGGGACGATGCTGGCGGTGTGGTGGTTGCTGGCGGCGGCGACCTCGCCCGAGTATTTCGCGGTGGCGGATGCGGTGGCGACGAGCTGGTTCGGCGATCTGGTCTTCACGCTGTCGGCCTGGGCGCTGTGGTATCACTACCTCGCCGGTATCCGGCACCTGATCTATGACGCGGGCAAGGGTCTGGACATCCCGACGGCGGAAAAGCTGGGCTGGGCCTGCATCATCGGATCGGTCGTGCTGACCGTCCTGACCGTCGTCATCGTGTAAGGGGGGCGGGGATGCGTTACCTGACAGACCGCAAGCGCGCCGTGGGCAAGGGCGCGGGGCATTCCGGGACCGAGCATCACTGGTACATGCAGGTGAGCGCGGTGGCGCTGGCCTTCCTGCTGCCGGTGTGGGTGTTCATCTTTGGCCGCGCCTTGGGGCAGGGGCATGAGGCTGTGCTGGCGACCTTCGCGCGGCCGTTCCCGGCCATCGTGACGGCGCTGGTTCTGGTGGTGTCGATGCGCCATTTCGCCAAGGGCGCGCAGATGATGATTGAGGATTACGCGCGGGGCCATGCCAAGAAGGCGCTGGTGATCGCGGCGATTTCGCTTTCCTACGTGGTGATGGCGACGGGGCTGTATGCCCTTGTCCGCATCGCGCTTTGAGAACTGGGGCTGAGATGACGGCTTATCCGTATGAAGTGCATGACTATGACGTGGTCGTGGTGGGGGCTGGTGGTGCCGGTCTGCGCGCGACGCTGGGCATGGCGGAACAGGGGCTGCGCACGGCCTGCGTGACGAAGGTTTTCCCGACGCGGTCGCATACCGTGGCGGCGCAGGGCGGCATTGCCGCCAGCCTTGGGAACATGGGGCCGGATTCGTGGCAGTGGCACATGTATGACACCGTGAAGGGGTCGGACTGGCTGGGTGACACGGATGCGATGGAGTATCTGGCGCGCGAAGCCCCCAAGGCGGTCTATGAGCTGGAGCATTACGGTGTGCCGTTCTCGCGCACCGAGGAAGGGAAGATCTATCAGCGTCCCTTTGGCGGCCATACGACCGAGTTCGGCGAGGGGCCGCCGGTGCAGCGCACCTGTGCGGCCGCTGACCGGACGGGGCATGCGATCCTGCATACGCTGTATGGGCAGTCGTTGAAGAACAATGCGGAGTTCTTCATCGAGTATTTCGCGCTGGACCTGATCATCACCGATGGTGCCTGCACGGGTGTGGTGGCGTGGAAGCTGGATGACGGCACGATCCATGTCTTCAATGCGAAGATGGTGGTGCTGGCGACGGGCGGTTACGGGCGGGCCTATTTCAGTGCGACGAGCGCCCATACCTGCACCGGGGATGGTGGCGGGATGGTGGCGCGGGCCGGGTTGCCGCTGCAGGACATGGAATTCGTGCAGTTCCATCCGACGGGAATTTACGGGTCTGGTTGCCTTATCACCGAAGGGGCGCGGGGCGAGGGTGGCTATCTGACCAACGCCAATGGCGAGCGGTTCATGGAGCGCTATGCGCCGCATTACAAGGACCTCGCGCCGCGCGACTATGTCAGCCGCTGCATGACGCTGGAGATCCGCGAAGGGCGCGGGGTGGGGGCCAATGGCGACCATATCCACCTGCACCTGAACCACCTGCCGAAGGAGACGCTGGAACTGCGGCTGCCGGGGATTTCGGAATCGGCGCGCATCTTTGCGGGGGTAGATCTGACGAAGGAGCCGATCCCGGTTCTGCCGACGGTCCATTACAACATGGGCGGGATTCCTACGAACTATTGGGGCGAGGTGCTGAACCCGACCGCCGACAATCCCGACGCCGTCTTCCCCGGTCTGATGGCGGTGGGCGAAGCGGGCTGTGCTTCGGTACATGGGGCGAACCGTCTGGGGTCGAACTCGCTGATCGACCTTGTGGTGTTTGGCCGCGCGGCGGCAATCCGGGCGGGGCAGATCGTCGATCCGAAGGCTACGAACGCGCCGGTGAACCGGGCGGAAGTGGACAAGGCGCTGACGCGGTTCGACGCGATGCGCCATGCCAATGGCGCGGTGCCGACGGCGGAACTGCGGCTGGAGATGCAGAAGACCATGCAGTCGGATGCGGCGGTGTTCCGGGCCGAGGCGACGCTGGCCGAGGGTGAGCGGAAGATGACGGCGATTGCCGGGAAGATGGGCGATCTGAAGGTGACGGATCGCAGCCTCGTCTGGAATTCGGACCTGATGGAGACGCTGGAACTGGCGAACCTGATGCCGAATGCGCTGGCCACGATCTATGGCGCACATGCGCGGACGGAGAGCCGGGGGGCGCATGCGCATGAGGATTATCCCAACCGGGACGATGCCAACTGGCGCAAGCATTCGTTGGCATGGGTCGAGGGGAACAAGGTCACGCTGGGCTATCGCGGCGTGCATGTGGACCCGCTGACGACGGAAGCGGAAGGCGGGATCAGCCTGAAGAAGATCGCGCCTGCGGAGCGGAAGTTCTGATGGGGCAGGGGCTTGCATCGGCGGGGATGCGCCGCCCCGGTCGCGCCTTGGCGCGGCGGGGCTGCGTTGCGCTGCCGGGGCGTGGCAGGATGCAGGCATCGTCTGCAACCGGAGGTTTCCCCATGCGCGCCGCCCTGATGCTTGCCCTTGTTCCTCTGACGCTTGCCGCCTGTTCGCCGCAGGACATGGCCGACAAGATCGGCCGCCGCACGGCGGAGACGGTGGTGCGGCCCATCGTGGATGACCGTCTGGCGGGGCCGCAGGCGGATGCGGCGACGGCCTGCGTGGTGCAGAACGCGACGGCCGAAGAGGTGCAGGCGCTTGTGCGGGATGTGGGGGTTTATGCGGGCACCTCGACCGAGGCGACCGTCTGGGCCATCGTGGCGCGCAGCGGGACGCAGTCCTGCCTTGCAGCCTCGGGCGTGGCTTTGGGGGTGTGATGCGGGTCCTGTGGCTCCTTCCCCTTGCGCTTCTGGCCTGCGGTCCGATCCCGGTGGAGCGGGCGGAGCGGCAGTGCCTTGAGCGGGCGCGTCTGGCGCAGCAGCCGCGCGGCGAGATCAATCTGGGCGTCGGCAGCGGCGGGCGCACCTCGGCGGGCATCGAGTTGACCGTCACGTCGGATTACATCATGGGGCGCGACCCTTCGGCGGTCTACGACCTGTGTGTGCAACAGAAATCGGGGCAGCCGCCGACGCGGCCGCTCTATTCTTTCCCGGAATGGAGGGGATGAGGCATGGTCCAGTTCACGCTTCCCAAGAACAGCAAGGTCCGCACCGGCAAGACATGGCCGAAGCCTGCGGGCAAGAATGTGCGGAAGTTCCAGATCTATCGCTGGAACCCCGATGACGGGGAAAACCCGCGGGTCGATACCTATTTCGTCGACATGGATACCTGCGGGCCCATGGTTCTGGACGCGCTGATCAAGATCAAGAACGAGATCGACCCGACGCTGACCTTCCGCCGGTCTTGCCGGGAGGGGATCTGCGGGTCCTGCGCGATGAATATCGACGGGATCAACACGCTGGCCTGCATCTATGGCTTGGACGAGGTGAAGGGGGATGTGAAGATCTACCCGCTGCCGCACATGCCGGTGATCAAGGACCTGATCCCCGACCTGACGCATTTCTACGCGCAGCACGCGTCCATCATGCCGTGGCTGGAGACGAAGACGAACCGCCCGGCCAAGGAGTGGCGGCAGTCGATCGAGGATCGGAAGAAGCTGGACGGGCTTTATGAATGCGTGATGTGCGCTTCGTGCTCGACCTCCTGCCCGTCCTATTGGTGGAACGGCGACAAGTATCTTGGGCCGGCGGCGCTGCTGCATGCCTATCGCTGGATCATCGACTCGCGCGATGAGGCCACGCCGGAGCGGCTGGATGCGCTGGAGGACCCGTTCAAGCTGTATCGCTGCCACACGATCATGAATTGCGCGAAGACTTGCCCCAAGGGGTTGAACCCCGCAAAGGCGATTGCCGAGATCAAGAAGATGATGGTGGAGCGGGTGGTCTGAGCCGCGCCATCGCAGGACGGGGAAGGGCCGGGGGAAACCCCGGCCCTTTTGCGTTACCGCCCCACGCCTTCGTAGGCCGCGAAGCCTGCGGCGAGGGCGTCCTCGCGGTTGTAGATGTTGCGCAGGTCGGCCATGCGGGGGGTGGCCATCTTGCGGGCCAGCTTGGCCAGATCGAGGGCGCGGAATTCGTTCCATTCGGTCAGGATCACCACGACATCGGCCCCCTGCGCGGCCTGATAGGCGTTTTCCACCCAGCGGACATGGGGCAGAAGCGCCTCGCCTTCGCGCTGGCCTTCGGGATCGGTCACGCGGACCTTGGCACCCATGCCGACAAGGGCGGGGACGATGGTCAGAGAGGGGGCGTCGCGCATGTCGTCGGTGTTGGGTTTGAAGGTCACGCCGAGGACGCCCACCGTCTTGCCGTTCACCTGACCGTCGAGAAGGTCGATGATCTTGTCCAGCATCCGCTGCTTGACCTGATCGTTCACCTTGATCACGGTTTCCACGATCTGCATGGGAACGGCATGTTCCTGCCCGATGCGGGCCAGTGCCTTGGTGTCCTTGGGGAAACAGGAGCCGCCATAGCCGGGGCCGGCATGCAGGAACTTGTTGCCGATGCGGCCATCGAGGCCGATGCCCTTGGCCACGGATTTCACATCCGCTCCGACCCGTTCGCAAAGTGCTGCGATTTCGTTGATGAAGGTGATCTTCGTCGCGAGGAAGGCGTTGGCGGCGTATTTGATCATCTCGGCGGATTCGAGGCCGGTGAAGACGATGGGGAATTCGCGCAGGAAGAGGGGGCGGTAGATGTCGGACATCACCTTCTGGGCGCGGTCGTTCTCCACCCCCACGACCACGCGGTCGGGGCGCATGAAATCGTCGATCGCGGCGCCTTCGCGCAGGAATTCGGGGTTGGAGGCGATGTCGAAATCGGCCTGCGGGTTGGCCGAGCGGACGGCCTCGGCAACCTTGCGGTTGGTGCCCACCGGGACGGTGGATTTGGTGACGACCACCGTGTAGCCGGTCATGGCGCGGCCGATCTCTTCGGCGGCGGCCATGACATAGCGCAGGTCGGCATGGCCGTCACCGCGGCGGGTGGGGGTGCCCACGGCGATGAAGACGGCATCGGCCCCGGCGACGGCCTCGGCCAGATCGAGCGAGAAGGACAGGCGGCCTGCGGCCACGTTCTTTGCCATCAGGTCCTGCAGGCCGGGTTCGAAGATCGGGATCTCGCCCGCGCGGAGGCGGTCGATCTTGGCCGGGTCCTTGTCGACGCAGAGCACGTCATGGCCGAAGTCGGAGAAACACACGCCAGAGACGAGGCCGACATACCCCGTCCCGATCATCGCAATCTTCATGTCCTACCCATCCTGTTCGCGGGCCGCGGTCGCCCTGCCCGTTTATGGCAGGGCGATCCGCACTGTCAAACGCGGTGGGAGCAGGTCAGGCCATCCGCAGCCAGATCGCGGGGGCGGATGCCGCGCTGATCTCGGCCGAAGTGAAGCCCCAGTTTGTCGGGGCGGGGGTGCCCCATGCGAGGCTGCGGCGCAAAACCTTGCGCGGGGTGGTCGCGGGCGTGGTGCCGCCGTTGATGTCGGGCGTGGCCGACGGGACCCAGTGCGACAGGGTGGCCGTGGAGGAATGGCGCAGGCCCAGCCAGATGACGCGACCCTGCCGTAGGGTGATCGCGATGGGAGCCGCCTTGGCGCCGGTCGTGGAAAGGTCGAGATCGGCGGATTCGTGAAGCAGCGCCTCCGGGCGGCCATGCGCATCGGCGGCATAGAGGAGGATGCGGCACAGCGCACCGGCAAGGGCGGCGGTGCAATTGGCGACCAGCCTGTCGATGGAGAGATCGGCGCGCGGAATGAAGGGGAAGAGGTCGATGCGCCCTGCGGCCCCGGCGGCGCTGCCGGCATTGCCGCTGCTGCTGCCACTGGTGGTCAGGACGAGTTCGCCCGACGGCGGGGTCAGCCATGGCATGGCCTGTTGCCCGTCCAGCCGCAGGGTCTGGCCGCCCAGTTGCAGGCCGAGTTGCGCGGTGGTGGAATTGTGCCAGATCGTGCCGTCCGGCGCGGTGGCGGGGTCGGCTGTCTGACCTTCGAGGATGAGCGGGCGGGAGAGGGTTACGCGCCCCGTGGCGGCGGCGGCGGAGAGGGCGGTGGCGAAGCTGCTGCCATCGGTGCTGAGGCGGAGGGCGAGGTCGTCATTGCCCATAAGGCCCAGTTGCGCGCGGGTCGAGAAGCCGGTCTTCAAGCTGATCGTCGCGCTGTCGGCGGGGTCGGCCTTGTTCAGGGTGAGTTCCGTGCCGGTCCCCGCATGGGTGAAGAGCGTGCTGGCGCTGGCCACGGCGAGGCGCTGCGTCGCACTCGCCCCGGCCCCGCCGATGCCGAGGAGGTCCGCCCTTGCATGGGCGGTCCCCATGTCGAAATCGGCGAGGCCTGGGCCAAGGGTCAGGCTGGTACCGTGGATCGTGGTGTTGCCGCTGGCGGCGGGATGGGCCGGGCCGAGGGTGAGTGTGGTGGTGGAGCCCGCTGCGCCGCCTGTGGCGATGTTGACGGTCTTGCTGTTGCCGCTTGCGGTTGCCCCGCTGCCCAGCCCGTAGGTGGCATTGGCGGCTGAGGTGCCGAAGCTTGCGTTGCCGGTCGTGACGGAGAAGGTGCCGGAAAAGATCTTTGCTCCCGTGAAGGTCTGCGATCCGGCAAGGGCCGCGAGTTCGGAAGTGACATTGGGCAGGCTGAGCGTGCGCAGCGGGCCGGAGGGCAGGGCCGAGATGTCCAGCGCGGCGCGGCGGTCGGGATCGGCGGGGTCGCGCAGGAGGAGGGGCGCGGCGGCGAGCCCGCCGGGCAGGGACACGCTGGCCGTGGCGGCATTGGCGGTGAGGGCGGGGGCGAAGGTGCTGCCATCGGCGCTGACCTGCACGGTCAGGCCGGTATTGCCCAGAAGGCCGATCTCGGCATGGCCGGTGAAGCCGGATTGCAGAAGGAGGCTGGCATGATCGGTGGCGGCGGCCTTGTTGATCTTGAGCTGGTGGCCCTGGCCTGCATGGGTGAAGAGGGAGGCTGGGCTGCTGACGGCGAGGCGGTTGGTTGTATCGGCGGGGGTGGAGAGGCCAAGGCTGGGCAGGGTTTCGGGCGGGGGGAAGGCCTCTTGCCATGTGCTTCCGTCATGGATGAGGGAGAGGTCCTCGGCGATGACGCGCGCCTGCCAGCCGGGACGCGGGGCGAGGAAGACCCATGTTCCGCCCCAATGGGCCGCGACCTTCCCCTCTTGCCCCTGCCATGTGCCGGTGGCGGGGGCCGCCACGATGTGGCGGTCGCCCTCGGCGGGAAGGGCGGGGGCCTCGGTCCGTGTCCGGTCCAGCACGGCGAGATGCACCAGCATGTCGAGCAGGCGGAGCGCCTCGTTATGGGTGACGTGCTTCTGCGCCTGCGCGGGCAGGATCAGCGGCAGGGAGAGGAGGGGCGTTTCGTCGGACATCGCGGAGCCTTTTGCCAGATGGGTTGGCGGGCGAGGCTAGGAGGCGATGGTGAACGGGACGGAAAGGCTGCGCGCGCTGCGTCTGCGAAAAATCGGGTCTGGCGACTACCGCTTGGGGGGAAGGGTCGTTAACGTGACGGTAATGATGGGGAACCGGGAGTGATGCGGTTTGGCTGAACATGTTTTGGTGACGGGCGGGGCGGGCTATATCGGCGCGCATGCCTGCAAGGCGTTGGCGCGGGCGGGGTATGTTCCGGTCTGTTTCGACAATCTGACAACGGGTTGGGAGGCGGCGGTGAAGTTCGGGCCGCTTGTGAGGGGTGACCTGATGGAGCCCGAGGCGATCCGCGCCGCCCTGCGCGAGTGGAAGCCGGTGGCGGTGATGCATTTCGCGGCGCTGTCCTTGGTTGGCGAGTCGATGTCCGATCCGGGCCGTTACTGGCGGGTGAATGTGGGCGGCGCGCTGAACCTGATCGAAGCCTGCGTGGCGGAGGGGGTGGGGAAATTCGTCTTTTCCTCGACCTGCGCGACCTATGGCGATCAGGATGGCGTGGTTCTTGACGAGGATACGCCGCAGCGCCCGATCAATGCCTATGGAGCCTCGAAACTGGCGATCGAGCAGATGCTGGGGAATTTCGGGGCGAGCCACGGGCTGCAATCGGTGATCTTCCGTTATTTCAACGTGGCGGGTGCTGACCCCGACGGAGAGGTGGGCGAGAAGCACGAGCCGGAGACGCATCTGATCCCCCTGATGTTGGATGCGGTGGAAGGAAAGCGCGGGGCGCTGACGGTGTTCGGGCAGGACTACCCCACGGCAGACGGAACCTGCGTGCGGGATTACGTGCATGTCACCGATCTGGCCGATGCCCATGTGCGCGGCCTGCGCTGGCTGCAGGAGGGGCGGGGGAGCAAGGTATTCTGCCTTGGGACGGGAACGGGCTATTCGGTGCGCGAGGTGATCGACCATGCGCGGGTGGTGACGAACCGGGCGGTGCCTGTGGTCGAGGGGGCGCGGCGCGCGGGCGATGCGGCGGCGCTGGTCTGCGGGTCGGAACGGGCGCGGGCGGAACTGGGATGGGCGCCGGAGCGCGATCTGGGCGCGATGATCCGCGACGCGTGGCGCTGGTCGCAATCGGGCGGGTTCTGAGCCGGCGGCTTTCCGGGGCCATGGCGCGTTCGGCGGGCCGCGATGCCCGTGGCTGGCCCCGGGGTTTCACCCCGGACCCCAGGGTATTTTTCTCCGGGGCGAAGCGGGGTGGCGGTTCAGGAAGCTTGACGGAGGGCCTGTTGCAGGTCCGCGACGCCCAAGGGGACAGGGTTGCCCTTCGTGGAGGAGGAGGAGAGGGCGGCTTTGGCGGTTTCCGCGTGAAGGCTGGCGGGAAGGCCTTGCTCGGTGAGGCCGGGGAGGCCTGCGGAGCGGGCCCAAGCGGCGAGGGTTTCAGGGGCCCGATCGGCTGCGCCGCCGAGGGATTGCGCAATGTGTTGGAAGACCTCGTCGAGGCGGCGGGCGGTTTCACCTGTGGCCTTGGCGCGGTTGAGGCGGAGGATGGGGGCGAGGAGGGCGCCGCAGATCGCGCCATGGGGGGCGGGGGTGAGGCCGCCGATGACGCCTGCGAGGCCGTGGACCGCGCCGAGGCCCGCATTGGCGAGCGCGATGCCTCCGGTCAGGGAAACATGGGCGAGGGCGTCGCGGGCCTGCGGGTCTTCGGTTTCCATGAGGCGTTCGAGGGCGTGCAGGCCTTGCGGGATGGCGGGGGCGGTGAGGGCGTCGGTGAAGGGGGTGGCTTTCGACGAGACGTAGGGTTCGATGACCTGCGTGATGGCGTCGAGGCCGGAGGCGAGGGTGGTGGCGCGCGGGGTGTGGTCGGTGAGGGCGGGGTCCACGATGGCGAGGCGGGCGAGCATGCGGTCGTCCCGGAGGCTGACTTTGCGGCCGTGATCGGGGAGGCCGATGACGGCGTTCTTGGTGGCCTCGGCTCCCGTGCCTGCGGTCGTGGGGAGCGCGATGAAGGGGAGGGGCGGGGTTTGGAGGGGAAGGCCCTTGCCCACGACTTCGAGGTGGTCGAGGGGGTGGGTGGTGGCGGGGAGGAGGGCGGCGAGGGCCTTGCCGAGGTCGAGGGCGGCGCCGCCGCCGATGGCCGCGACCCAGTCGGGTTGGAAGGGGCGGGCCTGCGCGAGTGTGGTTTCGAGGATTGCGAGCGTGGGTTCGGTGGCGCAGGGGAGGGCGAGGGTTTCGATGCCTTGCGCAGCGAGGGCGTCGAGGAGCCATTGGGCGCGGGTGGCGGATGCGCCGTGGATGATCAGGCCGCGTTTGCCGAAGGGGGGGATGAGGGAGGGGGCCTTCTGCGCCTCGCCCCGGCCGAAGAGGATGCGTTGGGGCATGGCGATGGCGAAGGGGGGCATGGCGGGGCCTTTGGAGTTGGGTGCGCCTCTGGGCCGCCCGCTGCGGGGCGGGCGGGGAGGCTGCGGGAAGGGGCGCGGTGCGTCAGACCGTCATGGTGGCGGCGACGGCGCGGCCCCAGCGGGCGTATTTGGCGTTGCGGGTGCGGTCGTCCATCGCGGGGGTGAAGCGGCGTTCCAGCGCCCATGACTTCTGGAATTCGTCCGGGGCGGGGCAGAGGCCCGCTTGCAGGCCTGCGAGATAGGCCGCGCCGAGGGCGGTGGTTTCCGTCACCACGGGGCGGTCGACGGGGGCGCCGAGGATGTCGGAGAGGAATTGCATTGCCCAGTCCGACGCCGTCATGCCGCCGTCGACGCGGAGGATGCCGTCCGCCGCCGCGCCCCAGTCGGAGCGCATCGCCTCCAAGAGATCGCGGGTCTGATAGCCGACGCTTTCCAGCGCGGCCTTGGCCAGTTCGGCGGGGCCGGAGTTGCGGGTGAGACCGTAGACCGCGCCACGGCAGTCGGGGCGCCAGTAGGGCGCGCCAAGGCCGGTGAAGGCGGGGACGAGGACCACGTCCTGCGAGGGGTCGGCGGAGGCGGCGAGGGGTTGGGTCTCCTTCGCCTCGCGGATGATCTTGAGGCCGTCGCGGAGCCATTGGACGACCGCGCCTGCGATGAAGATGGAGCCTTCGAGGGCGTAGGTGGTCTGGCCGTTCAGGCGGTAGGCGATGGTGGTGAGGAGGCGGTTCTTGGACGGGACCATGTCGGTCCCGGTATTCAGGAGCGCGAAGCAGCCGGTGCCGTAGGTGGATTTCATCATGCCGGGGGCGAAGCAGGCCTGTCCCACGGTGGCGGCCTGCTGGTCGCCCGCGACGCCGAGGATGGGGATGGCGCGGCCGAAGAGGTCGGAGCGGCCGGTGCCGTAATCGGCGGCGCAGTCCTTCACCTCGGGCAGGAGGGACATGGGGATGTCGAGCAGGGCGCAGATGTCGGCGTCCCATTCTCCGCGCGCGATGTTGTAGATGAGGGTGCGGGCGGCGTTGGTGGCGTCGGTGGCGTGGACGCGGCCCCCGGTGAGTTTCCAGATGAGGAAGGTGTCGACGGTGCCGAAGGCCAGTTCGCCCCGCGCGGCGCGGGCGCGGGCGCCGGGGACGTGGTCGAGGAGCCACTTGATCTTGGTGCCGGAGAAGTAGGGGTCGAGCAGCAGGCCCGTGCGGGCGGTGATCATGGGTTCAAAGCCGTCCGCCTTGAGCCCGCCGCAGATGTCGGCGGTGCGGCGGTCCTGCCAGACGATGGCGCGGTGGATGGGTTCGCCGGTGGCGCGATCCCAGATCAGGGTCGTCTCGCGCTGGTTGGTGATGCCGATGGCCGCGATGTCCTGCGCGCCGATGCCCGCCTTTTCGATCACCGCGCGGGCGGTGGCGGCGACACTGGACCAGAGATCGGAGGGATCATGTTCCACCCAGCCGGAAGCAGGGTAGTGCTGGGGGAATTCCTCCTGCGCGATGGCGCGGACTTTGAGGCCCGCGTCGAAGAGGATGGCGCGGGAGGAGGTGGTGCCCTGATCTATGGCGAGGATATGGGTCATTCTGTCCTCCGGGTCTGGCTAGAAGCGAGGTGGTTCGGCGCGAGGCGGAAGCTGCCGGGGGGCATCATTCCGCCGCGGGGCTGATTGCCCCCGGTGCGGCGTTGGCCATGAAGGCATCCAGCGCGGCGATCTGCTCCTGCGTCATGCGCAGGCCCAGCTTGGTGCGCCGCCAGACGACGTCGGCGGCGGCGCGGGCGAATTCGTGGCGCATGAGCCAGCGCACCTCGGCCTCTGTCAGAGTGGCGCCGAAGTCGTGGCCAAGGTCGGCTGCGGTTTGCGCGTTGCCCATGATCGTTTCGGCCTCGGTCCCGTAAGCGCGGATGAGGCGGGCGGCCCAGTAATCCGTCAGGAAGGGGAAGCGCGATTTCAACGCAGCGGTCAGGGCGGGGACGGCGTCATGGGCGAAGTCGCCACCCGGCAGGGCGACGCGGGCGGTCCATGGTCCCTTGGCCTGCGGGAAGAAGGGCTGGAGCTTTTCCAGCGCGGATTCGGCGAGGCGGCGGTAGGTGGTGATCTTGCCGCCGAAGACGTTCAGCAGCGGCGCGCCGTTGGCGTCGAGCGAGAGGACGTAGTCGCGGGTCGCCGCCGTCGCGGATTTCGCGCCGTCATTGTAGAGGGGGCGGACGCCGGAATAGGTCCAGACCACGTCCTTCACGGTGACGGGGTTGGCGAAGTATTGGGAGGCGAATTTCAGGAGGTAGTCGCGTTCCTCATCCGTGCAGGCGGCGTCTTTGGGGGCGCCCTTGTGGTCCTTGTCGGTGGTGCCGATCAGGGTGAAGTCCTGTTCGTAGGGGATGGCGAAGATGATGCGGCCGTCGGTGCCCTGGAAGAAGTAGCAGCGGTCGTGGTCGTAGAGTTTCTTCGTCACGATATGCGAACCGCGGACGAGGCGGACGCCTTCGGAGGAATTGATGCGGGCGACGTTGCGGATGACGTCTTCGACCCACGGGCCGCCTGCGTTCACGAGGGCGCGGGCATGGAAGGTTTCGGTGCCTTCGGGGCCTTGGGTCACGATCTCCCACAGGTCGCCCTGGCGCGTGGCGGATGTGACGCGGGTGCGGGTCAGCACGGTCGCGCCGCGCTGGGCGGCGTCGCGGGCGTTGAGGGAGACGAGTTTCGAGTCCTCGACCCAGCAATCCGAGTATTCATAGGCGTGGCGGAAGCGGGATTGCAGCGGTTTGCCCGCCGGATCGCGCGTCAGGTCCAGCGTGCGGGTGGCGGGCAGGATCTTGCGGCCGCCGAGCGTGTCATAGAGGAAGAGGCCGAGGCGGATCAGCCATGCGGGGCGGCGGCCCTTCATCCACGGCATCAGGCGTGACAGGAGGCGGCCCGTGGGCGTGTCGCCCTCAAACCGCATGTTGGGGTGGTAGGGCAGGACGAAGCGCATGGGCCACGAGATGTGGGGCATGGCGACGAGGAGGGTTTCGCGTTCCTCCAGAGCTTCGCGCACCAGACGGAATTCGAAATATTCGAGATAGCGCAGGCCGCCGTGGAAGAGTTTGGTCGAGGCGGAGGAGGTGGCGGAGGCGAGGTCGTTCTGTTCGGCCAGCACGACCGAGAGGCCGCGCCCCGTCGCGTCGCGGGCGATGCCGCAGCCGTTGATGCCGCCACCGATGATGAAGAGGTCGGCCACTTCCGGCCCGGTCTTGCGGTTCACGTCTGCCTCCCTGTCGCGCCGGGCGCAGTTGATGCGAATCCCGGCCTTCGGTCAATCTATTTCTTTCGTTTTTGCGCGCATCGGTGTAAAAGCGAACATCTTCGCGCAAAAGGGCTGCGGGGGCGCCGATCCATTCCCAGCGGGACGGCGGAGGGAGGGGAACGCGGCATGGCGCTGAGCTTTCGGCAGAGCGAGATTCTGGAACTGGCGCGCGCCGAGGGGCGGGTGGTGGTGGAGGATCTGGCGCAGCGCTTCGACGTGACGCTGCAGACGATCCGGCGCGACCTGTCGGAACTGGCCGACATGGGGCATCTGGACCGCGTGCATGGCGGGGCGGTGCCCAAGACCGGGGTGGCGAACCTTGGCTATGAACAGCGGCGGCGGATGAACGAGGGGGCGAAGGCCGCCATCGCGCGGGCCTGCGCTGCGGCGATCCCGGAGAATTCCTCGATCATCCTGAACCTTGGCACCACCACCGAGGCGGTGGCGCGGGAGCTTTTGGGCCATCGCAACATCACGGTGGTGACGAACAACATGAACGTGGCCAATACGCTGGCCGCCAATCCGGGATGCGAGATCATGGTGGCGGGCGGCGCGCTGCGCCGGTCGGATGGCGGGTTGGTGGGGGAGTTGACGACGCAGTTCTTCGAACAGTTCAAGGTGGATGTCGCGGTGATCGGGGCCTCCGCGCTGGACCGGGACGGGGACCTTCTGGATTTCGATCTGGCCGAGGTGCGGGTGTCGAAGGCGATCATTCGGCAGGCGCGGAAGGTGTTTCTGGTCTGCGACCATTCCAAGCTGGACCGTTCGGCGCCTGCGCGGCTGGCCTCGCTGGCCGAGGTGACGGTGCTGTTCACCGACCGCCCCCTACCGCAGGAACTGGCGCGGAAATGCGCGGAATGGGGGACGGACGTGGTGGTCGCATCAGGCGAGACCCCGCCCCGGACATGATCCGGGGCCTCTGGGTCGCGCCGGGAGGTGCCGGGTCAGGCCCGGGACGGGGTTTGCCGAGGTCAACTTTCCAGCCAGTCCAGCCGGGGGCCGAGCGGCACGATGCCGTTCGGGTTGAGCGCCTTGATGGAATAGTAGCCGCGCTTGATGTGGTCGATGCTGACCGTGTCCGCGATGCCGGGCAGGCGGTAGGCACGCGCGACATAGGCCGAGAGGCGCGGGTAATCGGCCAGCCTGCGCAGGTTGCACTTGAACAGCCCATGATAGGCCGCGTCGAAACGGACCAGCGTCACGAAGGCGCGGATATCGGTTTCGGTGAAGCTCTGCCCGTGCAGCCAGTCGCGCCCGTCGGCCAGCCGCGCCTCCAGCGCGTCGAGCGTGGCGAAGACGTCGTGGAAGGCCTCTTCATAGGCGAGTTGGGTGGTGGCGAAGCCCGCGCGATAGACGCCGTTGTTCAGCGTGGGATAGATCGCCTCGTTCAGCGCGTCGATTTCGGCGGCTAGGGCGGCCGGGCAGAGTTCCGGCCCCTTGGCCAGCGCGCCGAAGCCCGCATCGAAGATGCGCAGGATATCGGCGCTTTCGTTGTTCACGATGGTCGCCGTCGCCTTGTCCCACAGGACAGGGACGGTGGCGCGGCCAGACACCTGCGGGTCGGCCTTGGTATAAAGCTCATGCACATAGGTCGCGCCATTCACCGGATCCGCGCCGGGGGCAAAGCGCCAGCCCTGATCGGTCAGTTCGGGTTCCGCGATGGAGATGCCCACCACTTCCTCCAGACCCTTGAGCTTGCGCGCCATCAGGGTGCGGCTGGCCCAAGGGCAGATCAGCGCGACGTAAAGGTGATAGCGCCCCGCCTCGGCCTTGAAGCCGCCGGTTCCCGTGGGGCCCGCGCTGCCATCCGGCGTGATCCAGTTGCGGAAGGTGGAGACCTGCCGCACGAAGCCGCCCTTTTCGTCCTTGGCCTGCACGGGGTCCCATTTCGCGACCCATTTGCCATCGACCAGCATCAGCGCTTCTCCGTCACGAGGATCGCGGTGCCCCAAGGGTCGGTCAGGGCGGTCTGCCCACCCGTGCGCGCTGCAATCGCGGCAAGCGAGGGGGCATCGGCGCGGATCTCCACCGCGGCAAGGCCGGTGGAGGGGCTGCGCATCCCCGCGCCCCGGCTGTTCCATGTGTTGGTGGCGAGGTGGTGGTGATAGCCGCCCGCGCCGTAGAAGGCCGCGCCGGGGTAATGGGCGGTGACGGGAAAGCCCAGCGTGCCGGAATAGAAGGCCTCGGCCTGTGCTACGTCGCCCACCTGCAGGTGGACATGGCCCATCGTCATGCCGTCGGGCGCCCCCGTCCATGGTCCGTCGGCGGCGGCGGCCAGATCATCCACGTCCAGCGGATCGGTGGTCATGTGGATGCTGCCGTCGGGTTTCGTCCAAGCCCGGCGCGGGCGGTCGACATAGATCTCGATCCCGTTGCCTTCGGGATCGGCGAAGTAGATCGCCTCGGACACCTTGTGATCCGACGCGCCCTGCACGGGCAGGCGGCTGCCTGCCGCGTGATGCACCCAGCGGGCGAGGGCGGGGCGGTCGGGCATCAGGAAGGCGGTGTGGAAGAGCCCCGCCTCCCGTGCCGAGCGCTGACGCGCCGCGGGATCGGCGATGAGCCGCAGCAGGGCCGTCCCGCCCGCGCCGAGGGTAACCTCGGCGCGGTCGCCGCGCAGTTTCGCCAGACCCAGCGCTTGGGCGTAGAAATCGGCGGTGGCGTCCAGATCGCGCACGGTCAGGGTGACCGTGCCGATCTGCATCGGGGCTTCTGCGCTGTTCATCGCCTGTCTCCCGTTTCCGCGCCTCAGCGCTTGCCCAGAGCGTAGGCCCCGTCGCCCAGAAGCGCCAGCGCCCAGAGCGTGATCGCCCAGAAGGCCGGGAATTCCCAACCGCCGCCCTCGTTCGAGAAGAAGAAGCCCGCCGAGAAATGCGGCGCGTAGATGGAACCCAGCAGGATCACCGAAAGGCCAAGCGCCACGATGCGCGTGCGGTAGCCCGCGATCAGGGCGAGGCCGCCCAGGAGTTCTGCAAGGATCACGACATAGGCGAGGGGGCCGGGAAGGCCGATGGATTGGAAGAAGCCCACCGTGCCCGCAGGGGTGAAGACGAAGATCTTCAGACCGGCATGCAGCAGGAACCAGACGCCGGAGGTCACGCGCAGCAGGGTGGCGGCAAGTTCGGCCTGACTGGCCGAGGCGGAGGCGGGGGTGTTGATCGAAAGGGTCATGTCATCGTCCTTTTTCCATGGGCGCGGGGCGCGCGCCGATGGGGGGAAGATGATCCATTTCCGTGACGTCGATAATCTGTCTCTGTGGAATTCATCCCGTTCCGAAATGGAATGAATGCGGTGTCATTCGCCGTTGGCTGTTGGCCGGAACCGTTCGGCCAGATGATCGACCAGAAGCCGCAGCTTGGCCGAGAGATGGCGTCCGGGCGGGTAGACGGCATGGATACCGCCCGGAGCCTCGGCCCAGCCGGGCAGCAAGGCGTTGACGCGGCCTGCGGCAAGGCTGGGCGCGGCTACGAAATCGGGGACATGGGCGATGCCCAGCCCCGCCTCGGCGGCCTGCAGGCAGGCCTCGGCGTTGGAATAGCGCAGGCGTCCGGTCAAGGGCACGGTGACGGGGCCGTCCGGCCCGCGAAAGCGCCAGATCAGCGGGTCGCGGAAGTTGGTGTCGATGATGCAGGCATGGGTGGCCAGATCGGCGGGTTGCGCCGGGAGATCCGCGCGGGCCAGATAGGCCGGCGATGCGACAAGGATCGTCTGCATGTCGCAAAGCTTGCGTGCGATCAGGCTGCTGTCGACCATTCGGCCCGCGCGGATTGCGGCGTCGAAGCCTTCGTCGACGAGGTTCACCATCCGGTCGGTGAAAGAGACGTCCAGTTCGATATCCGGATATCGCGCGGCGAAATCGTTCAGCGCGGGCACGAGGCGCAGGGTGCCGAAGGTCAGGGGCGCGGTCAGGCGCAGCCGCCCGCGCGGGGTGGCGGCGCGGTCCTGCACTTCGGCATCCAGCGTGTCGAGATCGTCCAGTATGCTGCGGATGCGGTCGTAATAGGCCTGACCCACCTCGGTCGGCGCAAGGGCGCGGGTGGTGCGGTTCAGGAGGCGCACCCCTAGTTCCGCCTCCAGCGCCGAGATCAACTTGGAGGCCTGCCCCGCAGACATGCCCATCCGTTGCGCGGCGGCGGCGAAGCTGCCGCTTTCCATCACCGCGACGAAGAGGCGATCACAGCCAAGGCGATCCATCGAGGTCGGCCCTTTCCTGACAGAGGGAGCAAGGCCCCCGTCCCCCGATAGCCGCCGGGCGGGGCCGGATCAACCGTCCTGCGCGACGGCGTCGCGGCCGGGGAAGAACCGATCCAGCCGCCCATCCAATTCGCGCGCCATGTCCTGCAGGCGGCGTTCGGCCACGGCCTCGGATTCGCCCGGGGCGATGGTCGTGACCAGACGCACCAGCCCCCCATCCTTGCGGCCATGCACCACCGAATCGTAGAACAGCCAGAGTTTCGAGCCGAAATCCCATGCGATCTGGCGTCCGTTCTGGACGAAGTAATAATAGACCATCATCTGCTCCTGTCCCTTCTGGATCACGGCGCGATTGATGAGGAAGGGCTTGTCCAGACCCATCTCCGGTCCGACGTCGCGACGGTCGAAGGCCGCGAATTCCCAGCCCGTCGTGGGCAGGCAGACCTCGGGCGAATGCGCGCCGCTGATCGTCTGGTCGCGGAACCATGCGGCGAAAAGCTCGACCTGACCGCCCGCGGGATCGCGGTAGATCGACAGGATGTAGTCCTGCGCCTTCAGGGAGCGCGCGACCTCGGGGTCAAGGCTCAGGCGCTCGCCCCCTGTCCAGTTGCCGACCTGCTGCGGGAAAGAGGCCAGTTCGACGCGGGCGGGGTCAACGGTGCGGATGGTGGGGAAGCTGTGCCACAGCACCGCCGCGCCCATGGTGAAGACCGCCAGCGCCGCCAGCGACCGCGACGGCTCGATCAGGGTGATCCGCCGCGCCTGTTGCGAAATGCCCGAGAAATCCAGATCCAGCGCCTCGACCAGCGACATCCGCCCCGGTTGCAGCACCAGAAGCAGGCGGGCCAGAAGGAACATCAGCAGCACCGACAGGACGAAGATCACCCAGCCCTCGAAGAAATGGGTGAAGCCCTGCAGATGCTCTTCCCCCTGATACTGCACGATCATCCCGGCAATCGCGATGCGGAAGGAATTCATCGCCACCGCGATGGGCGCCGCCGACAGGAGGAGGATGGTCTTCATCACGATCCCGCCCCGGAACAGGACGGCGAAGATGTAGGAGAAGCTGAGGATCGGGAACAGATAGCGCAGCCCCGAACAGGCCTCGGCCACATGCATCTTCAAGACGCCAAGGTCGATGATATAGCCGTCAAGATAGACGGGAATGTTCATCACCCGCAGGATCCACACGCCCAGTTCCGCCGAGATGAGCTGCAGCGCGATCGACACCTTGTAATAGCTGTAGCCGGGCAGCGGCAGCATGAAGAGCAGATGCACGATGGGCGGCCAGAACCGCTTGCCCTGATCCCAGCCGAAGGAGATGAGCAGCACCGACCCGAACCACGGCACGAGCGCCGTTGCCGTCACGGTCGGGGTCTCCACCATCTGTCCGGCTAGGCCCAGCAGCACGGAAATGATCATCAGGACGATGCCCGGCAACCGGTTCACCGGGCCCTGAATGATCGGTTCGCCCTTCAACTGCCGCAGGAAGAGAAGCCCCGAAAGGACCGGGATCAGCGGGCCGTGGCTGTATTCCGGCGATTGCCACACCGTCAGAAGCAATTCGATTCCCGGCCAGAAAAGGACAAATGCGCCGGCCATGGCCAAAAAAAGCCACAATAGTCCGGCCATGCGTATCGGCAGGCGACCAATGGCCGATGTGATATCCCCGGTTCCGTGCATGTTCTGGCTACGCTTGATTAGTATGTGTTAAAGCGGCGATACTACACGCGACAAACGCGCCGTTGTAAACAGGCGCGGGATCACGGCCCGTTGTGGTTGGAATTTTGAAAGGCGAGTTCGCGGATGGGCAGTATCCTCGACATCTATACGGGGTTCTTCGGGCTCAGCGGGCGGCCCTTTGCCATCGCCCCCGATCCCGACATGATCTTCTGGTCGCCGCAGCACCGCCGGGCCTTTTCTCTGATGGAATATTCCATCGTGACCCATGCGCCGATCACGCTGGTGACGGGCGAGGTGGGGGCGGGCAAGACGCTTCTGGTGCAGCGCCTGCTGCGCAGCGTGGGCGATGACGTGATCTT
The DNA here is from genome assembly GCF_051132405.1 of Tabrizicola sp. M-4. GTDB lineage: Bacteria > Pseudomonadota > Alphaproteobacteria > Rhodobacterales > Rhodobacteraceae > Paragemmobacter. The sequence goes on from NZ_CP128606.1 coordinate 870,257, forward strand.
CGGCCTTGTGTCGCAGGTGCGCGGATATGCCGAGGACGTGCTGCCTTGGGTCCTGCTCTCGCTGGGCGAGGCGGCGGACCCGCAGGATTCGATGGTGGAGCTTTACGCCCGATTCGAAGAGCGGCTGATCCGGGAATATGCGGCAGGCCGCCGTGTCGTCCTGATCTTCGACGAGGCGCAGAACCTTTCGGATGCGGCGCTGGAACAGATTCGCACCCTGACCAACATGAACACCGGCACGGATGACCTGCTGCAGGTCTTCCTCGTCGGCCTGCCCTCGCTGCGCGACAGGATCGAGGCGCCGACCCTGCATCCGCTGGCCCAGCGCATCGGGGCGGCCAGCCACCTGCCCGCGATGGATGAGGAGACGACGACCGATTACATCCTGCACCGGCTGCATGCGGTGGGCGGCGAGACGGACCTCTTCTCGGCAGAGGCGATCGAGATGATCCACGAACGCACCCATGGCATTCCGCGTCTGGTGAACCAGCTTTGCGATTTCGCCATGGTCTATGCCTTCTCCAAGAATACCGACCGCATCGACCATGCGACGATCCAGCAGGTGATCAAGGACGACGTTTTCTTCTCGGGCCAGACCCTGCTGCCGCCCTCTGAACGGGAGGCCCCGCCGATGGCGGTCTTCCGGGCCAAGGCCGCGTCGCGGGACTAAGGGTATGGATGCCGGGCAAGGGGCGCGGGCGGCCCCGAGGGCAGTGCCGCTGCATGTCCTCATCTGTGTGAATGCGGCGTGGAACGTGTGGAATTTCCGACGGTCCCTCGTCGCGCGCCTGCTGGCCGATGGGCACAGCGTCACCGTGCTTGCGCCCCCGGACGAGGCCGCGTCGCGGCTTGAGGCGATGGGATGCCGCGTGCTGCCGCTCGAGATGGACGTGAAGGGACTCAATCCCCTTTCCGACCTGCGCCTGACCGCGCGCCTGCGCCGTCTGTTCCGGCAGGAACAGCCCGACGTGGTGCTTGGCTACACGATCAAGAACAACATCTTCGGCGCGCTGGCCGCGCGTGGGATGGGGTTCCCCTTCCTGCCCACGGTCACCGGCCTTGGCACCGCTTTTCTGTCGGGCGGGATGCTGCAGCGGGTGGCCGAGACGCTGTATAAGCAGGCCTTCCGCCGCCTTCCGGTGGTGTTCTTCCAGAACGGCGATGACAGCGGGCTGTTCCTGTCGCGCGGTCTGGTGCGGCCGGGGCAGGTGCGTCACATGCCCGGATCGGGCATCGACCTTGGCCGTTTCACCGCCAGCCCCATGCCGGATCCAGACGGGGGCGCGCCCGTCTTCCTGATGATCGCCCGCCTTCTGCGCGACAAGGGGGTGCGCGAATTCGTCGAGGCCGCGCGCCTGATCCATGCCGCGGGCATCCCCGCGCGGTTCCAGCTTGTGGGGGCGGCGGGGGTGGACAACCGCTCGGCCATCCCGCTTGCCGAGGTGGAGGGGTGGGTCGCCGAGGGGATCGTCGAATATCCCGGCCCGCAGCAGGATGTGCGCCCTTTCATCCGCGCGGCGACCTGCGTCGTGCTGCCCTCCTACCGCGAGGGTGCGCCGCGCACGTTGATCGAGGCATCGGCCATGGCCCGCCCGGTGATCGCGACCGATGTCCCCGGCTGCCGCGCGGTGGTGAAGGAGGGCGAGACGGGATTTCTGTGCCAACCGCGCGATCCCCGGAGCCTCGCCGATGTGCTGCACCGCTTCCTCGCGCTGCCGGCAGCCGAACAGGCCCGCATGGGCCAAGCCGCGCGCGCGCTGATGGAGCGCGACTATGACGAAACCCTCGTGATCGAGGCCTATCTCGCTGCCATCCGCGATCATGTTCCGCGCCGCTGATCGGCGGCCCGGCCTTTCTTCCGCCTTTGCCGTGCAGCGACGATCGGCTGGCAATCCTCCCGAGCGGTGCGCAGAGGCTTTGCAGCCGCAGCAATAATCATTAACACTCCGCCCGAAGGATTTGGACAGCGCCCCCGCGGCGGTCCCTGCGCCCCTGTGCGGGCGGCATGGGACGGACCGGCATCGGGGGGACGCGGATTGAAGGACGGCGATAGTGACAGACCGGCAATTTCCGGCGCGACAGGTGCTGCGATGACGGCGCAAGGACGGCGCGTCCTGATCACGGGGACGGCGGGCTTCATCGGCTTTCACCTCGCGCGGCTTCTGCTGGCCGAGGGGTTCCGGGTGCATGGCTATGACGGGATGACGGATTACTACGACGTCACCCTGAAACAGCGCCGCCATGCGATGCTGTTGCAGAACCCCGGCTTTTCCGCCGACGAGGCGCTGCTGGAGGATCAGGCCCGCTTCGACGCGGTGGCCGATGCCTTCCAGCCCGAGGTGATCGTCCATCTCGCCGCGCAGGCGGGTGTGCGCTACAGCCTTGAAAACCCGCGCGCCTATCTGGATGCCAACGTGATCGGCACCTTCAACGTGATGGAGGCCGCGCGCCGCCTGAAGGTGGGGCATCTGCTCATGGCCTCCACCTCTTCCGTCTATGGCGCGAATGACGACATGCCCTTCGCCGAGACGGACAAGGCCGACACCCAACTGACGATCTATGCCGCCACCAAGAAGGCGACGGAAAGCATGGGTCACGCCTATGCCCATCTCTGGGGTCTGCCCACGACGATGTTCCGCTTCTTCACGGTCTATGGGCCATGGGGGCGGCCTGACCTTGCGCTCTACAAATTCGTGGAGGCGATCCTCGATGGCCGTCCCATCGACATCTACAACCACGGCGACATGTATCGCGACTTCACCTATGTCGACGATCTGGTGCGCGGTATCCGCCTGCTGATCGACGCGGTGCCCGAACGCCCCACCCCCGGCGCGCAGATCGCGGCGGGGGACAGCCTGTCGCCGGTGGCCCCCTACCGTATCGTGAACATCGGCAATTCCGACAAGGTCCGCCTGCTGGATTTCGTGGATGCGATCGAGGAGTGCCTCGGCCGGAAGGCGATCCGCAACTACATGCCGATGCAGATGGGCGACGTGCCTGCGACATGGGCCGACGCGACGCTGCTGCAATCCCTGACCGGCTACCGCCCCCAGACCGATTTCCGCGACGGCATCGCCCGCTTCGTGGACTGGTTCCGCGAGTATTACGGGCGCTGATGCAATGACCGGTGCCCCCTTCGCCCTCTATGCAATCGCCCATCCCGCCTTTGCGGAGCGTTACAACTATATCACGCGCCATATCGCCCAGCGTTCTGCCCAAAAGCCGGTCATCCTCGGCGTCATCGGGCGCGAGGTGCTGCTGCGCGACCCAGAGTTTCCCCGAAACCCGGCTTTCAGCCCCGGTCAACTCGGATGCGCCCTGTCGCATGTGGCTGCCTATCGCCACATGGTGGAAAATGGCGTGCAGCAAGCGATCATCCTTGAGGATGACGCAGCCCTGCCGGAAGGGTTCGACGATCTGGCCCGGGCAATCCTTGGCGAATTGCGTCCGGGTGAAGTGATCGTGTTTCACAGCCCGATCATGACGCGGCACGAATACTCGTTTTACGGGTCACGTCGGTTCGGCAAAAGTTTGCTGGTCACTCCGTTCTTGCCGGAGGCAACGCGCACATGCCTTTGCTACGCGATCGAAATCGGTGCCGCGCGACGTCTCTTGACAGCAAATGGGTCTCCAAGGTGGCTGGCCGACGACTTTGGCGCATTCTACAGGAACGGTTTGGTAAACTTCTTGCGAATCCTTTCGCCTGCCGCCGTAGACGTCGCGCATTTCGAATCCGTGATCGGCTATCATGGCGAAGGCAGCCTGATGCAGCGCCTTGCCCCGATCCTGAACCGCACCCCCGGTGTGCGCCAGTTGCTGCGCCTGCGCCGAAAGTTCAGGCGGATGAAGTTTGATCGCAACCATGAGTTCCGGCCCGAACCTTCGCCGCTCATGCAAGGAAATCCGAACTATGCAGACGAATGACCCCATCGCCATCATCGGACTGGGCTATGTCGGTCTGCCGCTTGCGGTGGAATTCGCCAAGCGCCGCCCGGTCATCGGTTTCGACATCAACGCGGGCCGCATCGCCGACCTGCGCGACGGGCGCGACCGCACGCGCGAGGTTTCGCCCGAGGAACTGGCCGAGGCACGCCACCTGACGCTGACCGCCGATCCTGCCGCCCTTGCCGCCGCGCGCATCTACATCGTCACGGTCCCCACGCCCATCGACGCGCACAAGCGGCCCGATCTGACGCCCCTCCTGCGCGCCTCCGAAACCGTGGGGCGGGTGCTGAAACGCGGCGACATCGTCATCTACGAAAGCACCGTCTATCCCGGTGCCACCGAAGAGGATTGCGTCCCCGTCCTCGAACGCCACTCGGGCCTGACCTTCAACCGCGATTTCTTCTGCGGCTACAGCCCCGAACGCATCAACCCCGGCGACAAGGCGCACCGCCTGCCCTCCATCCGCAAGGTCACGGCAGGTTCCACCCCCGAAGCCGCCGAAACCATCGACGCGCTCTATGCCGAAATCATCACCGCAGGCACCTACAAGGCGGAAAGCATCCGCGTGGCCGAGGCCGCGAAGGTGATCGAGAACACCCAGCGCGACCTGAACATCGCGCTGGTGAACGAACTTTCCATCATCTTCAACCGCATGGGCATCGATACCGGTGCCGTGCTGGCGGCGGCGGGGACGAAGTGGAACTTCCTGCCCTTCCGCCCCGGCCTTGTCGGCGGGCATTGCATCGGGGTCGATCCCTATTACCTCACCCACAAGGCCGAGGCGCTGGGCTATCACCCGCAGGTCATCCTTGCCGGGCGACGGATCAACGATGGCATGGGCGCGCATGTCGCGTCTTTGTTGGTCAAGGCGATGCTGAGGCGGCGCATCCAGGTGGATGGAGCGAAGGTCCTTATCCTTGGGCTGACGTTCAAGGAGAACTGCCCCGACCTGCGCAACACCCGAGTCGTGGATGTGGTGGCCGAACTGGCCGATTACGGCATCGCCGTGGATATCCACGACCCGTTGGCCGACCCAGAAGAGGCGCAGGCCGAATACGGCCTGACCCTGACGGCAGACCCCGCGTCGGGGGTCTATGATGCCGTGATCCTAGCCGTCGCGCATGAGGAATACCGCGCGGCAGGCGCGGAGGCGCTGCGGCGCTATGGCAGGGCGGGGCATGTGTTCTGCGATCTGAAATCGGTGTTTCCCGCATCGCAAAGCGATTTGCGGCTGTGAGGGGTGGGGTGGATGACCGGGGGAGGGCAGTAATGCAGCCGGATGCGAAGCGGTTCACGATCTCCATCGCGATGGCCACCTATAACGGCGCGCGCTTCCTGACCGAGCAGTTGGCGAGTTTCGTCGCACAGGAACGTCTGCCCGATGAACTCGTGGTTTGTGATGACGGATCGACGGACGCAACGATGGAAATCCTGCAGGATTTCGCGGCTTCTGCGCCCTTCAGCGTGCGGGTGGAGAGGAATGATAGAAATTTGGGCTTTGCGAGGAATTTTGAAAAGGCCATTTCGCTATGTAATGGTGACCTGATTTTCCTAAGTGATCAGGATGATTATTGGCTACCTATAAAGCTTGCCCGCGTTGAGGAGGAGTTTATTGCCGACTCAAGGGTCATGGTAACGATCAACGACATGATCATTAGCGACGCTGAGTTGAAACATAACAGTGTGACGCAACTCGGAAACATTAGGGCTGGGGGACTAGACGAAAGAACCTTCATAGCCGGGTGCTGCATTGCACTCCGGAAAACTGCCTTTCGCTTCATTTATCCGATTCCAACAGAAATTTTCGCGCATGATCGATGGATATCCGATTTGTTCGTAGCCTTGAATGCGCGGAGGCTGATCGATAGTCCCCTTCAGCTTTATCGTCGCCATGGATCGAATGAGACAAATTGGGTCTACAATGATCCGCGCGGCGTCAACCTTGCTCGCGTGGTGGCTAACGGAGCCTTCGTGTCACCAATTTCCGCTTGGGAGACGCAGTTAAGTCGTATCGATGCCATGAAAGACAGAGTAGTGAGCGGGAGGGAAACCCTAGAATCGCTTGGATTAGGGTCTTGTAGCAAGGATGCGTTGGCGTTCTTTGACCGTCAAAGAAGCAGTTACGCGGCGTTGTTGCAGAACTCTGACCGTCGAGGATTCACATCGCGAATCCATGCGGTTAGACGGGTTGCATGAGCAAGCCATCACCCGCCCGCTATCGCACGACGAACTGGTCCAGCTACACGGCTTCTCTGCGCAAGCGCGGATCGCTGCTGATCTGGCTGGACAAGGAGATGGCCTGGCTCGCGCCGCATGATGGCAGCCCCGGTCGCCCTGCGGTCTTCTCGGATGCAGCGATCCAGTTCTGTCTGACCATCAAGGTCCTGTTCAAGTTGCCGCTTCGGCAAGCGACCGGGATGGTGGCCAGCCTGCTCAAGATGGCGGACCTGGATTGGGCGGTGCCCGACTACACCACGCTGTGCCGACGGCAGAAAACGCTAGCTGTCCAGATCCCGTATCGGCGCGCCAATGGCCCCTTGAACCTGCTGGTGGACAGCACCGGGATCAAGTTCCTCGGTGATGGCGAATGGCAGGCCCGCAAGCACGGCGTTCAGGGGCGGCGTCAATGGCGCAAGGTACATCTGGCTATGGATACCGCCACGTCTGACATTCGGGCGGTGGAGTTTACCTCCAGCAGCGACGGCGACAGTCCGGTCTTGCCGGACCTGCTGGACCAGATCCCCGAGGGCGAAGACATCGGCACGGTGACCGCCGATGGGGCCTATGACACCCGCCGCTGCCACACCGCAATCATCAACCGCGAGGCCACGGCGATCATTCCGATCCGCAAGAACGGCCGGCCCTGGAAAGAGAACTGCCCGGCCGCGATCGCCAGAAACGAAACCCTGCGCGCCACTCGCTACTACGGCCGGGCGTTCTGGAAACGCTGGACCGGATACCATGTCAGAAGCAGGATCGAGGCAAAGATGCGCTGCCTGAAGGCCTTCGGCGAACGCATCGCCGCAAGAGACCCGGACCGCCAGACCGCAGAAATCCAGATCCGCATCGCACTCATGAACCGCTTCTCGGCCCTCGGAACGGCCAACATCGTTCGCGTCGGCTGATGCCGTGGGGGAAAGGCGCTATCATGCCTCAGGCGGGCGTTACGCAACAACGCCCAGTTACGCCCAGCGTATTGCGATCTTGCAAAGATCGCGGTTCCTTCGCCCAATTATGATAATTCCTTTCTATTTGAAAGGCGGGTATGGGGAGTTTCTGGGCTGGAAAAGCGCCATCAAAGACATGATCCGGCCATGACGACACCCGATGCCGAAAGCCGGGGGCGTGTCCTTCATGTTCTCAGGGCGCTCGATTTCGGCGGGGTCGAGTCGCAGATGCGGATCGTTGCCGCGCATGCGGCCCTCTCAGGCTGTCACCACGCCTTCTGCGCCATCGGGCCCGGCGGTGCGGTGCTGGAAGACCTGCGCAGTCTCGGTGCGGAAGCCTGCGCCCTGAACCGTCCGACCAAGATCCCTTCGCCAAAGGCGATCTGGGCCTTGGCGCGGTTTTTGCGGCGCACGCGTCCCGACATGGTTCAACTCTATGGGGCCGAGGCGATGTTCCACGGCATCATCGCCGCGCGTCTGGCCCGTGTGCCGGTCGTCATCTGCGAAGAGATCGGCATCCCGCGCCATTCCTCCAAGGCGCGCAGGGTCTTTGCGCGGCTCTATCGCCATGCCGACCGGATCGTCGCGATATCCGAGGCGGTGAAGCGGGCCATCGTCGACATGGGCGAGGCACGGCCCGAGGTGATCGAGGTCGTCTACAATCCGTTCGAACCGCAGCCCTTCCGCCCCTACCCGCCGCTTGCGGGGCGTGTCGAACTCGGCTTTGCGGGGCGTCTGGAAGCGGTGAAGAACCCGATGGCAGCCGTCGAGGCCGCCGCCCTTCTGCGTGACCGTGGTCTCGATTTTCGCCTGCGTCTGGTGGGCGACGGCAGCCAGCGCCCCGCACTTGCGGCCCGGATCGCCGATCTGAACCTGTCGGATCGCGTCTATCTTGAAGGGTTCCACCCGCATCCCTTCGCGCTGCTGGAGGGGTGCCACCTCTATCTGCAACCCTCCGTCACCGAGGGCTTCGGTCTTGCCATCTGCGAAGCGATGTCGGCGGGAATTCCCGTCATCGCGACCGGTGCCGGCGGGACGCCCGAAATCATCGACCATGGCCGGACAGGCTGGCTGCTGCCGGAACCCGCAGCCGGACCCTTGGCCCAAGCGGTCGAGCAGGCCCTTGCCCTTGGTCCTGCCGCTCTGGCCGAGGTCGGGCGGATGGGATCGGACAGTGTGCGCGCCCGCTTCAGCCCGGAAAGCTTCATGCGGCGCTGCGATGCGCTTTACGACTCCCTTCTCCGTGATCGGGGCCGGACCTGACATGACCGATCCGCGCATTCCCACCCTTTATCTCACCCGCAACGGGCTGTTGGAGCCTTTGGGGCAAAGTCAGGTGCTGGCCTATCTGCGCGGGCTGTCGCGCGATTATCGCATCACGCTGATCACCTATGAAAAGGATGCCGACTGGGCCGATGCCGCCCGCGTCGCCCGGCAGCGAGCGGAATGCGCGGCGCTGGGGATCGACTGGCAGCCGCAGCGCTTCCTGCCCCGGCCGCGGCTGATCGCGCCCGCGCTGTCGATGCTGCGGATGGTCTGGCTGACTGCGCGGGCGGCGCGGCGCGGCGGGGCGCGGCTGATCCATGCCCGGTCCTATATTCCCGCCGCCGTGGCGCTGGTCGTCTCGCGCCTGACGGGGGTGCCCTTCCTCTTCGACATGCGCGCGCTCTGGCCCGAGGAGTTGATCACCGCGGGGCGGATGCGGCGAGGGTCGCTGCTGCATCGGGCGATGGTGGCGGCGGAACGGGCCTGCCTTGGCCGCGCGGCGGGGGTTGTTTCACTCACCCATGCGGCGGTGGATCACCTGACGCGGCTTTACCCGGTTGAGATGGCGCGCGCCCGCGTCGCCGTCATCCCGACCTGCGCCGATCTGGACCGTTTCGTTCCCGCCGCGACGCCGCCCGCGGGGCGGGTCTATGGCTGCCTTGGCACGCTGCTTTCGGGCTGGTTCCGGCTGGACTGGCTGGCCGCCTTCATCGCCGCCGCCGCCCGCCGCGACTCGGAGGCGCGGTTCGACCTGACCACCCGCGACGACCCCGCCACCCTGCGCGCGGCCATCGATCCGGCGGGGACGCTCGGCCCCCGCCTGCGCATCGCGCCCTCCGATCCGGACAGGGTGCAGGAGGTGCTGTGGCAGCAGACGGCTTCGGTGATGTTCTATGCGGGGGGAGAGGTGTCCGAACTTGGCCGTTCCCCCACCCGCATGGCCGAGATCCTTGGCTGCGGCCTGCCCGTTGTGGCCAATGAAGGCGTGGGCGACGTGGCCCGCATCATCCGCGACCACCGCGTCGGCGTCCTTGCCACCGGGCCGGACCCCGCCGCGATGGAGGCTGCCTTCGACGCGTTGCTCGCGCTGCTTGACGATCCCGATCTTCCCCGCCGCTGCCGCCATGCGGCCGAAGCGGTCTTTTCCCTGTCGGGCGGCACGGCGGATTACGCCGCGCTCTATGCCCGCATCCTATCCAGTTCATAGGGGCCATGCGCCATGTGCGGTCTGACCGGACTTCTCGACACCAGCGGAACCCCCGAGGCGACCCTTCGCGCCACGGTGCAGTCGATGACCGACAGCCTGCACCATCGCGGACCCGACAGCGGCGCCGTCTGGGCCGAGGGTGGCATCGCGCTGGGGCACCGCCGCCTTGCGATCATCGACCTCAGCGAGGCCGGCGCGCAGCCCATGCTTTCTTCCACGGGCCGCTTCGCACTGGCCTTCAACGGCGAGATCTACAACCATCTCGACCTGCGGGAGGAATTGCAGAAGGCAGGGGCCGCCCCAGCATGGCGCGGGCATTCCGATACGGAAACCCTGCTCGCCGCCATCGAGCACTGGGGCCTTGACGCCGCGCTTCGCCGGACGGCAGGGATGTTCGCCATCGCGCTCTGGGACCGGCGCGAGCGGCGTTTGATGCTGGCGCGGGACCGGATGGGGGAAAAGCCGCTTTACTGGGGCTGGTCCGGGCGTGCCCTTGTCTTCGGATCCGAACTCAAGGCCCTGCGCCGACATCCGGCCTTCGACCGCGCCCTGTGCCCCGAGGCGGTGGCCGTCTTCCTGCGCCTGACACATATCCCCGCCCCGCGCAGCATCCATCCCGGCACCTTCAAGCTGGAACCGGGCTGCATCCTCGAACTGTCCGGCGATCTGCCGCCCCGGCCACCCGCTGCCCCCCTGCGGCCCGGTGACCGCCATGGCGGCCTCTCCATCCGCCGCTGGTTCGACCTGAACGCGATGGTGGATGCCGGCCGCGCCGATCCCTTCACGACCGAGGCCGAGGCGCTGGAGGTGCTGGAGGCGACGCTCGCCCGCGCCGTGCGGCGGCAGATGATCTCTGATGTTCCTCTGGGGGCGCTGCTTTCCGGCGGGATCGACAGTTCGCTGATCGTGGCCCTGATGCAGAAGACCGCGTCGCAGCCCGTCCACAGTTTCTCCATCGGGTTCGAGGACCCCGCCTTCGATGAAAGCCGCCATGCCGCGGCGGTGGCCCGCCATCTGGGCACGCAGCATTCCGAGATGATCGTGACCGATGCCGATGCGCGCGAGGTGATCCCCGCGCTGCCCGAAATCTATGATGAACCCTTCGCCGACTCCTCGCAGATCCCGACGCATCTCGTCTGCCGCATGGCAAGGCGCGAGGTGACGGTCGTTCTGACGGGGGATGCGGGCGACGAACTCTTCGGTGGCTACAACCGCTATTTCTGGGGGCCGCGCATCTGGAACCGCCTATCGGTCCTGCCCGCCCCGCTGCGCACGGCGCTGGGCCGGGCGATCCGCGGCATCCCCGTCGCGGCATGGGACAGGCTGGGCCGTCTGGCCGCGCCGGTGGTGCCGATCGCCCGACCGGGGGACAAGGCGCACAAGCTTGCCGCCCGCCTGAGCGAGGTACGGGGGGTGGATGACCTGTATCTCAGCCTCGTCTCCGAATGGCCGGGGCACCGCATCCTGCGCGGCCTTGCCGCCCCACCCCTGACGGTGATGGACGATCCGCTGCCTGCCAGCCTCTCTGACGATCCCGTCGGGCGGATGATGCTGCAGGACATGCGCTGCTATCTGCCGGACGACATCCTCTGTAAGGTCGACCGCGCCTCGATGGCCGTTGCGCTGGAAACCCGCGTGCCCTTCCTCGACCCCGAGGTGCTGGCCCTTTCCGCCCGACTGCCTCCCGCGATGAAACTGCGCGAGGGAAAGGGGAAATGGGCGCTGCGGCAGGTCCTTGACCGCCATGTGCCGCGGGACCTGATCGAACGCCCCAAGGCGGGTTTCGGCATCCCGGTGGGGGACTGGATCCGCGGCCCGCTGCGGCCTTGGGCCGAGGATCTGCTTTCGCCCGCTTCGCTGGGCCGGGACGGGTTGCTCGACCCCGCACCGATCCGGCAGGCTTGGGCCGAGCATCTGTCGGGCGCGCGCGACTGGACCACGCGCCTCTGGGCCGTGCTGATGCTGATGTCGTGGAGGAATGCGATGGAGTCCGGGGCCGCAGGGGACCGGGCGGCATGAGGCTGGCACTGCTGCCCCGCTATGGACGTCTGGGGGCCTCCAGCCGCCTGCGGATGTTCCAGTACGAGGATGCCCTGCGCGCCGCGGGTTTCGCGACGCGCTGCTATCCGATGCTGGAGGATGCCTATCTGCGCGATCTCTACGCTGGGCGCACCGACCGTCGCGCGGTGGCGGCGGCCTATGGCCAACGCCTTGGCCAGTTGCGCGCATCCCGCGATGCCGCCCTCCTGATGATAGAGAAAGAGGCGCTGCCCTGGCTGCCCGCCTGGGCCGAGGCCCTCGCCCTGCCGCGCGGGGTGCCGGTGGTGCTGGATTACGATGATGCGGTGTTCCATCGGTATGACATGCACAGCAACCCCCTCATCCGCCGCCTTCTGGGGCAGAAGCTCGACCGTCTTATGGCGCGCTCGGCCCTCGTGACGGCGGGGAACGGCTATCTGGCGGAGCGTGCCGCGCGCGCCGGGGCAAGGCGCATCGAGGTCGTGCCCACCGTGGTGGACCTTGCCCATTACGACGCAAGCCCGCGCCCGGATCGTTCCGGCCCGCCGGTGATCGGCTGGATCGGGTCGCCCAGCACATGGGCCGAATACATGCAGCCCATGCTGCCCCTCCTGCTCTCCACCGCCGAGGCCGAGGGCGCGCGCCTTCTTGCCGTCGGGGCAGGGCAGGGGGCGACGGGGCACCCGCTCCTGTCCGGGCAGCCCTGGACGGAAGAGACCGAGACAGACCTGATCCGCCGCATGGACATCGGCATCATGCCGCTGACCGACACACCATGGTCGCGCGGCAAATGCGGCTACAAGCTGGTCCAGTACATGGCCTGCGGCCTGCCCGTCATCGCCTCGCCCGTGGGCGTGAATGCCCGGATCGTGGAGGATGGCGTGAACGGCTTCCTTGCCGACACGCCCGCCCAATGGCAGGCCGCGTTGCGCCGCCTGCTGCATGATCCCGCCCTGCGCCTGCGGATGGGGCAGGCGGGGCGGCAGCGGATCGAGGCAGAGTACAGCCTGCAGGTCTGGGGCCCGCGTCTGGCCACGCTGCTGCGCGACGCGGCAGGGGGGGCGGCGCGATGATCTATGTGGCCACTTATGCCGGCATGATGGCCCTGCGTCTTTTGCAGCTACGGGCGGTCTACCCCGTGCTGCTTGCCGCGCTTTTCCTCTTCTCGGCCTTCCGGTACGAGGTGGGCTGTGACTGGTTCGGGTATGAGAACCAGTATCAGGTCTTCGGGGCGGCGACCTTTCCCGATCTTCTGTCGATGAACGAACCGCTCTGGACGGCGATCGTCATGCTGCAGGTGCGGCTGGACCTGCCCTATCCGTGGCTGAACGTGATCTCCTCGGCCATCTTCTTCTGGGGGGCCCATCGCCTTGCCATCCGGCAGCCCGACAAGCTTGGCTTCCTGATCCTTCTCTTTCCCGTGCTGATCATCAACATGCCGATGTCGGGCATCCGGCAAGGGGCGGCCATCGGCCTGATCTGCATGGCCTTCAACGCCTTTTCCGACCGCAAGCTCCTGCGCTATCTGATCTATGTGATCATCGCGGCCGGCATCCATTCCAGCGCGAGCATCTTCCTTCTGCTCGCCCCGCTGGTGCAGGGCCGCCTGACGCGTGGCAGGCTGTTCCTCAGTTTCCTGCTGGCCATCCCCGGCGGCTTTGCCCTGATGGGAACCGACATGGCCGCCACCGCGACCACCCGCTATATCGGCACGGGGATCGATTCCGCCGGTGCCAGCTATCGCATCGCCCTTCTGGTGATGACGGCGCTGCTCTTCTTCACCCTGCTTACGCGGCCCTGGGCACGCACCTTCCCCGAGGATCACAAGATCGTCACCATCGGGTCGCTGATGATGCTGGCGACTGTGCCCGCGCTGATCCTGTCTTCCGTCGTGGGCGACAGGCTGGGTTATTACTTCATCCCCATCCAGACGATGATCCTTGCGCGCATCCCGCACCTGCCTCTGCGCACGGGGCGCGGGCCATTGACCGCCGCGCCCTATCTTGCGCTGCTTGCCGTGCTGACGGTCTGGATCGTCTTCTCCGACCTTTTCGCGGGCTGCTACCTGCCTTACGAAAGCTGGTTGCTGGGCCTGCCGGGGTGAGAAGGTGCCTCAGCGACCGCCAAAGCCCGTGGCCATCACGGCGAAGGTCGCAAAGATGATCGCGGCGTCAAGGCGCAGCGACCGGCGGCGCACGTAGAAGCTGTCCAGCCGCGCCTTGCGGCGGATCGCCTTCTCGTCATCAGCATAGCCCGCCCTCACCTGTGCAAGGCCGGTGATCCCAGGCAGCACGGCAAAGCGGTTGGCGTAATGGGGAATGGTCCGGATATGCACCACGGCATGATCCCAGGCATCCGGGCGCGGGCCGATCACCGCCATGTCGCCCCGCAGCACGTTGATCAGGTTCGGCAATTCATCAAGCCGCGATTTCCGCAGCACCGCTCCCAGCCGCGTGATGCGGTGGCTGTCCAGCGGATCGTCGACATGGCGCAGCGGACGATCCGACATCCGCATGGTGCGGAACTTCCACACCATGAAGGACCGGCAATCCTTGCCCATCCGCTTTTGCCGGAAGAACAACGGTCCGGGGTTGAGGGCCGGGTTCAGCACCAGCAGAACTACTGCAACCATCACGACCACCGGCGCCGCCGTGACGGCGATTGCGATGTCCATCATGCGGGCCAGAACTCGGCCCCGGCTGGCGGAATGGGACTTACCAGATTTTGTGTAGATATGCGGAGGGGCAACAACATCCGCCCCGACTACATCAAATGTATCTTCCAATTTCACTTTTGGCCTCTGAATGCAGTGGCAGCTGTTCAGCCGGAACCCAGATGTCCTGAATATACACAAAGGTTAACGGCGCCAGAGCAAAAAGGATGGGCGCTCCCGGAAAAACGGAGAAAATAAGGCATCCCTTCGGCGATTTGTGGCCGAGGCGGCAAGAAAGCGGCACCTTGACCCCGATCTGTTCCAAAGTCTGAACAATCTGTCTTTATCACTTTGCCTAAAATGGCGGTGATCCGGGCCGGTGCCCATGCGGTTCCGCATGGGCACTCGCCTTCCGGTCGAGGTGATTCTCTGTCAGGTGGCAACCGGCCGATCAGGGCGTGGTGGTGGTGCCCGTCGCGGGCGCGGGTGCCGGCGTGGCGGCGGGGGCGGGCGCAGGCGCGTCCAGTTCCGCCAACAGGGCCTCGGCCCGTGCCACGAAGGGCTGCGCCGATCCCTGACCAAGGGCCACGGCCCGTTCCAGCGCGGCCCGCGCCTCGTCCCTGCGGTCCAGCGCAGCCAGTACCGCCCCCAAGTGATATTGCACCGATCCATCCTCGCTCAGCCCGGCCGCCGCCGCCTCGAGGAAGGGCAGCGCCTCGGCGGAATTGCCCGTCCGGTGCAGGGTCCAGCCATGGGTGTCCTGGAAGGCAGGCACTTCCGACGCGCGCAGGCGGCGCGCGATCCGCGCGGCGCGGTCCAGTGTCTCTGGGTCGTCCGACAGCGTTGCCAGCAGGCTGGCAAGGTTGTTGGCGATGATGGGGTTGCCGCTGTCGCGTGCATAGAGCGCCTCGTAAATGGCAACGGCCCCGGCGATGTCGCCCTCCTCCTGCAGACGGGATGCTTCCACCCAGCGCAGGTCCACCGCATCAGGGCGTGCGGTCAGCCCGGCGGCCAGCACCGTCTTCGCCTCTTCCGTCTGCCCTTCGGTGCTCAGGATGCCATAAAGGATGCGCACCGCCCGCTCATCGCCCGCATTCGCGGCAATCAGGGCGCGGTAGATGCCAATGGCCTCTTCCGTCCGGCCGTCTTCCTGCGCCAGTTCCGCTTGCCTGTGCCGAAGGGCGGGAAATTCGGGCATCTCTGTCACCGCCTGAGACAGCAGCGCCACCGCCTCTGCCCGCCGCTCGGCCCGGATCAGCGCCTCGGTCTTCAGCAACGTCCAGGTCGCCCGTCCGCCCGCGCTGTCCTCCTCCGCCGCGCGCGCCAGACGCGCGTCGATGATGGCCAGGGCCTCGTCGAACCGATCCTGCGCCTGCAGGACGGTGCTTTCGAACTGGTCCGCCGCCGAAAGCCCCTCTTCCGTAGGAGAGCCGCGCAGCACGCCAAGGATTTCCGCGGCAAGCTGCCAATCCTGCGCGGCCAAAGCCATCGAGGACAGCATCTCGATCAGCCCCGGATCGCCAAGGTTGCGCTGCCATGCGTCATAGACCACGGCCTGCGCCACTTCGGCCCGCCCCAGATCCTGCAACAGCCGCGCATAGTCGCGCGCCAGAGCGGGCTGGCCGGGTGCCGCCTCCACCGCCCGCGCCATCGTCTCGGTCGCGAGGTCGGTATTACCGTCGCGCAGATAGGCGGTGGCCAGCGCCGACAGCACCCGCGCATCGGTGGGTGCCTGATTGAGCGCCGCGCGCAGATCGACGATCGCCTGACCCGGCCGGTCCTGCGCGATGAACCGCGCCGCCCGCAGCATCAGCGCCTCCTGATGCGAGGCATCTTCCTTCAGGATATCCGCCACCAGCGCATCAACCTGCTCCACCGCGCCCTCGCGGTTCAGCAGATTGGCATAAAGAGCCTTGATGCTGCGCGTCTGATCCGAGGACGTTGCCTTCGCCACGATATCGGCCAGTTCCGCCAGCGCCGCCGCCCGATCCGCCGTCTCGAAGGTGATCGATGCCCGCAGCGCCCGGTAAAGATCCGCCTTTGGGTCTTCTGCATTCGCGGTGATCAGCCCGTCCAACTCTGCCAGTGCCGCCTCCGGCCCCGCCGTCACGCGCAGGAATTCCACCAATTCCACCTGCGGCTGCGTCTCGCCGGTCGGAGCCCCCGCCCGCTGCCGAAGGAAGGCCTCGGCCTCGGCCGTCTCGCCGCGCGTCAGATGCCATTGCAGCCGTGCCGCGGGCAGCACCTCGTCCTGCGGGAACAGCGCCATCATCCGGTCCATCTGCGCCACCACGGCGGGGCCGTCCTCGGCCTCGATCAAAAGGCGCAGACGGGCGTTCTGCAGCGCGTAATCCTGCGGGGCCAGCGCCAGCGACCGCTCGATCAGGGCCGCAGCCTCCGACGAATTGCCGGCCGAACTCTTGCGGTCGATCACGATGCGCAGCAGCGCCAGATCGTCCGGCTCCATCGCCAGAAGCGTCTCGGCCCGCCGCGCGATGGAGGCGGTCTGCACGTCGTTCCCCGCCTGCACCGCAGCCTGATAATCCCGCACCAGCCCGAAGGCCACAACGCGCGGATCGTCGGCCTTGATCCGTTCCGCCGCCGCGACGGTCTGCGCCAGTTCCGCCCAAAGGCTTTGCGAAAGCTGGATGCGCGCCACGGCAAGCCGGGCCTCCAGATCACCGGGAAGCTGCTCTACCAAAGCGAGGTAATTGGCATAGGCCCCCGACAGGTCGCCCGACTCCTCCATCGTCTGCGACAGAAGACGCCGCCCCTCCACATGTTCGGGGTTGAAGGACAGGACGTTGCGCAACTCCACCAGCGCGCGCGCGTCATCCCCTTCGGCCAGAAGCTGCTGGGCGCTTTCGAAATGCGCCTCCGCCTTCTCCTCGGACGACTGGCACCCCGCAAGCAGGGCCGCGCAGAGCATGACGGCGGCAAGCCGGGGCAGGACGGGCGAAACGGACATGACAACTCCCCTGTCGGCAAGGGATCGGCCCGCATCCGCGGCGTATCCCCGCGGCGGGGCCACTCCCCGACGCCTGAAAAAAGAACGTTCGCAATGGCTTTCGTCGGTGGTTGTCCGCCATCCGCATGCCGCCACTGTCAAAAACAGTTGGATGCCGGGTGGACGATGACCCGTCAACTAGTATTAATGCAAACGGAGAGAGCAGCGAGTCCCGAAACGGCAGGCAGCCGCACGAACTGCCCGGCGGGACCAAGGTGGATGAACGGTAGATGTATGTTTCGGACCCAAACCCCTTTCAAAGGCGTGACGCCATGACCGCCGCCCCGGTCGGCGCCAAGGGCAGGAGGGCAGGATGGTAACCGACGACACCCCGGCCCCCTTCGAGCTCGGCTTCTTCCTGTCGCGCCTGCGCCGTTGGTTCGTGCTGTCTGTCGCGGTCTTTCTGCTGGTCGCGGGCAGCATCCTTGCCGTGGCCATGCTTTTGCCCACCCTCTACCGGGCCGAGGCGCTGCTTGTCGTGGAATCCGAACAGATCCCCGACAGCCTCGCCCAGTCCACCGTTCAGACCAATGCCGACGAACAGCTTCAGATCATCGAAAAGCGCGTGCTGTCGCGCGACATGCTGGTCAACCTCGCCACCCGCCTGAACCTCTACGAAGGCGAGGGGCGCGAGGGCGGGGCCCCCACATCGGCGGGCGAGATCGTCGACGACCTGCGCAGCCGGATCACCGTCAGCCCCTCCAATCAGCGGGCCCGCAGCGGCAACAGTACCGACGCCCTCCTCGTCAGCGTGATGTTCGATTCTCCCAATCCTGACATGGCCGCAGCCGTCACGAATGAACTTGTCACCCTGATTCTGGAAGAAGACGCCGCGACCCGCCTGCAGATCGCCCGCCAGACTCAGGCCTTCTTCGCGCAAGAGACGACGCGCCTCGAAAAGGAACTTTCGGACCGCTCGCAAGTCATCCAGCGCTTCAAGGAAGAGAATATCGACGCCCTTCCCGACAGCCTCGTGTTCCGCCGCGAAGACCTTGCCGCCATCGAACTGCGCCTTGGCGAATTGAACCGCACCCGCCGCGCCCTCGTTGATCAGATCGATCGCATCGACCGTCTGATCAACGGTCAGGCCAGCACCTTCCAAAGCGACGAACCCGCCGCCGAGGGCGCCGAGGCACCCTCCACCTCCGGCGCGATGACAACCCGCGACGTCCGCCGCAGCGACCTCGTCAGCGAACTCTCCTATCTCGACGAGGAACGCGATCAACTCATCGCTCGCGCCGAAACCCTCCGCGCCACCATCGCCGAGACGCCCCGCGTCGGCATCCGGCTTGAGGCTCTGGAACGCGATTACGAGAATGTGCGCAGCCAGTACGACCTTGCCGTGGGCAACCTCGCCAAGGCCGAGGTCGGAGAA
Source organism: Tabrizicola sp. M-4 (assembly GCF_051132405.1). Classification (GTDB taxonomy): domain Bacteria; phylum Pseudomonadota; class Alphaproteobacteria; order Rhodobacterales; family Rhodobacteraceae; genus Paragemmobacter. Next base: position 888,896 of record NZ_CP128606.1, read on the forward strand.
CTGATCGAAAGCCTCGCCAAGGGCCGCCGCATCACCGTCATAGAACAGGCCGTCCGCCCCGACCGGCCGTACAGCCCCAACCGCCTGCTGATCGGGCTTGCGGGCATCGTCGCGGGCCTTGCCGCGGCGGGCGGCCTCGTCTTCGCGCTTGAGATGTTGCGAAGCGTGATCCGCCGCCCCGAGGATATCCTCGCCATCACCGGCGACTCCATGATGGTCGTGTCGCTGCCGAATGTCCGCACCCGCGGCGAACTGGCGCGCAACTGGGCCATCATGGGCCTGTCGACGGTTATGCTGTTTGTCCTGCTGGCGCTGCTCTGGCAGGGCCGTGATACGCTGCAGCAACTTCTGCCCACGCTACTGGGCGCGCTGCCCGACCCGATCGGAGTCGCCATGGCCGGAGGCAACTGAGATGGCTTTCGAACGCATGCAGTCCGCCCTTGCCCGCGCCCGCGCCATGCGTGAAGGGCCGGGCTTCCGCGTCGATCCCGAGGCGGCGGCCGAGGCGGAGACGGTCGATGACGACCGTCCCTTCGAAAGCGATACCGACAAGTGGGACGAATTCCCCGTCGCCGACCTGCACCCCCGCCTGCTCGCCCAATCCCGCGTGGTGACGGCAGGCAGCGGTGACGAAGCCCCTGCCTTCGATGTGCTCCGCACCAAGGTGTTTCAGGAAATGCGCGCCCATGGCTGGAAGCGCATCGCCATCACCTCGCCCGACAAGGGCTGCGGGAAAAGCACCGTCGCGATGAACCTTGCCTTCGGCCTCTCACGCCAGAAGGAGATCCGCACCCTGCTGGCCGAGGTGGACCTGCGCCGCCCCTCGCTGGCGCGCGCCCTGAACCTGCCGCCGCGCGCCGGCATGGCCGCGATGCTCTCGCGCGAGGTGCGCCCCGTGCAGGCGATCCTGCGCGTGCGCGACAACCTCGCTGTCGTCGCCAACCGTTCGCGCAGCCCGCTCTCTGCCGAACTCCTGCACAGCCCCGTCGCAGCCGAGGTCCTGCGCGAGATCGAGGTGCGCTATCGCCCCGATTTCATGGTGTTCGACCTACCGCCGGTGATGTCGGGCGACGATGCGCTTGCCTTTCTTGGAAATGTCGACTGCGCGCTGCTCGTGGCCTCCGCCGAACGCACCACCACCGCGCAACTGGAGACCTGCCTGCGCGACATCAAGGCCCGCACAGCCCTTGCGGGCGTCGTGCTGAACCGCTGCCGCGGGGGCAGCGCGGGCTACTGACCGGCATCTGACGCAAAAAGAAAAGGGGCGCCGAGGCGCCCCAGTTTTGCGATGGGTTCCGTCCCTCATGCCGCCGCGAAATTGCGACGGTGGGAGAGCCCGAAAACCCCGAGTAATGCCGTAACAAGCAACACGATACCGCCCGGCAGGGGCACAACGCTGGGCACCGCCGTCACGGTGATGCCCGAACGCACAAAAGCAGTCTCAACCCCCGCAGGCACCACGAAATCGTCGAAGACGACACGCAGCGGGCTGCCCTCCGGGATGCTGACCGGCGACCAGACCAGCGACCCGCCCGCCGGCGTGCCGGAGGGAGAGAGAGACCAGCCCCGCATCACGCCCATCGCCTCGAAGAATAGGTTCCCCCCGCCCACGGCCAGCGTCAGGAAGGCCGTTACAGGAATGTCCTCCGCCGCATCGCCTACGGGCTGCGTCAGGGCCGTCCACTCGAAGGCCTCGAAACCGACGGACTCTCCCTCTTCCAGAGTGTCGGAGAGGCCGAATGTCCCGACCATTCCCGCACCGTTCATGTTGCAGGTGCCATCGCTGCATTCGGCGATGGAAAAGGCCCCCACATTGGTCACGGAAAAGCTCACCGTCGCAGCCTGAGCCGCGCCTGCCAGCAGGCCGGTCGCCAGTATGCCCGCAAAAAGTGAACCAGAACCGAATATCAAAACGCTCTCCAAAGGGCGGCCCAGACACGCATGTTCCGCCACTATGCAACCATCGTTAGGACGTATTAATGACACATTCGCTTGCAGAAAAACAACATTTTGATGGCGCAGGATGATTTCCGCCTGTCTGGCGGGAATTTGCACCGGTTTCCCGGATTTCGCCCTTACATCTGCCCATTTTCACGTGCCGAATTGGTGTGGGGCGGGGGCAGTGTGCTGCATTTCGGAAGGCTAACCAGAAATTGATTCGGGAAGGTAATTTCTACTAAGAGTAGAATTTTGTCCGATCCCACCAAGACAAAAGGCGCCCCAAGGGGCGCCCTCGCCATACCTCCCGGCAGTCTCAGGCCGTCACCGTCCGCCGCCTGCGCGACAGGCCAACGAGACCCAGCAGACCCGTCAACAGCAGGATCACGCCGCCTGGCAGCGGCACGACACTGGTGGCTTGGCTGATAGTAAGTGTCGATTCAAGATTGCCCTGATTGGTGCGGAACAGTTCCGCATTGAACACCACGTCCAAGGGGCTGCCGAGGGGTGTTGTCGGTTGCATGATCCACGACAACGCCCCGGTAAGATAGCCACCACTGGAGTCAACGGTCCAGTTCGACATCAGACCCTGTGCCGAATAGCTGAAGAGCGACGTGCCAACCTGCAGGACAATGCTCGCGATGAAGGTGAACTCGTCCGGTGTGCTATCCCCCCTGTCGTTTCCCTGCCCGCCCCCGGGTTGATTGGGATTGGCGAGGGGGTTGAACCGGATCGCAACGACGATGTCTTCCTCACCTTCGTTGATCACTTCCGTATTGTTGCTTTGGTTCAGGCCAGTGACATTCGCATTCAGGAACTCGTCGCTGTTGCCCGTCACTGTCACCGTTACGTCACCGGTGATGTAATTTACGGGCGCGGCAGCCACCCCGGATGCGAGACACGAGGCAAGAAGGGCGGCAAGTGCCGCGGACTTTGCTTTCTGGAACATTCCTTATTCTCCCCCAAGGCAGCCAAAGGCCGCGCGGCAGATCGCGGTCATCTTTCAGACACATTTACGCCTTAAATGCCAGTATGCGAACAGCTTGATGTGTTGGGGCTGCGGATTGTCCCGAAATTCCCGAAGTGATCGCTGCGGATGTTGCAGGGTGCGCACGCAAGGGTTGTTTGGCCTTTTTCCGTCTCCCCGCACGGTTAGGGATTGGGATCACCCGCCCTGCGGCTCGTACAGACCTGATTCGCACGCATGTGCCGAAAAGAAAACGCCCCCGAAATCGGGGGCGCTGTCGTCGATCCGATTATCGCCTGATCTCAGGCCACGGCCTTGCGGCGGCGTGACAGGCCCACAAGGCCAAGCAACCCCGTCAGCAGCAGCACGACACCCGCCGGCAGCGGCACCACACTCGGCACGGCGCTGATCGTCAGAGTGCTGAAGCGCACCCCGAACGGCCCGACCTCAAGAGCGTCATTGAACACCACCGAAAGCGGGCTACCCTGCGGAATCACAGGCTGCTGCGTCCAGGACAGCGTTCCGGACCGGAACCCACCCAAGGCCCCCACGGTCCAGTCCGTCATCAGGCCCCGCGCTGCGAAATTGTAGACTGTCCCGCCGACATCCAGCGCGATGCTGGCCAGAACAGTGAAGCTATCCCCGGTAAGGTCCCCCGTGGGCACGCCCGGAAAGGCAATAGCGTTCAGGTCCAAGGGGGACCCGTCATCGACCGTGCGGATGATGCCGGATTGGGGCAGCCCCAGCACGAGGACATTGCAGAACCCGTCGCAGGACCCGGACAGGCTGGCCGTTACGTTCCCGGCCTGAAAGTTCACCGGAGCGGCCTGAACAGCCCCCGCCATGAACAGGGCGGCCGCAGCACCCAGAATGATGGATTTCACTCTATCGAACATTTCAAACGCTCCTGACTGCCGATGCAGCGGCGGACAATCTTCCGCCATAAGTAAGGCCGATTAACGCCATATTTCCCCGAAAACCAACCTCAAATTGTGGTCTGCCATCGAAAACACACAAGATGAGCGCCGATCGCGCAGAGAGGGCACGCATAGATTGCGCCGCATTTCCCGACTTCAGCGCCAGATTAGCGTCCTGTCGCCGGGGTGGCAGTATGCGGCAAGGAAAGCGTGTGCTGCCCGGCACAAAAGCAAACGCCCCCGAATCCGGGGGCGCTGCACAACCTGAGTTGACGCTGGGGTCAGGCGAGGGCCTTGCGCCGCCGCGACAGACCCACAAGTCCCAGCAGACCGGTCAGCAGCAGCAGCAAGCCCGCCGGCAGCGGCACCGCGCTGATCGTCACGATGCTGCGCCAACGCTGGCTGCCCGCAACCGTCTCGAACAGCGTGGATTCGAAGATCACGCGGAACGGCCCGGCCATCGCCGGCTGCGCCACCCAGCTCAGAACCGCACCGGGAAGAAGCTCACCGTCGTCATTCACCGCCCAGTTGGCAAGACTGCCATCCGCAAAGAAGTTGAAGAACGATCCTGCCGCGCTGCCGTTGAACGCGCTCGTCAAGGTCAGCTGGATACCGCCCCGCAAACCAATCGTTTCTGCAGCGCTCCCTGCGCCAGGCTGGCCAGGTTCGAAATCTTCGTCGACTTCGGGCAGATAGCGGAAGAACACCACCGACTCCGACTGGCCGATCTCAAGGTTCCGGATCACGCCGTTCACCGGACCGGCCGAGGTCGAAACGTTGCACATCAGTTCGTTACATACACTGCCGGTTCCGCCAGCAGAGAGGCTGCCGTTGGAGATTGTGAATGAAACCGGTGCCGCCTGCACCGCCGAGGTCATCGCCACCGCCGCCACGGCGCCGAGGACGATGGATTTGATCTTGTCGAACATAGAACGAACTCCAATGACTTGCCGACCGCCGCGCGGACCTTGACCATTCTTAAGGTCTATTAATGCCACATTTCGTCGGGGTAAAATACATCCTTCTGGCTGGATGCCGCTTTTCCGCCAGATTTGGCGTGCCGCGTGACCTTCCTGCTGCAATCCTCGGTGCCCCGGCCATGCCATTGCGGGCAATTTGCTCACCACAGGTTGTATCCACCCCATGTCCCCCCACGATCCGCGCCGATCATGCCCCCGTGTTCCGGGTTGATTCGCCGCTACCGCCCTGCCCGGATCGCCGCTAGATGCCCCGCGAAGCCCGGATCGCGCATCAGCGTGCGGCAACGGTCGAACCGGCCCGTCGCATAGGCCATGAAGTCATCCGCCGGGTTCCCGTTCGCATGCTGGATCAACCCCCACAGCGTCCACAGCAGATCGCACATCGCCTTGTAGATCACCATCCGCCCCCGATCCGCCGGATGGGCAGGCCCGCCGAAATAGGCCGTCAGCAATTCCTCATCCTGCGCCGCGTCGAACCCCGCCTCCACCGACAGGTCGCCCAGATCCCACATCGGATCGTTCATCCCGGAATATTCCCAATCCACGATCCACATCCGCGCCCCGGTATCGAGGAAATTCTCGCAAAGCGGATCGCAATGGCAGGGCACCAGAGGCACCGGATGCACCGCCAGCGCCGCCCGCACGGCTTGCGCCTCGGCCACCGCGGCCTCGTACCCCTCGGGCAGGGCCATGGCCTTGGTCGCCAAGAGGGCGCTGTAATCGTCGATCATCGCGAAAATGTCGAAACGCGCGGGAAAGATCTGCCCGCTGTCATGCAACTGCCGGAAGGCCCGGGCCGCCCGCGCCGGGCTGCCAGCGCGCGACCGGAACAGGGCAGGGGTCATGGTCACGCAATCGGGGATGAACCGGGTGACCATCACCCCGCTGGCGGGGTCCACATGCACCACTTCCGGCGACACGCCCGCCGCCGCCGCCGCCCGCGCCGCCACCGCCTCGTTCGCCCGGTCGATATATTCCGCCGTCCCCTCGCCGGGGATGCGCAGGATATGCGCGCCCATGTGCCAGACCCGGTTGGTCAGCCCGCCCAGCCGCTCTGGCACCCCGGCAAACCCCGCCAGAGCGGGGATGCCACGCGCCACTTCCATCACCTCGTCACTCATGACCGTCCCTTGCCGTTGCCTCCGCCGCCAGTCTGGCCCAATCTGGCGCCGACGCAAAGCGGGGAGTGCGGGACAATGGCAGGTCGACATGACGGGCATCTGGGCGCGGTCTATGACGCCAAGGCCCCGGAAGAGGTGGCCGCCCTCTATGACGGCTGGGCCGAAACCTATGATGCCGAAATGGCGCGGGCCGGCTATCGGCATCCGGCCATCGGCCTTGCGCTCCTGTCCCGCCATCTGCCGCATGGCGCGGGGCCGATCCTCGATGCGGGCTGCGGCACCGGGCTTCTGGGCGACTGGCTGGCCATCATAGGCCTCTCCCCGGTCGAGGGGCTGGACCTGTCGCAAGGCATGCTTGCCGTGGCGCGGGCGAAGGGGGCCTATGCCGCGCTCCACAACCTTGCGCTCGGGCGCGACCTGCCCTTCGCGGACGGCCATTTCGCGGGCGTCATCTCCACCGGCGTCTTCACCACCGGCCATGTGGGCACCGAAGGCCTGCCCGAACTGATCCGCATCCTGCGCCCCGGCGGGACGCTCGTCCTCACCGTCAAGACCACGCTCTGGGACGGTTTCCACAGCTTCCTGACGGCCCGCACCGACCTCGCCACGCTGGAACAGACCGCCCCTTACGTCTCCATGCCGGGCGAGGCGGGCACCGTCCCCTCGCTGGCCGTGGCCCTGCGGAAACTCTGACGCTATGCCCTGATCCGCGCCCCTTCCGCATCCACCAAAGGCCCGGTCACCAGCCGCGCGGGCAGCACCTCGCCCGCCACCACCAGATCGTATCGCCCGGCGGCCAGCCAATCCTCCGTCACGCCCGCCGCATTGCGCGCATAGCCGTAACCGATGCTCTTCCCCACCGTATAGCCATAGCCGCCCGAGGTCAGGTAGCCGACAGGCTCCCCGTCCCGCAAGATCGTCTCGCGCCCCACCAGCACCGCCTCCGGATCCTCCAGCGTAAAGCCCACGAACCGCTTCACCAGCGGCTTGCCCTGCACGGCCTCCAGCGCCGCGCGGCCCATGAAGGGCGTGTTCCCCTTCATCTTCACCGCCCAGCCAAGGCCCGCCTCGAAGGGCGTGTCATTCGGCGTGATGTCCGACGACCATGCGCGATAGCCCTTCTCCAACCGCAGGCTCTCCAGCGCGCGGTATCCCACGGGCCGGATGTCCGCGCCCCCCGCCGCCATCAGCGCATCGAAGACCGCCCCGGTCCGGTCCAGCGGCACATGCAACTCCCAGCCCAGTTCGCCCACATAGGTCACCCGCAGCGCCCGCACCGTCGCCCCTGCTATCCCGATCTCGCGCACATGGCCAAAGGGGAAGGCGGCGTTCGACACATCCGCGCCCGTCACCTTCTCCAGCACCGCCCGCGCCGCAGGCCCCATAAGGGACAGCGTCCCCCAACCCTCGGTCACATCCTCCAGCGCGCAGCCCGCCCCCGGCAGGTGATCCGCGATCCATGCCATGTCATGGGTGCGGAACCCGGTCCCCGTCACGATATAGAACCGGTCCTCCGCCAGCCGCGCCACCGTCAGGTCGGCCTCGATCCCCCCGCGCGTGTTCAAAAGCTGCGTATAGGTCAGCCGCCCCACATCGCGCGCCACGCGGTTGGCGCAGATCCATTCCAGCGCCTCCGCCGCCTTCGGCCCGCTCAGTTCATACTTGGCGAAGGAGGATTGGTCGAAGACCCCCACCTTCCCGCGCACATGGGCATGTTCCGCCCCCACCGGGGCAAACCAGTTCTGCCGCCCCATGGAATAGACGTCGCGCGCCTCCATCCCCTCGGGCGCGAACCAGTTCGGCCGTTCCCAGCCCAGCTTTGACCCGAAGACCGCCCGATGTTCCTTGAGCCGCGCGAAAAGCGGCGAGGTGATCCGGGGCCGCCCGCTTTCATATTCCTCATGCGGGAAGCCGATGGTGTAATGCTTGCCATAGGCCTCCATCGTGCGGTCAAAGACCCATTGCCGGTCCCGGTGCAGGCCGGAAAAGCGGCGGATATCCACCACCCACAGGTCAAGCGGCGCCTCGTCCCGCATCACCCATTCCGCCAGAACCCAGCCCGCGCCCCCGCCGCTCGCGATGCCAAAGGCGTTGAACCCCGCGCCCACATACATGTTCGCGCATTCCGGCGCCGGGCCAAGGATGAAGTTCCCGTCCGGCGTGAAACTCTCCGCCCCGTTGATCATCTGCTTCACGCCCGTCTGTTCCAGCGCGGGCACGCGGGCGATGGCCTGTTCCAGATGCTGGGCGAAATGGTCGTAATCGTCGTCGAACAGCCGGAATTCCCAATTCTTGGGAATATCCCCCTGCACCCATCCCTGCGGGTTCGGCTCATAGCCGCCCATGACCAGACCGCCCACCTCTTCCTTGAAATAGGTCCGCCGGTCCGGGTCGCGCAGGGTGGGCGCATCCGGCGACAGGCCCGCGATCCGCTCCGTCACGATATACTGGTGCTTCACCGGTTGCAGCGGCACGTTGATCCCGGCCATGGCCCCGATCTTGCGCGCCCACATGCCGCCGCAGTTCACCACCTTCTCGCAGGCGATGGTGCCCTGATCCGTCACCACCCCGGTGATCCGCCGCCCGTCCATCTGGAATCCGGTGACCGTCACCCCCTCATGCAGCCGCGCCCCGTGCATACGCGCGCCCTTGGCAAGGCTCTGGGTGATGTCCGAGGGGCTGGCCTGCCCATCCGTCGGCAGCCAGCTCGCCCCCACCAGATCTGACACATCCATCAGGGGCCACATCCGCTTCACCTCCTCGGGAGAGATCAGATGCATCTCCATCCCGAAACTGCGCGCCGTGGTGGCCAGCCGCCGATACTCCGTCCAGCGATCGGCATTGGTGGCCAGCCGCAGGCAGCCCGACATCTTCCACCCGGTATCCAGCCCCGTCTCCGCCGCCAGCCCCTTGTACAGCTCGACCGAATATTTCAGCACCCGCGTGATCGAGGCCGAGGCGCGCAACTGCCCCACCAGCCCCGCCGCATGCCATGTCGACCCCGATGTGATCTTCCCCTGTTCCAGCAGGATCACATCCGCCTTGTGGTCGCGCGCCAGATGATAGGCGGTAGAACAGCCGATGATCCCGCCGCCGATGACGACGATCTGGGCATGTGTGGGAAGGGTCATGTCTCTTGTCCGTGCAGGGAATGATAATGGCCAAGCGCGGCATCCAGCTTGGCAAGGTTCTCGCGGGCATAGGCCCGGTAATCCGCGCCCGGCGCGGCAAGGTGCAGGTCCGACACCATGGCCCACATCGCCTCGCGCAGAAGGCTCGCGCATTGCATCGCATCGAAGGCGCGGCGCAGGTCGGGGGCGGGGTCCTGCCCGAAATAGGCCCGCAGCAGACGCGCCGTCTCGCCCGCATCCATCCCGGCATTCGACGCCGCCCCCGCAAGGTCGAACAGCGCCGTGCCGAAACCGGCATATTCATAATCGATCAGCCACAGCCTTTCCCCGTCATCAAGGAAATTGGCTGGCAGCAGGTCATGATGGCCAAAGATGATGGGCAGCGGCACCTGCGCCGCCTCCAGCCGCGCCGAAAGGTCCAGAAGCGCGGGCAACTCGTCTGCAAAGACGCTGCCCCCCGCGCGGATGGTGCGCGCATAGTCGCGGATCACATGGAACGGCCAGAACAGAAAGGCCGCCCCCTCCACATGCGCGGCCATCCCGTCATGGAACCGACGCAGAAGATGCCCCACCCGCTCCGGCTCGCGGCGCAGGTCCTCCGGCCCCCATGTGCGCGCGTTCAGGAATTCCACTACCGTGACCCCCGGCCCGGCGAATTCCACCGCCGGCCCGAACCCCGCCGCATGGGCGGCACGGGCCGTCATCACCTCGCGCGCGCGGTCGACATGGTGGAACGGGTAATCCTTCCCGAACCGCACCACATGCGCCCCCCGCGCATCCGTCACCTTCCAGCTTTCATTCGACAGCCCCCCCAGCAGGGGCTCTGCCACGATCTCCCCCTCGAATGGCAGGGCGCGAAGCTTGTCAGGGATCATGCGCCACCTCCCGTCAGGCCCAGCTTGGCCCGCTGCCCCTCGGCCGCCGCATGGATCAGCCGATCCGCGATGATGGCGATGAAGGCGATGGCCAGCCCCGCCACCAGCCCGTTGCCCGGATTGGCCTTGGTCAGCGCGATATAGACATCCTGACCAAGATCCCGCGTTCCGACCAGCGCGGTGATCACCAGCATGGACAGGGCGAACATCACCGTCTGGTTCACGCCCAGCAAGATCTCCGGCAGCGCCAGCCGCAGCCGGATGCGCGTCAGGATCTGCCACTCGGTGCAGCCCATCGCCCGCCCCGCCTCGATCAGACGCGGATCGACGCCCTGCAGGCCAAGCACCGTATAGCGGATCGATGCCACCACCGCATAGGCGACCACCGCGATCATCGCGGTGAAATCCCCCACCCGGAACAGCATCACGACGGGCATCAGATAGACGAAGGAGGGCAGCGTCTGCAGCGTGTCGATCACCGCCCGCGTCACCGCCCATGCCCTGTCGCGATTGGCCACCGCAATGGCCACCGGCACCCCGATCAGCATGGCAAAGACCGTGGACAGGCCGCAGAGATAGACGGTGATCATCGCCTTCTCCCATTGCCCCGTCGCCGCGATCAGGAAGGACAGCCCCCCCACCAGCGCCGCCAGCCGCGCGCCGCCCAGCCGCCAGCCCGCAAGGGCCAGCAGGGCCACCACCGCCACCCATGGCAGCGACAGCATGAACCGCTTCACCGGCACGAGGATGCCGATCAGCACCGCATTCTTCACCGCCTCCAGCGTGTCGAAGAAGGTCAGGTTGATCCACTCCACCGCCGCCGCCCAGAACGGGCTTGTGCTCAGCCGCGCCGCGTCCGGGTAGGTCTGCACCGCGGGCAGCAGCAGACCCAGCACCCATGTCACCGCGATCAGGACCACCGCCGCCAGCACATAGGGATGCCGCTGCGCGAGGCCCCCCCGCGCCTCCGCCTCCCGCCCCCGCCGCGCCAGCGCCTGGCTCAGCCGGTCCAGCGCGATGGCCAGCGCCACGATGGCGAACCCGGCCTCGATCCCCGCCCCGAAATCCAGCCGCCTCAGCGCGTTCAGCACGTCGAAGCCAAGGCCCCCCGCCCCGATCATCGACGCGATGATGACCATGTTCAACGACAGCATGATCACCTGATTGACGCCCACCATCAGCGGCTCCCGCGCCGAGGGCACCAGAACCCGCCACGTCATCTGCCGCGGCGTGCAGCCCACCATCCGGCCCAGATCATGCACCTCGCCCGGCACGCGTTGCAGCGCCAGCGTGGTGATCCGCGTCATCGGCGGCATGGCATAGATCAGCGTCGCCACGATGGCCGCCGTGGGGCCGAAGCCGAACAGGATCAGGATGGGCACCAGATAGGCAAAGACCGGCATCGTCTGCATCAGGTCCAGCACCGGCTTCATCGCCCTGTCCAGCCACGGCATCCGCCACGCGGCGATGCCCAGCAGCAGCCCCCCGACGACCCCGATGGGAACCGCCACGATGATCGAGGCCAGCGTCACCATCGCGCTGTCCCACTGCCCGAAGACCGCGACGAACCCCATGCAGGCCCCCAGCGTCGCGGCCAGCGGCACGCCCCCTGCCCACAGCCCCAGCAGGACGAAGACCCCGATCACCGCCACCCAAGGCAAGGGCGGCCACAGTTGCACCGCGCTCGACCCTTCCCCCGACAGCACGCCCGTGGACAAAAGCGACAGCACGAACCGATAGGGCGCATCGATTACCGCCGCCAGAAACCGCGTCACATCGGCAAAGGCCACTGGCCCGATGGCCGCCTCCTTCACCAGCCAGTTGATGAAACCGCCGATCCACTTCGCAGCCGGGATCTGCCATGCCTTCGGGTATTCGAAGGCAAAGGGCGCGATCGTCGCCCCCCACAGCCACAGCACCGCCGCCGCCAGCAGCGCCACGCCCCAGATCAGGCGCGCAGGCATCGCGGCAGGATAGGGCAGGGCGGTCATGCCTCCCCTCCAAGGATCAGGCGGATCACATCCGCCCGCCGCAGCACCCCAATCCGCGCGCCGCCCTCATCCGTCACTGCCAGTAGCTCGGCCCCGTCAAGGAAGGCCGCGCCCGCCTCGGCCACCGTCGCCCGCGCCGGAACGGCGGGCACCCCCTCCGGCGGCACTTCCGCCACCATCAGCCGCGCCACCCGCACCGCCTTGGCCTTGGGCACCGCCCGGGTGAATTCGCGCACATAGGGCGTCGCCGGATTCAGAACCAATTCCTCCGGCGTCCCGGTCTGCTCGATCACCCCGTCCTTCATGATGGCGATCCGGTCGGCCAGCCTTATGGCCTCGTCGAAATCATGGGTGATGAAGACGATGGTCTTCCGCAGCCGCGACTGCAGGCGGATGAACTCATCCTGCAACTCCCGCCGGATCAATGGGTCCAGCGCCGAAAACGGCTCGTCCAGAAACCAAAGCTCCGGCTCCACAGCCAGCGACCGCGCGATCCCCACCCGCTGCTGCTGCCCGCCCGACAATTGCCGCGGATAGCTCCCCTCGCGCCCCGCAAGACCCACCAGCCCGATCATCTCCCGCGCCCGCGCCTCGCGCGCCGCCCGCGCCACCCCCTGCATCTCCAAGGGAAAGGCCACATTCTCCAGCACGGTCAGATGCGGCAGCAGGGCGAAATGCTGGAACACCATCCCCATCCTGTGGCGGCGGATCTGCGTCATCTCCGCCTCGCTTGCCATCAGCAGGTTCTGCCCGTCGAACAGGATCTCCCCCGCCGAAGGCTCCACCAGCCGCGACAGACAGCGCACCAGCGTCGACTTCCCCGATCCCGACAGCCCCATGATGACGAAGATCTCGCCCTCGCGCACCGTCAGGTCCACTGCCCGCACCGCAGGCACCAGCCCCGCCGCGATCAACCGCTCCGGCGCGGGGTCCCGCCCCATGCGCGCAAGGGTCTCCTCGGCGCGGGCACCGAAGACCTTCCAGACATTCCGGCAGACAAGCTTTTCAGGCGCTTGGGTCATCTATCGCGAAACCATGGGGAAAGGATGGGGCGGCCCGCCGCCGCCCCGTAACAAGGCCGTACGGCTCCTGCCTTACTTGGCGATCCAAGCGCTCCAGCGCGCCTCGTTCGCGGCCATCCAATCGGCGGCCACCTGCTCCACGGTCTTGCCGTTCAGGTCCACCTCGGTGATCATCGCGCCCATCTCGGCATTGTCGATGGAAAAGGCCTGAATGGCCTTGTGCGCGCCGGGCCATTTGTCCTTCAGCCCCGCCCAGCCCACCTTCCAGATATCGCCGAAGGGCTTGCCGCAGTCATAGGCCATGTCGGGGTTCACCCCCACCGCCGGGTCGTTGTAGCACTCCACCGAATAGGTCGGAAACTCCACCCACTCGCCCTCATACTTGGCGGGTGCCCAATGCGGCGCGTAGATCCACAGCACGATGGGCGCCTTGCGCTGATAGGCGCTTTCCAATTCTGCGAACAGCGCGGCATCGGTCCCGGCATGGATCACCTCGAAGGGCAGATCCAGCGCCTCCACCCGCTCCTCGTCGAACCCGCCCCATGTCACGGGCCCGCCCAGATAGCGCCCGTTCGGTGCCGTCTCGGCGGTCGAAAAGGCCTCGGCGCATGCGGGGTCCTTCAGGGCCTCCCAATTCGGCAGGCCGGGGCAAAGCTCCTTCATGTAGGTGGGATACCACCATTCCTCCTTGGCCTGCATGCCGGTCGGGCCGAAGACCTCCACATTCCCCGTCGCGACCGAGGCATCCATCGCCTCGCGCCCCGTCGTCTCCCAGATCTCCATCGCCACATGCAGATCGCCCGATTCCAGACCGGGGAACTGCGCAAGGTAATCGGCCTGCACATATTCCACGCTGTATCCGGCCTTCTTCAGCACCTCGCCCATCAGTTGCGTGGTGATCAACTGCCCCGTCCAGTCATGCAGCGTCAGCTTGATCGGATCGGTCGACTCCTGCGCGAGGGTCGGCAGCGCGGTCGAGGCGGCGATGGCGGCGGCAAGGCCAAGCGGGCGCAGACCGGACAGAAGGGGGGTGAAACGGCGCATCATGATCTCCCTGCAAGGATTGCGGGCCGATGGATCGGCTCCGGTTTCTATGGCCGGGTGGGGGCAGTGCCACGGCATGGGCCCCCCGGACGGCCCCGCCACACCCAAGGTTACCCGCAGCCAAGCCCAAGCTGTCAAACGATTCCTGAACGCCCCCGCGTTTTTGCTGACCGAGTCCTTGGCGAAACGCTTGGAAACGGGCAGAATGCAAACATAAAACGGTCACAAGCGGGCATGCTGCCCGGCGCAAGGGCAAAGATGGTCTCCCGTAGGCAGTCAGAGATTCTCAAACTCCTCGACGGGCAGGGGATGCTTTCCGTGGCCGATGTCGCCACCGCGCTGGGCATCTCGCCCGAAACCGCGCGGCGCGACATCCGCGTGCTGGTCGATGCGGGCGCGGCGGTGCGCAGCCATGGCAGCGTGGGCCTTGCCGGCCAGACGGGCGAGGCCCCCTTCGACCGCCGCATGCGCGAGAATGCCCCAGCCAAGCGCGCCATCGCCCGCGCCATCGCCGCCCGCATCGCCGACGGGGCCTCGGTCATGCTCGATACCGGCACCACGACCAGCTTCATCGCCCGCGAACTCCTCCGTCACCGCCGCCTCACGGTGGTGACGAATTCCTCCGACATCGCCCGTATCCTCGCCACCGCCAACGGCAACCGCGTCTTCATGGCCGGGGGCGAGTTGCGCCACGACAGCGGTGCCGCCCTCGGCGCCTCGGCGCTGGAATTCATCGGCCGCTTCTCGGTGGAACATGCCATCATCTCGGCCGGGGCCGTCGATGCGGGCGGAGTGATGGATTACGACCTGCAAGAGGCCGAATTCGCCCGCGCCGTTCTGGCCTGCGGCGGCGAAAGGATCGTCGCCACCGATGCCTCCAAATTCGGCCGCCGCGGGTTCATCCGCGTCACGGGTTTTGCGGGAATCGACCTTCTGGTCACCGATCGCCCGCCACCTCTCGACCTCTCCGACAGCCTGACGCAGGCGGGCACCTCCATCGCCATCGCTCCCTGATCCCCCGGAAAACGGCAAGGAAAACCCGCGCAGCTTGTCCCGAAGGCATCCTTTTGTTAATATCTGCTAATACTTAAGGATGCCCGGCCCCGATGACCCCGCCGCAAGACGCGGGGCAGGGTGCTGCCGCATCGGGCAGAGCTGAAAGCGACAGGATGACAGACCGCCCCCGGTCCGACCATTTCTTCCGCGCCACGATGCGCCATTTCGCCGAGTTGCGGGCGGCCAAGCCCGATGGGGCAGATACAGCGCAGCCTTTCCCGGATGACTGGTTCGACCTGCCCGAAACCCTGCTTGCCGATCTTGGCGCGATGGTCTTCCTCGCCGGTCTGGGGCGACATCATCGCCCACAAAGCCTCGCCTCCGTCATGGCGCAATTCGAACCGCCCCTGCGCCTTGGCCAGTATCGCCTCTTCCGCTCCAACGGCTTTCCCCGCGCCTTCATCACTTGGGCAGGCCTCGCCCCCGCGCAGGAACGCCGCTTCGCCATTGACCACCTGCCGCTCCATCCGCAGGACTGGAACAGCGGTCCCTCCGTCTGGCTGGTCGATTTCGTGGCCCCCTTCGGCCATATCGACCAGATCGTTCCCCTGCTCGCCACCAATCCGTCGCTGCCGCATGTCCGCACGCTCTGGCACAACCGCGACGGGTCGCGCTACCGCGTGGTGGAATGGTCCCGTCCCGCGCCCGAAGCCCCTGTCGCCGTTCGCTCCTATGGCGCGGGCCAGTTTGCCCGACGCCTTCTGGAACAGGGGGGCTAGCCATGGGCTCCCCCCCGAATATCACAGGCGCCACCACCGGATCGGTGACCGAGGACAGCGGCCTCCCCGCGACCGGACAACTGACCGAAACCGCGAATAATTTCGCCAATACATGGTCCATCGCCGGTGCCGCAACCTATGGGACGGCCACCATCAACCCCACCACCGGCCGCTGGACCTATGTCCTCAACGATGCCCACCCCGCGGTGGACGCGCTCGACGGCGGACAGAGCCTGACCGACATCTTCACCGTGCAGGTCGCCGATTTCGTGGGCACCACCACCCGCACGGTCAGCATCACGATCAACGGCGTCACCTGCTTTGCCGCCGATACCCTCATCGACACGCCGCATGGCGCGCGCCGCGCCATCGATCTCCGCCCTGGCGACCTCGTCCTCACCCGCGACCACGGCCCCCAGCCCCTGCGCTGGATCGGCAGCCGCCATGTCACCCGCGCCGAGATGATGGCCCATCCCGGCCTGCAACCCGTCACCCTCTCGGCCCATGCCCTTGGCCCCGGCCTGCCCGCCGCCGATCTCACCGTCTCGCGCCAGCACCGCCTTTTCCTGCGGCTGCCCGAGGCGATGCTCTATCTCGACACCTCCGAGGTCCTCCTCCCTGCCGCCGCGCTGACAGGGCTTCCCGGCCTACGCCAGCACCTTCCGCCCGAAGGCGTGACCTATGTCCACCTCCTCCTCGACCGGCACGAAATCCTGCGCAGCCACGGCGTCGAGAGCGAAAGCTTCTTCCCCGGCGAGCAGGCCCTTGCCATGCTCTCGCCCGAGGACCGCGCGCAGGTGGCGGCGCTTCTCGCCGCCCGCCCGCCCGTCACACCGGCCCGCGCCATGCCTCAGGGCGGAACCCTGCGCCTGCTGGCCGAGGCCGTCCGCCGTCAGCGCGTCACGGCCCCGCCCCGGCTGGAGGTTGTGGCCCAACCCCGCCGCGCCACCCGGCGCTGATCCGCGTCACAGGTCCATGTAGACATGCCGCTCCGCCGCCGCCCCCGGATGGGTCACGGCCCCCCAGCGCGCGCCACCGACCAGCTTGGCGAATTTCCAGATCGCCCCCGTGGCATAGATCGTGGGCGCAGGTCCCGCCCAAGCCGCCTTGCGCGCCGCCAGTTCCTCATCGCTCAGCGCCACCGACAATCCACCCGTGATGGCATTGATGGTGATGACATCCCCGTCCCGGATCAGGGCAATCGGCCCGCCATGCGCGGCCTCGGGTCCCACATGCCCCACGCAGAAGCCCCGCGTCGCGCCGGAGAACCGTCCGTCGGTGATCAGCGCCACCTTCTTGCCCATGCCCTGCCCGGAAATCGCGGCGGTCGTGGCCAGCATTTCGCGCATCCCCGGCCCGCCCGCGGGCCCCTCATTGCGGATCACGATCACCTCGCCCTCCTTGTAGGCACGCGCGCGCACCGCCTCGAAGGCCGCTTCCTCGCTCTCGAACACCCGCGCGGGGCCGGTGAAGACCTGCTCCTCGGCGCTCATCCCCGCCACCTTCACGATGGCCCCGTCGGGCGCAAGGTTCCCCCGCAGCCCCACCACGCCCCCCGTGGGGGTCAGGGGCGTGGCCGCCGGATAGATCACCCGCCCATCCGCATCGCCCCGGATCTCGTCCAACTCCTCGCCAAGCGTCCGGCCCGAGGCCGTCATGCATTCCTCGTGCAAGAGCCCCAGCTTGCGCAACTCCTTCAACACCACGGGCACCCCGCCCACCTCGTAAAGGTCCTTGGCGACATAGCGCCCGCCTGGCCGCAGATCGCAGAAATAGGGCGTGTCCCGCATGATGTCGGTCACGTCGAACAGGTCGAAGGAAATCCCCGCCTCATGCGCGATGGCGGGCAGGTGCAGCGCCGCATTGGTGCTGCCCCCGGTGCAGGCCACGATCCGCGCCGCGTTCTCAAGGCTTTTCCGCGTCACGATGTCCCGCGCCCGGATGTTCTTCTCGATCAGCCGCAGCACCGCCTCGCCACTCGCCGCGCCATACTGGTCGCGGCTCTCGTAAGGCGCAGGCGCGCCCGAGGAATTCAACAGCGCCAGCCCCATCGCCTCGCTCACGCAGGCCATGGTATTGGCGGTGTACTGCGCCCCGCAGGCCCCCGCGCCGGGGCAGGCCACCCGCTCCAGAATGGCAAGCTCCGCCTCGCTCAGATTGCCCGCCTGATGCTTGCCCACGGCCTCGAACACGTCCTGCACGGTCACATCCTGCCCGTTCAGCCGCCCCGGCAGGATGGACCCGCCATAGATGAAGACGGACGGCACGTTCAGGCGCACCATCGCCATCATCATCCCCGGCAGCGACTTGTCACAGCCCGCCAGCCCCACCAGCGCGTCATAGCAATGCCCGCGCATCGTCAACTCCACGGTATCCGCAATCGCATCCCGCGACGCCAGCGACGAGCGCATCCCCTCATGGCCCATCGCGATGCCATCTGTCACGGTGATGGTCGTGAATTCGCGCGGCGTGCCGCCCGCCTGCTTCACCCCCGCCTTCACCGCCTGCGCCTGTCGGTTCAACGCGATGTTGCAGGGCGCGGCCTCGTTCCAGCAGGTCGCCACGCCCACCCACGGCCGGTGGATTTCCTCATCCGTCAGACCCATCGCATAGAAATAGCTCCGCTGCGGCGCGCGGGAGGGGCCTTCCGTCACATGGCGGCTCGGCAGGCGGGATTTGTCGAAACGTGCGGTCATGCTGTCCTCGGGTTGCTCTGGTAGAGAGATGTCACGGATTGCACTGCGGGCAATAGAGCGCGGTGGCATAGGCCGCGCGCGGTTCGGCCCGTTCCGCGCCGCAGGCGGAACAGCCAAGGATATCGGCCCCGATCAGCGCGGTTTCGCCGCCGCATTCCTCGCAGGGCAAACCCGGTTCCTGCCGGATCACGCCCCAGCCATGTGCAGCGCAGGCTGGGCAGGGCGTGGCCAGCCGCGCGGCCAGTTCCGCCGCCGCGCGCCCGATCGTCTCCATCCGGCGCGGGTTCATGTGGGCGCGCATGTCGGTCTGCAGAAAGGCTCGCCCCTCGGGCGAAAGCGGCACCGCCGCGCGCAACGCCGCCGCCAGCGCCTCGCGGTCGCGCAGCCCCTTGGCCATGGGCGCAAGGTCGGGGGCGGGGGCCACGATCACCGCGCAATCCGGAAAGCCCGCGCGCCGCAGGAAACCCTCCGCCCCGGCAAGGTCGGCCACCTCGGCATGGTCATAGGCGGGTTGCGGGTCCATGACCCGCACCACGATCTCGCGCCCCGTCCGCCCCTCGTGCCACAACAGCACTTCCTGCCCGATCCCGGCGAAAGGGATCACCGGATGCGGCCCATAGGCCCCTTCCGACCCGATGCCGAAATCCAGCCCCGTCGCCGCCATCGCCGCCCGCGCCTTGGCGCGGGCCGCCTCTTCCATGCTGCCCGCGCGCGGCGTCTCGGCGGTGAAGGTGCCGAAACGGTCGGTATCCATCGCAGGTGTCACCAGCCCGATGCCCAAAGCGGCAAGGGGCGGCGCAAGCGCCGCCTCCTTTCCGTGCATCGTCCCCAGCGCGACCCGCGCAGGCAGCGTCATGCCGCCTCCCATGCGATGCCGGGGCGATAGCGCGCCGCGACCTTCCCGCCCTCCAGCGCGAACAGATGCAGCCAGCCATTGTCGAACAGCGCCCGCACCTGCGCATGGCGCGCAAGGATGTCGCCCATCGCCTCGGTCGGGGCCTCGATCATCACCGAAAGCCGCAGCGGATCATGCACCAGCGCCGCGCCATCATGCACCGCCTGCCACGGCAGGCCGGGGCGCAGAACGCCGCCATTCCCCTGCACCACGCCGATCCCGCCCACGACGTTGTGGATCAGCTTGTTGCCGCCGCCGAACACCTCGGGCGCGACCGACGATCCGTAATATTGCAGGCTGATCCAGCTTGCCACGACCACGGGCGCCGTGATGATCAATTCCAGCGTGCCAAAGCCCGCATCCTGCCGCCAGTCATAGGAATGCAGGAAGGCCCGCCCGCCCAGATCGACCCCCGCCGTCGCCGCGCGCGGCGCCGCGATGAAGGCCGCGCATCCGGCAAGGCCCCATTCCGGGCGCACCTCGGCCCAGTTCAGCGCCCGCTGCGCCACGGTGGCGGCCTTGGCCCCCGGCAGCCGCGCCGCGCGCTCCGCCCGCGCCCCCGCGCCCGCCTTCGCCAGCCAGTCCCGCGCCTTGGCCAGATCGGGCGCGTGGCTGACCGGGCAGCCCTCGGCCCAGAGGGTCACCGCGTCGGTCGTCGTGTCATGCAGACCCGCGACGAAGACCGTATCGGCGGGCAAGTCCACCCCCTGCGCCGCCAGCCCCGCCCGCGTCTCGGGATCGTTCAGCAGATCCGCCAACAGCCGCGCCGACACCTCGCCGGTCTGCCCGCCGCAGGCGCCGCAGTGATAGGCGCTCTCATGCGGGTTGTTCGTGACCTGCGCCCCATGACCCAAGAGCAGCACCAGCCGCGCATGGCCGCCCGTCATGCTCATGGCCTTCAGGACCGCCGCCCCCGTCGCGGCCTTCGCCGCGGCATCCAGCCCGGTCTCGAAACGCGGGGCAGGGGCCTTGCCTGCGCCCGTCGCGCCACCCAGATGCAGCGAATCCTTCAGCAGTTTCCACCCATAGGTCGGCCCCGCCGCCTCGACAAAGGCGAAAGAGGACACCGCCGCCTGCCGGAACCGCCCCCAGGCCCGCGTCGCCCGCGCCGCAATCCGCGCCGCATCCTCGGCCCCGCCCGCCGCATGGCTCTGCGCCACCAGCTTGGGGTTCAGCAACACCGGCAGATGCGCCTCCGCCTCGTCGCTGCCATGCGGGCGATGCGCCACGGGCAGCCCGAAGAACCCCGCGAAACCGATCGTCTCGACCCCCGGCGCGACATCCTCCAGCGCGCGGCGGATCACCTCCGACCGCACGTCGATGCAGAAGGCCGCCTGCAAGGCAGGCCGCCCCGCCACCGCCTTCGGCCCCGCCAGCGCGGCGGCCATCGTCCGCTGCCGCCCCCGTTCCGCCGCTTCCTGCAGGATCGCGTCGATCACCATCTCCTGCGTCGGTTCAGGAGTGCGCCCATGCTCGGCCACCACCGCCGCCCAGTCGCCCGCCACGCCCGGCACCTGCGCCAGCAGCGCCTCTTCCCAGATCAGCCGGATCGCCAGAAGGTCTGTCAGCGTCGCATCGCTCCCGCCCGCCAGTTCCGCCTGCCACAACAGCCAGCGCGCATGCTGCGCCCAGCCGCCCAGTTCGATCAGCAACCGATGGAACGCCGTCTCCGCCGCCGCCTCCGTCAGGCCCAGCCGCTCCGCCGCGCGCAGCAGCGCCCGCTCCGCCGTATCCGGCGCATCCGCCACATGGGCGCAGAACCCCACCAGCCCCGCGATTTCCGGCGTCAGGTCATGCACCGCCCATTCCCGCCACGCCGCATAGGCCCCCAGCCCCGGCGCGGGCGACCACAGCGCCTGCCCCCGGTCGAACCGCCCCGCAGCCCAAAGCCCCACCGCCTTCGCGATGACCGACGGCCAGTCCACCCCCGTCGCCCGCGCCGCCAGATCCGCCACGCTGGGCAGCGCCGCGGGCAGCGCCGCCTCCACCCCCATCTTCGCCTTCAGCATCGCCAGATCGACCGGCTTCAACGCCGAAGGGCAGGCGATCAGCGCCGCCGCCAAATCGTCGTCATTGATCCGCCCCGCCGCCATGTCGGCCACCGCCGCCCCGCGCGACCGCGTGATCCGCACGCCCGCCACCCGCGCCAGCCGCGCCTGCGCCGCCGCCAGATCCTCGCCCACCTGCCCCAGGAAGGGGTTCACCGCCACCGTGGCCGACAGCGGAAAGGCCGGCGGTATCGCCCGTGCCGCCTTCTCCGCCGCCTCCAGCAGACCCGAAACCCGGTCCGGCGCAATCGTCGCATGTTTCAGGAACATCGATCCGTCTCCTTCTTTCAGGTCAAGCTCAGTTCGGCCGCGTGGCCCGGAACCCGCCGATCATCCGGTCAAGCACCGCATTCAGATAAAGCCCGTTCGCCAGATGCACCCGCAGCCCCGCCGCCGCCGGATGATGCGCCCAGAGCGGGAACAGGGCCTGCGCCACCGCCACCAGCCCGAAGGACATCAGCGCCAGCACGATCAGCGCCCATTCCAGCGCGCCGGGAACCGGCGGGCGCGGCAGATGCGGCCCCCAGATCAGGCCCGAGACCACATGGAACCCGAAATACCCCACCGCCGCCGCCAGCGAGGCCAGCGCCGTCCGCTGCGTCAGCGCCCGTGGCGCCGCATCGGCCAGACCCTGCGCCACCAGATAGGCCACCCCGAAGATCAGGATCGCGCCAAGAGCCAGCGCCTGCGCCGATTTCGGCGCCGCGATCAGGCCGAACCCGGCCGCCACCGCTGCATAAAGCACCAGCGCCACCGCGAAAGCCCGCCCCACGGCTGCCAGCCCCGGCACCGCCACCGGCCCCGGCCTGCGCACCGCCGCCACCGCCTGCACAGCCCCGCCCGAAGACAGGAAGGCATGCGCCTTGTAGAGCGAATGCGCCACGATATGCAGCACCGCCAGCGCCCAAAGCCCCAGCCCGCATTGCAGCAGCAGGAACCCCATCTGCGCCACGGTCGACCATGCCAGCGCCGTCTTCACCGCCGATTGCGTCAGCATCACCGCCGCCCCGAACAGCGCCGTGAACCCGCCCAGCATCACCAGCGCCGCCATCGCGCCGGGGCTCGCCTGCACCAGATCGGCCATCCGCACCATCAGGAACCCGCCGCCATTGATGATCCCGGCATGCAGCAGAGCGGAAACCGGCGTCGGGGCCTCCATCACCTCGGTCAGCCAGCCATGCAGCGGGAAGGAGGCCGTCTTCAGCGCCGCCACCAGCACCATCAAGGCCACGGCGATCCGCGCCTCCACCGGCAGGCCCTGCGCCGCCACGGCTTCCGCGATCCCGGCGATCGAGGTCGTGCCATAGGCCGCGAACAACAGCCCCGCCGCCACGGTCAGGATGGCATCGCCCGCACCCCAGACCAGCACGAATTTCGCTGCCGCCCGCTGCGCCTCGGCCCGTGCGGCGTAGAACAGCAGCAATTGCCGCAGGCCCAGCCCGACCACGACGAAGGCCGCGACCAGAACCAGCAGATCCCCCGCCTGCACCAGCACCAGAACGCCCGCCAGCGTCGCCAGCATCAACCCGTGAAACGCCCCCTCCCGCGCTTCGCCATCCAGATAGCTGCGCGAATACCGGGTCACCACCCAGCCCACGAAGGCAACCAGCAGCACCATCGTCGCGCTCAGCGCATCCAGCCGCAGGAGGCCCGCAACCTGCGCCCCCCCGACCCAAAGGTGCACCACCGATCCCAGCGCCATCAGCAGCGCCAGCAGCGCTGCCCCCTCCGCCAGCATGGGCACGCCCGCCGGGCGCGATCCGGGGCGCAGCCCCGCGAAGACCGCCGCCAGAACCAGCGGCAGGGGGGCGAGGAAGCCAAGCACGGGAAGGAAGTCCATCACGTCATCTCCGATGCAGGTTGCAGGGGGCTGAAAAGCCTGACCGCCCAGATAGCCCTTGCCCTACTTCCAGAAAATTACATATTTTGCGCATAAACGTTCTGTTTGATGGAAGAATGGCGCAACTCAACCTGCATCACCTCCGCCTGTTCCGCGCCGTCGCGGCGGACGGCACCCTGACCGGGGCCGCGCGGCGGCTGAACCTGTCGCAATCGGCGCTCTCCACCCAGATCAGGACGCTGGAGGCGACGCTCGGCCATGATCTCTTCGAACGCCGGGGCAGGGGCCTTGTGTTGACCGAGGCAGGCCGCATCGCGCTCGACCATGCCGAGGCGATCTTCCGCACCGCCGATGACCTGACCGCGACCCTGCGCGAAACGGGCCGGACCCGCCGTCCGCTGCGCGTGGGGGCGCTCGCCACCCTGTCGCGCAATTTCCAGATGCAATTCCTGCGCCCCCTGATCGGGCGAACGGATGTCGAGGTGGTGCTGCGCTCCGGTTCGCAGGCCGAACTCCTGCGCGATCTCGACGCACTGGCCCTCGACGTCGTCCTCACCAACCTTGCCCCGGCGCGCGAGGCTGGCAGTCCTTGGCTTGTCCACCGCCTTGCCGAACAGCCGGTCAGCCTGATCGGCACGCCCGCGCGGGTTTCGGGGCAGGGGCTTGGCGGCGATTGGGGCCTTGCCCAATGGCTCTCACGCGAGGCGCTGATCCTGCCCGCGCCGGATACGGCGCTGCGCGCCGCCTTCGATGCGCTGGCCGCCCGTCTGGGCATCGCCCCGGTGATCGCCGCCGAGGCCGACGACATGGCCATGCTGCGCCTTCTGGCGCGCGAGGATGCGGGGCTCGCCGTCATTCCCACCATCGTGGTGCAGGACGAACTGGCCAGCGGCATGCTGGTCGAGGCCGCGCCGATCGCCGACATGCGCGAAACCTTCTACGCCATCACCCGCGACCGGCGCTTTCCCAACCCGCTTCTCGCCGCGCTGCTCTCCGCCCGCCCTCGCCGCGATTTCTGACGCAGAAATCGCCACGGAATTTGACGCAAATTCCGCCGCCCACCCTCGCGCGGCATGTCCCTCCGGTTTCTGCGTCAGAAACCGACGCGGAATTTGCGCCAAATTCCGCCTTCCCCCCACCTGTGCGCCAGCGCACCCTTAACCATGATGCGCCGGGTCGCTCTGCCGGATTTTGTATGTACAGTTTGCGGTACAGTTTACGGCACAGGATCCGGCACAGCCGTTTCCCGCAAAATCCAGTCAAACCAAGGGTTTGATTAATCCCGATGCTCGGGTTTCTTCCGGCTGGGCGCCAGATAGGGCCGCGTGACGTCATGCAGCGTCACTTCCAGCGCCTCCACCTCCACCCGCACCGCCCCGTCCCCGGCAAGGATCAGGGTCACCGCTCCCGTCCCGTCCGTCCCCGGCTCCCATGCCAAGGACAGGATGGAAAGCACCGTTTCCGGATCGCCCCGGTCGATCCCCTGCGACCGCACGGCACCCGCATCCTCGATCACCAGAAGTGCGCGCACGCGTTCATAAGGCCGCTTCGCCGCCTCTGCGGCGTCCCGGTCCTCCCAGCGGAAGCGGTTGATCAGGCAGGCAAATCTGCGCTTCGACCGCTCCCATTTCAGATCCGCCCCCGTCAGCACGGCATCCTGCACCAGCGCCGAAATGATCGACAGGTCATCCGCGTCCCGCGCCACAAGGTTCAGCGGGCCGATCTCGCCATCCTCGAACCGGGCATCCGCCATGCGTCAGTTCCCCTTGATCCGCTCGATCTTCGCGCCGCAGGCCCGCAGCTTTTCCTCGACCCGCTCATAGCCGCGATCCAGATGGTAGACGCGGTTCACCAGCGTCTCCCCCTCCGCCGCCAGTCCGGCAAGGATCAGGCTGACCGACGCGCGCAGGTCCGTCGCCATCACCGGCGCCCCCCGCAACTTCTCCACCCCGGTCACCGTCGCCGTGCCCCCATGCACATCGATCCGCGCGCCCATCCGCAGCAGCTCGGGCGCGTGCATGAACCTGTTTTCAAAGATTTTTTCCTCAAGAACGGACACTCCGTCGGCGGTGCAAAGCAGCGCCATCATCTGCGCCTGAAGGTCGGTGGGAAAGCCGGGGAAGGGCTCCGTCGTCACGTTCACGGCCTTCACCCGACCGTTCCTGCGCGTCACTTTCAGACCGCGCTCCGTCTCGGTCACCGCGATCCCGGCCTCGTCCAGCTTCTCGGCAAACGCCCCGACAAGGGCGATCCGCCCGCCCAGACATTCCACCTCGCCCCCGCAGATCGCAGGCACCAGCATGTAGGTTCCAAGTTCGATCCGGTCGGTCACCACCGGATGGGTCGCCCCATTCAGACGGTCCACCCCTTGGATGGTGATGGTCGATGTCCCCTCACCGTCGATCTGTGCGCCCATCTTCCTAAGGCATTGCGCCAGATCGACGATTTCCGGCTCCCGCGCCGCGTTCTTCAACACGGTCGTCCCCTTGGCCAGCGTCGCCGCCATCAGCGCATTCTCCGTTGCCCCTACCGAGACGAAGGGAAACTCGATCACCGCCCCCTTCAACCGCCCGCCGGGTGCCTTGGCATGGACATAGCCCTCCCGCAGGTCCAGCTCCGCCCCCATCGCCTCCAGCGCCTTAAGATGCAGGTCCACGGGGCGCGCCCCGATCGCGCAGCCTCCCGGCAGCGACACCACCGCATGCCCGTCCCGCGCCAGCATCGGCCCCAGAACGAGTATGCTCGCCCGCATCTTCCGCACGATATCGTAGTCGGCGCGGTGATTGTCGATGTCATGCGACGACATCGCCAGCACCAGCCCATCCTGCAGACTGGCCACTTCCGCCCCCAGCGACTGCAGCAGTTGCGTCATGGTCCGGATATCGGACAGCCGTGGTGCATTGGTCAGGGTGAGCGGCTCTTCGGTCAGCAGGGTGGCCGGCATCAGCGTCAGACAGGCATTCTTGGCCCCCGCGATCGGGATCACGCCGTTTAGCGCGCCGTTGCCCTTTACAAGAATCGAATCCATCCGCCTGCCTCACTCATCCTCGCGGTCAGGCGCATCGCCTCCCACCGCATCTTGTGTTCCCACGATCTCGGATCGTGCGCGGGCCTGCGCCTTGCGCCGCGCCATGTTGGCCTTGAGCGCAGCCTTCCGGCGTTCTTCCCGCGTCATTTCCGACGCCGGACGCCCTGCCTTGCCAGCCTGCGGTTCCGTTGATTTCGGGCTCATGGCGGCTTCCTATACGATGCCGCGGCAGGGGTCCAGTCGGCCCTGCAAGCGCCGGGATTTACCGTCCAGTTTGCTCTTGCACCCGCCCCGGAACGCGGCTATTCACCCGCCACGTCGGAAAAGGCATCCGCCACCGACCCGGCGCTGCAGTAGCTCAGTGGTAGAGCACTCCCTTGGTAAGGGAGAGGTCGAGAGTTCAATCCTCTCTTGCAGCACCATCCATTCCCTTGAAATCAAAGAAAACCCTTGCATCGGTGGGCTTCTGTCCATTTTGATGTTACAAAGTTCGTTACAAACGGGGTCCGTTCAAGTGGTCAGAAAGGTCCAGTATCTCCTTGAACGTGAGGGTCGATACTACGCCAGACTCGTCGTCCCACGTCACCTTCGCCCCTACCTCGAAAACAAGGTCGAGCTCCGAACTCCGTTGGGTGGCGACTACCGAAATGCCGTGAAGGCCCTCCATGCTGCTGTTGCCGACCTACAGTTCAAGCTACGCCAAGCCGAGATCAAGGCCGCAGAGGCAGGGCAAGCCCCTAGGGCAACCGTATCTTATCCCCTCAGCAACGAGCAGATGGCACTTCGGCTATATTCGATCCGCCTCAGCCACGATGACGCGGTGCGTCCAGCGGGCACCCGCTATGCATCGACCCCTGTGGACGATCAGCACGCCGCAGAACTTCGTCGCGGCTACGCTGGGCAGGCATCGGATGAGGAGCTTCGGTATCTTGTTGGCGTTCCGATCGATTACTTTCGAAGCCGTGGGCACACCAACGCTCTGTTCGGGACGCTGGAATGGCGCAAGCTGGCGATCGCCCTCTGCGCCGCCGAATACGAGGCCCTGGCACGCGTTGCCGAGCGCGATGAGGGCATCTTCACCGGCCAGCCTGAACATCCGACGCTGACGACAGCTCAGCCGGTGGTCCCAGACTTACCGCCGGTCTCCCTCCTCGGACTATTCGATGACTACATCTCATCCCGAAAGCTTCTCGACAAAGGGTCAGAAAGCGAACGCCGATGGAGCCCGGTGTTTCAGGATCTGCGGACGTTCCTGAAACATGATGACGCCCGGCGAATGTCGAAGCAGGACATCCTGAAATGGCGCGACAAACTCCTGAAGACCAAGTCCCCCAAGACGGTGCGGGACGTCTGGCTGGCCTCACTGCGCACCGTCTTGAACTGGGCTGTCCGAGAAGATCGCCTGCCCTCGAATGTGGCCGCCGATGTCCGGCAAGACGTGCCAAAGAAAAGACAGGTGCGCGAGCGCGGGTTTACCGACGATGAAGCCGCCCGACTTCTTGATGCTGCGCTCTCCTACAAGCGGTCCGAGCGCGAAGGAGAAAAGCTCGCCGCGGCCAAACGATGGGTCCCAATACTGGCCGCGTTCACAGGTGCCCGCGTGACGGAGCTCACTCAGCTTCGAAAGGAAGATGTAATCAGGAAAGGGGACCGCTGGGTTATCCGGATCACGCCAGACGCCGGCAGCGTAAAGACCAACCAGTTCCGGGACGTCCCCCTTCATTCCCAAGTGATCGAACTCGGCTTCGACAAATTCGTGACGTCGTCCCCCTCCGGTCCACTGTTTTACGATGCGTCTACAGCAAAAGACGCCCTGTCGGGGGCCAGGACCGTGTCAGGTCGTATCAGCACCTGGCTGAGGGACACCGGACTTGTTCCCGAAGGCGTCCAACCAAGTCACGGCTGGCGCCATCGGTTCAAGACCCTGGGCAGAGAGCTCGGTTACTCTGACCGGGTTGTCGATGCGATCTGTGGACATGCGGGACGGACAGCAGGCGATAGCTACGGTGACATTACACTAGCAGCCAAGCAGAGGGTGATTGATGCGCTCAGGCCATACAGCCTGTCGAAGTTAAGCGAGACGCAGAGTTAGCCTGCCCCGACGGCGGCGAGGGCAACGGTGAGATCCGACGCATTCTCCGAAATGCGGAAAAATCGAAGGCGAAGGCACTACGATCGGAAAGAGCAGTGGCCTACAATTTCTGAAAGATGCGCGCTCTGAGACAGATTCCCTACTTTTTTGCTTTCCGCCGACACTTTCAAAACGGATCGCCTCTCGTCAGGGCAGAGCCTCGACCGTTGTCACGCGCAAACCGCTTCCGCTCGATACAGATTGCAGTCATCCCACGGGTCTTCTACTTCGCAATCGCTTGGAGCGCCCTATCGATACTGGAGTCACGCCGATCTCCTGAAGAGGTAACGATGGCAAATGCCTTGCTCTGCGCATAACGATCACCGGGACGTTTGTCGTTGTTCCAAGCGGTCGTGACATCGACGGCATCGTCTGCCGACCAGTTCGTCGCGTGGCAGTAGCGGAGGTAAATGTCGATCACGTCAGACCGGTGCGGTTCGGGCAGCATCTCGCCTACCGGCAAATCCTTCCTGATCTGGGCGAAGTGGTCCTTGGCCGCCGCGAGCGTCTTGAAGACCGTTCCACTCTTGGTCGTCATTGTCTTCGGCATAAGCGTCTCCTGAGATCGTGGGCGAGAGAGCTAGGAATGGTATGTCAGGGTTATAAGGTGCGTCTGGTTGCGCTTGGCAAGGATCAGTAGTCATAATCCCCTGACCACATGCGCTCGGCCTGCGTGAACTGCTGCGCCTGCTTCTGGGCCTTCCGGCTCTTCAGCCATTCCATGTCGTAGCCGAAGCCCTCGAAGAACGCGGTCTGCTGGGGCTTGATCAGATGGGCCGCCTGCGAGGCGGGATAGAGCGTGACGCCCTCGTTGTTCCAGCCGGTAGGCATTCGCGGTCTGGGCTTGCGAGGAGCCATCAGCGGGCGCAGTGCGAGTGCGGCTGCTTCCCCGTAACCGATTGCGGATTGCTCGATCGATCCGAAGAAAGCGCTGACCAGCACATCAGCCAACTGGATGCCTGAGACCTCTCGGGCCGATGGGTTGCTGATCTGGGTGCGGCGCATGACGTGCGGATTGATTTGCCTGGTTGGCAGGAAGGTTGTGCCCGCGATCGCTTGGCGGATCAGTTGCTCGACATAGGCTGTGAACGCGTAGAAGTGGTGGCCCTTGCGCCGGTCCATCATGATCCGGAGGATCGGCTTCTCGATCTGCTTCCTGCGGGCATCTTCAGCCACGAAGGCCGTCACCCGCTCCAAGAGCAGGCGGCAAACGAAGTTGTAGAGGTAGTCCTTGTCGCTGCCCGTGGCCGCTGCCGCACGGGCGTTGTTGTAGCCGAGCATCGTGCGCTTGAACGAGCAGACCACGAAGCCACGCGCCGGATACCTCTTGCTGGCAAGGGCGCGCACCACGTCATGTCTATTCCTTGAGGTATATTTTTGGAAGTGCAGGACGCCGCCGGGTTGGCCGCCCACGATGGCGAGGAGGTCATCCCTTCGCTGGTCGAGATCGCCTTCCACTTCGGATCGCACGAGATAGCCGCCAAGACAGAGCCACTCGCTGTTCCCGTCCGGGTGCTCCGGCTTCAGCCGATCGACCTTGTCATCTCCTGCTTCGTCTACAAACAGTGTGTAATGGTGACTCAAATCAGAATACCCTCATGAGCTGAAACCCCATCACATTAAACCTGATAAGCCGCGCCTCAAACCCGTCTCGTATCGGTGAAACGAAACGAACAAGGTTGAGGGGCGGTTTTCTTGCTCTTAAGAAAGCTGCTTTCAGCCGTTCGCTTGTGAAAACTTTGAGCTCGTGTCGACCGGTGTCAGATCGTTGCAAGACCCAACAACGGGGGCAGATACGGCCCAAAGCCGACCGTCGCTGCCTATGCGACGAACGGCAGGTGTGCTCCGGCAGCCCATTCAGACCGCCGGAGGCGTCTTCGTCATGGTGCCTTCATCTCCGCGTAGTCCCCTGCGGTCTTGAGCGTCACGGTCACCGGGGCGTCAGTTCGGTTCCGCCAGAACCAGCCGTGGTTGCCGGTGAAGGCGGCGGTCAGGTCGCCCGCCTGTTCCGGCACGGCGCGGCCCTGTTCGTAGCTGATCTTCT
Organism: Tabrizicola sp. M-4; assembly: GCF_051132405.1. GTDB lineage: Bacteria > Pseudomonadota > Alphaproteobacteria > Rhodobacterales > Rhodobacteraceae > Paragemmobacter. The sequence goes on from NZ_CP128606.1 coordinate 919,339, forward strand.
GGCCGCTTCCGTCACCGTGGGTGTCGTAGTTCAACACCGATCCGTTGGCCGTCCATTCAAAGCGGGCGGTCTGGCCTTCCTGCATGACGAGCTTCACCTCGATCCCTTCGCCGGGGGCGAGGGTGTAGCTGACTTCGTCGCGCCAGTCGGAAGTGGCCTCGGCCACTGCGGCTTCGACGGCGCCAGCCGTTTCGGCGGGCGCGGCCTCGGGCGCGGGTTCTGCTCCGGCTTCGGTGTCCGGCGCAGGCGCGGCTTGGGATGCCGGGCTTGTCGCTGTCACCTTTTCCGCAGGCTGGGTCGGGCTCTCGGTCAGGGCGGGCGGTGCGCCGATCACCGCGCCGATGGTGGCCAATTGCGCCTCAATCCGGTCCAGTCGCGCCAGCGTGGCGGGGTCAAGCGTCACGGGGGCGTTGGCCGCCGCGGCATCATCCGCCTCCGCCTCGGCATAAAGTTGCTGCTTGATCTGGCCCATCTCGGTCAGGCCCAGAACCGCGCCGAAGCCTGTCGGGTCGATCCCGTATTCAGCGGGCAGATAGACGATGGTCAGCATGGCCGCCGCCGCCCCGCTGGCGATCAAGGTGGACCGGATCAGGCCGCCCGAGGTCGCCTCGACCCCCCGGATATGGCCGGTGGCGTCGCGGGTGGCGGTGCGCTCGGCGCCCGGCGCTGCGCGGGGGGTATCATGTCTCGTGTTCATGGGTTTCTCCCTCAGGCCATAGCCAGACCGATGAGCTGGAAGCCCATCAGGTAGGCGCCAAGGCCGATCATGATGACGTTTGCGGTATAGGCCTGACGGCCAAAGGACGGGGACGCGCGCCATCGCCGCATGAAAAGCAGGATGAGGGCAAGCGCGGTAAGCTGGCCGATCTCTACCCCGACATTGAAGGCGATGAGGTTTACCAGCAGCCCGTCGGGTGCGATGTTGTATTCGATGATCTTCGAAGCGAGGCCAAAGCCGTGCAGAAAGCCGAAGATCAGCGTCGCCACCCTCGTATCGGGCTGCACCCCGAACCAGAGGCGGAAGGCCCCGAGGTTGTCGAGCGCCTTGTAGATCACCGAGAAGCCGATGATCGCATCGATGACATAGGCGTTGATCCCGAAGTTGAACCAGACGCCAAGGATCATCGTCGTGGAATGGCCGATGGCGAAGAGGGTGACGTAAAGGCCGATCTCGCGCATCCCGTAAAGGAAAAAGATCACGCCAAAGAGGAAGAGGATATGGTCATATCCCGTGACCATGTGCTTTGCCCCCAGATAGAGAAAGGGGATGATCTGCGGTCCGGTGATTTCCTGGATATAGCCCTTGTCGCCAAGGGTGACGGCATGTGCCAGCGCCGCGCCCGCCCAGAGAAGCGTGACGCAAAGGATGGCAACTGCCGTCCAGACGCGCTGTGGCGTCGGATGGAAGACTGTCATGTGATTTCCCGTTGATTGACTGACGGATCATGCGGCAGGGCCGGATGGCCCGCCGCAGCGAAGGGTCGGTCAGGTCAACCGCGGGGGGCGGCGCGGGCCATCGCGAATGGTGCCCGAGAGCAGGTTGCCCTGCGCGGTCCAGACTTCGTTTGTCGGCGCTGTTTGCACCTCGCCGCCAGCAGGCAGGATCACAGTCGGGTTATGGTCATGGTCCCCAGCATCGTGATGGCCATGATCGGTGGCATGCCAATGTTCGCCCTGTTCGGCATGCCATACGGCGTGGTCTTCTGCCGTCGCGATCTGGCCCGGCCCGTGGGTAAGGGCGGAAAAGACCGGCGCGACGGCAAGAGCGAGAAACAGCGCAAGCGCCGCCAGCCGTGCCCGGATTATCCGCCCTTTGCCCATCTGCCCGTTTTGGCGCGACACATCACGCCACCTTGTTCTATCCCCCCCGGGGGGTTACGGTGCTTCTATGACAGAACCGCACCGCCATGCAAGCCACCCCGCCATCGCCACCCGCCTGAAGCGCGCCGAAGGCCATCTGCGCCGCGTCGTCGCCATGATCGAGGAGGGCAAGCCCTGCCTCGACCTTGCCACACAACTGCACGCGGTGGAGCGGGCGGTGGCCGAGGCCAAGCGGGCCCTGATCCATGACCATATCGACCACTGTCTGACCGAGGGGCATGGGCACGACATGGCCGAGATCAAGGCCCTGACGAAGCTCCTGTGATGCTGTCCACGCTGCGCAACCCGACCTTCCTTCACCTCTTTGCCGCACAGATCGTGGCGCTGGTCGGCACAGGACTGGCCACGGTCGCCCTCGGCCTTCTGGCTTGGGATCTTGCGGGGGAGGATGCGGGGGCGGTGCTGGGAACTGCGCTGGCCATCAAGATGGTGGCCTATGTGACGCTCGCCCCCATTGCGGCGGCAGTGGCGGAACGGCTGCCGCGCCGCGCATTTCTTGTGGCGCTGGACCTGATCCGTGCCGGTGTCATTGCGTTCCTGCCCTTCGTCGATCAGGTCTGGCAGGTCTATGTGCTGATCTTCGCGCTGCAGGCCGCGTCGGCGGGTTTTACGCCCGCATTTCAGGCTGTGATCCCCGATGTCCTGAAAGATGAGGGGGACTATACCAACGCCCTGTCCCTGCTGCGCTTGGCCGAGGATCTGGAACAGGTCGCCTCGCCCATCCTCGCCGCAGCGCTGCTGACTGTGGTGGGTTTTCCCGTTCTCTTCGTCGGGACCGTGGTGGGCTTTGTCGGTTCGGCGCTGCTCGTCGCAACCGCCCGACTGCCGGTGCGGAAACGGGCAGAGGATGGCCCGTTCTGGGCGGATGTGACCAAGGGCATCCGGATCTACACCGCAACCCCGCGCCTGCGGGGGCTGATGGTGATGGAGGCCGCCGTCGCGGCGGCGGGGGCGATGGTTTATGTGAACACGGTCGTTCTGGTGAAGGACCGGCTGGGCTTGGGGGAGGAGTCCGTGGCGCTTGCCTTCGCGACCTTCGGTGTAGGGTCCATGCTGGCAGCCTTCCTGATCCCGCGCCTGCTGATGCGGCTCGCAGATCGGACGGTAATGATCGGTGGAGCCGTGATGATGGTGGCAGGGGTTGCAGCCGTGCCGTTGATCGTTGGCTTTGCCACGCTGATGGCGCTCTGGGCGGTGATCGGCTTCGGCTTCTCGCTAACCCAGACACCCATCGGGCGCATCATCAACCGTTCGGCCCACGAGGCAGATCGCGGCGCGGTCTTTGCCGCACAATTCGCCCTGTCCCATGCCTGCTGGCTAGTGACCTATCCGCTTGCGGGATGGATCGGGGCAGAGGCGGGGTTGTCGGCATCGGCGCTGACGCTTGCGGTGATCGGATCACTTAGTCTGGCGACGGTCCTGCGCCTTTGGCCTGTCCGTGATCCGGCGGTCATTCAGCATGATCATCCGGACCTCCCCCTGGACCATCCGCATCTGCGTGAGCATGGAGAAGCGCATTCACATCCATTTGTCATCGATGGTCTGCACCAGCAGTGGCCGAAGGGCGCGGGGTGACTGGATCCGGACGGTCAAGCATGGAGGGTGACTGTCCGCTTGCCGCCCTGATCGACCAGCCGACCAACTTCGATCTGCCATACAACCCCCACGAACTCCCCATGCACCCGCTCGCTATTCTTGAGTCATCGCACATCGACGTGCGCAGCATTCAAGGACAGCAGATGACCACGACTCCCTACGCCTCCTCCCGCCTCGCGAAGTTCCTCGACAAGCGGATCGGTGAACTTCACCACAAGACCCAGGCTGACATCGCGCGTGAAGCCGGTTTTAAGAACGCCAATTTCATTACTATGCTGAAGCAGGGGAACGCGAAGTTGGCCCTCGACCGAGTGCCCTGCCTCGCTGAAGCACTCGAAACTGATCCTGCCCACCTCATGCGACTAGCGTTGGAACAGACCTTCGGTCCGAAGATGATGCGCGTCTTTACCGACCTTCTCGGAGAGCCCGCCACCGCCAACGAAAAAGAGTGGCTGGAACTGATCCGGGAATGCTCCGGAAACACCGATCCGGCACCCTCTTCGATGGCCGTGTCCATGATGAGACTGGTGCTTCGCTATGAACGGTGAGCCCAACAAGCCGAGGACGGCAGTAGACCGAAGTGACCCTTGCCGTTCGCCAACGGAAAGCGAATGGAAATGGATCGAACTTCTTCGCCTTATCTGTGATGGCAACGTCCCGCCCCCGGACATGAACGAGATCCGAGCATTTGGCGAAACGATCGCGGGTCACCGAAGGAAGCTCATCTGATGGAACTCGGTCGGGATCGTGTCAGGCGCGGTCCCAACTGGTTTGTCGGCTTCTTACCCCACTTGCCATGTCTTTCACAGAGGCTGGTCATTCCTGCTTGATAGATGGGTATTCAGGACAACAGATATACTCCGCGGCTTTGACGAATTGAGACCGTGTCCAAAGCGTAAACCCAATAAAACAAGGCTGCGGCAGGCATCCGCGGTGAAGATTCTGAGCGATGGGGAAAATGGGCGATCTGACAAAGACAGATCTAGCACAGTTGTTCGTATCGGCCGTGTTGAGCACCGCCAATGTCCGGATTTCCCGACCCTGCATGAGGATGTAAAGCTAGATGCGGAAATGCTGCCGTAGCTAGATCAGTGCGCGAAAATCTACCCTCGGCGCGGTCACACTTCGAAAACGCAGGCTTCCCTGGGTAGATGCGACAGCAGGCGAACGAGGACGTGGTCATATAGCTGGATACGGCCATAGCTATGTCCATGCGGAAAGGGGGGCGAAGCAAAGACTGACAGCAACATTGCTATGGCTAAACAGCTGGATGATGAGATAGCTATCTGGCTGGATGATGGGTCAGGCAAACGTCGACAGAGCGCCTGTTGGTCGGAAGCGGATGGATGTAACCGGACCTATCTGATCCCAGTTCGAGGCTCAGGATATGGCCTGACGCGAACCGCAGGGTTTGATTGGTCTGATCCCCATCACCCCTCACCTCCCACCAGTGCACCAGCGTCATTCAGGAACAAGGTCCATGCCCTCCGCTTTACCCTGAGGGAACCTAAGGGGGATCGGATAGGTTCCCTCACCCTCTACCAGTTCATCAGCTACCTTCTACCCCAGCACCTGCGACCCTTACCCCCTTATACAGAACACAGGCATTCTCATGGGTAGGATCAGGGCAGGACGCTCTTCGTAGGCTCTTTCTTGTGCAGGCTCGTCATTCGGCTGGCTGGCAGGGTCGAGGCATAACGGGCGCGCTGGCTGGCCCTCGCGTTCCTGCACATCCAACGGACATTCAACCTGTCCTCTTGTTCGCACATGGCGGTCGCCTTCTGGAACTCACACGCGCTTCGTCCAGAACCACCCTTCAAGCCCTGTTTTCCCCGTCCTATCGTTCTTTCATCGGTGAAGGTGGGACTGAACATGGTCAAGCAGGCAAGAACAACAAGGAAACCAAGAGCGATCGTCGGATACGTCCGCGTTTCTACGGATCGCCAAAGAACTGACGGCATCAGTCTTGATCTCCAGCGGGCTGCAATCCGAGATTTTGCGCGTCGCGCTGATCTGCCCTTGGTCGAGATCTTCGAAGATGTTGCTTCCGGCGCCGGTTCAAAAAGCTTTCCATCGCGGCTTGGTCTTCAACGAGCTCTCGAAGCTTGCCGTGAGTTCGACGCAGTTCTCGTCGTCTGGGACTGGTCGCGCCTTTCACGTCATGCAGCGTCAGAGAAGATGTTGAAGGATCTGCTTCCAGGCACTGAGAGGGTTGCATCGCTGAAAGAGGCAGAAACGCTTTCGGACGCATCCAAGAACTCCAGGCTTGCTCATGCCGAGGAGCAGCGTAACGAAATCTCGCGGCGCACGAAGAGGGCGATGAGTCAGCGCAAGGACGACGGCGCGGTATTCGGAAACCCAAAGATCAGGTCGGTGCACAAATCCGGCACCAAGGTTGCGAAAGAGAAATCTGACGCGATCATCCGCGAGATTATGGATTTCCTGAAGAGGGTTCCGAATGCATCCGCCGTTACACGCCAGCAGGTGGTCGAACATCTGAACATGAAGGGTGTCCGGACACTCCATGGAAATCCGATGGACATCACGCGTGTGACGATCCCACTGCGAAAGGCGCGTGTGTTCCTTGCGAAGGAGGCCGCAGAGGAGCACCGGTCTTTGCAGAAGAACCCTGACTTTGGGCGTTTCTGAGGGTGCTTCGACAGAAGCGTGCATGACACCCGGGCGGTGGAGTGCTGCTAGACTTCGTGGGGAGCGCGCTGGTGCGCTCTGTGGGTGCGGGTGCTATAAGGGTAGCGGCCAGCGCGAAGGACGCACCAGAGAGCGGCTGGCTGAGTGGCGGGACTCCGCACATCTCGTAAGTCGTCGCACTCTCGGCCCTTAGCGGACTGTCGCGGTAGTATGTCGATGGCCAGTCGTTACAGAATCTAGGCGCATTCAAATCCGCCGGTAAACACGTCGCATCGCGTCGCATCCATGCCGTTCGTCATTTTCCGCGTGACAGGCCAAGCATGCGAAGCACTTCGCGCGGGGCCGGTTGCCGCCAGATTGTCTGGAAACTTTCGACCACGTTGTCCCGCGTGACGCCGATGCCGGGCAGGGCGATCCAGGCGGGAACGGGGCGACCCAGAAGGCACAGGATCACGGTCTGCGCGGCTGCGATGCCTTGCAGGAAAGGTTGTTGGGCGGCGATGCAGCAGAAAGACTCGCCCTGTGCGAGGGCGATAGCTGCGGCCTCTCCGAGATCCACGGTTGCCATGGGCATCGTTGCGCCGCGTTCTGCAAGGCGGGTGGCTGCGGTAAGGGCTGGCGTGTCCCAGACGACGAACAGCCCCGCCAGATCGGGGTTTGCCGACAGAAGCTCATCGGTGGCTGCGGCGGCGTCCTCGATCCGCGCGAAGCGGTGGATGCGCGGTGTGATGTCGGGGCGGTTCACCTGTAGCCATTTGGTAAAGGCGATCTCACGTTCGTTCGTAGCGAAGAAATCGGCGGCGAAGCCGAGGACGCCGACTTTCGCCCCCTGGGGGATGTGGGGAGAAAGTCCGGCGGCCGCGATCTTGCCCAGACCGAAATTGTCCGACGACACCAGCGCCGTGTAGTCCTTGCCTGGCAACAGGCCGGTCGGCGCGTTGTCCAGCAGGACCAGCTTTATGCCCGCCTCGGACACACGGCGATGCGCGGCGGCAACCTGTTCATTCGCCACGGGCAGCGAAAGGATCGCGTCGGGGCGTTGAGAGATCAGCCGATCGAGTTCGGCCACCTGCATGTCAGGTGAAAAGCCGCAGTCCACGACGTCGATGACCGCCGCGCCGCAATCGCCGAAGATACCCATCATTCCGGCCAGTTGCTGCTTGGCCCAGTCGCTTTCCAGAGTGTGCAGGACCACGGCGACGCGCCATCCGGCGGCCTTGGCGGCGGTGCGGTCGTCGGGCAGCAGGCTGACCCGTTCGGGCGGGGCGGCGCGTTCACCATGCGGGCCGAGGCCGGAAATCGTCATCTCGGAAGCTCCTGTCCGGTCCGCGCCCTTGACGGCGGAGGGGACGATGCGGTTTGCGAAAGCCGATCCTGCAGGGCGGTGAAGGCAGGATGGGAAAGGGGGCTGCCCTGCATCACCCATTCCTTCAGGAAGGCGGGCGCGAAGAGCTGTTCCGATGCCACGCGGGCCGCGCCGACAAGTCCGGCCGAACTGCCCATCTGGGACCGGATGATCCGCAGGTCGCGGGTGACGAAGGGATGCGATGCGCCATAGACCGCCTCGCGCAGGGCGGCGAGGAGGATGTCGTTTGTCTGCACGATGGAGCCCGACAGCACGATCAGTTCCGGGTTCAACGCATTGGCCAGCGTCGCCACGACCTGACCGATCAGGTGGCCCGACTCCGTCAGGATCGCGACCGAGGCGGGATCGCCGATCTGTGCGGCCTGTGAGACTTCGATGGCCGTGATCTCGCCCCCACGGCGCTGTATGTCGGCCAGCATGGGACTGCGGCCGTCCTGTGCTGCCGCCAGACCTTCGCGCTGGATCATGTCAGATCCTGCGAGGGCATCAAGCGGGCCGCTCCGCCCGCCTGAGGTGACGGGTAGCGATCCGATCAGACCTGCCGCGCCATGCGCGCCACGGTAAAGCTGACCGTCGCAGACGATGCCCGCGCCGATGCGGCGGCCAACCTTCAGGAAAAGCATGCTGCGCGTGCCGATCCCTGCGCCCGCGTGCAATTCGCCCATCGTCATGGTCTCGACGCTGGACCGCATCCAGACCGGCACGCCGAAATCGCGGGTCAGCGTTTCGACTAGCGGGAAGCCTTCCCAGGCGGGAAGGACCGGAGGGGTGACGGTCAGGAAGTCACCCTCGGTCGCGCCCTGCACGGCACCGGGGACCGAGAGGGAGATGCCCCAGATGCTGCCCTGTGGCGCGTGACGCTCCATCGACCAGCGGAAGAGCGCTGCCAGACGCTCGGCCAGTTCGGCGGGTGGGGCGGTCAGGTCGGCGGCTTCGTGATGTTCGGTCAGGAGTTTGCCGGAAAGGTCCGCCACACCCACCCCGATCGCGGTCTGATCCAATGTGGCGACAAGAATCGCGGCACGTCGCGCGGCAAAGCGCACAAGACGCGGGGCGCGGCCCCCCGTGGCGGTGCCCAGTTCGCTTTCGTCCACCAGTCCCAGATCGCCCAGCATCGTCAGGCGATCCGCCACCACGGCGCGGCCGAATTCGCTTTGGCGTTCCAGTTCCTGCCGCGTGTTGGCGGCACCCGAGCGGACGAGGTTCAGGAGTTCGACCAGTGAAGGCGCAGCGGTTTCTACCGTGCGCGGCCGCCCCTTGCCGCGGGGGCGGGACGATTCGGAAAGGTCGGATCCGTTCAGGGGCAAGGCTGCGTCCTTATGGGTTTCGCAAGGGATACGGGCGGGACTTCTGCCGTTCAAGAAAAAACTTTTGCTGTAAAAATGCAGAAGTTAGTGAACATGAGCAGAATTAATGTTGACCAGCGGCGAATCCGTGCTTAACGAAGCTGTCACGGTCAGAGGAGGCCGGCAGAAACCGGATGGGTGGGGGGCAACCCCAGCAGCCTTTCCGCGGGAGGAGGGACACCAATGACAGCGTGGAAGCTGGCCTATCACGCCAATTGCTGGGGCGGCCTTGGCGGGGATGCCGTGGGCGTCACCTCGGTCACGCAACTGGCCTATCGCACCTTCGGGGACATGGACCGCGCCTGCGCCGACATCGCGGCTGCCGGATATGCGGGGGTGGAACTGTTCGACGGCAACCTGCTGGACTACAGCGCCGCCGAGATGCGCCGGATGCTGGCGGATAACGGGCTGGAACTGGTCGCCACCTATGCGGGCGGGAACTTCATCTTCGACGATATACTGCCCGAGGAACTTGCCCGCGTGACGCGCGCCGCCGACCGTGCCGCCGAACTGGGCGCGCCGCATCTGGTGGTGGGCGGCGGGGCCAAGCGTTTCGACGGCACGCGCGAGCCGGATTATCACAAGCTGGGCGCAGCCCTCGACCGCGTGAAGGCGCTGGCCGAGGCGCGGGGGCTGCGGGCGCATTACCACCCGCACCTGTCAACCATCGTCGAAGGACCTGCCGAAGTGGCCAAGATCTTCGACCTGACCGCCATCGATTTCTGTCCCGATACGGCGCATCTGGCCGCAGCCGGTGGTGATCCGGCGCAGCTGATCCGCGACCACGCGAAGCGTATTTCCTACATCCACCTCAAGGGCTTCCAGCGCGACCCCTTTGCCTTCACCCCGATCGATCGCGGTGATGTGCCGACGGGGCCGATCCTGCAGGCGATGCGGGATGTGGGCTTTGCGGGCTGGGTCTGCACCGAACTCGACTCCTGGCCCGACCCCGCCGAAGGGGCGCGGCTGAGCATGGACTACCTGAACCGGGCAATCGCGGGCTGATCCGCCTGCCCACCAAACGGGGGAAACCCCGACACTTCTCTGGGAGGAAGAAGCTATGTTGACCAGACGCAGCCTCATGGGCTCGGCGACCGCGCTTGCGCTTTTCATGGGGATCGCCGCCCCGGCCTTTGCCGATCCGGACGCGGCGCTTGCCAAGTTGCAGGAAACCGTCCTGTCCAAGGGGCCGAGCGGTGAGGATCCGTCGCCCGCCTCCGATGTCGTGCTGAGCGACGAGGAGCTGGCCAAGATCAAGGAGATGGGTGCCACCGCTGCCATCGTCATGCATTACGGCGGCAATGACTGGAGCCAGGCGCAGATCAACGGGTTGCAGACGCAGTTCGGCGCGATGGGGATCGAGGTGATCGCCGTGACCGATGCGGGCTTCAAGCCCGAAAAGCAGGTCAGCGACCTTGAAACCATCATGGCGCAGTCGCCCGACATCATCGTGTCGATCCCGACCGATCCGACCGCCACCGCCGCCGCCTATCGTGCAGCGGCAGAGGCGGGGGCGAAGCTCGTATTCATGGACAACGTTCCGGCGGGTTTCGTTCCGGGCACCGACTATGTCTCGGTCGTGTCGGCGGACAACTATGGCAACGGCGTCGCGGCGGCCCATCTGATGGCCAAGGCGCTTGGCCCGGACGGGGGCGAAATCGGGCTGGTGTTCCACGCCGCCGATTTCTTCGTGACCAAACAGCGCTACGATGCCTTCAAGGCGACGATTGCCAGCGATTACCCGAACATCAAGATCGTGGATGAACAGGGGATCGGCGGGCCGGACTTTTCGGGCGATGCCGAGAAGGCGGCGGGTGCGATGCTGACCTCCAACCCGAACATCAAGGGCATCTGGGCGGTCTGGGACGTTCCGGCCGAAGGCGTGATGGCTGCGGCGCGGGCCAATGGCCGCGATGACCTGATCATCACGACCGTCGACCTTGGCGAGAACGTTGCCATCAGCATGGCGCAGGGCGGGTTCATCAAGGGCCTTGGCGCACAGCGTCCCTATGACGCCGGCGTGGTCGAGGCGAAGCTCGCCGGTTACGCCCTTCTGGGCAAGGACGCGCCGGACTTTGTGGCGCTGCCTGCTCTGCCGGTCAGCCAAGAGAACCTGCTCGATGCTTGGAAGCAGGTCTATTCCACCGAGGCGACCGAGAACGTGAAGGCCTCGATGCAGTAAGCGATGCCGCGCGGGGTGTCCCTATCACCCCGCGCGCCTGCCGGGCCTTTACCGGGGAATTGCTCCCTGCCCGTGAAGGTCCGGCCCCTTCCCCCAACCCGTCCCGCACAGCACCGGAGACTGACGATGACCAAAGTGATGAACGTTGCCATGATCGGCGGCGGGTTCATGGGCAAGGCGCACGCCATGGCCTATGCCTCGATGCCGATGTTCTTCTGGCCCGCGCCCGCCATCCCGCACCGGAAGGTCGTCGTCGATGTCACCGACGGGGCCGCCGAGGAAGCCCGCCGCCGTTTCGGGTTCGACGAGGCGTCGAGCGACTGGCGCAGCGTGGTCGCGCGGCCCGATATCGACGTGGTCGATATCTGCACGCCGAACAATGTCCACGCCGAGATCGCCATTGCGGCGGCGAAGGCGGGCAAGCACATCATTTGCGAAAAGCCCTTGGCGCGGACGGTCGAAGAGGCCCGCGCGATGACCGAGGCGGTGAAGGCCGCAGGCATCATCCACATGGTGGCCTTCAACTACCGCCGCACGCCCGCCGTGGCGCTGGCCAAGAAATATATCGACGAAGGCCGCATCGGCCGCATCCTGAACTTCCGCGGCACCTATCTTCAGGACTGGTCGGCGGATGAGAACGGGCCGCTGTCCTGGCGGTTTCAGAAGAAGATCGCGGGCTCCGGCACGGTGGGGGATATCGGGACCCATGTGGTGGACCTTGCGCATTACCTCGTCGGTCCCATTGCCGAGGTGATCGCCATGACCAAGACCTATGTCACGACGCGCCCCATCCAGCAGGGCGGGGTGGACAAGCTGGGCGCGTCCGAGAAATCCGCCGATGCCGAACGTGCTCCGGTGGATGTGGATGACGAGGTGGTGTCGATGCTGCGCTTCGAGGGCGGGGCCATCGGCAGTTTGGAGGCCACGCGCAACGCGTGGGGGCGCAACAACTTCATCACGCTGGAAATCCACGGGACGAAGGGCTCCATCCACTTCAACTACGAACGCCGCGACGAATTGCAGGTGATGTTTGCCGACGATCCCGCCGACGCGCGCGGGTTCCGCACGGTCTATACCGGCCCCGCGCATCCCTATGGCGGCGGTCTGTGGCCGATCCCCGGTCTGGGCATCGGCTATTCGGAAACGAAGATCGTCGAATGCTTCGACCTGTTCAGCGCGATTGCCAGCGGCAAGCAGCCTAGCCCGAATTTCGAGGATGGTCTGCTGACGGAACTGGTGGCCGAAGCCCTGCTGCGGTCGGGTGAAACCGGCAAGTGGGAGCGGGTGGAATGACCGCCCCCGCCCCGGTTGCCGTGCGGATGACGGGGATTTCCAAATCCTTCGGCGGCATCCGCGCGCTGGACGGTGTGGATTTCGAGGTGTTTGCCGGTGAAGTTCACGCCCTGCTTGGCGGTAACGGGGCGGGGAAGTCCACCATCCTCAAGGTTCTGAACGGCGTTCACGTGCCGGAGGAGGGCGAGATCGAGGTTGGTGGCCGGAAACTGGCCGCCCACTCGCCCGAAGCGGCGCGGGCGGCGGGCATCGCAATGAACTTTCAGGAAATGTCGCTGATCCCGACGTTGACCGTGGCGCAGAACATCTTCCTGACGCGCGAGGCGCGGGATGCGCGCGGGATGATTGATGATGCCGATTCCGTCCGGCGTGCGCAGGCGATTTTCGACATGTTGCAGGTCGAGGTCGATCCGTCCGCGGTGGTGGGCGATCTGGGGGCCGGGCAGAAGCAACTGACCGAGATTGCAAAGGCGATCAGTCAGGATGCCCGCGTCATGATCCTCGACGAACCCTCGACCGCGCTCTCGGTGTCGGATGTGGAGCGCCTGTTCGTCTTTCTGCGGCAGTTGAAGGCAAAGGGCGTGGCGATCATCTATGTCAGTCACCGCATGGACGAAATTGCCCGTATCGCGGACCGCGCCACGATCCTGCGGGACGGCAAACACGTCATCACCGCGCCGCTGGCTGACCTGCCCATCGACGTAATGATCGAGCATATCGTCGGCAAGAAATCCAAAGGGCTGGCCGATGTGGCCCGGGGTGACGTGTCGCGGGGCGAGGTTCTGCTGGAACTGTCGAACGTGACCGGCCCGCACAAACCCGAAAACGTCAGCTTCGCGCTGCATCGGGGGGAAGTGCTGGGACTGGCGGGCCTGCTCGGTTCCGGCCGGTCGGCCTTGGCCCGCGTCATCGCAGGGATCGAACCCTCCGTTTCGGGCGAGATGCGCATCAAGGGCGCGAAGGTGGCGATCCGCCGCCCCGCCGACGCCGTGGCCCATGGCATCGCTTTGGTTCCCGAGGCGCGGGCGACGCAGGGCATCATTCCGGCCCATAGCGTTGCCGACAACATGGTCATGTCAGTGATCGGGCGCATCGCGCCGCGCGGCTTCGTGGACCGTGCCCGCGTGCGGGACATCGCAGAAGACATGATCGCCCGCCTGTCGATCAAGACGGCAAGCCGTGATCATGCCGTGTCCACGCTGTCGGGGGGAAACCAGCAGAAGGTGGTTATCGGAAAGTGGCTGGCGACGGAGCCGGAAATCCTGATCCTCGATGAACCGACGGCAGGAATCGATATCGGGTCGAAGGCCGAAATCATCCGTCTGGTGCGGGACCTGGCGCAGGCGGGGAAGGCCGTCATCGTCATCTCCTCGGAGCTGTCGGAACTGCTGACGGCCTGCGACCGCATCCTCGTGATGGCGGATGGCCGGGCGCACCAGATGCTGGACCGCACCGAACTGGACGATCCCTCTGAGACGAACCCCGAACATGGCCTGCAAGCGGCCGAGCGCCGCCTTCAGATCGAAATCCAGAAAGCCCTGACCATCAAGGAGGCCAGCCATGGCTAAGGCAGCAACCGCCCCGGCCGGGGCATTCTTCGCCAATTGGCGGCAGAACATCATCTATATCGGCTTCGTGGTCATCTTTGTTGTCTTCGCGCTTACGCTGAACGACAAGGGCTTCCTGAACCCGAACAACCTGCTGAACATCGTGCGGCAGACCGCGATGATCGCGGTGATGGCGGTGGCCATGACCTTCGTGCTGTCGGCGGGCGAGATCGACCTGTCGGTGGGCGCGGTGGCGGGGCTGACCACGGTGACGGTTGCCATGGCGATCGCCGTCGCCGGGCCTGTTGGTGGCGTCCTTGCCGGGTTGGCAACGGGGCTTGCCGTGGGCATGTTCAACGGCTGGCTTACGACGCGGATCGGAATTCCGTCCTTCCTGACGACACTTGCCATGATGGGCATCGCCAAGGGCGTGGCCATGTGGATTTCCGACACGGCGGCCGTGCCAATCCTGTCCCCCGGCTATTCCTGGCTCTTCGGTGGCGGTTCGGTCGGCCCCATCCCGGTCCTGATGTTCTGGATGGCGGTGATCGCGGGCGTCGGTCATGTCGCGCTGCGCCGGTCGGGCTTTGGCCGCAAGGTGCTGGCGACGGGCGGGGGCGAAATGGCCGCACGCTATTCCGGAATCGACACGCGCAGTATCAAGTTCAAGGTGCTAGTCCTGTCCTCTTGCGCTGCTGCACTGGCCGGGATGCTTTACGCAGGACGCCTGCAATCGGGCCGCTTTCAGCTTGGCGAAGGGGATGAGCTTTCGGTCATCGCCGCAGCCGTCCTTGGCGGGACAAGCCTGTTCGGAGGCAAGGGGACGGTCATCGGGACCATCGTCGGCGCGTTGATGATCGGGATGATCAACAACGGGCTGATCCTAATGGGGCTGGAGTTCAGCCAGCAGCTGATCGCCAAGGGCGCGATCATCATCCTTGCCGTGGCCCTGAGCCAGAAGCGGAGCTGACCATGTATACGATCATCGGAACCGTCACCGCACGCCCGGAAACGCGCGAGGAACTGGCATCACTGCTGATGGCGCAGGTCGCGCCGACGCGGGCCGAGGCGGGGTGCATCAACTACGACTTCCACGTCGATGCTGCCGATCCTTGCGTCTTCGTCTTTTACGAGAACTGGACCGACCGCGCGGCGCTGGACGCGCATTTGGCGATGCCGCATCTGAAACCGCTGTTTTCGCAGCTTGACCGTCTACTGGCTTGTCCGGTGGAGATCCGGCCCCTGACCATGCTGTCAGAGAGGGCGGCATGACGGGCAGCGCGATCAAGGGTCCGGGCATCTTTCTGGCGCAATTCGCGGGGAATGATGCACCCTTCGACAGCCTGCCTGCGATCACGGCCTGGGCGGCAGGGCTGGGTTACAAGGGCGTGCAAATCCCGTCTTGGGATCGGCGGTTGTTCGATCTGGACCTCTGCTCCGAAAGCCAGACCTATGCGGACGAGGTGCTGGGCATCTGCGCCGAAGCGGGCGTCGCCATCACAGAACTGTCCACGCATCTGCAAGGCCAGTTGGTTGCAGTGAACCCCGCTTATGACGCGGCCTTCGATGCCTTCGCGCCCGAAACGGTGCGGGGCAATCCTGCCGCACGGGAGGCATGGGCGGTCGATCAGGTGACAAAGGCCGCAACGGCGGCGCGGCGTTTGGGGCTTTCGGGAACGGTCAGCTTCACCGGATCGCTGGCCTTCCCCTATCTTTATCCTTGGCCGCAGCGCCCTGCCGGACTGGTTGAAACGGTATTCGCCGAACTTGCCCGCCGCTGGACCCCGATCCTCGATGCCTATGACGATGCGGGTGTCGATATCGGCTTTGAACTCCATCCCGGAGAGGATGTGTTTGACGGCGCAAGCTGGGAGCGGTTCCTGTCCGCCGTAGCCGAACACCCCCGCGCGCGGATCAATTACGACCCGTCGCACTTCCTGTTGCAGGCGATGGATTATCTGGCCTTCATCGACCTCTATCACGACCGTATTTCGGCGTTCCACGTAAAGGACGCCGAATTCCGCCCCGACGGAAGGCAGGGCGTCTATTCCGGCTACTCGCCCTGGGCCGAACGGGCCGGACGTTTCCGCAGTCTTGGCGACGGGCAGGTGGATTTTCCGGCCGTCTTCACGCGTCTGACCCAGCACGGCTATCGCGGCTGGGCAGTGATGGAATGGGAGTGCTTCCTGAAATCCCCTGCGCAGGGTGCC
This sequence comes from Tabrizicola sp. M-4, assembly GCF_051132405.1. Classification (GTDB taxonomy): domain Bacteria; phylum Pseudomonadota; class Alphaproteobacteria; order Rhodobacterales; family Rhodobacteraceae; genus Paragemmobacter. Next base: position 935,409 of record NZ_CP128606.1, read on the forward strand.
GCTGAGGGTGCGCCCTTTATCGCCCGTCATCTGATCGAGGTGACGGGGCAAGCCTTCGACGATTTCGCAGGCGGGAGGGCTGATCAGGTGGTGCTGGACGCAATGCTGGGGATCCGGTCATGACACTGAAACTGGGCATGGTCGGCGGAGGACAAGGGGCCTTCATCGGCGGGGTCCACCAAATGGCCGCAAGGCTTGATGGGCGGTGGGAGTTGGTTGCAGGTGCGCTGTCCTCCGACCCGGCACGGGCCGCGGCTTCGGCGGCGGATATCGGCATTGCGCCCGACCGCAGCTATTCCGATTTCGCGCAGATGGCTTTGGCCGAGGCAGCCCGTCCTGACGGGATCGACGCCGTCGCGATCGTCACGCCGAACCACCTACACGCCAAGGTGGCGGCCGCCTTCCTGCGCGCCGGAATTGCGGTGATCTGCGACAAGCCGATGACCGCCACGCTTCCCGAGGCCGAGGAACTGGCCGCGCTGGCAGCCGAAACATCCGTGCCCTTCGTGCTGACCCAGACCTATATCGGCTATCCGATGGTGCGCGAGGCGCGCTGGATGATCGCCGAAGGCGCGATCGGGGCGGTGCGTCACGTGCAGGTCGAATACCTGCAGGATTGGCTGGCCGGACCCGTTGAACAGAGCGGGCAGAAACAGGCGGTCTGGCGCACCGATCCCCGCATGTCGGGCGAGGGCGGTTGCATCGCGGATATCGGGACCCATGCCGTCAACCTTGCGACCTTCGTGACAGGGCTTGGTTTGCAGGCCGTTCTTGCCGACCTCACCGCCTTCGAACAAGGGCGGCGGCTGGATGACAACGCGGCGGTGCTTCTGCGTTTCCATGGCGGCGCGAAGGGGATGATCTGGGCAAGCCAGATCGCCCCCGGCACCAAGAACGCGCTGCGGTTCCGCATCGCCGGCGAAAGGGGGGGGCTGGCATGGGATCAGGAAGACCCCGATCTGCTCAAATTCACCCCGCTTGGCGACACGACCCGCCTGCTGCGCCGCGGTGACGGCTTGACCCAAACGCCAAGCCGCATACCGTCCGGCCATCCCGAAGGCTATCTGGAGGCGTTCGCAACTCTATACGCCGATGCGGCGGATCTGATCGAAGGGAAGAGCTTGGCGTCGACGCGAGCGCTGGCTACCGCCGAGGACGGACTTGCAGGAATGCGTTTCATCCGCGCGTGTGTCCGTTCGAATGAGGCGGGTGGAATGTGGACGGCGGCCTAACATTCGAGGACGATAGGCACATCTGAAAGATGTTCTCACCGCTCACCCGACCGTCCGCTTTCCGCCCGTAGCGAACAACTTGGGCTATCCACCGAGCCTCTTTACCGGCATGCTCAGTGGAACCCTGCCAGATATGCGAGCGCCGTCAAATTCACATGTGCATCGAGCGGCGGGTAGAGTTCGAAGCCCTTCGGTTCGGTCGCGAACTCATAAAGCCTGAATAAGCACCATTCTGACCTTCGTTCATCCGCGACCTCCAATTCGTTCCGAGTGATGTGGAAGGGCGTGCGCTCCCAACCGTTGGTGGTCTTCACTTCGATCAGTCGAGGCCGGCCATCAGGCGCGAAGCTTTCAATGTCGTAGCCGAGGCCATCACCTTTCTCCTCGGATGCCCAGCGCACTTTCGCAGCAAGATCTGCTCGTCCGCAGGACCGAAGAACCGATCGCTCGCGCGAAACCACCAGCTCCTCACCCGCCCGTCCGAGGGCGCGGTTCCGTGCATCCCTCCCAGCGACGTCGAACTTTTGGGCGACCCTGAGCATCTTCTCCAGATCCCGCGGGGGTGGACGGTTCGAAAGCGTTGGTGGTGGACCCACGAACAACTCGCCGGGATCTCTCAGTTCGCTGCTTATCGAAGTGTGACGACGTGTCGTCCAGTCTGCATGACCGTCGAACCAGTGCGCTACCGCATCCGCAAGAGACATCTGGAAATTGTTCGCGGGTGCATACCCTTTCAGCCACGGATACCCGAGAGCCTGAAGTGCCCCGCTGACGTTTTGAAGCTTATACTCGATCGACTTCGCCGTCCGTCCCGACAGCACCTCTGCCAACGCGCGGTGTCTCTCAGCCTTCACGAAGGGACGACCGGACAGATGATCGTCGAACATCGCGAAGTAACCCGCGATCAGCGTGTCATTCTCAAGATCGGTCCAGTCTGACGTCGACATGGGACGAGGCTATTCGATGTCCCGCAGGTTGTCATCGGGGAGAAGGTCGACGTGGAGGTGTGGGACCTGTCGCCCAGCAAAAGCTATGTAGCTATCTGCGCATATGCAGTTGTCGTGCTTGGGCTGTCACTGACATTCTGTTTGCATCCGACGAGGAATGGCTCGACATCCCCAGGGGAGCGGGTCGCATGGGGAAGTCGAAGTCTTAGGAAAAGGTGGAGGTGTCGATGGGGATGCCTTCTGGCCCAGCCATACGGGGACGCTCGAAACCTCCCATCTTCGCTGATCTTCACCCCTACGCGCTTGAAGACGAGAAGTAGAAAACAGCGCGTTCCCCGTCCGGTTTCTCTGGTTTCAGCGCACTTCGGAAAAGATCGCGCAGAAATCGCGTTTCAAGTTTTTCTAGGCGTTCAGTTTGCGGCGCCAGTCAGAAACGGCCTTGCAACGTTGGTTCTTCACGGCATTCAGCGCGAATACCCCTGATAACTACATAATTCACCACTTACTTTCCTTTCTCCTCCGCCTCTCCGCTTCCTATCCCCCTTACTCCCCCTCTTACACACACCCCAACTCTCCCCATTCCCATCTTACCTTCATACGCCCACGAGAAAAGCCGGCGCGGCCCCCGACCCCATCCACTCTTCTACCCTATCACGACCTCCGCTCACGTCGCGCGATCCTGCGCCCCAACTCCTGAAAAGCTGTCCGCACCATCTCATTCAGCGCCACGTATGCGACCGTTGTGCCGCGATCTCCCTTGCCCATTCGTCTGAGGCTAGGCGTAATCCCTCTAGCCTTCAGTTCGCCAACCCTCTTGAACCATTCCTCTCTGACGTCCCGCAGGCGTTCGAGACATAGCACACCACCTTTCGCGAAGCTTTCCCGGTCGCGCAGGTTGATGGCTTCTTGGACTTTCTGATATTGTGAAAGTCGTGCACGATCCACAAAGGTTGGCAGCGCAAAGTGGAAGTGTTCGCCCTGGAGCTTGGTGAAGCTGAAGCGGGCAAGATCTGCAATGGTGCGCAGCTTGAGCTCACTCAAGGCACTTCCGGTCAACGTGACTTCGATCCTGGCACGCTTGTCTTCCTGTGGCAGCGCAATGAAACGGTCCTTGTTCCGATTGTTCGTGATCTTGTTCTGGATGCGGATCGATGCCGGGCCTGTCTTTTCCCAGTAGTAGACGGTGGAATCGAGAAAGGCAGCTTCCGGTGAAAGCTGATGGTGTAATCTACGCTTGATCGAGCTTGGGAGGAAAAAAGTCGGCTTTTCTTTTTCGCTCCACTGAAAACGCGGATGGTCGCGGTTCTTCGTCCAGACGTTCTTCGATGGCATGTATGTGCGCTGGAGAACCCCGAACATCGCTAGGCGATCTTCTTCGCTGCCGGAATGCGGATAGAAATCGATGCTGATCTCAAGCTTCGTGATCTTGGTCGGCTGCGCAAGCCCAGCAGCAGTTTTCGCAATGGCACCATCAAGTCGTTCGAGGTCAGCGATCCGCGGATCATGGATGACGATGTGAAAGGTAGTTGCAGAGTTCTTTTCGCCACCCACCTGCTCGCACCACGGCGACGGCAAACTGAGAGCACTAGATATCCATCGCCGGATAGCAGGGAAGTTGGTGCTGTTCTTCGTCACGATCTCCACTTCGACGAAATCGATAACCGCTTTGCAGAGAAACTGCTTCAGGTTGATCCGCGGAACGAGAGCGTAACGGTTCTGAAGTCGCGCCTGTGACCTGCGAAGATCTTCACGGCGGAACTCGACTTGGTGCGCGGGTGAGGTGGCTTCGCGATATGTCAGGGGCACAGAAAGCATGTCGTAAACCGGCGATGGAACGTGGTGTCCCCATTATAGCGGGGTCGGCGTTGGGTTGTCGCAGGAATGGCAATATTCTTTTTCGCCCACGCCCACAGACGGCTTAGATTTGGCCGCAGAGCCAAAATCAGGACCCGTTTCGGGTTGCGCTCTACGGTTTTGGCTGAGTAGCCAAAAGTCGCTTGCCGAGAGGGCAATTTAAGGTAATTTTGGTTCTCAGGCCAAAAGTGGGGTTCCGATGAAGATCACAACACCCAATGACCTTGGCATGCTGATCCGGGAACGCCGTGAGGCAATCGCCCTCAAGCAGGGTGATCTCGCCAGCATCGCGGGCGTTGACCAGGGCAACCTCTCCAAGATCGAACGCGGAAACACCACGGCCACCCTGGAGACTTACCTCCGGCTCTGTGCGGCTCTCGGCATCGATATCCTTGCGGAACCGCGCGCATGAGGATGGATGTCTGGATCGAAGGGCATGACGCTCCGGTGGGCCTGCTGGAGCGCCGGGAAGACCAGTCTCTGACCTTCACCTATGCGGAGGGTGCCGGACCCTCGCAGAGGCTCTCCTTGGCCCTCCCAGCGCGCCCTGAGCCCTATGCAGACGCAGCCTGTCGCGGCTACTTCGCAAATCTGCTGTTCGAGGGCCCGCAGTTGGAGCGGGTGCTCGATAGCTACCGGTTAGACCGTGGGGATGTGGGCGGTTTGCTCTTCCAGATGGGGGCCGACTGTCCCGGGGCAGTTTCGATCACTCCGCAAGGATCTGGGCCCGGGAAAACTCCCGGTCGTCTCCCGCGAGATTACGAACCGCTTGATGACGCCCGCATCCGGGAAATCGCTCGTTCACTTCATCTGCATCAGCGGCTTCCCGATCTTGGCCGCGATCCGTCACCGGTCGCTGGTGTCCAGGGCAAGATCGCAGTCGTCGAGCACAATGAAACCCTGTTCATTCCGCGGCCGGGATCGCGCGCGCCGACGACGCACATTCTGAAGGTTTCGCCTGCGTCGGATCCCGATGTTACCCGTCATGAAGTAGCGCTCCTCAAGACGGCCGAAGCTTGTGGGATCAAGACCGCACAATGCGAGGCCCTCGGTTTGACTGTCGATGGACGACGCATTCATGCACTGCTGTCGACCCGTTTCGATCGGATTGTCCAGAGGGAAGGCGATGACCTACTGGTTGCTCGGCTGCACACCGAGGACTTCTGCCAGGCCCTTGGCCTGCCTCCGGCACTGAAATACGAACGGGACAGCTTTAACGACGAGAACCGCTTTTGTGCTGCTGCGATCGGAAGGATCGCGCAGGGCGCAACCGTGCCGGCGATCTTCTTGCGCGACTTTCTCGCCCAGACGCTCTTCAACCTCCTCGTCGGCAACACGGACAATCACGCGAAGAACGGCTCCCTGATGCACAGGGGAGGCACTGTGACCTTGGCGCCGCTCTACGATGTCGTTCCAGTGTTCATGGATCGCCGCGTCACGCACCGCTTCTCGTTTCGACATGGCCGGGCAGAGTTCGCCGAGGACCTCACGAGAGAGGACCTATCTTTGCTTCCGAGTGATCTTGGGTTCAAGAAGCCCCAGATTGGTCGCGTGGAGGCACAGATCAAGGAAATGGCGAAGGGCATCGCCACTGCGGCTCCTGGCTTCGCGACGAAGGAGCTTCTCGATGCACTTTGTGCGCAGGCAGTGGTGGTCGAGCGGGCACTCGGTGCAAACTTCGAACTACCAGTGCGCGATTTCTATGATCGCGTCGAACGGGATGGAGAGGGAGATCGACCGGGCGGCTGGGGAGGTGTGAGTTAAGTCCGGCTAAGTGTTTCGGGATTGGGCATGGCAGCGGCTGAATAGAAGGCCGCGAAGCCTACCCCCGGCACTCAATGCCTCCGAGCACCCCGAATACGCTCATAAAGCTCCCTTGCCAAACCCTTATGAACCGCTGCCCGAAAGGGTTGATCACTCATGACCTTCGAAAAAACCTCTTCGTTGCCGTCCATACGGTCGATGAACAGCTCGTCCAGCATCCGCTCAAGGTATGAGGCGAAGTTATCATATTTGTTGGCGAGTGCGGCTTCGACAATGCGTTCATCGCCCTCAGCACTTTCGCGGACTTGCTCGAAAAAGAGTTGATCGGCACGAGTGAAGCTCGTCCCGAAACGCTCGTTCAACCGCTCAACGAGGTCTTTAAGCCCAACTTCTTCATCCTTCCTGCCCCCTGAACCCACATCGGTCGGGCCTTTCAGTGGGTCAGCCTCGCCATCATCAAGGCTGATTGATCCCTGGGTCATTTGCTGAATGCGAAAATACTTTAGTGCAACTTCGTCATCCAACGTGAACGATGACCCATCGCCGGGGGGCGGCAGTTTGGAAATCAGATTTCGGCAGAACGAGTAGAACTGCTCAAGTTCGCTGTCCTGATATGGAATGATCTGGGACAGGAATGCATAAAGGTTTCGGAATGCAGTGATCTGCCCTCTGAACTCCTCACGCTCCTCCTCTTCACGCCTTTGGAATGCGTCAACAGCGCGATCCAGTATGGCGTTCATCGTGCGGTGATCGCTAGCTGTGTGGTCCTTCTTCTTCCCATACCAAACAACAGAGAATGAGCTGACATCTTCCCTTGTGAACATCGCCCACTCCAACACCCTGTGCTGCAATTCGTTCAAGCGTTGAGGGTCCACGCTCTCGCCCATGGGCGTATCTTCGTAGTAGGGCTTGAACGCCTTGAAGATTTCGTCTTCCTCGTTGGCGAAGTCGAGAACGAAAGTGCGGGCCTTGCCCGGTGCCATTCGGTTCAAGCGGGAAAGCGTTTGGACAGCCTGCACTCCCGCTAGACGCTTCACCACATACATCGCCTGCAAAAGCGGCTGATCGAACCCAGTCTGATACTTTTCCGCGACCAGCAAGACGCGAAATTCATCGCTGTCGAATGTTTCGGGCAGTTCCGCTTCTGGAAGCCCGTTGTTCATTCCGACTTCGGTATACGCGCTTTCCGGGATGGCCGGGTCTTCCACCGTGCCCGAGAATGCAACAAGCGACTTGATGCCTGTGTAGCCGCGTTCTGCAATGTATCGGTCGAAGGCGAGTTTGTAGCGCACGGCTTCAAGCCGCGAGCCGGTGACAACCATTGCCTTTGCCCGCCCGCCGATCTCGTGCATCACGTTCGCGCGGAAGTGCTCCACGATGATCGTCACGACCTGCTCGATGTTATGAGGGTGCAGTGTCAGAAACTGGGTCAGCACTTTGGCAGCGGCCCGTTTCGGCACCTGCGGGTCATTCTCGATCTGCTTCACCAGTCCGTAGAAACGCTTGTAGGTCGTGTAGTTCTTGAGAACATCCATGATGAAGCTCTCTTCGATGGCCTGCTTCATCGTGTATTCGTGGAACGGCGACTGCCAATCCGGCCCCGGTTCATCGAACATGGCCTTGGTCTTGAACTTCGGCGTGGCCGTGAAGGCAAAAAAGCTCAGGTTCGGTTGGCGGCCCCGCCGTAGCGTGTCCCGCAGGATCGCCCGCTTTGCCTCTTCGGTCAGGTTCTCGTCTTCCACGTCCGAAAGCTGGGCAGCGATAGCCGCCTCGATCCCATCCCGGTTCAGCATCCCGCGCAGCGCCGATGCCGTTTCCCCGGTCTGTGACGAATGCGCCTCGTCCACGATCACGGCGTAACATTTGCCCGCTGTCGCAAGCGTCAGGTCTTCCCCCTTCTGTTCAAGGGTCCGCAGCGCCTGCGCGATGAACGGGAACTTCTGGATCGTCGAAATGATGATCGGCACACCGTTCGAGATCGCGCGGGCAAGCTGCTGCGTGTTCTCGTCGATCTTCTCCACCACTCCGGTCTTGTGCTCGAACTGGTAGATCGTGTTCTGCAATTGCTGATCCAGCACAAGGCGATCCGTCACCACAATCACGGAATGGAAAATCTTGGCATCCGCTGCGTCGTGCAACCCCGCCAGACGGTGCGCCAGCCATGCGATGCTGTTAGACTTGCCCGACCCTGCCGAGTGCTGGATGAGGTAGTTCCGCCCCGCCCCATGTGCCTTGGCATGGGCTACCAGCTTTCGCACCGCATCAAGCTGGTGATACCTGGGGAAGACCATCGTTTCCTTGCGAACGGTCTTCGGCCCCCGGTCGGTGGCGATCTTCTTTTCCTTCACCTCTAGGTGCATGAAGCGTTGCAGGATGTCCAAAAGGCTATCCCGCGCCAAGACCTCATCCCACAGGTAGGCGGTCTTCCAGTTGCCATCGACAGGCGGGTTGCCAGCCCCCCGGTTGTGCCCCTTGTTGAACGGCAGAAAGAACGTCTCGCCCCCTTTCAGGCGCGTCGTCATCCACACCTCGTCAGGGTCCACGGCAAAATGGACAAGGGCGCGTTCCTTGAACTTGAACATCAGATCGCGTTCGTCGCGGTCGCGCTCATACTGTGTCTTGGCATCCGCCGCCCTCTGGCCGGTGAGCGGGTTCTTCAACTCGGCGGTCGCAACCGGCAGGCCATTCACCGCAAGCGTCACGTCGAGGATGCAGCGCTTGGCCTTGCCACCGGGGGCCTTCTTGACCGAGGTGAAGGCCACCTGCCGGGTGATCGTCAGCCGGTTCTTGGCGTAAAGCGCGGTCGTCTCGGGGTTCATGCCCGTGTTCGGCTGGAAATAAGCCAGCCGCAGCGTTTTGCCGTAGCACCGGAACCCGTGGCGCAGAACGTGCAGCGTGCCCTTGGTGGCCAGTTCCTTTGTCAGGTCAGACAACACCTGATCCGCCGTCTGCGCCTTCAACAGCGCCTCTAGCTGATCCCATTTCTGGGGTTGGGTGTCGCGGACGAACCCCAGCACATCGGCAGGAAACAGACACAGGTCTTCGTTGAAATCGGCAGGCGAGCGCCGCGCATATCCGCCGTGCGCGGTCAGCCCGTGTTCAATCGCAATCTCGAAGGCTGTTTCGCTGTGCCCCGCCATCCTGTCATGCCCCACAACCGGCGATCAGGCCATCGTCGATCTCGATACCAGCGGCCTTCATGCGTCGGGCGAGCTTTACGGCAACCTCTTTGACGTGATCGTTGAACTCCAAGCGCAGAACGCCATCAACGTCGCTGGGGGTCTCCAATGCACCCTTCTTGAGGATGACCATTCGGTTGCGCCCCAGTGACGCCAGCACCATGCCTAATTCAAGGATCACGTTCTGACGTGCGCGGGGCTGTGTCGCATCGTCGCCTTTTGCTTTGGGATAGCCGAAATCGTCGGGCGTCATCAGGACAATGCCGAAGGTGGCTTCATGATAAATCTGCTGTTCCAAGGCTTCAATGATCGTGTTGGAACCGCCATCGTTGTTCTGCAAGATGTAGGGGTCGAGCCCGAGCCTGCGCAGGATCAGTTCAAGCTGTTCCAACGCCTGCGTGTCATGACCGTGGACCACGAAAATCTTGGTCTTTGCATCGACCGGGTTAGCGGCTGCGACGGGTGCGGCGGGTGCGCCATCTGCAAGGATCGCTTTAAGCGGGGCTTGTGCCGCTGGGACACCCTGATATTGGACAGTGCCTTTAGCGGGCCAATAGTTCAAAATGCCCTTCTCACGCGACCGAAAAACGTGCTTTCCGCCAGCTTCTTCGGACCAGGCACCCACGATGCCACTAGCCTCGACCCGTGCCTTTAGGGCTTCAATTCCTTCATGAAAAACGTCGGCCATGTTACACCTCCAACTGATTTCTTAGTGCGTCTGAATTACCCGCATCGGCGCAGCACTTTCTTTGTGATCCGCAACGAGAAGCGCCTTGATCTTGCCCGTCACAGCGGCGGTGACGAGGGCGGCGCGGTATTCGGTCAGCTTTTCGACGCTACTTGTGATCTTGGTCACAGCCTCATCATGGGCCTGTAAGGATGCCTCTAGGTGGTCAACTATTGCAGACTGTTCATCAACTGAGGGCACCGCGACCAGCGTTTCCTTTGACGTATCGACATTAAAGTGTGCTTGCAGCGCCCCTTCCGAGCCAAGCTGATACTGCACCTTGGCCACGCTGCTGTTCAGGAACCAGCCAAGAAATCTAGGCAACATCTCAACGGGCCTGCGGATGATTACCAAGTCAATACAGTTGCAGCCGTCAAACTCCTCTGTAACAACAGCAGTCGTCCCCGGATCGCCTGTCCTGACTGAAACCAGATCGCCTTCGTGAAGCTGGGATTTGGCATGAAACTCGTGCCCCTCGTCGCTGATAAGTCGTGTTTCTTGCAAGTCAAAACCCATGGGCCGGATATTGAGGCCACGCAGTGCCAGGGTGCCTTCTTCCGCATACCAATTCGCAGGAGTTACAACGATCCCGACACTCACCTTAGGGGTCAGATACTTGAGTTTCTTCACCTCCCAATGCGCCGGAACCTTACCGAGCCAGTCGATGCCGCTGTCTTTCAGGGGGGCGGAGGGGTTCAGGCCGCGGGTGACGGCGCGGGTGATGAGGGCTTGGCGTTTCTCGGCCAGACGGTCCAGAAGTGCCCGTTTCTTCTCGATCAGAGCATCAATCCGCGCCGTCTTGTCATCCAGATACCCCGCAATCCGCCGCTGGGTGTCAAGGTCCGGAAGGGGCAAGGGCTGATGCCCGACCGTCTCCCAATCCGCGCGGGGCATCTTCGTGCCGAACGTCTCGGCGTTGATCGTGTCAATGAAGGCCGAAGACGACAGAACATGGAACAGGAACCGGGGCAGGACGCGATCCGAGGACCGGAGGTTCAACAATTCGCCCGAGCTGATCCCGTCGAAGTCGGCATGATAGACCTTGGCGAGATACGGACGCAGTTTGTTGAACAGCACGTCGTCGCGTTGGAACACCCGCCCTTCCTTGTCGGCAGGTTCGGGGGCCTCCTTGAGCATCTTGCCCGTCCAAGAGGCGATATCCTCGTTCGAGATATAGGGCAGCTTCTCGGTGTCTTCGTCCGTGGGCTTGGTGGATGCGAAGGCGACAGACCACTTTACCCAATCAGCGGTCCAGCCATTTGGCAGGTCGTCGGCCCACGTCGGGCTGTTGCCGGGGCGTGCGACAAAGCTCATCCCGCCAGCCCTTCCAGCAGCTTGGCGATCTCGCCTTCCAGCGTTTCGATCTCGCCCTCGATCTCGTCCAATTCACGCGGGGGCTTGTAGACATAGAAATGCCGGTTGAACGGGATTTCATAGCCAACCTTGGTGCGGCCATAATCCACCCAGGCATCGGGCACATGTGGCAGCACCTCGGCGGCCATATAGGCATCAATGGCCGGGGTCATCAGCTTGACCAAGGCGCCGTTCAACTTGTTCTGCGGATCGGGGCCAAAGGGCATCGGCAGGGGAAGCTGTGTCCAGTTGGGCAGCGGCACGTTTTCCGTGTCGCGCAAATCCGGGTCAGGTTCGGGCCGGTTGCCCACCCATATGCATTCCTTGGCCTTCTGGTCTTTGTCTCCGATGGTCTGCCACAGCGTCTTGCGATCCGGTTTGGACAGCTTGATGTCCAGATCGGCGGCGGCTGCGACGACATCTGCGTCAAACTCGGCCAAGTCCATGTAAAGGCGGCTGGCATCCATCGCCTCGACCACCGCACGCATGGTCCCGACCGGGTGCGTGTCGGGATCCAGTAGGTGCAGCCGCGCGATCCGTTCGGGCGTGGTCTGGAAATTCATGCGCAGGGGCCTTTCCACGACGATGCGCAGGAAGCCGAATTCGTGGTTCTTGAAGATGCGCGAGACGGTGCGGATTTCGCGTTCGCCCGTCTTCTTGTTCACCACCACCTCGGCCTGTTCGCCGTCGCGGTAGTTGCCATAGATGCGGGTCAGGTGCGCGATCTGATCTTCGGTGATCCGGTTACGCTTGTTGTTCAGGCTCTTGTCCATCCGCTCGGCGAACAGGGTGCCGTCGATCAGTTGCACCTTGCCGCGCCGCTCAGCCGGTTTGCGGTTCGTGACCATCCAGACGTAGGTGTAGATGCCGGTGTTGTAGAAAAGCTGATCCGGCAGGCCGATGATCGCATCCAGCCAGTCGTTTTCGATGATCCAGCGGCGGATGCTGGACGGCCCACCGCCCGCGCTGCCAGAGAAGAGGGGCGAGCCGTTGAACACCACCGCGATCTTGGACCCGTCGCCGGGGGTGTCGGGATCATCGGGGCTGCGGTGCATCTTGGAAATCATGTGCTGGAGGAACAGCAGCGACCCATCGTCGATGTCGGGCGTGCCCGCGCCAAAGCGGCCTTTGAAGCCAAGCTCCTTGTGCTCTTTCTCGACGACCTTTTTCTGGTCCTTCCAGTCGACCCCAAAGGGCGGGTTCGCCAGCATGTAGTGGAACTGGTGCCCCTCGAAACCGTCCTTGGTTTTGCCGTCGCCCAGCGTGTCGCCAAGGATGATGTTGTCGGTCTCTTCATCCTTGATGAGCATGTCCGAGCAGCAGATCGCCCAGCTTTCGTCGTTGTATTCCTGCCCGTAGAGGGCAAGGTTAGCGGCCTTGTTGCCCGCGCGGATGTGCTGTTCCGAGACCGAGAGCATCCCGCCCGTGCCGCAGGTCGGGTCATAGATCGTGCGGTAGATGCCGGGTTTGTAAACGTCCTGTTCGCCCGTGTAGACGAGGTTCGCCATCAGTTCGATGACCTCGCGGGGGGTGAAGTGATCCCCTGCCTCCTCGTTGGCCTGTTCGTTGAACTTCATCACCAGATGCTCGAACAGGTAGCCCATCTGGAGGTTGTCCACCTCGTTCGGGTGCAGGGGCACCGTCGCCATCTGCTGGACGATGTTGAACAGGCGGTTGCTGTCGTCGAGCTTCTGGATTTGCTCGGCGAAGTTGAACTTCTCGAAGATCGCGCGGGCCGTGGGGGAGAAGCCGTTGATATAGGCAACGAGGTTCGGCGCGATGCTTTCGGCATCGGCGGTCAAGCGCGCGAAGGTGTATTTGCTGGTGTTGTAGAGGGGCTGCTTGCGCTTGGGGTCCGCAACCCGCGCCAGCATCTTCTCCATCGCCTTTTCGTTCGTGCCAGCCGCCTTGAGGCGCATATGCTCATCATGAACCCGGTCAATGCTATCTTCCAGCACGCAGTCAAGACGGCGCAGGACTACCATAGGTAGCATTACCAGCCGATACTGCGGTGGGCGATACGGACCTCGCAGACGCTTCGCGATCTCCCAGATTTCGTCGGTAAGTTTCTTATGCTGTTGAACGTTCACGAAAATCCGCCTCGAAAACCCGCTTTTCTGCTGAAGGAACATTCTTTCAGGAAAAATGTCTACGGTTTGTTGGTCCCGCTCGTCAGGTCGCTTCACTTGCGCGAAGCGTCTATCATCATTGCAACTCCAAGGCTGCCGCCTGGCTGATCTGTCGAATCCGAATTCTCTTTGAGTGTTCATGTAGAGGCAGTCTGGAGACTACTTGAAGCCTTGGACCAAACCGACTCACGATGGTTGTCATTCGACGGGTCCAGTGCAATCGTGGTCAGCACGCACCACGACCGTTACAAAAGTCAGCTCGCACCAATGTAACAATTATGGACGTAAGTATCTGTTTTTAAAGGTAGTGTGAAGAATTCAATCCTCTCTTGCAGCACCATCCATCCCCTTTATTGCGCAGAAGTATCTGATCCATAACGGATTTGTGCCGCCCATTAGTGCAGATGGCTTTTGCTGATGAGATACGTGATGCCTTATCCAGAACTCAAGGACCGTAACCCGGAGCGGTTAATTGGTCACATCGACCGCATGCCAAGCATGGATGAAATGAGGCTGCCGTTTCTGGATCGTTTCAGGTGCTACGAAAGGTGCCACCGACAGAGTGCCAAGCTGCGCGCGGGTGAGCAGGGGGTGGATTCTCGCGCCATACAGTTCTGCAAGCCGGTGTTCGGGAAGGGGATGACCGCAGACCTGTGACGCGATCGCGGCGGCGATCGCGATCCGCGCCGAGATGTCCATCATCCGCAATCCCTGCGGGCCGGGGTAGAAACTCTCTGCCGCTGCCCCGGCGGCATTCACAATCCCGTGCCGTTCCAGCAGCAGGTGATGATAGGTGACCTCGCGCACCCCGTGTGAAATACGCGCCCCGCCGAAACCGATTTGGGCCAGATGGCGGGCGCGGACCAGAACTTTTTCGCCTCTGGCATCGCGCATGCGGACGGCATGTTGCGGTGAAAGTCGCAGGGCGCGGCTGTTCCCGATGGCACCCGTGGGAAAGTGAACGGGCCGGCGATCCGGGTTGCGCGTCAGGTCGTCAGCATCCAGATGCCGCGCGCCGGCCCAGATGATGCGGCTTGGTCCGGCCTCGGTCAGGACGTGTTGCCCGGTCGCCAAATCCTCGACCCGGCACCAACCTTCGGGTGTCAGGATGGGTGTCCCGGCGGCAAAGCATGGGATTCCCATTGCATAGAGGCTCGCCTTGCCACTGGCCTGCTGGACGGAGACCCCCTCAAGCACCACCCGCTCGCCGCCCGGAAAGGTGAGGACCGCATCGCCGCTGCCGTCGCCCATGGTGTCGGAGATCGTCACATCCTGCCAGGTGACCGGATCGCCATTGCCGTTCGTCAGTTCCGACACATCAAGCTGGTCGACGGTGCGCCCATCCACCACCGTCATGTCGAAGCCGGCAACCCGGTCCGATCCGCCTGCACCGGTCAGTTCAATGACGTCCGCGCCTTCGCCCCCTGCGAGGAGGTCATCCCCCGCCCCACCGCGCAATGTATCCGCACCGGCCCCGCCAGTCAGCGTATCATTCCCGCCATCGCCGCGCAGCAGATCGTCGCCGGCCCCGCCCGAAAGCCGATCATCGCCGTCGCCGCCGTCAAGCGTGTCGGATCCGTCTCCGCCGAACATCACGTCATTCGTGGCATGCCCACCGCCCCAATCCGCGCCGCCATAGGCGACGACAAGGACGGGGATGCCATCCGCAGGGCCCTGAAGCGTCTGGTTGTCTGCCTCATCCCCGGTCATCACCCGATAGGTGACACCGTTGAAACTGGCGAATTCCACCCCGCTCAGCGCGTCGGTGCCATCCGATACTCCGGGGCCCGAGGTCACCACCAATTCGCCATTCGGCCCGCGGTCGAAGGTGTAATCCGTCACGTCGCCGGAGAAGACCGCCCTGTCGTTCCCGTCTCCGCCGAACAGGACGTCATTCCCTGTCCCGCCCACCAGTGTGTCGTCGCCGTCTCCGCCATATAGGCTGTCGTTGCCCGACTCGCCCTCAAGAAGGTCATTTCCGGTGCCGCCCAGGGCACTGTCATCGCCAATGCCGCCCCGGACAGTATCCTCCCCGCCGCCAGCATCGATGCTGTCATTCCCAGCACCGGACAGGACCAGATCGTTCCCGCCTCCGGCGGCGATGACGTCATTAGCGCCATCTGTTCCGTCGATCTGGTCGCCCTGTGCATCGGCATAACCCGAGCCGAAGGTGTCGGCACCGTTCGTGCCGTCCACAACCCCCACACTGTCGATCTGTTCGATCCCCGAGAAGGTCACCGTGCTGCCATCGGCCAGCGTGATCGTGCCCGCCTCGCTGTTGCCATTAGCATAGGTAATGCTAGCTCCTGCGCCGACGCGCAGGATATCCCAGTCGTCACCCGTTTCGCCGCCATCGACCGTGTCATTTCCACTGGCGATCAGGGTGTCGCGTCCTCCCCCGCCGAAAAGGCTGTCGGCCCCGGCGAGACCGGCGATCAGGTCGTCGCCATCGCCACCATAAAGCGCGTCTCCGTTCCCGGTCCCGCCATAGAGCGTGTCATTCCCGGCCCCGCCGAAGAGGTTGCCTTGCGAATTATGCGTGGTCAGCGTGTCCCCGAAGGCAGACCCCACGACATTGTCGACGCCGGTCAGGGTATCACCGGCCGCATCGCCGCCGTTGCCCGTGCCGGTAAGGAGATTGACCGTCACGCCCTGTGAAGAGGCGCTGTAATCCGCTGTGTCCCGGCCCGCACCACCGACGAGGGAGTCCGCCCCGGCGCCACCTATGAGTGTATCGTCGCCGTCCCCGCCATCAAGTGTGTCGGCCCCCTCTCCGCCAGAGAGAGTATCATTGCCTGTTCCGCCATAGGCCAGATCGTTTCCTGCCCCGGCACTGACCGAGTCGTTCCCGGCACCAGCGTTCACAGTGTCGTTGTTGCCATCCGCCCCGTCGATCTGGTCTCCTTCGGCATCGGTGACGCCTGCAGCGATCACGTCGTTCCCGGCCGTTCCGTCAATCGCGCCGGTATAGCGGATTGCTTCCATCTCGCTGAAGGTCAGGAGTCCACCGCCCGATGCATTGGTGAAGGTGACCGTCCCGCTTTCGCCGTTGCTGCCATAGCTGATCGACTGCACATCCGCCCAATTCAGCACGAGCGAGTCGCTGTCGGTTCCGCCTTCGCCGCCGACGATTGTGTCGCCTGCGCCGCCGAAAATGGTGTCGCTGTCATCTCCACCAAGGATGCTGTCCGCCCCAGCACCCCCAACGATCAGATCCGCGCCCGTTCCGCCAAAAAGCCTGTCATCGCCAGCACCGCCATCCAGCGTGTCGTTCCCGCCACCGCCTTGCATGGAGTCGTTGCCAAGGCCACCAGAGAAACTGTCCCGTCCGGACCCGCCGAAGACCGAGTCATTGCCGGCACCGGCGGCTATGGTCATGCCGCCCGTATCTGCGTTGGCATTGATGTTGTCAGCCCCTTCCGTTGCCCGGATCGCCTCGATCTCGGTAAAGGTCAGGGTCTGACCGTTGTTGGAAATCGTACCCGCCCCGGTTCCCGAGAAGGTGACGGTTGTCGTTCCGGTTACAGGCGCAGAATTCAGGTCCAGCGTGTCGAAATCGTCTCCCGACGACCCGCCGTCGACGAAGTCTCCGGCCCCCGCCACCAACGTATCGCGTCCCGCCCCGCCGTAGAGCGAATCGCTTCCTCCCTCGAGGTCAGTGCGCGAGGTGATGAGATCGTTGCCATCCCCGCCATAGGCCATGTCGGCGGCCTGATCGCTTGCGGTCAGGTCGATGACGTCATCTCCGACATCGCCAGAAACCGTGTCCGCCCCGCCGCCTCCGATCAGCGTATCATTGCCATTCCCACCCAGCAGAGAATCGCTTCCGGACCCGCCATCGATGCTGTCGTTGCCATCCTCTCCCTGCAGGATGTCATTCCCGTTCCCCCCCAGAACGGTGTCATTGCCTCCGCCGACAAAGATCGTGTCGTTGCCGTCGCCACCATCGACATAGTCGTTGAACGCGCCGGCCTGTGACCCGGCCAGATCGTCGATCAGGTCATCGCCGGCGCCGCCGAAGACATTGTCATTGCCGGTTCCGAAGTAGAGGATGTCGTTGCCGTCATCGCCATAGACCCAGTCCGTCCCGGCCCCGGAGTCGATGCTGTCTGCGCCGATCCCGCCGAAAATGGTATTGTTGCCGGACCCCCCGATGATCCTGTCGGCCCCGCCCTGGCCGTAGATCGTCTGCCCATCCGAATCCGCGCCAGCGTTGATGGTGTCGTTGTTCTCGGTTCCGCCGACGATTTCGGCCCCGGAGAAGCTGCCGCTCGCCATACCTCCTGAAAATGCGTAGGTCGCGGCGTCATTGCCGGTGAAATTGACATTCACGCCATTCGCGCTGGCGAAATTCGCGAACCAGACGGCGTCCTGATCCCCCGCACCTTCGCCAAGGTCATAGACATCGCCGTTGTGGTCATCGGTGATGCCGGCCATGTCGTTTCCGGCCCCGCCGAACAGCGTGTCGTTTCCGGCCCCGCCAAAAAGAGAGTCGTCCCCATCATCGCCATAGACAAGATCATCGCCAGCCCCACCGATGATACTGTCGTTTCCGGCCCCGCCACGCATCGTGTCGTTCCCGTCGTCACTGGTCCAGTTGCCGATGACGTCATTTCCGTCGCCGCCGTTGATAGAATCCGCACCGGCACCGCCGAAGACCGTGTCATTGCCGGTCGCGGCATCGACGGTGTCGTTGCCGCCCCCGGCGCTTACGCTGTCATTTCCACTTCCTGCGGCGATGTAGTCGTTGCCGTCGGTAACCTTGTCCCCCTGCGCATCCGTGTAGCCCACATTCATGGTATCTGCGCCGGAGGTGCCATCAACCGATGAGATGAAGTCCCCCGCCACCCTTTCGACACCCATGTCGCCCGTGGCGGTGGAAACGCTGTTCAGGCTGAGCGACAGAATCGGCTTTGCCGTCAAGGCGACCTGATCGCTGTTGTTGGTCAGTTCCGGCGCCAGATAGGTGTTGCCGTTGACATCCTGAAAGACCGTTGCTGTGATCGTCGCAGTCGTACCGTCGGCGTAGGTTATGACCGCGTTGTAGATCGCGACAGCATCAAAGTTCTGCGACGCGCCGCCGTTTATGCGGAACGTGTCATAGCCACCGCTGTTGTCGGTGTCATATGTCTCGTCCTCGTCTTCGGTCGTATCGTTGGCCGACAGCGTACGCACCTGTCCGCTGAGTGGGCTGGTGCTTGTTCCGTAAGTTCCAAGGATACCTGCCGCATTCTCGGCGAATTCGTTGCCTTGCGTTGTATCGATCTTCGGCAGAGTGCCAAGGAAGATGACTTCATATGTCGTCGCCATTCTGCAACCCGCACCCTTCGACTGTCTGGCCGTGCAGGAAAGGCCTCTTCCTTGATCCCTTGCCCGGAACGCGACTGTGCCGGTTGAACTGGAAAAGCTGACGAAGCCGTGATGCACTCGGATCGCAAGACGTCAGGGCACGGCGCGGTTTTAGGGGCGCGTGGCCGATGCAGACTTCTGGCAGTTGCATATAGACTGTCCCTGCCTATCCTGCCGCCCGTAATGGTCGCCCGACCAGGGCAATGCCTAGTCGGCGGTGTGGCGCAGAAATGTGCGAGTCTTCGAGGAACTGCCAGGCCTGCAGGGTCCTACAGGACGAACGGTTAATTGACGTTGATCGCGCGGTCATATGCGTTGATAACCTTGCGACGGTTGGTTGGCCTCGATCGGAGGCAAGGTTTGAACGGAGGCGAGTGGTTGGCAGGTCCGGTCCCATCGATCCTTGCAGCATGTGGGCTTGGCTTGATGTTTCCGGCAGTTTGTTCCGCAGGTCCTTTTGCCGGGTCTCTTGCTGGACGTTGTGGCGGAAAGCTTCCGGCTTCCGCGCTATCCAGACACAAAGCCCCGGCTCTCTGAGCGTGCCTTGCCTGGGGATGCTATCTTTGACCGCTCTTCTGGCGCGCGTTGACAGCCAGGCCCGCCAGGCCTTTGGGTTAAAATGAATTACGGATCGTGAGGACGGAAATTGGCGGACATCCAGAATGACATCACCGGGCTCCAGCCTTCCTCTGGTTGCGCAGTCGTCGTGGCGCATCCGGATGATGAGGTGTTGTGGGCCAGCTCGCTTCTGGCATCGGCGCGTAAGACGATAGTTTGTTACGGCGATCTTTCAGGCAAACCCGTCTTCTCTACGGGGCGGCGCAAGGCCGTTTCGGCGCTTCCCCTGAACGGGGTCGAGAACCTATGCCTGACCGAAGCCAGCATGTTCAATCATGCGACCTGGCCAAATCCGGAAGAGATCGCCGAGGGCTTGGCACCGCGGCGCTTGCCTCTTGGCCTACATTCAGCGGTTCTCGCCAGCTATCGGCGCAATTTTTCAGAGCTTTGCCGATTGCTGGAGCAGCATCTGGCCGGGATCGACACGGTGGTGACGCACAATCCATGGGGCGAGTACGGGCATGAGGATCATGTGCAGGTCTTTCGGGCGGTGGAGGCGGTGCAGAAACGCCTTGGCTTCAAGATCTGGGTGACGGGGTATGTAAGCGACAAGGCCGCCCTCCTTATGCAGCAGCATCTTCATCGGCTTGGCCCCCGGTCGCGCGCTCTGGCAACCGACCGGCCGTTGGCAGAGCGTTGCCGCGACATATACATCCAGAACGGTTGCTGGACGTGGCCCGATGCCTTTGTCTGGCCGGAACAGGAATGGTTCTTTCCACTGCGCACCGATGGCGCGACGTCGGCCCCCGTGACGCCATGTGCGGTGCAGCCCGTGCAGATGAACTTCATCCGCTTCTATTACACGCCCCCAAGCCGCTTTGCGCACAGCCTGAAATGCGCCGCGCGGCATGTGTTCTTCCGTCTGGTCCGGGCCTTTCCTGCCTTCGGCGCTTTCGCCGAGAAGGTGCGGGGGCGCTGATACAGGGCTTTCAGGCCCCGGAAAGGCGCAACCTTGTTTCCGTCTCAAGTGCCGATGCATCAAGCGGTTGCTCTGTGTCGACGGCTATCGACGGGAACATGCCGAGAGATCGTGCGCGCGTCGCCAGTTGTTCCAGTTCCGGGACGTAATCCAGACCGGGATGCCCAGCCGGACGGGTGCCCACACGCCGTGCATAGCGATCCGCCACGATGGCCGGGCGGGCGTGGCACCAGATTTCCACCGCCTGCGAGATCCCCGCGCGGATCATGCCCGCCCGCAAGATATCAGGCGGTTGAAAGCCGAACCATGCGTCGATGATGATGGTGGCATCGGGCGCGTGCTGGGCGACCATGTCGAACATGGCGTTGTAGGCGGCAAGGCCGAAGCGCCGGTTGGTCGGGCGGTCTACAGGGGCGAATTCGGTGAGGAAGGGGTTCTTGACCGTGTCGAGCGACAGGACGGGCCAGCCGGTCCGCGCCGAAAGCGCGGCAGCGACCCCGGATTTCCCGGAGGCGGGAACCCCGTTCACGAGGACCGCGCGCCGCCCCTTGCCCAAGGCGGCGAGAGCGGCGCCCGTGACCCCTGCATCGTCGCCAAGGGCCGCCGCGCGCACCGGGCCTTCGAACCAGCTTCTGGCGGCGGGCACGCCTTCCAGAGCGGCAAGCGCTGCTGCTCCGGCGCCGCCTCCTATCAGCACCGCCTCGGGGGCGAGGGTGGTGATCAGCGTGTCGATGGCTTGGCGCAGCGGTGCCGCCCAAGCCCGCAGCACCCGTGCAGCGATCGGGTCGGTTGCCTGCCGATGAAGCAGGTCTTCGACGCGCAGATGGACAGGCAGGCCGGCTTCGAAGAGGTGGATGCCGAAGGCGGTGCCGGAACTTTCGGTTTCGACGCATCCCTGCCTGCCGCAGACGCAGCGTCGACCTTCGGGCACCACTATCAGGTGGCCTAGTTGCCCCGCCGTGCCGCGCCCGCGCAGGAGGTGACCGTCATCGAGGATCGCGCCGCCGATGCCGGTGCCGATGGTCAGCAGGACGACATGGGAAAGACCGCGTGCGGCACCGCAGCGGGACTCGCCCACGAGCGCCATGTTGGCATCGTTGTCTATTGTGACGGGGAGGCCTGTCCCTTCGCCAAGCCGCGATGCGAAGGGGATCGTGGACAGGTCCACGTAACCCCCAGAAATCGCGAGCTGATTGGAGAAATCCACCTGACCGGGAACACCGACGCCCAAAGCGGCGGTCGTCTCGTCGCGCAGGGCGGCGACAAGGTCGAGGCATATCTGCAGGCATCCTTCCGGGTCGCGGTCCGTGGGGACGGTGCGGCGCGCGAGGATCGTGCCATCCGCGGCGATGCGGGCCGCCCGGATGTTCGTGCCGCCGATGTCGATGCCGATGGCGGTGCGCGGCATCATGTCAGCGACGCGGCATGTGCCGCCCGATGACGGCCTGAAGTTCGCGCAGGCGGGGCAGGGCGATGCGGGTAAGCCGTTCCCGCGTGACCTCGCGGTCAAGCGAGATGCAATCCTTCCAGAGCGAGCGCCCCGCGATCACGCCCGATGCGCCGTTGGCCATGGCTGTCTCCACCTGTCCGAGGAAGGTCGCATGGTCCACGCCCGCCGACAAGACCGCCCAAGGCACCTCGCCGGCCATGCGTGTGATGTTGGCGCAGGCTTGAGCCGTGCCGGGAAAGGGAATCTTGAGGAGTTTCGCGCCAAGGTCGAGACAGAGGCGGCTGCCGCCCTCGATCAGGGACGGGAGCGCCGCGGCGTGGCGTGCCTTGTCTTCGTCCGGGAGCGCATAGGTGAGGAATTCCACCACGAGGAGAAGGTCTTCGGATGCGAAATCCTCGATCACCTGTTCGAGGAGGTGCAGGTTGTGGAGGTTCGCCGCCGGAATGTCGGAGCGGAGGTAGACCATGATCTTGCCGCCCGTGGCCCCGAGTTCGCGCACGCGCCGCGCGCTGATGCCGGGGACAAGTTTCGAGAGCCGATAGCCTTCGGGCGTGCTGGCATAGCCGGAGTCGTCCAGTCCGACTAGAAGCGCGGTGGAGCGGTGCAGGTGGCCTTCGTCGATCATCTTGGGCAGGGCGCAGACCGGATCGACCAGAACGGCAGTGGCATGACGTGCAAGGTGGGTGGCGATGTCGATCTTGGTGTCGCCCAGAATGTCGGTGCCGACAGCGGATTGCGCCTCGGGCGTGTCGGCGAGCAGGGTGCGCATCCCGCCACGCTGATCGCAGGCGATGACCATCATCGCCCCCTCGTCGCCACAGATCATCTGATAACCGCGGCGCTCTGCCGTCGTCATTCCTGCCATGGACCCTGACCTTTTCCTTTGCATAGCGCCGGGGCGCGGGAGTATTGCGCTGCCACGCCCGACCCTGCCCATGATGGCGATTGCCAGATCGGGGCAAGATGCTATGGTGACGAGGGTCTGTAACACGTTGCAGAAAGGAATTGCAATCTGTCTCAAACCCTGACGCCAGAGGCCAGCGAAACCCGTGCCCTGATGCATATGGTGGCCAAGATGCATTATGAGTCCGACCTGCCGCAGGTGCAGATCGCCAAGCAGCTTGGCCTGTCCACCGCCACCATCTCGCGCCTGTTGCAGCGGGCGCGGACCGAGGGGATCGTGCGGATCGAGGTGCGCGATCTGGTGGTGCCTGATGCGTTGGGTGCGGCGTTGGAGCGTGCCTTGGGCCTGCGGCGGGTGGCGGTGATCGAATCACCCCCCGGTGGTGGGGGCATGGCGCTGGCCGGCCCGCTGGGCACCATGCTGAAGACGGCGAACATGGCGCCGGGGGCGGTGCTTGCCCTTGGTTGGGGACGGGCGATCGGGGGGGTGCTGGAGGCGGGGTTGCCGCCGATGCCGGGGGTTCTGGTCGTGCCCGCCACGGGGGGGATGTCGCAGCATCAGGCGCATTTCCAGATCAACGAATTCGCCCGCGTTGCGGCGGAACAGATTGGTGGGACTGCATTTTTCCTGCATGCTCCGGTTCTGCCAAGCGCCGTGGCGCGTGAGAGTTTCCTGGCCGATCCGGGGATCGCACAGGCCGTTGCCCTCTGGGACAGGATTGATGTCGCGGTGGTGGGCGTGGGGCTTCCCCATGCGCTGAACGCCCCCGATGCAAGTGTCGCGACCCCGGATGAGCAGATGCTTGTAGATGCGGCGGGGGATGTCGTGCGACACTACTTCGACGTGCAGGGCACTCCGATCGACTGGGAGGGGGCGGAGCGGTTGATCGCCGTCTCGCCCGAGCAACTGCGCAAGGCGAGGCTGTGCATCGGCGTCGCCTCGGGGGAGGCAAAGGCGGAGTCGATCATCGGGGCGGCACGTGCCCGATTGATCAATGCTTTGGTAACGGATGCAGCCACGGCGCAGGCCATCCTAGACAAGTTTTCTGCATCTGCCTGAAAACGTTTGCATACGCAGAAAGAAATTGCAGAAGAAAATTTCTCTTGACCTCGGGGCGCAACCGGCCTTCTCTGTTGGCACTTGAAACGAAGGCCACGGTCTGACCGAGGAGCGGCCCGGAGTGCCTTTACGGGAGGAGAAAGCATGAAACGCCGTTCGATTCTGGGCGCGGCCGCCGCCGCATCCGTCGCGATGACGCTGGGTATGGGTGCTGCCCATGCGCAGGATGACAAACTGACGATTGCGCTGATTCCGGGTCTGACCACCGATGCCTTCTACATCACCATGCAGAAGGGTGCGCAGGCGGCTGCCGATGCGCTTGGCGTGGAGCTGGTGTTCCAAGGGGCGCCCGACTTCAACCCCGTGACGCAGGTTCCGGTGCTTGATGCCGTGATCGCGCGCCAGCCGGATGCGATCTTGATCGCACCGACCGACACCACGCAGCTGATCGAGCCGCTGCGCAAGGCGCATGATGCGGGGATCCCGGTGATCACCGTGGATACCTTCATCGGCACGGGCCAGTATCAGACCGGCGCGGGCGATGCCGATTTCCCGCTGGCCTATATCGCGTCCGACAACGTGCTGGGTGGCAAGATCGCGGCGCGGGCGCTGGCTGCGGCCATCGGGGGCGAGGGCAAGGTCTTCGTTTCGAACGTGAAGCCGGGCATTTCCACCACCGACCAACGCGAGGCGGGGTTCAAGCAGGCGATGGCGGAAGAGTTCCCGAACATCACCGTGCTGGAGACGCAGTTCAACGACAATGACGCGAACAAGGCCGCCTCGCAGTTGCAGGGCGTTCTTGCGCGGGAGTCGGATCTGAAGGGCGTGTTCGGGGCGAACCTGTTCTCGGCGCTGGGCGCGGCGAACGGGGTGCAGCAGGCGGGCCAGAGCGGCGTGGTCAAGGTCGTGGCCTTCGATGCGCCGGGGTCCATCGTGGACAATCTGAATACAGGGCTCGTCGATGTGGCCATCGCGCAGCATCCCGCCGAGATCGGCTATTTCGGTGTGGTGTCGGCATTCGCGCATCTGACGGGCAACTCGATCCCTGTGAACATCGGCACAGGATTCACCATCATCACTAAAGACAACGTTACCGACCCGAACGTCGCCAAGTACATCTATTCGGAATGAGCCGGGCGCCCCTGCGGGGGCGGGTCATCCGCAAGTGACGACGCGCCCCGGGGGCCTTGTCCCCGGGGCGCGCTTCGAAGGGGCCTTCGGGGCCGAAGACAGGGCTGATGCATGACAATCGACGCCAAGACTGAGACGGGCGCGTCTCCCGGGGGGCATGTTTCGCCGCCTGCCGACCATGCCGATATGGCTAAGACCACAATCCAGCGGATCGCGGACCTGCGGGCGTGGCTGTTCCTTGCCGCGTTGATCATCGGGTTCGAGGTGTGGAGCCGGATGTCCTTTGGCGGGACCTTCATCTTCAACCCGTTCAACATCACCTCCATCGCCATCTTTGCGGTGGCGCCGCTGCTGCTGGCGACGGGGCAAACCTTCGTCATCATCTCGGGCGGGATCGACCTGTCGATGGGCTTCATCATGGGGCTGGCCGCCGTCGTGGCCGCGCATGTGATCAACTGGGCGACGCCGGGGATGGGGATGCCCATGGCGGTGCTGTTTGGGGCGCTGGTCGCCATCGCGGTGGCGATGATACCCGGTTTCATCAACGGCATCCTCGTGTCGCGGTTGAAGGTGCCGCCTTTCATCGGGACGCTGGGCATGTTCGGCGTGGCGCGGGGTGTCGCGTTCCTGCTGGCCGGTGGCACGACGGTGCCAGTGCAGAATTCCTTCTTCGCGACGCTCGGCAACGGTCGCATCTTCGGCGTGCCGTGGATCGTGATCATTACGGCGGTCTTCGTTCTGGTGATGCATTACCTGCTGAGCCAGACGCGGTTTGGCCAGCACAACTATGCCATCGGGGCGAATGAGCAGGCCGCGCGGCGGGCGGGGATCGACATCAAGGCCCATATTCTGAAGCTATACATCCTGTCGGGGATGTGCGCGGGGCTGGCCGGTGTTCTTTATGCCGCGCGGTTCAGTGCAGGCGCGGCGCAGGCGGGGGAGCCGCTGCTGCTCGATTCCGTGGCCGCGGTCGTGATCGGCGGGGCGAGCCTGTTCGGCGGATCGGGGACGATCCTTGGGACGGTGGCGGGGGCCTTCGTGATTGCGGTGATCCAATATGGCCTTGTCTTTATCAACGTGGAGCCGTTCTGGCAGTTCATCTCGGTGGGTGTGGTCATCATCATCTCGGTCCTGATCGATCAAGCGCAGCGTCGCATCAGCGGAGGGCGGCAGAGTGAGTAACGCATCCCCCCTTCTGGAAGTGCGGAACCTTTCCAAGAGTTTTGGTGCGGTTCACGCCCTGCGCGATCTGACCATGCATGTGGCGGCGGGCGAGGTGGTCGCGCTGGCTGGTGACAACGGCGCGGGGAAGACCACGCTGATCAAGGCGATCTCGGGCGTCTACAAACCCACATCCGGCAAGGTGCTGCTGGAGGGGCAGGAGGTGGATTTCTCCTCTCCGCAGGAGGCGCGGGAAAGGGGGATGGAGACGATCTATCAGGACCTCGCGCTGGCGGACAACCTGACCATCGGGGCGAATATCTTTCTGGGCCGCGAGCCGATGACGAAGCGGTGGGGGTTCCTGCCGGTGCTGGATCGCAAGAAGATGGCTGAAGCGGCGCGCGAGACGATGGCGCTGCTCGATTTCCATGTGAACCGGCTGGATGCGCCGGTGTCCAACTTCTCGGGCGGGCAGCGGCAGGCGGTTGCGATCGGGCGGGCTGTCTATTGGAATGCGCGGATCCTGATCATGGATGAGCCGACCGCAGCGCTGGGCGTGCCGGAACAGCGCAAGGTCATCAGCCTGATCCACCAGTTGAAGGCGCAGGGGCGGGGGGTGATTTTCATCTCGCATAACTTGCAGGACATCTTTGCGGTTTCGGACCGGATCGTTGTGCTACGGCGGGGTGTGATGGCGGGGGAGCGGCGGATCGCAGAGACCACCCATGACGAGGTGGTCAAGCTGATGATCGGGGGCTGAGGCCCGCGCGGCGGAAGGAGAGTGACATGCCGGTGAAGGAAGACCGCCTGCTGCGGGTGGGTGTGCTGGGTTGCGGGCCGATTGCGCAGGCGGCGCATTTCGAAAGCTGCACGAAGGCGCGGAACGCGATGCTGTGGGCGATCTGCGATGTGGCGGATGATCTGCGCGAACGGATGGCGGCGACCCATGCGCCGGAAAAGCAGTTCGCGGATTACGACGCGATGCTTGCCGATCCGGAGTTGGAGGCGGTCATCATCGCCACATCGGATGCGTTCCACGTTCCCGCCGCGCGGCGGGCGATGGAGGCGGGGAAGCACGTGCTGTGCGAGAAGCCCTTGGCCGTATCTGTCGAAGAGGCGGAGAGCCTGCGCGGGGTGGCGGCGGCGAATGGTGTCGTGCTGCAGGTCGGGCACATGAAGCGGTTCGATGCCGGGTTGCAGGCGGCCAAGCGGTTCATCACGGATGAGATGGGGGCGATGGTCGCGCTGAAGGCGTGGTATTGCGACAGCACGCATCGCTATCCGATGACGGATGCGGTGCAGCCGCTGATGGTGACGTCGAAGCATGCGCGGAAGCCTGCGGAGAACCCGAAGGCCGATCTGGACCGTTACTACATGCTGGCGCATGGCAGCCATCTGGTCGACGTGGCGCGGCATTTCGCGGGGCCGATGGTGGCGGTGGATGCGCGGCTGTCCAACCGGGCGGGGATACGCTGCTGGTTCGTGGATGTGGAATTCGCCAATGGCGTGCTGGGGCATCTGGACCTGACGGTGGCGGTGCGGATGGACTGGCACGAAGGGTTCCAGATCTACGGCGAGAACGGGTCGGTGATCGGGAAGACCTATAACCCGTGGTACTACAAGTCGTCCGAAGTGGACATCTTCCGCGAGGCGGACGGGGCCACGCATCGGGTGCTGGGGGCGGATGGGCATTTCTACCGGCGGCAGTTGGAGGGATTTGCCGACGTCATCCTGAAGGGCGCGTCAATGGAGGGGGCCGATCTTGAGGATGGCATCGCAAGCGTGCGGGCGATGGTGGCGATTTCCGAGTCCGTCCGCTTAGGGCGGCCTGTTCGGCTGGATCAGGTGGCGGGACCGGTCTGATGCGGTTGGGCATCTTTGCCAAGACCTTTGCTGGAAGCGATCCGGGAACGGTGATGGCTGCCGCGCGGGCTGCCGGTTTTGATGCTGTGCAATATAACATGGCCTGCTCCGGGCTGGCGGCGATGCCGGACTCCCTGAGCGATGTGGAGGCCGCTGCCGTGGCTGCGGCGGCGCGCGCGGCGGGGGTCGCGGTTGCTGCGGTATCGGGGACCTACAACATGATCCATCCCGATCCCGCGCTGCGTGCGGCGGGGTTGCGGCGGTTGGGCCTACTGATCGACCGGGCTGCGGCGATGGGGACGGGCATGGTGACGCTTTGCACCGGAACGCGGGACTCCGCGGATCAGTGGCGTCACCATCCCGACAACTCGACGCCTGCGGCATGGCGCGATTTGCTTGAGGAGATGGGCAAGGCCTGCGCACTGGCCGAGGCGCGGGGGGTCCGGCTGGGGGTAGAGCCAGAACTGGCCAATGTGGTGGACGGTGCCCGGGCGGCGCGGCGGTTGATCGATGCGCTTGCCAGCCCGGCGATTGCCATCGTGCTGGACCCGGCGAACCTGTTCGAGGTGGCAGGGGCGGCAGAGCGGCGGCGGTTGGTTGAAGAGGCGGTTGATCTGCTGGGCGATCGGATCGCCATGGCCCATGCCAAGGACCGTAACGCGAATGGAAGCTTTGCCACCGCGGGCAAGGGTGTGATCGACTTTGCGCATTTCTTGGCGAAGTTGCGGGAGGCCGGATTTGACGGGGATCTGGTGACGCATGGACTGGCTGCCGAGGAGGCGGCGGGCGTCGCCGCCTTTCTGCGGGGGCTTGGGGCGTGACGCCGACCGGCTGGATCGAGAGGGACGGGTTCCGGCTGGCCCTCCATGATGCGGGCGGGGCGGGGCGGCCCGTGATCTTTCAGCACGGGCTTTGCGGCGATGCGCGGCAGACGGCAGAGGCCTTTCCCGACGATCCCCGCCTGCGTCGCGTGACGCTGGAATGCCGGGGGCATGGCGCGTCGGATTTCGATCCCGCGCCGTCGCTGGCAGCCTTTACCGAGGATGTCGCCGCCGTTGTGGAGCGCCTTGGCGGGCCGGTTCCGGTGGGCGGGATATCCATGGGGGCGGCGCTTGCCTTGCGACTTGCGGTGCAGCACCCGTCGCTTGTGTCGCGTCTGATCCTTGTGCGCCCTGCATGGCCCGCCGGGTTCGGGGCCCCGGAGAACCTGCGGCCGAATGCCGAGGTGGGGATGCTGCTTTACCGCTTTCCCGTCGTCGAGGCGCGGGAAGAATTCCTGTCTTCCGAGACGGCGCGGCAACTGGCGGTGGAAGCGCCGGACAATCTGGCCTCGCTAACAGGGTTCTTCGCGCGTGCGCCGGTGTCGCGGACGGCGGTCCTGCTGAGCGCGATGTCCCGGGAGGGGCTGGGGGTGGGCGCGGCCGATCTTGCCGCCTTGCGGCTGCCGGTTCTGGTGTGCGGCACAGCAGAGGATGCGATCCATCCGGTGGAACTGGCAAAGGGTCTTGCCGCGGGCATTCCCGGTGCGGGCTATGTGGACCTGCCGCCCAAGGGGCGGGACAAGGCGGCGCATTTGGCGGTGCTGCACAGGGCGATTTCGGATTTTCTGATGGAGTGAGGTAGGAACATGCGACCCGATGCGGGATGGATGGAGAGGTTGCCGAAGGATCGGCTGATCGCGGAATTTTCGGTCTGGTCCGCAGACCTGTTGCGGCTGGCTGATGACATGGCGCGTATCCGGCCCCATGCCGATATCCTGCATGTCGACGTGGCGGATGGCGTCTTTGCGCCTGCTTTTCTGTTCTTTCCTGATCTTGTGGCGGGCCTGCGCAAGACATCCGACCTGCCGATCCATGTGCATCTGATGGTGAATGACGCGGTGCTGCTGTCGCAGATCGACCAGTTCGCCGAGGCCGGGGCCGACCTCATCTCCATTCATCTGGAGAATGTGGCCCTGGCCGGTGAGGCGCTGGACCGGATCGCCGGGCATGGGGTGAAGGCGGGGATGGTGCTGCGGGTGGAAACACCCGTTGCCGGCGTGGCAGAGTGGCTGCCGAGGCTTGACATGCTGACGCTGCTGGGCACCGCGATTGGTGTGAAAGGGCAGGGATTGAACGCGGCGGCACCGGACCGGATTCGCGAGGCCGGGGCCCTGATCGCGGCCACCGGGCGGAGGATCGTGCTCGCTGCGGATGGCGGCATCCGCGATACGACGGTGCCCGTCTTGCGCGCTGCCGGGGCGGAGACGGTGGTCCTTGGGTCACTTGCCTTTGGCGCGCCTGATCTGGGGGCGCGGATGCGCTGGCTGCGCGATCTGGGCTGAACCCACGATCCGTAAGACGAAGGCCCCGCTAGATGACCGTGGCGGGGCCGTTGTCATTGCGGGCCTTGCACGGCTTACAGGACCGCGGCACCGGCCGTTCCTGTTGCCAGACGGTCGGAACGGGCCTGAAACAAGGCGCGTCCATGGCAATGATCTGGCCCCAATCTGACTTTCGGATGTTTGTCTAACAGTCCCCTCATGCCTGCCGTTCCACACCGCATGCCCCCGTCAGCAGAGGCGCTGCGCCGGGGCGGGCCAGGTCGGGCATGGATTGGGAGGCGTGATAGTCATGACGGAACACGAGTTGCTGGGGGACCTGCGCGCGGGTGATGCGGAAGGCCTTCGTTCCACGCTTCTCGCGGCACTTGAGGCGGGGGATGTGAAGATCTCCGCCGATGCAGTGACTTCGGCGGATGCGGCGATCTTGCAGGTGCTGATTTCCGCGCGCCGCACGGCCGAGGCCCATAAACGCAGCCTGACATTTGATCTGGGCGAAGATGCACCGCTGGCTGCATTTGCGGCCCGGCTTGCGTTGAGCGAGGCGCTGCATCCCGTCGCGGGCTGACCCTTTTTCCGGTGCCATAACGGCCAATCAAGATGAGTAGAGAATGACATGCCAAAGACCGTTTTGACCGTCGATGACTCCCCGTCGATCAGGCGCATGATCGCGATGACGCTGCAGGAGGCGGGCTATTCGGTGATCGAGGCCGTGGATGGCAAGGACGGGCTGGACAAGGCCCTGTCTAACCCCGTGGACGCGATCATCACCGATCAGAACATGCCCAATCTGGACGGGCTCGGCTTCATCCGGGCGCTGCGGCAGCACCCGCAGGGCAAGGGTGTGCCGATCGTCGTTCTGTCGACCGACTCGGCCGAGGACCTGAAGGCGCAGGCGCGCGAGGCCGGGGCGCTGGGCTGGATGGTGAAACCCTTCACGCAAGACAAGCTTTTGGCCGTGATCAAGAAGGTGGCTGGCTGATGACCGATGACATGGGCGCAATCTTTCGCGAAGAGGTTCGCGATCTTCTGGAAAGTCTGGAGCGGGGGTTGCTTGACCTGAAGTCACGGCCCGATGACATGGGCCTGATCAATCAGGTCTTCCGCGATCTTCACACGGTGAAGGGCAGCGGCGCGATGTTCGGCTTTACCGAACTGTCGGCCTTCATCCACGAATTCGAGACGGTGTTCGACAAGGTCCGTGCGGGCGTCTTGCCCGTGGGGCCGGAGCTGCTGCGTCTGGCGCTGGCGGCAAAGGATGAAATCCCCGGGCTGGTGGAGGGCGAGCCCGATCCGGAAGGTCGCCGGAAGGACATCCTGTCGGGACTTTACGGACTGCTTGGGGCGAAGCCTGCCGAAACCGGTGCCGAGGATGCGGTGGAGGTTGTGGATGCGCCTGCGGCGGGTCTGACGGGGGCGGCGCGGCTGCGGTTCCAGTTGACGGGCGAGGCGCTGGCCTTGGGGGCGCGACCTGAACTGGTGCTGGACGAATTGCGGGCGTTGGGGGCTTCGAACATCGTCGCCGATCTGTCCGACGTGCCGGAACTGGACCGTCTGGATGTAGAGGCCTGCGCCATTTCGTGGTGGATGGACCTGCCCGCCGGGGTGACCGAGGCGCAGTTGGAGGAGGTCTTCCTCTTCGTCGATGCGCAATGGTCGCTGGAAGCGGAGGAGATGGTTGTGGAAGAGGCGGCGCCCGAGGTGGTGGCCGAGGCCGATTCCGCCAAGCCCGAAGCGGTGGCAGCTCCCGTTGCCGCCGCCCCGGTTGCGGCGCCTGCCGCAAAGGCCGAGGTGAAGGCGGACGCTCCCGGCGCTACGATACGCGTTCCGGCGGAGCGTCTGGACGGGTTGATGGATGCCGTGGGCGAACTGGTCATCGCCGAGGCGCGCCTGACCCAGCTTGCACGCGATCTGCGTGACCCGTCGCTGATGGCGACGGCCGAGCAGATCACCCGTCTGCCGGGCGGGCTGCGCGATGCGACGATGTCGATGCGCATGGTGCCGATGCGGTCTCTGGTCGGGCGGTTCCGCCGTCTTGTGCTGGATCTGTCGGACAAGCTGGGCAAGCCCGTCGAATTCCGCGTGACGGGCGAGGATACCGAACTTGACAAGACGGTGATCGAGAAGCTGGCCGATCCGCTTGTGCATGTGCTGCGCAATGCGCTGGATCACGGGATGGAGATGCCGGATGTCCGCGCGGCGGCAGGCAAGTCCCGCGAGGGGCTGGTGGAACTGGTGGCCGAACATGCGGGCGCCGAGGTCCTCATCAAGGTGCGTGACGACGGGCGCGGGATGGATCCGGCGAAGCTGCGCGAAAAGGCCATCGCCAAGGGCCTGATCACGCCCGAGGCGCAACTGACCGAAGGGCAGATCTTCGCGCTGATCTTCGAACCCGGCTTTTCCACCGCCGAGGCGGTGACCGACCTGTCGGGGCGCGGGGTCGGCATGGACGTGGTTCGCCGCACCATTGAGGCGCTGCGCGGGACGATCGAGATCGAATCCGCGCTGGGCAAGGGCACGACTGTCACGCTGCGCCTGCCGCTGACGCTGGCCATCATCGAAGGGCTGCTGATCGAGGTGGCGGGCGAGCAGTACATCCTGCCCATGCCGAATGTGCAGGAGATCGTCGAGCTTCCGCCCGAGAAGGCCAAGCCGAGCAAGAGCGGTGATTTTCTTGATGTGCGGGGCGGGTTCGTGCCTTTCCTGCGGTTGCGAAAGCTGTTCGACTGTGCGGGCGAGGCGGGGAACGGACAGAATGTCGTGATCGTCCGGGCGGGCGATGCGCGTGTGGGCATCGTGGTGGACCGCATCATCGGCACCAACCAGACCGTGATCAAGCAGATGTCCAAGCTGCACGCGGGCGTGCGCGCCCTGTCGGGGGCGACGATCCTTGGCAACGGGTCCATCGCGCTGATCCTTGATGTGGGACATTTGATGGGGATGTCGCGGTCGCAGGGCGATGCCCCGGCTGCGCGGCAGGAGGTACTGGCATGACGATCCACCACCTGAAGGAGGACCGTCAGTTGACGGTCGTGACGCTGTCTCTGGGCCCGCAGGTCCTTGCCATTCCGGCGGTGCGTCTGCGCGAGATCCTTGATCCGCTGCCCGTGACGCGGGTGCCGGGGGCGGGGCCTCTGGTGCCGGGCGTGGTGAACGTGCGCGGCACGGTGGTGCCCCTTGCCAACCTGAAGCAGGTCCTGCGGATACCGGAGGTGGAGGCGGATGACCGTCGGCGCTTCCTCGTTCTGGATGTGACCATCGCGGGCGAGGCGGCCGTCGTCGCGGTGGAGGCCGATGCGGTGCATGAGGTTTCCACCATCGAGACATCGATCGTCGAACCCGTCCCCGCCGCGGCCAGCGCCTGGCCGCCCGAATTCCTGACCGGGCTTTATCGTGGGGCGGATGGGTTCGTCCTGATGCCCGATCTTGATCACATCCTGTCGGCACTTGTGAACAGGCCGCTGGCCTGACTGCTCTGGAGGAGCGCAGAATGAGACTGACCATCAAAACCAAACTCGCGGCCACCTTCGGCCTTGTCTTTGTCCTCTGGGGCGTGTCGACCGGTCTGGCCGTCACCTATCTGGGCGACGCGAATGAGCGCTACAACCAGACCGTGGATCGCGACATCCCGCGGCTGCTGGAAGTCGAGGACCTTGTCACCCAGAAACTCATGGTGCGTACCAATGTGGGACGCGTCCTGATCGGGCTGCCGAATGCCCCGGCGGACCATATCCCGAACCTGATCCGCGAGGTCGATGAAGGGGCCGCGCGCGTGGATGAACTGATCGCAGACTTGCGCAGTATCACGACGCGTGAGGATATCTTCGCCAAGATCGACGAGCTCGAGGCCATTCACAAGGAGGCCTACGCCCTGAACAAGCGGATCATCGAGTTGGAGATGGCCGGAAACGGGGATGAGGCGAATACGCTGTATCACCGGGACTTGACCGACCGATCAGCACGGATCGCAACGGTTCTTGGCGAATTGCGGACGATCATTCGCACGATCGTTGAAGAGAACCGTCTGGAAACGACGCAGGAATTTGGCTCTGCCAAGACGGTGATGATCGCGCTGTTCGCGGCATCCGCTCTTGCGGCACTTGGCCTTGCGCTTTGGATCATGGTGGGTCTGTCGCGCGGATTGAAGCAGTCCATCGCGCTGGCCTCGTCCATCGCCGATGGCGACCTGCGCAAGACGCCGGATCTGCGTGGCAATGACGAGATCACCGATCTGCTGAAGGCGCAGAACGAGATGGTGGTTCGCCTGCGCGAGGTGGTGTCGAACGTTTCCAACGCGGTGCGCAACGTCGCCGCAGGTTCCACGCAGATGGCATCGACCTCGGAAGAGCTGAGCCAGGGCGCGACGGAACAGGCGTCGTCCACCGAAGAGGCATCGGCTGCGATCGAACAGATGGCCGCCAACATCAAGCAGAGCGCCGACAATGCGACGGTGACCGAGAAGATGGCCAGCAAGTCGGCCGACGATGCTCGCACCAGCGGCAAGGCCGTGGCTGAGGCGGTGCAGGCGATGCAGACCATCGCGGACCGGATCATGATCGTGCAGGAAATCGCGCGGCAGACCGATCTTCTGGCACTGAACGCGGCTGTGGAGGCGGCGCGGGCGGGCGAACATGGGCGCGGGTTTGCCGTGGTCGCGGCAGAGGTGCGCAAGCTGGCCGAACGCAGCCAGACGGCGGCGGCGGAAATCTCGTCCCTGTCGGCCAGCACGGTGCGCACGGCGGCAAGCGCGGGCGAGATGCTGGTGGGCCTCGTGCCGGATATCGAGAAGACCTCGGCCCTCGTGACCGAAATTTCGGTGGCCTCGCGCGAACTGGCGACCGGGTCCAGCCAGATCACGCTGTCGATCCAGCAGCTTGACAAGGTGACGCAGGGCAATACCGCGGCGGCCGAGCAGCTTTCGTCCAGTGCGACGGAACTGGCAAGCCAGGCGGATATGCTGGCCGAGGCGATCTCGTTCTTCCGGACGGATGAGACGGTGGAGGTGTCATCGGCCTCGGCCTCGGTCTCGTCGCCCTCTGCAGCGGCAGCGGCTACGCCGAAGTCGAAGGCGGCGGCTCCGAAGGCGGGCGGGAAGAAGGCTGCGGCTGGTTCGCAGCAGAACTCCGGCGGGTTCGATTTCGACCTTGGCACCGGGAATGACGAACTGGACGCACATTTCGTGCGCCGCGATGCGGCCTGAGGAGGGAAAGATGAACGAGAGCGCGGATGTCGTGACTTTCACAGCGGATCAGGCGCTGTATGCGGTTCCCGTCACCCGGGTGCAGGAGATCCTTGACCTGCGCCCGGTGGCCCCGCTGCCCAACGCCCCGCGTTACCTTCTGGGGATCATCGACCTGCGGGGGGCCAATATCCCCGTGGTCGACCTGCGCAGTCTTCTGGGCCGCGCGGCGGGCGAGGATACGGCGCAAAGCCGCATCCTCGTGGTGACCCTGATGCATGGCGAGGGGCGGGCGACGATCGGGATCAAGACCGACCGCGTGATCGAGGTGACCGCGCTGGATGATGGCGAGATCCGTCCGATGGAAGAGGCGGACCTGCTGCGCTGGTCGGGCAGTTCCATCGCCGGGATCGGGCGCCGGAATGGCGATGTGGTCAGCGTGATCGACCTTGATCGGCTGTTCTCGACGGTCGATCTGGTGGCGATGGACCTGTCGGAGGCCGCCTGAGTGACCGCGATGCAGATGGCCAGCACCCCCACGACGGGGGACAGGTTCCGGCAGCTCATCCGTTCCCTTACCGGGATCAGCCTGCCGCCCAGCAAGGTGCAGATGATCGACCAGCGGCTGCGGCGGCGGGTGGTGGAATACGGCCTGCCGGATACCGAAGCCTATCTGGAAAAGCTGCTGGCGGGGGAGTTGCCGCAGGATGAGTTGCCGCGCGTGATCGACCTGATCACCACCAACACGACCAGTTTCTTCCGCGAGTCCGAGCATTTCGATTTCCTGACCGGCCATATCCTGCCCGACCGCCTTGCCAAGGCACGGGCCGAGGGGCGCAAACGGTTCAAGCTGTGGTCGGCGGCCTCGTCCGAAGGGGCGGAGGCCTTTACGGCGGCGATGGTTCTGGAAGAGGCGCGGCGCAAGGGGGCGGGGTTCGACTATGCGATCCTTGGAACCGACATCAGCGCCCGGATGCTGGAGCGTGCGACGGCGGCGATCTATGCCGACGAGCAGTTGACGACCGTCCCGCGTGATCTGGTGACGCGCTATTTCTTGCGGGCCGACGATCCCAGCATGGCGGGCAAGGCGCGCATCGTGCCGGAATTGCGGGCAAGGACGCGGTTCAGGCATCTGAACCTGATGGACAAGAGCTATGCGGTGGATCGCGACGTCGACGTGATCTTCCTGCGCAATGTGCTGATCTATTTCGATGCCACGGACAAGGAGCAGGTGGTGGACCGCCTTGCCGGGCATATTGCGAAGGGCGGTTATCTGCTGGTGGGGCATGCGGAAAGCATGATCGTGCGCCACCCCCTCCTGCGGCAGGTGAAACCCACGATTTTCCAGAAATGCTGAGGTAGAAATGCCCGTCTCCGACCTTTCCCGCGATTCCTCTTCCTCCCTTGTCCGGGTTCTGATCGTGGACGATTCCGCGAGCGCGCGGGCCATGCTGCGCGCGATCGTCGAAAGCGATCCCGCCTTGAAGGTGGTGGGGCAGGCCCCCGACGCCTTTGAGGCGGCGCGGATGATGCGCGATGAACTGCCGGACGTCATCCTGCTGGATCTGGAATTGCCGGGCATGGACGGGCTGACCTTCCTGAAGAAGATCATGTCGCAGCGGCCCCTGCCGGTGGTGGTCTGTTCCGGCTTCACCGCGCGGGGTTCCGAGCAGAGCCTTGCCGCGCTGGAAGGCGGGGCGGTGGAGGTGATCCTGAAGCCGCAGGCCGGTGACGCGCAGGCCCGTGCCGAGGCGCAGGTGCGCATTTGCGATGCGCTGCGTGCGGCCAGCCAGTCGCGCGGGGGGCGGAGGGTGCCGGTGGCGGCCTCTCCACGGCAGCCGGGCAACAAGTTGACGGCGGATGTGATGCTGCCGGCGCCAAACCTTACGCGTCCGGTGCCGATGACCGAACCCATCGTCTGCATCGGGGCCTCGACCGGTGGGACCGAGGCGCTGCGCGAGATACTTGTCGCACTGCCACCCGATGCGCCGGCGATCTGCATCGTGCAGCACATGCCCGCCGGGTTCACCGCCGCTTTCGCGCGGCGTCTGGATGGATTGTGCCAAGTGAAGGTCAGCGAGGCGGTGGACGGCGCGACGGTTGGGCAGGGCGAGGTGCTGATTGCGCCGGGTGACCGTCACATGATGCTGCGCCGCCTGCCGTCGGGCTATCGCGTCACGGTGGCGGAGGGGCCCTATGTCAGCCGGCACCGGCCTTCGGTCGATGTGCTGTTCCGGTCGGCTGCGGGGGCTGCGGGCGCGAATGCGCTGGGCGTGATCCTGACGGGAATGGGCGATGATGGCGCGCGCTGTCTGGGCGAGATGAAGGCGGCGGGGTCCCACACCATCGCGCAGGACGAACCGACCTGCGTGGTCTACGGCATGCCGCGCGAGGCGGTCCGCATGGGCACGGCCGTGCAGAGCCTGCCGTTGAACAAGATGGCGGCGGCGATCATGGGCTTTGCGCGGCGGCATCGGACGGGGGTGCAGGTATGAACGTGATGGCAACCGTCACCGAACCGGGGCCTGACCCGCTGGCGCGGGTGCTGCGGATTACCGAGGAGACTTTCGTCGCGGCAGGCGACAGCCTGTCGCGCGGGGTGGATATCCTGCGCGGGACGGAGGGCATCTTTGCCAAGTTGGACCACAGCCTTGGCGACGAGACCGGGGCCGAACTGGGCCGCCTGATCACGCTGACCTATGGCAACCTTGGCGCGATCAAGGGTGAGTTCGACGCCTTCCTGCGCCATAGCGAGGAATTGCGGGCCGCTGTCCGGCATGTGCGGCTGGACGTCGGCGAGCTTGACCGCGTGGTACGGACCATTTCGAACGTGTCGATCAATGCGCGCATTCAGGGCAACGGGTTGGTGCCGCCACGGCCGCAAGTGAATTCCTTCATCGAACGGCTGGCGTCGATGGCCTCAGAG
This sequence comes from Tabrizicola sp. M-4, assembly GCF_051132405.1. Lineage (GTDB taxonomy): Bacteria > Pseudomonadota > Alphaproteobacteria > Rhodobacterales > Rhodobacteraceae > Paragemmobacter. The sequence goes on from NZ_CP128606.1 coordinate 973,473, forward strand.
GCGGAGGGCATCCTGCAGGAGGTGAAGGAGGCCATGGTCGGGATCGGCCATGACACCGATACGATGGAGAAGGCCCTGCAGGACCTGCGTCAGGAATTGATGCAGCAGGTTCTGCCCGCGTTGAAGGGCTTTGCCGCCATTGCCCAGCAGGTGCAGAACGGCCGGGCCGAGATGACACGCATGAGCGGCGAGTTGGCCGTGCGGATGAAGTCGATCTTCGGCGAGGTGTCCAAGCTGATCACCGCGCTGCAGTCGGGGGATTCGACGCGGCAGCGGCTGGAACGCGTGCGCGAGGTGAAGGGCGCGGCCTTTGGCGCGGGCGAGGGGATGGAGGCGCTGCTGGTGGAACTGGCGCGTGATCTGGCCATCGCGGCGCGGGACGAGGCGGATAGCGAGATCGCGATTTCCATCGCTGCCCTTGATGCCGTGCGGCAGCGGGCGGAACAGGCGATGCAGGCGGCGCGGCATTTCTATTTCTCGCAGATCGGGAGCAATGGGTCGGATGGCACCGGGGGGGATGCGGACAGCCTGACCGACAGCCTTGCCCGCGTGCGCCATCACCTTGTTTCGATGCGCGGGCGGGCCGAGACGGTGCGCGGGCGGCTGGACCTGATCCTGAAGCATGAGGCGACGATCCGGCAGATCGCGCAGCAGGTGCGCCTGTCGGGGCTGAATGCCGTGCTGATCTGCGCCAAGCTGGGCGAGGAGGGCCGGTCGCTGCGGGAACTGGCGCAGTGGTTGCGCACGCTGACGGATGAAAGCGACGAGATCGTTCAGCGCCTGCAGGGCAATCTGGCCGAGACGCGGACCTGCACCCGCCTTGCCGGGCAGGAGGGCGTGGACAAGCTGGAGACGGCGCTGTCGGGTTTCATCTCGGATGCCGAGGCGTTGAACCGGACTATGGGCGGGATTTCCTCGGTGGTGGCAGAGGCGGCGCAGGGCTTTGACGCAGCCGGTCGGGAATTGCCGATGCGGTTGGGGCAGGCGGCGCAGCGCTTGGGCGATTTCCGCCGGGCCTTGGGGGATGTCACCGCGCTTGTCGGGACCTTGGCCTTGCGTCGGATGCTCTTGGGTGCGGCGCACCTGCCGCTGATCGAGGACAGCCCGGAGGCGGATCTTGTCGCGCGGTTGCGGTCACGCTGCACGATGCAGGCGGAGCGGGCGATCTTTGATCGGGTGACCGGCGCGACCGTTTCGGCCGCGGCCGCGGCGGGGCAGGGCGCGGCGGTGGCCGAAGTGCCCGCGGCGGCGGTCGAGGCGGTGCCGGCGGAGGCGGCGGGCGACGATCTGGATGACATTTTCTTCTGACGCGCGCGACGGAAGGCGTCTTCTCTGACGTATCACTGAAGTTGCAGAGGGAGGTGTTTCCCTGCGGCGCGGCTTGACGGCGCGACCTCGGTGGTGGCCGGATGGCACGCGGATGGATGTGTCGGAGAGGATGAGATGGCACCCAAGGGTTATTCCGTCACCCAGATCGGCCTGCATTGGATCGTGGCCGGTCTGATCGTCGTGAACCTTGTGTTCGAGGATTGGATAAAGACCGGATGGCGCGCGATCGAGGATGGGGGCGCGCCGGTCTATGATGCCGGGGCTATCGCCCATATCGGGGTGGGCGTCGCGGTTCTGATCTTTGCCCTGTGGCGCATCGCGCTGCGTTTCACGCGGGGGGTGCCGGATGCGCCTGCCGGAGTGACGGGCCCCGTGAAACTGGCGGGGCATCTGGGGCATCTGGCGCTTTACGCGCTGATGATCGGGGTGCCGGTGGTGGGGCTGATGGCATGGTTCGGCGCGTCGGAGGATCTGGCCGAGTTGCATGAACTGGGCAAGCCTCTGTTCATGCTGCTGATCCTTGCCCATGTCGGCGCGGCGCTGTGGCATCATTTCATCCGCAAGGATGGCCTGCTGAACCGGATGCGCCGCCCGGGTTGAGACGGGTCAGGCGGCGCGGTCGGGGGTGTCGAGGAAGACGCGGACCGTCTCTTCGAATTCGCGCGGTTTCTCGGCGTGAAGCCAGTGGCCCGCATCCGGGATGCGGGCAAAGCGCGCGGCGGGGAAGAGGGCGCGGATCGTCTCGCGATGTTCGGGGCGGACATAATGGCTGTTGGCCCCGGTGAGGAAGAGCGCGGGGCGTTCGAACCGCCCCGACGTGCCCGGCCAGCCGACGATCTTTGTCATCTCTGCCTCCAGCGCATCGAGGTTCAGGCGCCAGCGGGGGCCGTTTTCCGATTTCAGATCAAGGGATTGCAGGAAGAAGGCGCGGAGGGAGTCATCCTCGATATGCCGGGCGAGGCGGCGGTCGGCCTCGCCGCGCGTCGCAAGATCCGTCAGGTCGAGGGCGCGCATCGCGTCGATATGGCGGGTCTGGTCATGGGTATAGGCGACAGGGGCGATGTCGGCGACGACGAGGCGGCGGATCAGGGCACCCTCCGTCAGCGCCAGTTGCATCGCGGCCTTGCCGCCCATCGAATGACCCAACAGGTCGACCGGCGCGCCGATGCTGCGGATGACCTCGGCCAGATCGGCGGCGAGGGCAGGGTAGTCATGCGCCGCGTTCCACGGGCTTTCGCCGTGGTTGCGCATGTCCACCGCCACGACGTTGCGCGTATCGGCCAGACGCCGCGCGATCACGCCCCAGTTGCGACCCGACCCGAACAGCCCATGCGCGATGACGAGGGTCGGTTGACGCGCCTCGGTGCTGGCGGGGTGGTGGATCGTCTTCAGCATTGTTTCGCTTTCGCTGTCGCGCTGTTTCGAAATGGGCGATTTTTCTGCCCCAATCTTGCCTATATCCTGACACAATCGGTTAAGGATCATGAATATGTCAGCGAGTGCAGTGATCATCCTTCAGAAATCGGCCCGCATCGCCCAGTTGCTGGAAGAGAATGCGGGCGTCAAGGGGGCCACGCTGGAGGCGCGGCTTGGCCATGCGCGCAGGCGCCTGCCACGCGAGGCGCGGGCAGCGGGATGGCGGATCGCGATGGCGGAACGCAAGGCGCGGCAGGGCGGGATCGTCGACGTGGACGAACGGCTTTTCGACAATGACTATCGCGTCTGCTTGCGCCATCTGCAGGAACACCCGGTCGCGCCGGCGGGCCTGCCACCGATCCGGGGCCTGTTCCAAAGCGGGGTGACCGCGGTTCTGACCGGATTGCTCATCGGGATGGGGCTGATCTATTCGGGCCTGATCTGAGGTCATCGGGCGGGGTGCGGATCGTGGCGGGCGCGACAAGTGTCACGGTCACGAATGAGACGTAAAGCAGCAGATACCACGATCCGAGCTTTGACAGGCTGACCATCTGGCCCACGCTCTGGCCGGAGTAGAGCCATGTGCCCGTGGCCGTTCCAACATTCTCGGCCACCCAGAGGGCAAGGCTGGAGAGGAAGGCCGCTACGGGCAGCGGCATCCAGAGGTGGTGCCGCGTGATGCGGAACCAGATCCGCGTGCGTGCGAAAAGTACCAAGGTGGCGACGAAGAGCCCGATGCGGACATCCATCAGGAAATGGTGCAGGAAGAAGTTCGCATAGATTGCGGCGGCCAGAAGGAAGGTCTGCGCGAAGGGCGGATAGGGGTGGAAGCGCATGTCGAAAAGCCGGATCACCCGAGCCATGTAACTGCCCACCGCCGCATACATGAAGCCCGAGAAGAGCGGCACGCCCATGATCTTGAACAGCGCCTCTTCCGGGTAGGACCATGACCCTGCCGAAACCTTGAACCATTCCATCGCGGTTCCCGTCAGGTGAAAGAGGAGGATCACCTTCGCCTCTTCCCACGTTTCCAGCCTGAAGTGCAGGAACAGAATCTGCGTGACGATGGCGAAGAGAAAGAGGGCGTCATAGCGGCGAAGCGACCAATCGGCCTGCCAGATCAGTTTCGATCCGATGATGGCGGCGAGCAGGAGACCTCCAAAGAGGCAGGCCCAGCCCTGTTTCAGGACGAACATCACGAATTCGGCCAAGGGCGAGGGAAGGCGCGCGCGCGCCCAATCGCCCAAGTGCCGTTCGACAAGGTTGATGGTCGGTGTTTCCGTCATCCGCAGAACGTCACGCGAAAGGATGAACAACCCTTTACCACGGCGTTCACGGAGAGGGGGCGTCGCTGCCGGAACGGGGTTTTCATTCCGGCAGCGAGGTGATCACAGGTTGGGATAGATCGGGAAGCGCTGGCAGAGGGCCTCGACCTCGGCCTTGACCTTGCCTTCGACCGCGCCGTTGTTCTCTTCGCCGTTTGCGGCAAGGCCATCGACAACTTCAGTGATCCAGCGGGCGATCTGGCGGAATTCCTCTTCACCGAAGCCGCGCGTCGTGCCTGCGGGCGTGCCAAGGCGGACGCCGGAGGTGATGGTGGGCTTTTCGGTATCGAAGGGGATGCCGTTCTTGTTGCAGGTGATGTGGGCGCGGCCCAGTGCCTTTTCGGTGGCATTGCCCTTCACGCCTTTGGGGCGCAGGTCCACCAGCATGAGGTGGGTGTCGGTGCCGCCGGTGACGATGTCGAGCCCGCCCTTCATTAGTTCATCCGCCAGTGCCTTGGCATTGGCGATGACCTGCTTCTGGTAGGTGACGAATTCAGGGCGCAGCGCCTCGCCGAAAGCCACTGCCTTGGCGGCGATGACATGCATCAGGGGGCCGCCTTGGATGCCCGGGAAAATGGCCGAGTTCACCTTTTTGGCGATGGTTTCATCATCGGTCAGGATCATGCCGCCACGCGGGCCGCGCAGGGTCTTGTGGGTGGTGGTGGTGGCGACATGGGCATGTGGGAAGGGCGAGGGGTAAAGGCCAGCCGCCACGAGGCCCGCGAAATGGGCCATGTCCACAAGGAGATAGGCCCCGACGCTGTCGGCGATTTCGCGCATGCGCTTGAAGTCGATCACGCGCGGGATGGCCGAGCCGCCGGCGATGATCAGCTTCGGCTTGTGTTCGGCGGCAAGTTCCGCGACCTGATCGTAGTTCAGTTCCAGATCCTGCTTGCGCACGCCGTATTGCACGGCCTTGAACCACTTGCCCGACTGGTTGGGCGCGGCGCCGTGGGTGAGGTGGCCACCGGCATCGAGCGACATGCCGAGGATGGTGTCGCCGGGCTGGATCAGCGCCTGGAACACGCCTTGGTTGGCCTGCGAACCGGAGTTTGGCTGCACGTTCGCGAAGGAGCAACCGAACAGCTTGCAGGCGCGCTCGATGGCAAGGTTTTCTGCGATATCAACATATTGGCAGCCGCCATAGTAGCGCTTGCCCGGATAGCCTTCGGCATATTTGTTGGTCATGACCGACCCCTGCGCCTCCATCACGGCGCGGGAGACGATGTTTTCCGAAGCGATCAGTTCGATCTCGTGCCGCTGGCGGCCGAGTTCCTGCGTGACCGCGCCGAAGAGTTCCGGGTCGCGGGAGGCGAGGGTTTCGGTGAAAAATCCGGAGTCGCGGTGAGGGGCGTTCATGGGCTCTCCTTTTCGGGCGGGGCCAAGGGCTTTGCTGCGGGCTTGGGGTGCATCTAGCGCAGAGGGCGGCTTGCGGGAAGGCAAGAAAACGACGCGAAACAGGGTCGGTGCGAAATAAATGAGCGGATCGGAACCAAGGTCGCCGATCGGAACGCCCTTGCGGGGGTTGAGTTTGCGGCGGAGGCCCCGCAAGGATGGGCGGCGGGGGTGGCCCGCGTGGATGGGGGTGGCGGATGGCCTTTTCACGGATTGCCTTTGCGGCTTCGACGGCACCGGCGGCGGTGGAGGCGCTGCGGGTGCTGACGGCGCGCTATGGGCAGGTGGCGCGGGAGGAGGCAGATGTCGTGGTGGCCCTTGGGGGCGACGGCTTCATGTTGCAGACGCTGCACGAGACGGAGGCGCTGGCGCTGCCTGTCTATGGGATGAATTGCGGGACCATCGGCTTTCTTATGAACGCCTACCAGCCCGGCGAATTGCCCGCGCGGCTGGCGGCGGCGGAGGAGGCGGTGATCAACCCGTTGCGGATGCGCGCCGTGGGGGTGGATGGCACGGTTCACAGCGCGCTGGCGATCAACGAGGTGAGCCTGTTGCGCGCGGGGCCGCAGGCGGCGAAGCTGCGGGTGATCGTGGATGGCCGGGTGCGGATGGAAGAGCTTGTCTGCGACGGGGCATTGGTGGCGACGCCTGCGGGATCAACGGCTTACAACTATTCGGCGCATGGGCCGATCCTGCCCATCGGGGCGGATGTGCTGGCTCTGACGGCGATGGCGGCGTTCCGGCCAAGGCGGTGGCGGGGGGCGCTGATCCCCAAGACGGCGGTGGTGCGGCTGGAGGTTTTGGAAGCGGCGAAACGTCCTGTGATGGCGGATGCCGACAGCCGGGGATCAGTGCGCGAGGTGGCGAGCGTGGAGATCCGGTCGGAGCCGGGGGTGCGGCATCGGATATTGTTCGATCCGGGGCATGGGCTGGAAGAGCGGCTGATCAACGAGCAATTCGTCTAAGGCCTTGCGGGCGCTGCGTTTGTTTTCGTGTTTTGCGGAAAGTGGGTGTGCCGGATGTTGTGCCGTAAACTGTACCGCAAACTGTGCATACGCACGGTGGGACAAGGCAGCGTTAACCATTGGCTGTCGGGCGATTCGTCGGGCGATGACCCTGCCCTGTGACGGGGGCGGTGCCGCAGACGGGACGGCGGGCGCGGGGCTGCGCGGCGTCATGGTGCCTTGATCAGCGGGTGTGGGATGCGTTAGCGCTGTCATTCATGCGGCGCGCGATATTGCCAGTTCTGTTGCGGGGGATGCTTGCCCTGTTCCTCGGCCTTGCTTTGGCCGGGGCGGGGGCTGCGCATCGTCCGGTGGAGCGGCCGGCGGAGGCGGCGGCGCTGGCGGCTTTCCTGCAGGCGGGTGGCACGCTGGCGGACCTGTGCCACGAGGCGGGCGATGCCGGGCATGGCGGTGGCCATGCGACCATGGAGTGCCCGGCCTGCCATCTGCAGAAATCGGGTTGCCTTGCAGAGGCCGTCGCGCTGCCCGTGGCGTTGCGCTTTGCGCGATCCGAGGCTTTGTCATTTGCCGAGATGCGCCTTGCCGTTCCGGCCATGCGCGACGAAAGGCCCCCGGCGCGGGGGCCGCCCCTTTCCCGTCTTTCCTGAAGCGACTTTCAGGCTGCCACGCGGTGCGGCGGCCGTGTCATGGACAAGATGGACAAGGAGGAACCGCAATGGTTTCCACGACGGACGAGGTCGCCCGCGCGGCGACGGAACGGCGCTATTTCACGGTGTGGCGCTGGCATTTCTACTGCTCTCTTTACGTGTTTCCCTTTCTGATCATGCTGGCTGTGACGGGCCTGATCATGCTGTGGATTTCGGCCATGACCGAGATCAACGGCGAGCGCAGGGCGGTCGATCCGACCGGTGCGCCGATGGCCGTTTCCGCCTTGCAGGCCGCCGCAGAGGCGGCGGTGCCGGGGGGCGTGGCGGGGACCTATATCGAGCCGATGGCGGCGGATCGGGTGGCCGTGTTTCAGGTCGCGGGAGAGGGGGGCGACATGACGGTCGTCCTGAACCCCTATACGGGCGAGGTCGTGGAAACCTTCCCGTGGCGCGCGGGCTGGTATGATTTCGCGACCGAAATCCACGGCACGCTGTTGATCGGGGATCTGGGCGACTGGCTGATCGAGGCGGCGGCAAGCCTTGGCGTGATCCTTGTCGTGACCGGCATCTGGCTGCACTGGCCGCGCCGGGGCGCGGGTTGGCGCGAGACACTGCTGCCGAAGGTCGTCTTCACCTCGCGCGGGGCTTGGAAGGCGCTGCATGGCGCGGTTGGGATGTGGATGTCCGTGATCCTGCTTGTCTTCCTGATTTCCGGCCTGAGCTGGGCAGGGATCTGGGGTGGCAAGATGGTGCAGGCTTGGTCCACCTTCCCGGCGGAGAAATGGGAGGCGGTGCCGCTGTCGGACAAGACCCATGCCGACATGAACCATGGCGCGGCCAAGGAAGTGCCATGGGGGCTGGAACAGACCCCGCTGCCGGAAAGCGGATCTCTGGCCGGAACGCAGGCGGTGACGGGTGCGGTGGATATCGATAGCGTGACAGCCTTCGCGCGGGGCCTTGGCTTCGACGGGCGGTTCCAACTGGCCATTCCGCAGGAGGAGACGGCGGTCTGGACGATCAGCCATGACAGCATGTCGAATGACGGGCCGGACCCGAGCGCGGATCGCACGATCCATGTCGATCAGTACACTGGCAATGTGCTGGCCGATGTGGGCTATGCCGACTACTCCCCTTGGGCGAAGGCGATGGCCTATGGCATCGCCTTTCACGAGGGCGATATGGGGGCGTGGAACCTTGCGCTGAACACGGTCTTCTGCCTGTCGATGATCTTCCTGCCGGTGTCGGGGCTGGTGATGTGGTGGAAGCGGCGGCCCGAGGGGGCCCTCCGCCTTGCCGCGCCGCCCGCTCCGCAGGGGCTGGCTTTCTGGTGGGGGGCGGCGGCCCTGATCGTGGCGCTGGGGATTGCCTTCCCTCTGGGCGGGGCGGCGATTGCAGTCGCGGTCGTTCTGGATCTGGTGGTTCTGCGTCAGGTTCCGGCGTTGCGGCGGGTCCTGTCGTGAGCGAGTAGGGCGGGGTTCACCCCGCCCTACCGGGCGCGAGGATGGGCGAGGCTGCCCATCCTACGCCTCTTTCCAGCCGTCGATCTTGCGATAGAGGGTGGAGGGCGCGAGGTCGAGGACACGGGCCGCCTTTGGCACGGACCCGTCGAAGCGTTTCAGCGTGGCTTCGATGACCATGCGCTCCACCTCGGCCAAGGGGCGGCCGACCAGAGCCTCGGCGGCGGCTTCGGGTTGGGAGGGGGCGAGGGCTGCGGGAAGGGGCGCGATGGGCTGATCGTCGGCGACGATGGCGGGCAGCATGTCGGGGGTGACGAGGCCGCCCTCGTGCATCACCACGATATTGCGGATGACGTTGAGGAGTTGGCGCACGTTTCCGGGCCATGGCAGGCGGCGGAACAGGGCGGCCACCTCGGGCGAGAAGCCGTCGAAGCGTTTGCCCTCTTCCACCGAGAAGCGCATCAGCGCGGTCTCGGCTATTTCGATCACGTCCTCGGCCCTGTCGCGCAGGGCGGGCATGTGGATGGGGACGACGAAGAGGCGGTAATAGAGATCCTCGCGGAACCGGCCGCGGCGGACGGCCTCCAGCGGGTCTTGGTTGGTGGCGCAGATGATGCGGACATTCACCTTGCGCGGCTTGGTCGCACCGACGGGCTGCACCGTGGAGGTCTGGAGGAAGCGCAGGAGTTTGGTCTGCAGGGCGGGGGCCATTTCGCAGATCTCGTCCAGGAACAGCGTGCCGCCATCGGCGGCCTCGGCGGCGCCGGGCTTGTCGGAGATGGCGCCGGTGAAGCTGCCCTTCACATGGCCGAAGACCTCGGATTCCAGCAGGTCGGTGGGGATCGCGCCGCAGTTCAGCGCGATGAAGGGGCCGGTCGCGCGGGCGGAATGGTCATGCACGGCCAGTGCGCAGAGTTCCTTTCCCGTGCCGCTTTCGCCGGTGATGAAGACGGTGGCCATGGAGCGGGCGACGGAGCGGATCTTGGCATGGACCTTTGCCATCGCCTCGGACGAGCCGACGAAACTGGTCCCGACGGCGGCGGTGGCGGGGGCGGCGATGGCGGTGATGCTGCGCCGGGGGGCGGTGCCGGGTGCCGGGGCGGGGCTGCGCCGGGGGGCGGGGCGGCCGGCCAGCGCATTGTCGACGGCGCTGAGGAAGCGGGTTTCGTCGAAGGGTTTGACGAGGAATTCATGCGCACCGAGGCGCATCGCCTCGACCGCGCGGTTGATGGAGCCGTTGGCGGTGATGACGATGATCATCACCTCCGGGCGCAGGGTGAGCATTTCCTGCATGAGGTCGAGACCGTCACGGTCGGGCAGCATGAGGTCGAGAAGGACGACGTTGGCGCCGCTGTCCTTGAAGGCGGCGAGGCCTTCGGCGGCGGTGCCCGCGCTGCGGACGGCGTGGCCCGCATTGGTGAGGACCGAGCAGTAGACCATCTGCAGGGAGGGCGTATCCTCGATCAGGAGGAGCGGCGGGCCTGCGGTCATCCAGCCGCCTCTTGCGGCGGCAGGTGGCTGGCGATGGTGGCGATCATGTGGGCGAGTTCGGCCAGCAGGTCGGGGGCGAGCGTTTCGATCTGCGGGATGGCGCGGGCATGGGCGGCGGCGTTGGTGTCCTGCGCCAGTTTCTGCAGGCGGGTCGCGCCGATGGTGCCCGCGACGGACATGAGGACATGGGTTTCGGCGCGGATGGAGGCCCAGTCGCAGGCGGCGAGCGCGGGGGTGAGGCGGGTCTGGACGCTGGAAAAGTCGATGCCGACCTGCTGCAGGATGCGCAGGGTGGTTTCGGGCCCGGCGATGGCGAGGATGTCGCGCAGGGCGGCGTTCTCGCCGATGAGGGCGGCCAGATCGGGCGTGGTCATCGGGGGCCTCTTCCGATTTGGTGGCGGTGAGAAGCCGAAAAATGGCAGGTACTGTGCATCACGGACCCAGACTAGCCGCTTGGGGCGGCTTGTCCAAGCCCGAGCTTGTCATGTCAGATCAACTGCGGGCCAGTCCGATGCCCTGCAGCGCCGTGCGGATTTCGTCGAGGATGGCGGGATCGTCGATGGTGGCGGGCATCTTGAAGTCCTGCCCGTCGGCGATCTTGACCATGGTGCCGCGCAGGATCTTGCCCGAGCGGGTCTTGGGCAGGCGGTCCACCACGACGGCGCGCTTGAAGTCTGCGACGGGGCCGATCTTTTCGCGCATGAGGGTTACGCATTCCTTGATGATCTCTTCTGCGGGGCGGGTGCAGCCCTTGTTGAGGCAGAGGAAGCCCAAGGGGGATTGGCCCTTGAGGTCGTCGGATATGCCGATGACGGCGCATTCGGCGACGTCCTTGTGGAAGCCAAGGACCTCCTCCATCGCGCCGGTGGAGAGGCGGTGGCCCGCGACGTTGATGACGTCATCGGTGCGGGCCATGATGTAGAGGTAGCCGTCCTCGTCGATGTAACCCGCGTCGCCGGTTTCGTAGTAGCCGGGGAAGTGGGTCAGGTAGGACTTGCGGAACCGTTCCTCGGCGTTCCAGAGCGTCGGCAGGGTGCCGGGGGGAAGGGGGAGCTTGATGGCGATGGCGCCGAGTTGGCCGGGCGCGACGGGGTGGCCGCCTTCGTCCAGCACCTGCACGTCGAAGCCGGGCATGGCGACGGAGGGGCTGCCCACCTTGATGGGGAGTTGTTCGATGCCGAGCGGGTTCGCCGCGATGGCATAGCCGGTTTCGGTTTGCCACCAGTGGTCGACAACCGGCACGTTGAGATGGCGCCCCGCCCAGTTGACGGTATCGGGATCGGCGCGTTCTCCGGCGAGGTAGAGGGCTTGGAGGTTCGACAGGTCGTAATCGCCGACGAGTTTGCCTTCGGGATCGTCGCGCTTGATGGCGCGGAGTGCCGTGGGGGCGGTGAAGAAGGAGCGGACCTTGTGTTCGGCGATCACGCGCCAGAAGGCGCCCGCGTCGGGGGTGCCGACGGGTTTGCCTTCGTAGACGATGGTGGTGCAGCCCGCGATGAGGGGGGCGTAGCAGATGTAGCTGTGGCCCACGACCCAGCCCACGTCGGAGGCCGCCCAGAACACGTCACCCACGCCGCAATTGTAGATGGCGCGCATGGTCCATGCCAGCGCCACGAGGTGGCCTGCGGTGGGGCGGACGACGCCCTTGGGCGCGCCGGTCGTGCCGGAGGTGTAGAGGATGTAGGCGGGGTGGTTGCCTTCGACGGGGACGCAATCGGCGGGTTCCACGCCGTATTGGAAGGAGTGCCAGGCGACGTCGCGGCCTTCGATGAGCTTCGCCACTTCCTGTTCGCGTTGCAGGATCACGCAGAAGTCGGGCTTGTGGGTCGCCATGTCGATGGCGGCGTCCAGCAGCGGTTTGTAATGGACGACGCGCGAGGGTTCGATGCCGCAGGAGGCGGCGATGATGGCCTTGGGCGTGCAGTCGTCGATGCGGACGGCGAGTTCGTTGGCGGCGAAGCCGCCGAAGACGACGGAATGAATCGCGCCGATGCGGCCGCAGGCGAGCATGGCCTCCAGCGCCTCGGGCACCATGGGCATGTAGATGATGACGCGGTCGCCTTTGGCGACGCCCTTGGCCTTCAGCGCGCCTGCCAGACGCGACACGCGGTCCTGCAGTTCGGCATAGGTGATGACGTGTTTCGTGCCGGTGACGGGGCTGTCATGGATGATGGCGGGTTGTTTGCCGCGACCTGCGAGGACGTGACGGTCCACGGCGTTCCAGCAGGTGTTGACGCGGGCGTCGGTGAACCATTCGTAGAGTGGTGCGCGGGAGGCGTTGAGGGCGGTTTTCGGGCGGTCGATCCAATCGATGGCCCCGGCGGCGTCGAGCCAGTAGCCTTCGGGATCGGCTTTCCATTTCGCATAGAGACTGCGGTATGCCATTGTATGCCCTCCTCCACGAGTTGGCGTTTGTTACGCGACCGGGGGGGCTTGACGCAACGCTGTTACCGGAAACAGGGGGCGGGTGCGGCAAAATGTTTTGCAGAACTGGGCGAGAAAATCTGCAAACTTTTGCAAAACATGGGCGCTTTCGCTTTCTGGCGCGAAATGCGGGTTGGTTTGCAAATTTGACAGCGACTCGCTTTGCATCAACGCCCCCTCCCCCGGCCCTCTCCCCCTGCGGAGAGAGGGAGGTGCGCCGAACCTGACCTTGCGCCCGTTGCAGGCGTTGAATTGGGTATTTGGGCCGAGACGAAGCGGCAGCCTGTGCAGGGGTTGCCGACCGGGTGGATATGCCCTTTTCCCGCTGTCGGCGGGCGGGATCAGCCGTAATGGGTGACCGGGGTTCCCGCCAGCGCCGAGATGTTCAGGAGGCCCCGCGCGGTGATGGAGTTGGTCACGATATGGGCTTTGTTGCCCATGCCCATCAGGATCGGCCCGACCTCCAGCCCGTTCGCCTTCATCTTGAGGATGTTGCGGGTGGCGGCGGCGGCGTCGGTGGAGGCGAAGACGAGGACATTGGCCGCGCCTTCCATGCGGGAATTGGGCAGCAGACGGTCGCGCAGGGATTGGTCGAGCGCGCTGTCCACGTTCATTTCGCCTTCGTAGCAGAAGTCCGGTTCGCGCGCGTCGAGGAGTTCCAGCGCGGCGCGCATGCGTTGGGCAGCGGAATTGTCCATGTTGCCGAATTGGCTTTGCGTGCAGAGCGCGATCTTGGGCGCGAGGCCGAAGCGGCGGACGTGGCGGGCGGCGCCGATCACCGTGTCCATGATCTGCTGCGGCGTGGGTTCGGGGTTCACCTGCGTGTCGGCGATGAAGAGGGGGCCATCTTCGAGGATCATCAGCGAGAGCGCCCCCACGGGATGCAGACCGCCGCGCGCCAGCACCTGACGGATGTAGTTCAGGTGCCAGTGATACTGCCCGAAGGTCCCGCAGATGAGGCTGTCGGCCTCACCCCGATGCACCATCACCGCGCCGATGGCGGTGGTGTTGGTGCGCATCACCGCCCGCGCGATGTCGGGGGAGACGCCGCGGCGGGCCATGAGATCGTGATAGGTGCCCCAGTAGTCGCGGTAGCGGGGGTCGTTTTCGGGGTTGACCAGATGCACGTCGCGGCCCGGGCGGATGGGCAGGCCCGCGCGTTCGCAGCGCATCTCCACCACTTCGGGGCGGCCGATCAGGACGGGGATGTCGTTCGTCTCTTCCATCATCGCATGCGCCGCGCGGAGGACGCGTTCGTCTTCGCCTTCGGCAAAGACGATGGTGCGGGCGGCGGCCTTGGACGCCTCGAACACGGGGCGCATGATGAGGGCGGATTTGAAGACCGACCCGTCCAGCCCGCGCTTGTAGGCGTCGAGGTCGGCGATGGGGCGCGTGGCGACGCCGGATTCCATCGCGGCCTTCGCCACGGCGGTGGCGACGACGCCGATCAGGCGCGGGTCGAAGGGTTTGGGGATCAGGTAATCGGCGCCGAAGGAGAGTTTTTCGCCGGAATAGGCCGCCGCCGCCTCGGCGCTGGTGGTGGCGCGGGCGAGGGCTGCGATGCCTTCGATGCAGGCGAGTTCCATCTTCTTGTTGATGACGGTCGCGCCCACGTCCAGCGCGCCGCGGAAGATGAAGGGGAAGCAGAGGACGTTGTTCACCTGATTGGGGAAGTCCGACCGCCCCGTGGCGATGATCGCGTCGGGGGCCACGGCGCGGACCTGATCGGGCAGGATTTCGGGTGTGGGGTTGGCCAGCGCGAAAATGATGGGGCGGGGGGCCATTTTGGCCACCATTTCCGGCGTCAGCACGCCGGGGCCGGAGAGGCCGAGGAAGAGGTCGGCACCTTCGATCACATCGGCCAGCGTGGCGGGGGTGGTGCCTTGGGCGAATTCCTCTTTCTGCGCGGTCATCTGGTCGTGGCGGCCGTTGTAGACGAGGCCTGCGAGGTCGCAGAGCCAGACGTTTTCGCGTTTCACGCCAAGGTTCAGCAGCATGTTGAGGCAGGCGATGCCCGCCGCGCCGCCGCCGGTGGAGACGACCTTGATATCCTCGAACTTCTTGCCCGCGACGAGGAGGGCGTTGGTCGCCGCCGCGCCGACGACGATGGCGGTGCCGTGCTGGTCGTCGTGGAAGACGGGGATGTTCATCCGCTCGCGGCAGAGTTTTTCGACGATGAAGCAGTCGGGGGCCTTGATGTCTTCGAGGTTGATCGCGCCGAAGGTGGGCTCCAAGGCGCAGACGATCTCGGCCAGTTTCACCGGGTCGGGTTCGTTGAGCTCGATGTCGAAGCAGTCGATATTGGCGAATTTCTTGAAGAGGACGGCCTTGCCCTCCATCACGGGCTTGGAGGCCAGCGCGCCGATATTGCCGAGGCCGAGGACGGCGGTGCCGTTCGAGACGACCGCGACGAGGTTGCCGCGCGCGGTGTAGCGCGAGGCGGTGGCGGGGTCGGCCTTGATTTCGAGGCAGGCTTCGGCGACGCCGGGGGAATAGGCGCGCGAGAGGTCGCGCCCGTTGGCCAGCGGCTTGGTGGCGCGGATTTCCAGTTTTCCGGGCTTTGGAAACTCGTGGTAATCCAGCGCCGCCTGACGCGCGTTGTCCCGCCCGTCGCCCTTGGCCTGTTCGTCCATCGTCCCCTCCGCCCTTTTGTTCAACGTTAAACTACTTTTCGCCTAACCATTTCCCATTCTTTCCAATAGGCGTTTTCGGGGCGGCTTGCAAATCCCCGAAGGTCGCGGCCATTCTTTGCGGGCAGAGCGGAGGGCAAGATGTTTGAAGTGAAGGGCGAAACCCGGGCCGAGGTGCGGTTGCCGACGCAGGAGTTGCGGGATGACCTGCCGTTCTGGACCAAGCGTTTGGGCTTCCGTCTGGACATGATCTATCCGGCGGATGACCCGCAGGTTGCGGTGCTGTCGGGGCATGGGCTGCGGCTGCGGATCGAGAAGGGCGCGGCGGAACATCCCGGCACGGTGCGCATCCTGACGGACGAGGAGGGGTTCGCCGGGGGCGAGCGGCTGCTGATCGCGCCGAATGGCACGCGGGTGGAGATCGACAAGGCCAACCCGCCCTTGGTCCTGCCGCCGACGGAACATGCCTTCGTGGTGCGACGGCTGGCCGAGCAGGCGCCGTGGATCATTGGGCGGGCGGGGATGCAGTATCGCGATCTGGTGCCGTCGCGGCTTGGCGGGGCGATGATCGCGTCACATATCCGCATCCCGGATGGGGGGCCGGTGCCGGATATGGTGCATTTCCATAAGGTGGGGTTCCAGCTGATCTTCTGCATCAATGGCTGGGTCGATGTGGTCTATGAGGATCAGGGGCCGCCGATCCGCCTGACTGCGGGGGATTGCTTCATCCAGCCGCCGGAGATCCGGCATCGGGTGCTGCATGCCAGCGACGGGATCGAGGTGATCGAGATCGGGGTTCCGGCGGAACATGTGACCGAGATCGACCACGAGATGGAATTGCCGACGCCCCACCTGCGCCCTGACCGCGAATGGCAGGGACAGAGGTTCGTTTACGATATGGGGGCGGAAGGCGCGTTTCGCCCCTTCCGCCTGCCGGGGTTCGTTGCGCGGGATACCGGCATCCATGAGGCGACGAAGGGTGTGGCCTCGGTCATGGTGGCACGGCCGGATGGCGCAGGAACGGTCTGGACGAAACATGCGGGCGATATCCTCTTCACCTTCGTGATGCGGGGCGGTTTCACTCTGGAGGGGGAAGGGAAGAGCCCCTATCGCCTATCGCCGGGGGATGCCTTTGTGATCCCGCCGGGGATGGGAACGCGCTATGCCGATCCGACCGGGGATCTGGAATTGCTGGAGGTGACGCTTCCGGGGCGGCCAGAGACGGTTTTGATCTGAACGATCAGCCGAGGACTGCGATTTTTCTGCGAAAAATCAGGGGGCTTTCCGCCCCCTCTTGGCGCTTTGCGCCAATTCACCCCCGAGGATATTTGAAGAACGGATGAAGCAGGCAGGTCGGTTCCTTGTCCTCACCCGTTCCACAAATATCCTGCAGGGGGTGAGGCGCGGCACGCGCCGAGGGGGACGCAAAGTCCCCCTGATTTTTCGCAGAAAAATCGTCCTTCTTGCCATTCTCGCGCAAGGCTTCCATCCTGTGACCGGATGGTCAGAATTTCCGCAGGAGCCCACGCCCATGTCTCTTTTGTCCGCCGCGACGCAAGTGCGCGAGAAGGCCTATGCGCCCTATTCCCGCTTCAAGGTAGGGGCCGCCCTGCGCACGGTGGATGGGACGGTCTTTGTCGGCTGCAATGTCGAGAATGTCGCCTACCCCGAAGGGACCTGTGCCGAGGCCGGGGCGATTGCTGCCATGGTGGCGGGCGGCGAGACGCGGATCGCCGAGGTCTGCGTGATCGCGGACAGCCCCGATCCAGTGCCGCCCTGCGGAGGTTGCCGCCAGAAGATCGCGGAGTTCGCGGCGCAGGATGTGAAGGTCACGCTCTGCACGACGGACGGGAAGGAGCGGGTGATGACGGTGGCGGAGCTGTTGCCGGGCGTCTTTACCGCCGCCCACATGGATCGGGCGTAAGGTGGACGCGCGGGGGATCATCGCGAAGCTGCGCGACGGGGGTCGGCCTTCGTCGGAGGAATTGGGGTGGTTCGCGAGGGGGCTGGCCGATGGCACGGTGAGCGATGCGCAGGCCGGAGCCTTCGCCATGGCGGTGCTTTTGAAAGGTCTGGACGAGGCGGGGCGGGTCGCCTTGACCCGGGCCATGCGGGATTCGGGCCATGTGCTGCAATGGGATCTGAACGGGCCTGTCGTGGACAAGCATTCGACGGGCGGGATCGGGGATTGCGTGTCCTTGCTGCTGGCCCCCGCCCTGGCGGCCTGCGGGGCCTATGTGCCGATGATCTCGGGCCGTGGGCTGGGACATACGGGGGGGACGCTGGACAAGCTGGAGGCCATTCCGGGGTTCCGGACAGGTCTGTCGGAGGAGCAGTTGCGGCGGCAGGTGGGCGAGGTGCGCTGTGCCATCGTGGCTGCGAGCGCAGAGATCGCGCCGGCGGATCGCAGGCTCTACGCGGTGCGGGATGTGACATCGACGGTGGAGAGTGTGGACCTGATCACGGCGTCGATCCTGTCGAAGAAGCTGTCGGCGGGGTTGGAGGCGCTGGTGCTTGACGTGAAATGCGGGTCCGGGGCCTTCATGGACACGCTGAAAAAGGCGGAGGTGCTGGCGCGGGCGCTGGTGGAGACGGCGCAGGGGGCGGGGTGCATGACGCGGGCGCTGATCACCGACATGAGCCAGCCTCTGGCGACGGCGGCGGGGAATGCGCTGGAGGTGATCGAGGTGATGGAGACGCTGACCGGCACCTCGGTGAATGCCGCGCTGTGGGACCTGACGGCGGCACTGGGTGGTGAGGCGCTGGCTTTGGGCGGGCTGGCAGCGGATGCCGAGGATGGCGAGGGTCGGATCATCGAGGCCCTTGAGAACGGGCAGGCGGCGGAGTGGTTCGGGCGCATGGTCGCGGCGCAGGGCGGGCCTGCGGATTTCGTGGAGCGCTGGCCGGATCGGCTGCCTTCCGCGCCGGTGATGGTGGAGGTGCCCTGCGAGAGTGACGGGTTCATCGCAGGGATCGATGGGCGCGGCCTTGGTGAGGCGGTGGTGCATCTGGGCGGCGGGCGGCTGCGGGACGGGGACCGGATCAACCCTTCGGTGGGGCTGAGCGATCTGGCAGGTTTGGGCGAGGGTGTCATGCGGGGCGTTCCGCTGTGCATGGTGCATGCGGCGGATGAGGCTGCGGCAGAGCGGGCGGTGAAGGCGGTGCAGGCGGCCTATCGGGTGGGCACCTCCGCGCCGGAGGAGCCGCCGCTGGTTCTGAAACGGGTGGGATGATGGCGCGGGCCTTTCTGATCGTGATGGATAGCGTGGGCTGCGGCGGGGCGCCGGACGCAGCCGACTTTGGCGACGCGGGGTCCAATACGCTGGGCCATATCGCGGCGGAATGCGCGGCGGGCCGGGCGGAGGAAGGGCGGAGCGGGGCTTTGCGCGTGCCCAACCTCGATGCGCTGGGGTTGGGGGCGGCGATACGGTTGGCCTCGGGCGCGGATGCGCCGGGGTTGGGGGCGGCGCCTTCGGGGTTCTGGGGGGCTGCGACGGAGGTGTCGCGGGGGAAGGATACGCCCTCGGGGCATTGGGAATTGGCGGGGGTGCCGGTGCCTTGGGACTGGACCTATTTTCCCGATACGGTGCCTGCGTTCCCCGATGATCTGGTGGCGGAGGTGTGTCGGCTGGCGGGGGTGGGTGGCATCCTTGGCAACTGTCACGCCTCGGGGACGCAGGTGATCGACGATCTGGGGGCGGAGCATATGCGGACCGGGTGGCCGATCTGCTATACTTCGGCGGACTCGGTCTTCCAGATCGCGGCGCATGAGGAGGTGTTCGGGCTGGAGCGGCTGGTGAACCTGTGCCGCGACCTTGCGCCGAGGCTGCATGCGATGAGGGTCGGGCGGGCGATTGCGCGGCCTTTCCTGGGGGAGCCGGGGAGTTTCCGGCGCACGGGGAACCGGCGGGATTTCGCGATTGCGCCTCCGTCCCGCACGCTTCTGGACTGGGTGCAGGGGGCGGGGCGTGTGACGCATGCGGTGGGGAAGATCGGGGATATATTCAGCCATCGGGGGATCACCCATCTGCACAAGGGCAAGGATGACGCTGCCCTTTTCGATCATCTGGACCGGCTGGGGGCGGAGGCGGAGGAGGGGTCCTTGACCTTTGCGAACTTCGTGGAGTTCGACACGAATTTCGGGCATCGCCGCGACGTGTCGGGCTATGCGCGGCAGTTGGAATGGTTCGACAGTCGGGTGGGGCCGTTTTTGGCACGGCTGAGGCCCGGTGATCTGGCGGTGTTCACCGCCGATCACGGGAATGATCCGACGTGGAAGGGGACCGAGCATACGCGGGAGCGGGTGCCTGTGGTCTGTCATGGGGTCGGGGGCGGCAGTTTCGGCCTGCGCGGCTTCGTCGATGTGGGCGCGTCGGTGGCGGCGCATCTGGGGATTGCGGCGGAAGGGCCGGGGAGGAGCTTCCTGTGAGCGTTTCGAGGCTGCCGAAGGTCGAGTTGCACCTGCATCTGGAAGGGGCCGCGCCGCCTGCCTTCATCCGTGGCTTGGCGAAGGAGAAGAAGGCCGATATCGGCGGCATCTTCGATGAGCGGGGCGACTATAAATACAAGGATTTTTGGGATTTCCTGAAGGTCTATGAGGCGGCGACGTCGGTTTTGACTTCGCCCGAGGATTACGCGCGGCTGACCTTGGCGGTGCTGGAGGAGAGCGCGAAGTCGGGGGTGTTCTATTCCGAGACGTTCCTGAGCCCCGATTTCTGCGGCGGGCGGGATGTGGGGGCGTGGCGGGAATATCTGCACGCGATGCGCGAGGCGGCGGACAAGGCGGAGCGGGACATGGGGATCACGCTGCGCGGGATCATCACCTGCATCCGGCATTTCGGACCCGAGAAGGCGCGGGAGACTGCGCTTTGCGCGGCGGAGACGGCGGGGGATTGGATCGTCGGGTTCGGGATTGCAGGGGATGAGAAGATCGGCAAGCCCAAGGATTACCTGTGGTCCTTCGACTGCGCGCGCGAGGCGGGGCTGCGGCTGACGGCGCATGCGGGGGAATGGGGCGGGCCTGAGTCTGTGCGGGATGCGGTGCGCGATCTGGGGGTGGAGCGGATCGGGCATGGCGTGCGGGCCATCGAGGATTTGGCGCTGGTCGATGAACTGGCCGAGCGGGGGGTGGTGCTGGAGGTCTGTCCGGGGTCGAACATCGCGCTGGGGATTTACCCGACATGGCGCAAGCATCCGATTGGCGAGTTGTGGCGGCGGGGCGTGAAGGTGACGGTGTCGACGGACGATCCGCCCTTCTTCCACACCACGATGGCGCGGGAATATGACCGGCTGCACGATGCCTTTGACTGGGATGACGGGGTTTTCGCGGGGATCGCGCGCACCTCGCTTGACGCGGCCTTCTGCGATGGCGATACGCGGGCAAGAGTCCTGAAGAAACTGGAGAGCGCCGATGCTTGACCACCTGACCGTCGTGACCCATCCGCTCGTCCAGCACAAGCTGACGCTGATGCGGGAAAAGGACACGTCCACCGCGTCCTTCCGGCAGTTGCTGCGGGAGATCAGCCTGCTTCTGGCCTATGAGGTGACCCGCGAGTTGCCGATGACGACGAAGCGGATCGAGACGCCGCTGCAAGAAATGGACGCCCCCGCGATCGAGGGGAAGAAGCTGGCGCTGGTGTCGATCCTGCGGGCGGGGAATGGGCTTCTGGACGGTATCCTTGAACTGATCCCGGCGGCGCGGGTGGGGTTCGTGGGGCTTTATCGGGATCACGAGACGCTGCAACCGGTGCAATATTACTGCAAGCTGCCCGAGCAGATGGAGGACCGCATCACCATCGTGGTCGATCCAATGCTGGCGACGGGCAATTCCAGTGCGGCGGCGGTGGACCTGATCAAGGCGAAAGGGGCGAAGGAGATTCGCTTCCTCTGCCTTCTGGCGGCACCCGAGGGGATCAAGCGGATGCAGGAGGCGCATCCCGATGTGCCCATCGTCACGGCCTCTGTCGATAGCCACCTGAACGAGAGCGGATACATCGTTCCGGGCCTAGGCGATGCGGGCGATCGGATGTTCGGCACAAAATAAAGTAGGCTGGCCCCTTTACCCCGGAACCATGATCCTGCATTCTGCCCCTACGCTACTGGGGGGTAGTCATGTTCGTGAAGGTTTCTGCAGGGGCGATCCTGGCCCTTGGACTTGGGGCGTTTTCCGCCCTTGCCCAATCGACCGCCGATATCGGTGGCCCGCGTGAGCGGCCTCCGGCGGGGTTCTCGGGGCAGCAATTCGTCGACAGCCGTGGCTGCGTCTTCCTGCGTGCAGGATTGGGCGGTCGGGTGAACTGGGTTCCGCGCGTGGACCGGGACCGTCGGCCGATGTGCGGCTATCCACCGACATTCGGCGGTGCTGTGGCCGTGGCCGAGGCCCCGGCTGTCCAGCCCGTGGCGCCAAGGCCTGCCGCCCCGGCGCGGGTGGCTGCGGCAGAGCCGCCGCCCGAGAGCTATACGCCTGCGCCTGTTGCGCAGATGCGCCCTGCCGCCGTTGCCAAGCCGCCTGTCATGGCGGCGACGCCTGCGCCCATGACGGTGCCGCGGTCGGTGCCGGGCGGGCAGAAAGTGGGGTGCCTCGCCTCCACCCCGGTGGCGCAGCGCCTGCGCCTGACCAATGGGGGAACGGTGATCGTCTGCACGCGCGGCGACGGGACTTTGGAGGGGCTGCGTGCCCCGGTCCATCCGCAAGGCGTTGGGGCCTCGCTGTCGCCCAAACTGGTGCCGCTGGGGCAGCCTGCGGGTATCGGCTCGGGCGTGGCCGGGGCGCGGGTCGCCGATCCGGGCGTGCAGGTACCGCAGGGCTATAAGCTGGCATGGAAGGATGACCGTCTGAACCCGCTGCGCGGGGTCGGCACGGCAGAGGGGATGGCGGCGCAGGATCAGGTCTGGACCCGGCAATTGCCCGCGCGGCCCCTGCAGGAAGAGATGGCGAGCGCCCCGACGCAGGAAGCGCCGGTGCGGGTATCCGCCTCGACCAAGTCGGCGCCCGTGCGGGAGGTGCAGCCGCAGCCGGTGGCCGGCGGGCGGATCTTCGTGCAGGTGGGCAGTTTCGGCGTGCCCGCCAATGCCGCAGGGGCGGCGGCGCGGCTTTCGGCGCTTGGTCTGCCGGTGGCCCGGACGGAGGGGCGGATCGGCGGCAAGGCGGTGCAGGTGGTGATGGCGGGACCCTTTGCCTCGGGCGATGAGGCGCAGGCGGCGCTGCGCGCGGCGCGCGGGGCGGGTTTTGGCGATGCCTTCGTGAGATAGCGGCTTGCGGGTGGGCCGGGGACGGCCCGCCCCCGTCAACCGCAGATCGCCTTCAGCGCGGCCCAGTCTTCGGCATTGAGCAATTCGCGGGGCGTTCCGCCGCGATAGGGATCAGCCTCGATCAGGCCCAGCGTGGTTTCCCCCGTCTGGTCCAGCGCGAAGCCGTAGGGGGCGGAGGAGACGGCCGCCGCCTCGAACCGGTCGAGCAGGGGTTCCTCGGGCAAGGCGGGGCGGGGGGCTGCGAGGAAGCCTTCGCCCATGCCCGCCAAGGCCCCCTCTGGCAAGGTGCCGGAGGTGAGCAGCCGGACGGTGGCGGTGAAGCCCGCTTGCCTGAGCAGCGGAAGCAGCGGGTCCTCGCCCTGTGCGCGGAAGGTTTCGGCGATGGCGAAACCGGCGGGAACCTCGGGCGTTTGCGCCGCCTCGATCATCGGCAGGCCAAGGAGGATGACGTTTCCGGGCAGAGCTGCCGCCTGCGGCAGGCCATCGCGCAGGACGAGAAGGGTGACCCCCGCCCCGCCGAAGAGCCGTTCCGACAGGATGCCAAGGGCGCGGTTGCCAAGCGGGGTGGAGCAGGGGGCCCCGGTCAGGCGCGAAAGGTCGGCCACGGCGGCCTCGGCGATCTGGGCGCGGGTGGCGGAGGGCAGGACCGAGGCGGTGTGCCGCACCAGTGTATCGGGCAGGAAGAAGGCCCCGACGGCGAGGATGGCCAGCGTGCCGCCGCCCAGCAGCGTGCCGCGCAGGCGGCCGGGGCGTGGGCTGCGCCGCTTGACCACGCCACGGATGGTTTCCAGCGCGGCGATCATGTCGGGATCGTCCACCTCCAGCGTCTCGTCGCTGTCGGGGGCGGGGCTGTAGAGGGCGGGCAGATTGCCGGGGTTCAGCCGTTCAACAGCGGGCAGGGACCAGTGGCTGAGCGGGAGTTCCGTGCGCGGATCCGACAGGACGAGGGTCGCCTCGCGGAAGGCGACGACGACCTCGCGGCGCTGCGCCTCGGGCGTGTCGCGCCAGAGGCCGGGGCTTTCCAGCCTCTGGTATTTCTTCAGCGCGGTCATGCGCGGGTGCTGCCTCGGTTCGGCTTGAATCCGTTGGCCGGAACGTTAGCGCAGCGCCAGTGCCGCCACAAGCGAAGGGGGCGCTTTGTCCGGCCTTCCTCCGTCGCAACCGCCCCGTTTTTCGCCTCGCTGCGCGAGAGGCGGCGCAAGGTGGGTATTTGGACCGGGACGAAGGCAGGCTGCTTCGTTTCGGGCTCAAATACCCCGGGGGTGAGCCCGCAGGGCGAGGGGGCTGGCCCCCTTTTGCAACGTCGGTCGCGGGCGCGCGGTCAGGCTTTTTCCATCAGCTTCGCCACGGCGCGGAGTTCGAATTTCTGGATCTTGCCGGTGGAGGTTTTCGGGAGTTCCGAGAAGATGACGTGTTTCGGCGTCTTGAACCCCGCGAGGCGTTCGCGGCAGAAGGCGATGAGGTCCTTTTCCGTGGCGCTCTGGCCGGGTTTGAGTTCGACGAAGGCGCAGGGGACTTCGCCCCATTTTTCGTCCGGTTTGGCCACCACGGCGCAGAGGAGGACGGCGGGGTGGTGCATCAGGACGCCTTCGACTTCGACGGAGGAGACGTTCTCGCCGCCCGAGATGATGATGTCCTTGGCGCGGTCGGTGATCTTGATGTAGCCGTCCGGGTGCTGGAAGGCGATGTCGCCGGAGCGGAACCAGCCGCCCTTGAAGGCTTCGGCGGTGGCCTTGGGGTTCTTGTAATAGCCCTTCATCACCATGTTGCCGCGCATGGCGATTTCGCCAAGGTGCTGGCCGTCGCGGGGGACGGGGTTGCCGTTGGTGTCATGGACTTCGGCGCCTTCGAGCATGGGCATGGGGATGCCGGTGCGGGCCTTGTAGGCGGCGCGTTCGTCTTTTGATGCGCCCTCCCATTCCTCGCGCCATGTGCATTCCGTGGCGGGGCCGTAGGTTTCGGTCAGGCCGTAGACTTGGGTGACGTTGAAGCCCAAGGGTTCGAAGGCGGCCAGCGTTGCGGCGGGGGGCGGGGCGCCTGCTGTGAAGACTTCGACGATGTGGTCGAAGGGGCGGCGGTCTTCGTCCTTGGCGTTGATGATGGTGTTCAGGACGATGGGCGCGCCGCCGAAATGGGTGACTTTCTCATCCGCTATGGCGTCGTAGATGGCTTTCGCCGTGATGTCGCGGCAGCAGACGAGGGTTCCGGCCAGGATCGGGGTCATCCAAGTATGGGTCCAGCCGTTGCAGTGGAAGAGCGGCACGATGGTCAGGTAGACGGGGTGCAGCACCATCCTCCACGACAGGATGTTGGCGGTGGCAGAGAGGTAGGCGCCACGGTGGTGGTAGACGACGCCCTTGGGGCGGCCCGTGGTGCCGGAGGTGTAGTTGATGGCGATGGATTCCCATTCATCCTCGGGCATGATCCAGTCCGCCGCCGGGTCGCCTTCGGTGAGCAGGGCGGCGTATGTCAGGTAATGGCCGGAGGGGGTGAAGCCTTCGTCCGCGACTTCGATGATCTGGGGGGCGGGGCCTTCCATGCGCTTGATCGCCTCTTCGGCCAACTGGAGGAAGGCCGTGTCGCAGAGGACGATCTTGGCGCCCGCATGGCCGAAGATATAGGCGACGGTGTCGGCGTCGAGGCGGGTGTTGATCGTGTTCAGGATCGCGCCTGCGGCGGGGACGCCGAAATGCGCGACGGCCTGCGGGGGGATATTGGGCATGAGGGTGGCGACCACGTCGCCCGGTGCGATGCCGCGGCGCGCGAGGGAGGAGGCGAGGCGGGAGACCTGTTCGGCGTAGTCGGCATAGGTGAGGCGGGTGGATTTCCAGACGACGGCGGTTCGGTTCGCGTGGATGTCGGCGGCGCGTTTCAGGAAGCTGAGCGGCGTCAGGGGGACGTAGTTCGCCGCGCTCTTCTCCAGTCCCGTCTCGTCGGCCAGCCAGCCCATAGGTCACTCTCCCCGTGATAATTCCAAGACATGTCGTTTTCGGGCGCGCAAGGGGGAAGGTAGCAGGGTTCACAGAGGAAGCGAGAGGGACGAAAAGGCAATTTCATGAGCAATTCCGACAGGACGCTGGCGGCGGCGGGGTTGATCCTTGTCTATGCGATGGTCATCGGCTTTACCGATAATTACGTGCGGGTGATCGCCGAGGAGGCGGGGCTGTGGCAGTTCCATCTGACGCGGAGCCTGATGGCGGCGGTGTTGCTGGCCTTGGCGATGGTGCCGATGGGTCTGAGGCTGCGGCCGCAGCGGTGGGGGGCGGTGGTGGCGCGGTCGTCGATCCATGGCGCGGCGATGGTGATCTATTTCGGGGCGCTGGCCTTTCTGGATGTGGCGCTGGTGGCGGCGGGGCTGTTCACCGCGCCGATCTGGGTGCTGCTGATTTCGCGTTTCGTCTATGGCCATCCCATTGGGCCGGTTAGGATTTTTGCTGTGATCCTTGGGTTTGCCGGGGTAGTTCTGGTGCTGGGCCCCGAGGCTTTGGCGGGGGCGTCGCTGCCTGCCGTTCTGCCGGTGCTGGCGGGGGCGATGTATGCGATGGGCAATATCGCGACGCGGGAATGGTGCGCGGGGGAAAGCGCCGAGACGCTGCTGGCGGGGTTCTTTGCCGCGCTGGGGGTGATTGGGGCCGTGGGGATGGCGGTCCTGTGGATGATGCCGCTGCCCGTGCCGGAGGGGGCGGAGGGGTTCCTGCAGCGCGGGCCGGTCTGGCCGGGCGGGACCTTCTATTTCTGGACCTTCGTGCAGGCGGCGGGGTCGTTGATCGGGGTTGGGATGATGATCCGGGCCTATCAGATCACCGAGGCCTCGAAAGCGAGCGTGCTGGAATATGTGATCCTGCCCGCCTCGGCCTTCTGGACATGGGTGCTCTGGGGGACGGGGCTTGCGCCGCTGGCGGTGGCGGGGATGGTGCTGATCGTGGTGGCGGGGTCGATGATCGCGCTGCGGGCAAAGGCGGTGGAGGGGTAGTTGGCGGTGGCCAGAAATCTTTGAAGATTTTTGCAAATTTCTTCGAAGAAGTTTGGGGTCAGCGATCGCTGACCGCCTCGCGCCAGTGTTTGCGGCAGAGGCTGACATAGGTCTCGTTCCCGCCGATCACCACCTGTTCGCCTGCCGTCAGGGCGCGACCGTCGGGGCCGCGGCGGATGACCATGGTCGCCTTTTTCCCGCAATGGCAGATGGTGCGGACCTCGCGCATTTCATCGGCCCAGGCTAGCAGGGCGGCAGAACCGGGGAAAAGGTTGCCCTGAAAGTCGACGCGGAGGCCGTAGCACATGACCGGGACCTTCAGGTCGTCGACGGCGCGGGCGAGTTGCCAGACCTGATCCTTCGACAGGAATTGTGCTTCGTCGATGAAGATGCAGGCGACGGGGCCTTTTTCGAGGCGCTGGCTGATCTTTTCGAACATGTCCTCGCCGGGGGCGAAGGTGTCGGCATCCTCGCCGATCCCGATGCGGGAGGCGATGCGGCCCTGTCCCGCGCGGTTGTCGAATTGGGCGGTGATGAGATAGGTGGCCATGCCCCCCTCGCGGTAGTTGTGCGAGGCTTGCAGGAGCAGGGTCGATTTCCCTGCGTTCATCGTGGAGAAGTGGAAGTAGAGCTTGGCCATGCGGGGGGATTAGCGCATCGCCTGCGGCGTGGCTAGGGGGAGACGGCTGCGGGACGGGGGGGCTTTCCGCCCCCCGCGGGCGCGTGCCGCGCCCTCCCCCCGAGGATATTTTTGAACGGATGAAGGGGCTTAGCCCCGGCGTCCGCCTTGGTGCTGGCGCGGTTTGCCGCTGTTGCCGGAGCGGGTGGGAGAGCCGCCGCCGCCCACGGGGCGGGCGGGTTTGGCACCCTGCTTCGGTTGGGGTTTGGGGGCCTGCGACTGGTGTTCAGGGCGCTGGCCTTGGGGTTTGCCCTGCGGGCGTCCCTGCGGTTTCTGGCCGGGGCGACCGCCGCCGGGGCGTTGGTTGCGGTTCTGGCCGGGTTTCGGGGCAGCTGCGACGATATCGGCGGCCCAAGGCGCGCCGCCGATCACCGGAATCGGTTTTTTCAGAACCTTTTCAATAGCTTGCAGTTCGCCCATCTCGGCGGGCGCACAGAAGGCGACGGCGTTGCCCTCGGCCCCCGCGCGGGCGGTGCGGCCGATGCGGTGGACGTAGTTTTCCGGCACGTTGGGCAGGTCGTAGTTGTAGACATGCCGCACGCCCGGAATGTCGATCCCGCGCGCGGCGACATCGGTTGCCACAAGGACGTCGAGTTCGCCGTTGCGGAATTCCGTCAGAGTGCGATCCCTTTGGTTCTGGCTTTTGTTGCCGTGGATGGAGCCGACCTTGAAGCCCCATTGTGCCAGCAATTTGCTAAGTTTCTCTGAACCGTGCTTGGTTCTGCCGAAAACCAGCGCCTGTTCGCCGGGGTGTTTCTTGAGATACTCTTCCAGAAGCTTCGCCTTGTCGCCGTTGGGGATGAAATGGACCCCTTGGACGATCTTTTCGGCGGGCTTGCCGGGGGGGGCGACCTGCACGCGGACGGGGTCGCGGAGGTAGGTTCCGGCGATCTCCTCGATATCCTTGGGCATGGTGGCGGAGAAGAGAAGTGTCTGTCTTTTCAGGGGGATATGCTTCGCGATCTTCCTGAGAGCGTGGATGAAGCCCATGTCGAGCATGTGGTCGGCCTCATCCAGAACCAGATAGCCCGTGTTCTGGAGCGAGACGTCGCCGCGTTCGAGGAGGTCGATCAGGCGACCCGGCGTGGCGACGAGCACGTCGGCGCCGCGCGCAAGGGCCATGGCCTGCCGGTTGAGGGAGGCGCCGCCCACGACGGTGAGGACCTTGACGGGGGTGCCTTTGGTGAAAATTGTAAGGTTATCAGAGATTTGCGTGACGAGTTCGCGCGTGGGCGCAAGGATCAGGGCGCGGACGTTGCGCGGGCCCGGCGGGTGGCCGATGTCCAGCAGGCGGTGCAGGAGCGGCAGGCCGAAGGCCGCCGTCTTGCCGGTGCCGGTCTGGGCGAGGCCCATGAGGTCGCGGCCCTTCATCACATGGGGGATGGCCTGGACCTGGATGGGGGTGGGGTCCTTCAGCGTGGTTTTTTCCAGTGCTTTCAGGATCTTGGGGGAAAGGCCGAGGTCGGCGAAGGTGGTCATGTGCGTTGTCTTTCCGGCCTTAATCGCAAGGCCAAGAGGGGCCGCGTCAGGGCGGCCGGTGGCAGGTGGTGCGCCGATCGCGCGGCGCGGAACCCCTGCGTGAGGGTGGGAACCTGTGGCCCGGTCCAGCTCCCCTAAGGGCTGCTCACGCGGCAGCGGAGGGCGGGCGTGAGGGGGAGATGGGGGTTTTCGGGGGCAAAGTCAACCGTCCGGGTTCCGTGCCGGAATCTGTGCCGCAAAGTGTCAGCACGCAGCGGGCGGTGCGGTAGGGGGTTGGTAAGGCGGTGGAGGCAGGGTGGCGGCTGGTCTTTGGCGCGGAGGGTGCGATGGAACCGGGGAAGATGCGGGGGAAGGCGGCGGCGCATTACCACTACATGGCCGATGCGATGCGGCGGCTGGAATGGGACCTGCACAACCGCATCGAGGTGACGGGGCGCATCCCGCCGGAGTGGCACGAGATCGCGCAGGAGGAGGGGCGGTATGGGACGGAGCGGGTGTCGCTGCGGCTGGACCGGGATTTGGTGCGGTTCTTCCGGTCGATGGGGCTGGGCTATGGGCCGCGGATCAACCGGGTGCTGCGGACCTATATGCATGCGCGACTGGCGGGGGTGATCCGGGGGGCGGACACGGCGCCGGAGTTCCGGGTGCGGATGGAGGGGGAGCGGCCCCTGTGGGGCGAGACGGCGCGGATGATGGGCGCGGGGCCGGGGCCGGATGCGGCGGAGCGGGAGGTGGAGGCAAGGGCGCGGATGGAGGAGCGGGTGAGGGGGATGGGGGCGGGCTAGGGGTCGGTCAGTGTTGGGCCAGAACGGCCCTGAAGCGTGCTCGATACGATTTGCGTTCAACCTCTGTCAGGTCGCGGCCAAGCGTGTTGCGGATACGGCCCAGGGTTGGGCGGTCGAGTTCGGAGGGAACGACGCTCGGATTAGCCTTGAAGGCGGCAGTCGCAATCTCAAGGACACGGGTGTCGACCGTGTTCATGCAGTCGTTGATCGCCGTGTCGAAGACGGTTTCGATAGGCTGTGCTGCCTGAGCGGTCTGAGAGTTCCCCGGCACGATCTTGCGATCCGTTTCAGGATCGAAATCCTGTTCGAGGATCGAAATGAGGGATTTCATCAGGTCCTCTGTCCACTCGTGGTGGGTGTCGGCCTCTTGGATGAGATCCGGCGACTGCGAACCCCGTGCGGGCTTGATGCCGAGGAGATGGACTTGGACTCCGAAGGTCTGTGCGATCTGCACGCCGATCCGGATGTCTTCGTCACCGGACAGGACGAGGGCGCTGGTTACGGCGCGGTTCCGAGCAAGGTCGATGATGTCGGTGACGATCAGCGAGTCGACGCCCTTCTGCTCGCCGTTGCTGTTGATCACGCCAAGGCGGAGCTTCGTATAGGGGGCGCTTGCGACCTGCTCTTGTTCGGAACTCATGCGGCCGCTGCGGGGAAGCCCATCATACCAGTAGATGCGAAGGAGCCGCTGGCCCGGGGCCACTTCGTCGCAAAGCCGGCGCAATGCTGTCAGCGTTGCCTCGACGTTCAGGATCACGAGGTTTCGCGGCTGTTTCTTGCCCGCTATGAGGGTCGATCCCTGTGCGTAAAGATAGCCTGCATCAACGAAAACAGCGATTTGCATGGCTACCCCGCAAACTCGGTTACTGAAAAGTAAAGGGCACCCGAGGGTGCCCCTAGATAGAAGCGGCCACCGTATGATAAGCCGCAAGGTAGCTATAGCAGTTCGCGGTGCGGGTTTCAACCCTCGGGGTATCACCCCTGCAACGTTCGCACCCCATACCCCTCGCCCCGCGCCTTCATCGCCGCCACTGCCGCGATCGACGCGGCTGCCGTGGTGAAATACGGGATCTTGTCCATCAGCGCGACGCGGCGGATGTCGCGGCTGTCGCTGACGGCCTGCGTGCCTTCGGTCGTGTTCATCACCAGCGCGATGTCGCCGTTCTTCAGGCGGTCGACGATGTTTGGGCGGCCTTCGTAGACCTTGTTCACCGCCTCGGACTTCACGCCCTGCGACTTCAGCCAGTCGGCGGTGCCGCGGGTTGCCACGATCTCGAACCCCATGGCGATGAGGTCGTGGGCGGCGGAGGCCAATGCTGCCGTCTTGTCCATGTCCTTGACGGAGAGGAAGACGCGGCCTGTTTCGGGCAGGATGGTGCCTGCGCCCATCTGCGCCTTGAGGAAGGCCAAGGGGAAGGTGCGGTCCCAGCCCATCACCTCACCCGTGGAGCGCATCTCGGGGCCGAGGAGGGGGTCGACGCCGGGGAAGCGGGCGAAGGGGAGGACGGCTTCCTTGACGCTGAACCACGGGGTGATCGGGTTGGCGAGCGTGTTGGGGTTCGCCAAGGGGAGCGCGCTGTCGGGGCCGACGCCGGCCGGGTAGGGGGCGCGTTCGGGGAAGTTGGAGAGCGGCTCGCCTGCCATGAGGCGGGCGGCGATGGAGGCGATGGCGCTATCGGTCGCCTTGGCCACGAAGGGGACCGTGCGCGAGGCGCGGGGGTTCACTTCGAGGACGTAGATCGTGCCGTCCTTGATGGCGAATTGGACGTTCATCAGGCCCACGACATGGAGGGCGCGGGCCATGAGGACGGTCTGGCGTTTCAACTCCTCGACCGTTTCCGCCGAGAGTTGGTGGGGGGGGAGGCAGCAGGCGGAGTCGCCGGAATGGACGCCCGCTTCCTCGATATGTTCCATGATGCCTGCGACGTGGACGTTGGTCCCGTCGGAGAGGGCGTCGACGTCGACCTCGACCGCGCCGGAGAGGTAGCTGTCGAGGAGGACGGGGCTGTCGCCCGAGACTTGCACGGCGGTGGCGATGTAGCGGTCGAGCTGTTCGTCGGAGCGGACGATTTCCATCGCGCGGCCGCCGAGGACGAAGGAGGGGCGGATCACGAGGGGGTAGCCGACCTGTGCGGCGATGGCGAAGGCCTCGTCGCGGCTACGCGCGGTGCCGTTGACGGGCTGTTTCAGGCCGAGGTCGTTGAGGAGTTTCTGGAAGCGTTCGCGGTCTTCGGCAAGGTCGATGGCGTCGGGGGTGGTGCCGAGGATCGGGATGCCTTCGGCATGGAGCGCGTTGGCGAGTTTCAGGGGGGTCTGGCCGCCGAACTGGACGATGACGCCGTGCAGCGTGCCGTTTTCCTGTTCGACGCGCAGGATTTCGAGGACGTGTTCGAGGGTCAGCGGTTCGAAATAGAGGCGATCGGAGGTGTCGTAGTCGGTCGACACGGTTTCGGGGTTGCAGTTGACCATGATGGTCTCATATCCCGCGCCGGTCAGCGCGTAGCAGGCATGGCAGCAGCAGTAGTCGAATTCGATGCCCTGACCGATGCGGTTCGGGCCGCCGCCGAGGATGACGACTTTCTTCGCCTTGGACGGGCGGGCCTCGCATTCCACGTCGCCCATGACGGGGCTTTCGTAGGTGGAATACATGTAGGGGGTTTGCGCTTCGAATTCGGCCGCGCAGGTGTCGATGCGTTTGAAGACGGCGGTGACGCCGAGGTTGCGGCGGGCGCGGCGGACCTGCGCCTCGTCCCGTCCGGTCAGTTTGGCGAGGCGGGCGTCGGTGAAGCCGAACATCTTGAGGCGGCGGAGGTTGGCGGCGTCGACGGGGAGGCCGTTCTTGCGGACCTGCGCCTCGATGTCGATGATTTCGCGGATGCGGGCGAGGAACCACGGGTCGAAGGCTGTGGCCTGCTGGATCTCGTCATCCGTCAGGCCGTGGCGCATGGCCTGGGCGATGACGCGGAGGCGGTCGGGGGTTTGCTGGGAGAGGGCCTTGATGATGGCGGCGCGCGAGGTGGCGTCGAGGTCCCGGGTCGAGCCCGGGACGGGTGTCCCCTGGACACCCGGGATCGCGATCTCGTCGAAGCCGGTGAGGCCGGTTTCGAGGGAGGCCAGCGCCTTCTGCATGGACTCGTGGATGGTGCGGCCGATGGCCATCGCCTCGCCCACCGATTTCATCGCGGTCGTCAGGTTCGGTTCGGAGCCGGGGAATTTCTCGAAGGCGAAGCGGGGGATCTTGGTGACGACGTAGTCGATGGAGGGTTCGAAGGAGGCGGGCGTGACCTTCGTGATGTCGTTGTCAAGTTCGTCCAGCGTGTAGCCCACCGCCAGTTTCGCGGCGATCTTGGCGATGGGGAAGCCCGTCGCCTTGGAGGCCAGCGCGGAGGAGCGGGAGACGCGGGGGTTCATCTCGATCACGACCATGCGGCCGTCGGCGGGGTTGATGGCCCATTGCACGTTGGAGCCACCCGTTTCCACGCCGATCTCGCGCAGGACGGCGATGGAGCCGTTGCGCATGATCTGGTATTCCTTGTCGGTCAGCGTCAGGGCCGGGGCGACGGTGATCGAGTCGCCCGTATGGACGCCCATCGGGTCGACGTTTTCGATGGAGCAGACGATGATGGCGTTGTCGGCGCGGTCGCGGACCACCTCCATCTCGTATTCCTTCCAGCCGAGGAGGGATTCATCGACGAGGACTTGTGCCACGGGGGAGGCCTCAAGCCCGGATTTCACGATGGCTTCGTAATCGTCGCGGTTGTAGGCGACGCCGCCGCCCGTGCCGCCCAAGGTGAAGGCGGGGCGGATGATGGCGGGGAGGCCTACGTATTCCAGCGCGGCCATGGCCTCGGCCACGCCTGCGGCGATGTCGAATTTGCCGGAGGCGAGTTTGGGGGCGGCGACGATGGTGGCTTTCGGGTTCTCGAGGCCGATGCGGTCCATCGCTTCGCGGAAGAGTTTGCGGTCTTCGGCCATCTCGATGGCTTCGCGGTTGGCGCCGATGAGTTCGACGCCGAATTTTTCGAGCACGCCGAGATCGGCGAGGGCGAGTGCGGTGTTCAGGCCGGTCTGGCCGCCCATCGTGGGGAGGAGCGCGTCGGGGCGTTCCTTTTCGATGATCTTGGCGACGACTTCGGGGGTGATCGGTTCGATATAGGTGGCGTCGGCAAGGCCCGGATCGGTCATGATCGTCGCGGGGTTCGAGTTGACGAGGATGACGCGGTAGCCTTCCTCGCGCAGGGCCTTGCAGGCCTGTGCGCCGGAGTAGTCGAATTCGCAGGCCTGTCCGATGACGATGGGACCTGCGCCGATGATCATGATGGAGGAGATATCGGTTCTTTTCGGCATGGTCCTGTCCCGCATGTGCCATCCCGCGGCGGTGTGGCTGCGGGTGGAGGATTCGTGCATTGCGCAAATTGACGGGGGTTTAGGGGAGTGGGGCGCGGGGCGCAAGGGATTGTGCGCGGCGTCGCGGCGGACGCGATTTTTGGCGCAAAAATCGCGCAAAATTCTGGCGCAGAATTTTGCGGGTGGCTGATGGCGCGCGGATGGGGGGCCGAAATCTGCGTCAGATTTCGGCGCATTTTCTGCGTCAGAAAATGCTTGCCCGGGCGGATCGGGGCGGCAAGGCGTCGCGGCTGGGCTGGTCGGGGGGGGGGGGCGGTGCTATCTCGGCCCGCGATGGAATGGAGTTGGGCCGCGTGATCCTTTTCGAACATGGTCCGGGCGGGGTGCCTGCGCTGTTTGACGGCGCGCGCGAGGTGATCGTGGCGCGGCGGGCGGATCAGGTGCGCGGCGCGCTGGGCCACGCCGACCGGGCGCGGGCCGCGGGGGCATGGGTCGCGGGTTATGTGGCCTATGAGGCGGGCTATGCGCTGGAGCCGAAGCTGGCGCGGCTGATGCCGCGGCGGCGGCCGGGGCCCCTGGTGGCGCTGGGGGTGTTCGACGGGCCTGCCGATGCGGGCGGCGTGCTGGCGCAAGCGGGGGCGGAGGCGGGGGCGGCGCGGCTGTCGCGGCTGCGGCGCGGGATCACGCGGGCGGCCTATGGCGCGGCGATGGAGCGCGTGATGGGCTATATCGCGGCAGGGGATTGCTATCAGATCAACCTGACCTTTCCCCTTTCGGCGCGGCTGGAGGCGGGGACGGCGCTGGGCCTTTACGGCGCTTTGCGGGCGCGGCAGGCGGTGGGATACGGGGTGTTCTGCGATCTGGGGGTGGGGCCTGTCGTGATGTCCCGCTCGCCCGAGCTGTTCTTCCGGGTGGAGGGGGGCGTGATCTCGGCCCGTCCGATGAAGGGGACCGCGCCGCGCGATGCAGACCCGGTGCGGGATGCGGCGCTGGCGGCGGAGTTGTTCGCGTCGGAGAAGGCGCGGGCGGAGAACCTGATGATCGTCGATTTGCTGCGGAACGATATCGCGCGGATATCCGAGGTGGGGTCGGTGAAGGTGCCGGAGCTTTACGCGGTGGAGCCATTTGCCACGGTGCATCAGATGAGTTCGACGGTGACGGGGCGGCTGGTGGCGGGGGCGGATCTGGCGGGGCTGATGGGGGCGCTGTTTCCCTGCGGGTCGATCACGGGGGCGCCGAAGATCCGCGCGATGGAGATCATTCGCGAGGTGGAGGGGCGCGCGCGGGGCGTCTATTGCGGGGCGATGGGGTGGATGGCGCCTTCGGGCGATGCGGTGTGGAACGTGGCGATCCGGACCTTGTCTTTGTTCGACGGAGGGCGCGTGGTGCTGAACGTGGGCGGCGGCGTGGTGCAGGATTCCACCGCCGATGGCGAATGGGAGGAGGCGCTGTGGAAGGCGCGCTACGCGGAAGGGCTGGGGACGTCCGGCTGATCGAGACGCTTCTGTGGGACGGGGCGGGGTTTCCACGGCTGTCGCTGCATCTGGCGCGGCTGGCGCGGGGGGCGGGGACACTTGGCTTTCCTTGCGATCCTCGCGCGGTGGAGCGGGCGTTGCGCGGGGCGGTGGGCGATGCGCCCCTGCGCGTGCGGCTGACCCTCGGGGCCGTGGGGGATGTGGAGGTGACGGTCGCGCCCCTGCCTGCGGGAAAGGCCGAGTGGCGCGTCGGGCTGGCGGCGGCGCGGTTGGCGTCGGGTGATCCGTGGCTGCGGGTGAAATCGACGCGGCGCGGGACCTATGACGCGGCGCGGGCGGAGTTGGCGGCGGGGCTGGATGAGGTGGTATTCCTGAACGAGCGGGGCGAGGTCTGCGACGGGACGATCACGACGGTCTTCTTCGACCGGGGCGCGGGGATGCGGACGCCGCCCTTGGCCTGCGGTTTGTTGCCGGGGGTGCTGCGGGAGGAGATGGCGGTGCCGGAGGAGGTGCTCTTGGCGCGTGACCTGCCGCAGGTACGGCTTTGGGTGGGGAATGCGCTGCGGGGGCTGATCCCGGCGGTCTGGGCGGGGTAGTGAGCGGAGCGCCGGCCGCGTGCCGCATCCGGCGCAAGCCTTTCCTGTCGTCGGCGCCTGCGCGCCTCCTCCGGGGTCAAGGGGGGCTCGCCCCCCTCTTGTCCCGCCTTCGGCGTGCCAATTCACCCCTGAGGGTATTTTTCGCCGAGACGAAGGGGTGTTTCGTCTTGGGACAAATACCCTCGGGGGTGAGGAGCGCAGCGACGAGGGGGCGGACAGCCCCCTGCGACGGTCGGATCAGGAGGCAAGCAGGCGTTGCA
Organism: Tabrizicola sp. M-4; assembly: GCF_051132405.1. GTDB lineage: Bacteria > Pseudomonadota > Alphaproteobacteria > Rhodobacterales > Rhodobacteraceae > Paragemmobacter. The sequence continues at coordinate 1,009,397 of NZ_CP128606.1, forward strand.
ATGCGGCGATGTCGTCGCGCATCACGCCATGGCCTGCGCCGGGGTAGAGCTTCGTTTCCACCGCCGCGCCGAGGGCGGTGAGGGTGGTGGCGGTTTCCTGCACGCGGGCGAGCGGGATATGCGGATCGCGTTCATGCACCGAGAGCCAGACGCGGCCCTTGCGGTGGCCCGTATAGTCGAACCGCTTCGGCGCATGGCCATAGAGCGCCACGCTGGGCGGGCCTTCCGCATCGGCGGTGCCGACCAGCGCGCCGGAGAAGGCCATGAGGCCTGCCAGCGCCTTGCCGTGGCGGGCATAGGCCTCGGCCGCGAGGCAGGCGCCTTGGGAGAAGCCTGCAAGCCAGATGCTGCCGGCGGGGATGCCCTCGGCCGTCAGGGTGGCGATGGCGTCTTCGACCTGCGCGAGGGCCGCGGTGACGAAGGGTTCCATCTGGGCGCTGGGCGCGAGGAAGGAGGTGGGCCACCAGCTGTTGCCGGGGGCCTCGGGCGCGATGGCGGCCACCTCGGGGAGGGCGGCGTGGGACATCAGCGACAGGATGTCGGTGGCCGAGCCGCCGCGACCGTGCAGGAGCACGATCCCGGCGGTGGCGTTTTGCGTGGGGCCCGCGCGTTTCATGCGGGGACCTTGAGTTTGGGCAGCGTCGCCTCAATCCGGTCGCGCAGGCGTTCGTGCTGCGGTGGGAGTTTGAGCGCGGTGCCCAGCGTTTCGACGGGTTCGTCCACGGCGAAGCCCGGCGGGTCGGTGGCGATTTCGAAGAGGACGCCGCCCGGTTCGCGGAAGTATATCGCGTTGAAGTATTGCCGGTCGATCACCGGCGTCGTGCGGTGGCCGAATTTCAGGAGCGCCTCCTGCCAGTGGTGCTGGTCCTCCTGCGTCTTGGCGCGGAAGGCGACGTGGTGGATCGTGCCCTTGCCGGGGCGGGGCACGGTGGGGACATCGGCGCGCCAGATGTCGATGATGTTGGCGCGGTCGTTGCCGGGGGCCTTGAGCCGCAGGCGTTCGCCGCCGGGGTTGCGTTCGGACCCTTGGACTTCGTAGCCGAAAGCCTCGGTCAGCAGTCGGGCGGTCGGGTCCGGGTCGCGTTCCCAGAGGGTGACGGAGTGGAAGCCGTGGCGGTCGGTCGCGCCTTCGGTTTCGATCAGTTCCACGGGGGCCCCGTCCGGGTCGCGCAGGGTCAGGACGCGCTGTCCGAAGCGTTCGGTGAGGGCGGGGAGGAAGCTGTCGCCCTCCGAAAGCTCGTCGATCATCGCGTCGAAGTCGCCCTTGGGGATGGCATAGGCATAGGCGGAGGCCATGCCGGGGCCGGCGCGGCCGGGGCCTGCCTCGGCGAAGGGGAAGAAGGTGAGGATGGTGCCCGCGCTGCCCGTGCGGTCGCCGTAATAGAGGTGGTAGGTGTCGGGCGCGTCGAAGTTCACCGTCTTCTTCACGAGGCGCTGTTTCAGGGTGCCCGCGTAGAAGTCGACATTCGCCTGCGGCGGGCCGGAGATGGCGGTGACGTGGTGGAGTCCGGGGATCTTGGTCATGGCTTTGCCCTTTCGGGTGATGTTTGCTGTTGCGTCCCATATGGGGCCGGTGCGCGGATGTGGGAAGCGGGCAGGGGCGCGCGGGCGTTGTGCAGGGTTGCACGGAGGGGCTGTGCGGGCCTTGCGGGCCTTGACTTCGCCTGCGGCAAGGGGTGTATCGGCGCGATGATCGAAGATGCCTCGCAAGGGGGAGCATGATGCACGCCTATCGCAGCCATACCTGCGCCGAATTGAACAAGGCCCATGTGGGCGAGACGGTCCGCCTGTCGGGCTGGGTGCATCGCGTGCGCGACCACGGCGGCGTGCTGTTCATCGACCTGCGCGACCATTACGGGATCACGCAGGTTCTGGCGGACAGTGACTCGCCCGCCTTTGCCGCCATCGAGAAGGTGCGGGCGGAGTGGGTCATCTGCATCGACGGGCGGGTGAAGGCGCGGGATGCGGCGCTGGTGAACCCCAAGATCCCGACCGGGGAGGTGGAGGTCTATGCGACGGGGATGACGGTGCTGGGTGCGGCGGAAGAGCTGCCGATGCCGGTCTTCGGTGAGGTGGATTACCCGGAAGAGACGCGGTTGACCTATCGCTTCCTCGACCTGCGGCGGGAGAAGCTGCATCGCAACATGATGCTGCGGTCGAATGTCGTGCGGTCCTTGCGCAACCGGATGTGGGGTCAGGGGTTCAACGAATTCCAGACGCCGATCATCACGGCGTCTTCGCCGGAAGGCGCGCGGGACTTCCTTGTTCCCAGCCGTCTGCATCCGGGCAAGTTCTATGCGCTGCCGCAGGCGCCGCAGCAGTTCAAGCAGTTGATCATGGTGGCGGGGTTCGACCGTTACTTCCAGATCGCGCCCTGTTTCCGGGACGAGGATCCGCGCGCGGATCGTTCGCCCACCGATTTCTACCAGCTGGACGTGGAGATGAGCTTCGTCGAGCAGGAGGATGTGTTCGCCGCAGTGCAGCCCGTCATTCAGGGGCTGTTCGAGGAGTTCCGGCCGGATTGCAAGGTGCCCGCCGAGTGGCCGCGCATTGCTTACAAGGATTCGCTGTTGTGGTACGGCAGCGACAAGCCGGACCTGCGCAACCCGATCAAGATGCAGATCGTGTCGGAGCATTTCCGGGGTTCGGGCTTTGCGGTGTTCGCGAAGCTTCTGGAGAATGAGGGGACCGAGGTTCGCGCGATCCCAGCGCCGACGGGGGGCAGCCGGAAGTTCTGTGACCGGATGAATGCCTTTGCCCAGAAGGAAGGTCTGCCGGGGATGGGCTACATCTTCTGGCGCGAGGCCGAGGACGGGTCGGGGATGGAGGCGGCGGGGCCGCTGGCCAAGAATATCGGGCCCGAACGGACCGAGGCGATCCGTCAGCAGCTTGGGCTGGGGCTGGGAGATGCGGCCTTCTTCCTTGGCGGGAAGCCGGAGCAGTTCCTGTCCGTCGCGGGCAAGGCGAGGAACGAGATCGGGCGGGAGTTGGGGCTGGCGGAGACGGATACGTTCCGCTTTGCCTGGATCGTGGACTTCCCGATGTATGAAAAGACCGATGACGGGAAGATCGACTTTTCCCACAACCCCTTCTCCATGCCGCAGGGCGGGATGGAGGCGCTGATGGGCGACCCTTTGGCGGTGCATGCCTATCAGTATGACCTTGCCTGCAACGGGTATGAGCTGATTTCGGGCGGCATCCGGAACCACAAGCCGGAGATCATGTACAAGGCCTTTGAACTGGCGGGCTATCCGAATTCGGAGGTGGACAAGCGGTTCGGGGGCATGGTGAAGGCGTTCAAATACGGGGCGCCGCCGCACGGGGGCTGTGCCATGGGGATCGACCGGGCGGTGATGCTGCTGGCGGATGAGCAGAACATCCGCGAGGTGATCATGTTCCCGATGAACCAGCGGGCGGAGGACCTGCTGATGGGCGCGCCGAGCGAACCCACGAACGAGCAGTTGCGGGAATTGCGGCTGCGGGTCGTGCCGAAGGATCAGTGATCCCCCCTTCGTGCCGGGGACAAATACCCTCAGGGGGTGAATTGGCCGGAACGGCCAAGAGGGGGCGGAACGCCCCCTGACCCCGGAGGAGGCGCGCATGCGCCGACGACAGGAAAGGCTTGCGGCGGCACGCCGCTCCGCCGGATCAGCGGCGGTTCAGGCGGTGGAAGAGGTGGGTGAAGGTCGCCACGCCGAAGACCGGGATCAGAAGGTTCACCAGCGGGATCGACAGGGGCGCGGCCATAAGGACGCCCGCGCCCCAGATCCGGGCCTTGTTCGCGCGCCAGAGCGCCTTGGCCTCGTCCCGCCCGATGCGGCGCTGGGCCACGAGGGTGAAATATTCCCGCCCCAGCAGGTAGCCGTTCACCGACCAGAAGAGCACGGGCACCAGCGGCCCCGCGAAGGGCCAGAGGAAGAGCGCGATCAGGTTCGCGGCCAGCGCGATGCCGAAGAAGTTCACCGCGCCGATCAGCCCCTCGCTCAGGCGCTGCGGGCGGGCGTCGGGGAGGGTGGGGAAATGGCGGTCCTCCACCGCATCCACCACGTCTTCCAGAAACAGGCCCGTGAAGGCCGAGGCGACGGGGACCATGAGGAAGACCGAGGCCAGCAGCATCAGGAGGATGGAGCCGAAGGAGAGCAGCGTGTCCAGCCCGCCCACGGGGCCGAGCAGGGGAAGGGTGGTGGTTTCGGGCACCAGCCATTGGATCGCCACCAGCATCAGCGCATAGACGGCGACGAGCAGGGCGAGCGTCAGCGCCACGCCCAGAAGCACCACGCGGCGGAAGCGCGCGTCGGTCCATTGGCCGAGCGCGGCGAGGAAGGATGACAGGATCATGCCCATGGCGCGCCGCTCCTCAGGCCCATGTCACGGTTTGGGCGGGGTCGGGGCGCGGGCGGTCGGGGGCGGGGGCGGCGCGGGTGCCGATATGGATGATGCCCGCGACCCATTCCTGCGGGGCGCAGCCGAAGGCGCGGGTGATGAAGGGGCGGTCATGGCTGACCCATCCGGTCAGCCATTGCGCGCCCCATCCGGCGGCGGTGGCGGCGTTCACGAGGCCCGCGCAGAGCGCGCCGGCGGAGAGGGTCTGTTCGATTTCGGGCACCTTTTCGGCCGGTTTCGGCGCGGCGATCACCACGATGGCGCAATGCGAGCGGTCGAACTGGCCGCGCCCTTTTTCGATCCGCAGGGGATCGTCGCCCAATTCGCGGGCCCGCGCCTCGCCGAGATCGGCCCAGCGGGCGAGGGCGGGGCGGTAACCCACGACCAGCCGCCATGGCTGCAGGTTGCCGTGATCGGGCACGCGCAGGGCGGCGCGCAGGATGGGTTCCAGCGCGGCGCGGTCGGGGGCGGGGCCCTGCATTGCCTTGGAAGGGTAGGATTGCCGGGTGGCGAGGAAGGTGAACGCGTCCTGTGTCATCTGCGGGTGCCTTTTCCCCCGGCCTTGGCGCGGGGCGGTAAGGTGGGGTTTCTGGCGGAGCGGGCCGAGGGGCCCGCATTGCTTTCGTTTCGCCTGCGCGCGTGCCGCGCATCCGGCTCGGGTTCATTGGGTATTTGGGCCGGGATGAAGGGGCAAGGGGGGTCTTGTGGCATCAGGCGGTCGTGAAGAGGGTTTCCAGATCGTCGATCCATGCGGAGAGGAAGGCGTCGAAGCGGGCGTCGGGCTGGCGGGCATTCAGGGTGGCGGCCAGCGGATCGGGGGCGTCGATGGGGCTTTGCGCCAGTTCGGCGATGACGGCATGGCCGCAGAAGGGGACATAGGCCTCGGAGTAGCCGCCTTCGTGGACGGCGAGGAGGCGGCCCGCGCAGAGCATTTCGGCGGCCTCGCGCGTCAGGCGGGTGAGGGCGCGGAAGGTTTCGGCCGTGGCGAGCATGCGCCCCAGCGGATCGAGCGCGGCGGCGTCGAAGCCGCAGGCGATGAGGATCGCGTCGGGTTGGTGGGCGTGCAGCGCGGGGAGGACGAGGCGGGTGAAGGCCTCGATATAGCCCTTGTGGCCGGTGCCGGGGGGGAGGGGGATGTTGAGATTGGTGCCATGGGCGGCGCCGGTTCCCCGGACCTCGGCCCCGCCGGTATCGGTGGGATAGTTGCGGTCCTGATGCAGGGAGATGGTGAGGATTTCGGGATCGTCGAGGAAGATCGCCTCGGTCCCGTTGCCGTGGTGGACGTCCCAGTCGATGACGGCGAAGCGTCGCGCGGGGGTTTCGGCCTGTGCGGCGCGGATGGCGATGGCGATGTTGGCGAGCAGGCAGAAGCCGTTGGGGCGGTCGGGCAGGCAATGGTGGCCGGGCGGGCGGGAGAGGGCATAGGCATTGGTGACGCTGCCATTCAGCACGTCCAGCAATGCCTGTTTGGCGAGGCCTGCCGAGAGGGTGGCGATGTCATAGCCGCCCTTGCCGAAGGGCGCGCGGGGGCCGAGTTCGCCGCCTTCGGCATCGGACAGGGCCTTGAAGCGGTCGATATAGCTGGCGGGATGGACGCGGAGCAGGTCGTCGCGGGTGGCGGGCTCTGCGCCGCGGGTGGAGAGGGTGGCGAGGAGGCCCGTCACCTCGAGCAGGTTCTTCAGACGGCGTTTGGTTTCGGGGTTTTCGGGCAGGCCCGCGCCGGGCTGGACGAGGCCGCCCATCGGGCCGCCGACCGGAAGGGTCAGGGCGTAATGGCCGCCATGGTGCCAGAAGCAGCGTTCGTCGGAATAGAAGCCGGTGGTCATGGGTTGCGCCCTCTTGTCGGTTTGGGGAGGTTAGGCGTAGGGCGGCGGGAAGGCCAGAGGGTCGAGGATGCGGAAGGGCGAACAGGCGGCGCTGGCGGTGTCGGGGGCGGAATTCGCGGTCAGGGTGACGCCGCGCGCAAGGGTGGCCTCTTGCGTGCTGGAAGGGGGTGTCTGGCGCATCGCGGTGGGCGCGCCGCCGGAGGATGGCCGCGCCAATGCGGCGGTGGCGGAGGTTCTGGCCCATGCGCTGGGGGTGGCGAAGGGGCGGCTGGTGCTGGTGCGCGGGGCCACGTCGCGGGAGAAGCGGTTCCGGCTGGAGTGAGGGGCGGTTGGCCCGGGGTGGGGCGTCTGGAGGGGCGGCGCTGTTCGGGCCGGCGGGCGCTGTGGTGCGGGAGGTCCCGGGTCAGGCCCGGGACGGGTGGGATCGGGGGCGGGCCGGGGCTGGGATCGGGGCGCGGTCAGCCCTTGGCGGGCTTGCCTTCGATGCGGTAGCTGCCTTCGGGCAGGTTCAGCGCGGCGGCGAGGTCGCGCAGCTGCGTCATCGACAGGGTAATGCGGACGGGTTCCTCGGTCATCGGGTCGAGTTGTTCCAGCGTCACGCAATCGTCGAAGGCGAGGATGGTGATGTCTTCCATCAGCCCCTCATGCCCCTCGTCGATGAGGGTGATCACGGTGGCGTCGAAATCGTGCTCGATGGTGAACATGGGGGAAGGCTAGCCCGTGCGGGGGCGGGGGCGCAATGGGGAAATCGGGGAAGGCGGCGGGGGGGCGGCGGGGGAACGCTGACATGGGCGTGAAGGCGCGGGCGGGGGCTGGTCCGTGGCGCGTGCTTTGCTAGATTGGAGGGAAAGAGATTTGCAGCCCCCTGCCCGCAGGGCGGGGGCGGGGCGGACGGGCAGGAAAGATGCGGGCAATCCTTGGACTTGTGCTGGCGGTGGCGGGGCTTTCGGCCTGCGTGCCGACCTATGAGACGGGCGCACCGATGGGTGTGCCGCCCGTGCAGCCCGCAGCGGCGGCGGTGCCGGCGCCTCTGGCTCCGCGGCAGGCGGCGGACAATTTCATTCGCGTGGTCAGCCGGCTGGAGCCGATGGCCGAGGAGATCTGCCTTGCCCGCACGCGGGGGGTGAATTGCGATTTCCAGATCGTCATCGACGACCGGCCGGGGCAGGGGCCGAATGCCTTCCAGACGCTGGACGGGACGGGGCGGCCGATCCTTGGCTTCAACCTCGCGCTGATTGCCGATGCGCGGAACCCCGACGAGATCGCCTTCGTCCTTGGGCATGAGGCGAGCCACCACATCCTTGGCCATATCCCGCAAAGCCAGCAGACGGCGATGGCGGGGGCGGTGATGGCGGGCATCCTTGCGCAGGCGACGGGGGCCGATCCGGGCGTGGTGCAATCGGCGCAGCGGATGGGGGCCACGGTGGGGGCGCGGCGCTATTCGCGCGCCTTCGAATTGGAGGCGGATGCGCTGGGCGCGGAGATCGCCTATTACGCGGGCTATGATCCGGTGCTGGGGGCAGGGTTCTTTGACCGGCTGCCCGATCCCGGCGACCAGTTCCTTGGCAGCCACCCGCCCAATGCGCAGCGCAAGGCGCAGGTGGCGGCGGTGGTGGCGCGGCTGCGCGGCTATTGATCCGGGTTGATTTGCGTCAATGCGTCGCGGGTCCGCCGCAGGCACATTGCCCCTTGCGCGGACATGGAAGGATGCGGCGATGATGGGATATGTGGAGGCACCCAAGGCTTGGGGCCTGACGCGGGGCATGGGGCGCGTGATCGGGGTGAACCTGACGGATGCGGTCGTGGAGGGCTGGCTTGCTCGGACGGAACTGGCCGAACTGGTGGACCGCTGTCAGGCCTGCGACCGGTCGGAGGATTGCACGCGCTGGCTGGCGCGGACGGTGAAGGCCGAGGCGCTGCCCGCCTTTTGCCCGAACAAGGCGGGGATCGAGGCGCTGGTCGCGCGCTGAGGGCTTTGCCGAGGCTTGAGGTGGCGGGCGGGGCGTGACAGGGTCGCGCCCCATGAGGAAGCTGGGCGAGATCCTGCGCGACCGGGGGTCGCGCTATGCCGTATCGGGCGGGCCTGTCGCGGGCCGCGCCGGGGTGGAGGCCTTTCTGGCCGAGTTGAAGCGCGAGAAGCGCTATGCCAAGGCCACGCATAACACATGGGCTGCCGTGCTGACGGAGGGGGGCGCGGTGAAGGGCGACGACGGGGAGTCGGGCGCCGGGGCGGTGATCCTGAAGATGCTGGAGCGGGCGGAGTTGCGGGACCATGTGGTGGTGGTCACGCGCTGGTATGGCGGGGTGCATCTGGGGGGCGACCGCTTTGCCCATGTGGTGACCTGCGTGCGGGCCTATCTCGACGACTTGGGCCGGGCGGGGTAAGCCTTGACGCAAGGGCAGGGGGTGTCGGCATGATCGGGTGGTTGAAGGCCGAGCTGCGGCGGATCGGGAATACGACGAAATGGTCGTGGGAAGGCTGGTGCGCGGCCTGGGTGCGGGAGAAGTCGCTGCGGCAATGGGCGGTGGTGAACGTGATCTCGGCCGGGGCGGCCTTTGCGGTGGAGATGACGCCGGGGGAGCGGGCGCTGATCCTTGCGCTGGGATTGCTGCTGCTGGCGGCGGAGTTGATGAACACGGCCATCGAGGAGGTGGTGGATTACATCTCCGAGGAGATCGACCCGCGGGCGAAACGGGCGAAGGATGCGGGGTCGGCGGTGGTGGCGGTGACGGCCATCGCGGGCGGGGTGGCGTGGCTGGTGATCCTGATCGGCTAGGCGATTTCTGACGCAGAAATCGCGTCGGAATTTGGCACAAATTCCGGGTGGGGGGCCGTTTCCTGCGTGGGGCACGGGATGCAAGCGGCGTCGGCCTTCGCCTTCCGCCCCTGCATGCGCAGGTGCGCGTCTTGGGAGGGGCGATCCGGTCGCAGGATGATCGTTCTGCGGGAACGAGGGACGCTGCGGCCCGGGCCTGACCCGGGGCCTCAAGACTGCTTCGGCACGAACCCCCTCCCATCGCGTCCGGCGCAAAGTGGAGGCTCCGGGTCAGGCCCGGGGCGGGGTTGCCCCGGCTTTGGCCTGCCTGCGCAGATGCGCGCGGTAGAGCAGGGGCGCGGCGATGCGGTCGTAGAGCAGCGTCGCGACCGGACGGATGACGGGCAGGCCCGTCAGGCGGGAGAGCCAGCGCCAGCGGGGCAAGGTTGCCCAGATGGCGCGGAAGGCCTCCAGCCCCGACAGGAGTTCTCCACCGCGCAGCACATGCAGGCGGCGGGCGGCCTGATCCGGCGTCAGGCCCCAGCAGGCGGCGTCTTCCAGCCGGTCGAACCGCAAAGGCGCGCCGTCGCGGGTGGCGGCGGCGCGGTAGTGGTCGATCTCGAACCGGCAGACGGGGCAGGTGTCGTTGTAGAGGATGCGGGTCTCGTCGGTCATGTCCCGGAAGCTAGGCGCGGGACGCCCCGCGCCAAGCCGGGTGCGACATCAGAGCTTCGAGTGGGTGCCGTCGCAGAAGGGGGCCTTCGCCGATGCCTTGCAGCCGCAGAAGAAGAGCTTCTTGCCTTCCTCCGCCGTCACCTTCACCGGGGTGAAGGATGTCCCCTTGTGGCTGCCGTCGCAGAAGGGCTGGTTCTTGGACTGCCCGCAGGCGCACCAGAAATAGCTTTTGCCCGCCTCCACCTCGACCGGGTAGGGGGCTTTCTGGGCGATCTTGGGGACGTCGGTCATGGGGCTGGCTCCTGCTGGCTGTGGGCCTGCAGGATGTGCGGCGCGCTGCGCTGCGGTCAAGCGGTCAGACCCGACGTCCCCAGAGGTCGTATTCGCCCGCCTCCTCCACCTCGACCGTGACGATGTCGCCGGGGGAGAGGGTGTCGAAATCCTCGTCGATGAAGAGGTTGCCGTCGATTTCGGGCGCGTCGGCCTTGGTGCGGCAGGTGGCGCCTTCGGCGTCGACCTCGTCCACGATGACCTGCATCGTCCGGCCGACCTTGGCGGCGAGTTTGGCGGCGGAGATGGCTTGCGCCTTCTCCATGAAGCGTTCCCAGCGGTCCTGCTTCACCTCCTCCGGGACGTGGTCGGGCAGGGCGTTGGAGCGGGCGCCGGGGACGTTTTCGTATTTGAAGCAGCCGACGCGGTCGAGTTGCGCCTCGTCCAGCCAGTCGAGGAGCGTCTGGAATTCCTGCTCCGTCTCGCCGGGATAGCCCACGATGAAGGTGGAGCGCAGCGTGATGTCGGGGCAGGTGGCGCGCCAAGCCGCGATCTCGTCCAGCGTGCGGGCGGCGGCGGCGGGGCGGGCCATGCGTTTGAGCGTGTCGGGGTGCGCGTGCTGGAAGGGGATGTCGAGATAGGGAAGGATCAGCCCTTCCGCCATCAGCGGGATCAGGTCGCGGACATGGGGGTAGGGGTAGACATAGTGCAGGCGCACCCATGCGCCGAGTTGCCCCATCTCGCGCGCGAGGTCGGTGATATGGGCGCGGACGGCGCGGTCCTTCCAGGGGCTCTCGTCATGCTTGCGGTCGACGCCATAGGCGGAGGTGTCCTGAGAGATCACGAGGAGTTCGCGCACCCCCGCCTCGACCAGCTTCTCCGCCTCGCGCAGGATGGCGTTGGCGGGGCGGCTGACGAGTTTGCCGCGCATGTCGGGGATGATGCAGAACTTGCACTTGTGGTTGCAGCCTTCGGAAATCTTCAGATAGCTGTAATGGCGCGGGGTGAGTTTCACGCCGCTCGCGGGCAGCAGGTCGATGAAAGGATCGGGTTTCGGCGGCACGGCCCCGTGGACGGCGTCCAGCACCTGTTCGTATTGGTGCGGTCCGGTGACGGCCAGCACCTTGGGATGCGCGCCGGTGATGTAATCGGGCTCCGCGCCGAGGCAGCCGGTGACGATGACGCGGCCGTTTTCCTTCAGCGCCTCGCCGATGGCGTCGAGGCTTTCGGCGCGGGCGCTGTCGAGGAAACCGCAGGTGTTGACGATGACGGCGTCCGCGCCCGCGTAATCGGGGGAGATCGCGTAGCCTTCGGCGCGCAGGCGGGTGAGGATGCGCTCGCTGTCGACCAGCGCCTTGGGGCAGCCGAGGGAGACCATGCCGATGGTGGGCTGCCCCGCGCGGCGTTCGTCGGGAACGGAGGCGCGGGCAAGGTCGGGGCGGAGGTTCGGCGGGTTCTGGGTCATGCGCCCGCCCATAGCGCAAAGGCCGCGCTTCGTGAAGGGCGGTGATCCGGCGGAGCGGCGTGCCGCCGCGGGTCTTTTGTCTCGCCTCCCTCGCGTGCCGCGCGTCCGGCTCGGAAGCCGGGGGTCCCCCCCGGACCCCCGGGGTATTTGGGCCGAGACGAAGCGGTATGCCCTTCGGACCGGGCGAAAATACCCTCGGGGGTGAATTGGCACGCGCAGCGGGCCAAGAGGGGGCGGAAAGCCCCCTGAACGCCGAGCCGGACGCGCGGCACGCGCGGGAGGCGAGAGAAAAGGCTTGCGTGGAACACGCGCATTCGGATCACCGGCGGGGGCCGGGGGGGCCGCTTGCCCCGGCGCGGGGGGCGGCATAGCCTGCCGGGCGAGAGGAGACCTTCCGATGACCGACACCCGTCCGCTGATCCTGTCCTGCCCGCTGCCGCGCAGCCTGCCTTTGATCTTCGCCGAGGATCGTCTGGCCGAGTTGCGCGCCCGCTTCCGCATCGTCGAGACGACGGATGAGGGGTTGCCGGGCCTGCCCGATGCAGTGCTTGGCGAGGCGCGCTATATCATAGGTCAGCCGCCGCTGGATGCGGCCACGCTGGCGCGGCTGTCTTCCCTGCGCTGCATCTTCAACGTCGAATCGAACCTCCTGAACAACATGCCCTATGACGAGGTGTTCCAGCGCGGCATCCATGTCGTGACCACCGGGGCGGTCTTTGCCCAGCCGGTGGCCGAGATCGGGCTGGGGTTCGCCCTTTCGCTTCTGCGCAACATCCACGGGGCGGATGCCGATTTCCGGGCGGGGCGCGAGCTTTGGGGTGGCGAGGGGAACGGGATGGCGTGGCTTCTGACCGGGGCGGAGGTGGGCATCCTTGGCTTTGGCGATCTGGGACGGGCCTGCGCGCAGGTGCTGGAGGGGTTCCGGCCCCGGCTTCGGGTCTTCGATCCGTGGTTGCCGCCCTCGCGCATCCGGGCGGCGGGGGCCCTACCCTGCGGGCTGGAGGAGGTGATGGCGCAATCCGACGTCGTCTTCTGCACGGCGGCGGTGACGAGCGAGAATCGCGGCTTCCTCGGGGCTGCCGAATTCGCGGCGATGCGGAAGGGCGCGCTGTTCCTGCTTTTGTCGCGGGCGGATGTGGTGGATTTCGGGGCGCTGATGGCGGCGGTGCGCGAGGGGCATATCCTTGCCGCGTCGGACGTGTTTCCGGAGGAGCCCTTGCCCGGCGATCATCCGGTGCGGTCCATTCCCGGTTTCCTGTTGTCGGCGCATCGGGCCGGGGCGCTGGACGTGGCCTTCAAGCGGATGGGCGAGATGGTGCTGGAGGATCTTTCGCTGCTGGAGCGGGGCCTGCCGCCCATGGTCTGCAAGCGGGCCGAGCGCGAGACGGTGGCGCGGTTCCGGTCGCGGCCCGTGGCGGTGAACTGATCCGCCGAAGGCTCGGGCGGGCGCTTGCCCATGTGGCGGGCGGGGGCTTAACCTGCGGGCGTGTCAGCATGATTTGGGGGCTGTGATGCGGTGGCTGTTGCGGATATTGGGCGTGCTGGCGGCGCTGGTCGTGCTGGGGGCTGTGGCGTTGCTCCTGATCCCGTCGGATCGGGTGGCGGCGCTGGCGGTGCAGCAGTTCGAGAAGGCCACGGGGCGGCAATTGACCATCGAGGGGGGGGTGACCCCCACGCTCTGGCCCGTGCTGGGGGTGGAGACGGGGCGGATCGAGATCTCCAATGCCGCATGGTCCGAGGACGGGCCGATGCTGGTTGCCGATGCGATGGCGATCGGGATCGATGCCAATGCGCTTTGGGGCGGGGAGGTCAGGATCACGGGGCTGGAACTGACGCGGCCCGAGATCCTGATCGAACAGGGCGAGGAGGGCGTGGGCAACTGGGTCTTCGGCGGGGCGCAGGGGGGCACGGCGACGGCAGACATGGCCGGGGCGGATACGCCCTTCACGCTGGATCTGGGTGTGATCCGGGATGGCAGCATCGGCTATATCGACCATGCGACGGGCCGGGCGGTGCAGTTGACGGGGGTGAACCTCGAGGCGCGGCTGGCCGATTACGAGGGGCCGCTGGAGGTTGCGCTGACGGCCGAGACGGCGGGGCAGCCGGTGACGGTGGAGCTTTCGCTGGGGGAGTTCCGCACGGCCTATGAAGGGGGCGTGTCGCCCGTCACGCTGCAGGCCGGGGTGGGGGCGGCGGAGATGTCCTTCGAGGGGCGTGCGGGCCTGATGCCCGCAGGCGCGGAGGGGCGGCTGGAGGCGGATCTGGCGGATCTGGCGGCGGTTTCTGCCCTGCTGGGGATGGACCGGCCCGACCTGCCGCAGGGCTTCGGGGCGCGGAATGTGGCGGTTGCGGGGGATGTGACCCTGACCGGGGCCGGATCGGTGCATCTGCGCGAGGGGCGGATCGTTCTGGACGGCACCGCGATCACCGGCGATCTGGACCTGACGCCGGGGGAGGCGCGGCCGAAACTGGTGGCGCGGCTGGCCACGGGCGATCTGGCCATCGCCGAGAATGTGGCGGGCGGCAGCGGTGCGGGCGAGGGCGGGGGCGATGTCGCCACGGCGGGCTGGTCGGACCGGCCCATCGATGTCTCGGCGCTGGGGGTGATGGATGCGGAACTGTCGCTGCGGGCGGCGTCGCTGGACCTCGGGGCGGTGAAGCTTGGCCCGGTTGCGGCCTCGGTCACGGTGGACCGCGCGCGGGCGGTGGTGACGCTCTCCGATGTGGGGGCCTATGGCGGCACGGTGGCGGGGCAATTCGTGGTGAACGGGCGGCAGGGCCTTTCGGTGGGGGGCGACCTTGCCTTTCGCGAGATCAGCCTGCAGCCGATGCTTTCGGACCTGATGGGCTATGAGCGGCTGATCGGGACTGGTGACCTGACGCTGGATTTCCTTGGCGCGGGCAATTCGGTGGCGGCGATCATGCGCAGCCTGTCGGGTTCGGGGGTGGTGAACCTTGGCCGGGGGGAGATCCTCGGGCTGGACATTCCGGGGATGATCCTGCGGCTGGACACGGGCTATGTCGGCGAGGGGCAGAGCACGGTCTTCGACAGCCTGTCGGCGAGTTTCGACATCGACGGGGGGGACCTGTTCAACCGCGACCTGCTGCTGGCGGGGCCCCTGATCCGGGCCGAGGGGGCGGGGCGGATCGGGCTGGGCGCGCGGGATCTGGAATATCGCATCCGGCCCGTGGCGCTGTCGGGGGCGGATGGGACGGGGGGCATCGGCGTGCCCCTGTGGATCACCGGGTCATGGGCCGCGCCGAGCTTTGCGCTGGATCTGGAGGCGCTGGCGCAAGAGAACCTGAAGGACGATGCCAAGGCGCTGGAGGATGACCTGAAGGCGAAGGCGGCGGCGGAGCTGGAGCAGCAGGAGGGCGAGAGCCTCGAGGATGCGGCGAAGCGGAAGCTGGAAGAGCAGTTGAATCAGGAACTGGGCGAGGGGGCCGGGGGGCTGCTGCTGGACCTGCTGGGGGGCGGGAACTAAGGGGGTAGCGCCCGAAAGGGGGCGATTTTTCTGCGAAAAATCGATTGGGCCCCGCGAGCGGGGCCCGGAATTTTCGCAGAAAATTCGTGCTCCCTGCGCCGCGGTGAAATGCGCCGAAATGAAACGTCAACCAAGGCCCCTTCCGCCCGTCCCGGCAAAGGTCTATGGCATCTGTAACGTTTACGGAGCCGCTTTCCATGACCGATATCCAAGCCGCGCGCCGGGGCCGTTGGGCCGTGGCGGCCATGTTCCTTGCCAATGGGTTCACCATGGGGGCATGGGCGCCGCAGATCCCGCTCCTGCTGCCGCGCCATGACATCAGCGAATTCACGCTGGGCCTGCTCATCCTCGCGCTGGGCCTTGGGGCGGTGGGGGCGATGCTCTTCGCGGGGCGCCTGATCGCGCGCTTCGGCTCGCAGGCGGTGCTGCGGGCCTTCGCCCTCTCTATCGTTCCTGTCCTGCCGGCGGTCGTCTTCTCGCCCTCGCTCTGGCTGCTGACGCCCGCGATGATGCTTCTGGGGGCGATGATCGGCTGCATGGATGTCGCGATGAATGCCAGTGCGGTGGAGGTGGAGCGCAAGCTGGGCCGGGCGATCATGTCGTCGTCGCACGGGTTCTGGAGCCTTGGCGGCTTCTTCGGCGGCGCGCTGGGCGGCTGGCTCATCGCCCATTGGGGGGCCGAGGGGCAGGCGCTCTGGGCGGCGACGGTGGCGGCGATCCTCGTCATCGTGGCGATGCCGCATGTGCTGCCCGATGCCCCCGCGCCGCGTGCCGAAGGGGACGCCGCGCCCAAGACCGCGCTCTTGCCGCGGGATCCGGCGATCTGGCTTCTGGGCATCCTCGCGCTGTTCTCCATGGTGCCGGAGGGGGCGGTGCTGGACTGGGCGGCGCTTTACCTGCAGCAGGAACTGGGGTCGGACGTGGCGCGGTCGGGGCTGGCCTTCGCCTTCTTCTCCGGCGCGATGGCGATCATGCGCTTTGCAGGGGATTCCGTGCGCAACCGCTTTGGCGCGGTGCGCACCCTGCGCTGGTCCGGGCTGATCGCGGCGGCGGGGATGCTGGGCGGCGCGATGGCGCCCACGGACCTCATCGCGGTGGCCTGCTTCGCCTTTTCGGGCCTTGGCGTGGCGAACATGGTGCCCATCATGTTCTCGGCCGCGGGGAACCATCCGGGGTTGGCTCCGGGGGCGGGGATCGCGGCGGTCACGATGTTTGGCTATTCCGGCATCCTCGTCGCGCCCTCCAGCATCGGCTTCGTGGCCGAGCATGTGGGTTTCCGCTGGACCTATGGCGTGCTGGCGCTGCTCCTCGTCTTTGTCGCGTTGATGGCGGGGCGGACGGCGGCGGCGGACGGGCTGCGCCCCGTGGGGCGGGCCGCCAGCCCGGCGGAATGAGGCGGGCTCAGCCGCCCATGTAGTCGCCCTTGCCGACCTCCACCCCGTTGTGGCGCAGGATGTTGTAGGCGGTGGCGATGTGGAAGTAGAATTGCGGCAGGGAATAGAGGTTGAGGAAGACCTCGCCCTTCATCTTCACGTCGGTACCGCGCATCCTGATGGTGATGTCGCGTGTCTCAGCGCCATCGAACAGCGCAGGGTCGAACCCCGCGATATAGCCGCGCGCGGCGGCGATGCGGTCCTGCAATTCGGCGAAGGTGGTTTCCGTGTCGGGGAAGCTCTTCGGTTCCTCTCCGGCCAGCCGCGCGCAGGCGCGGGCGGCGAAGTCGCAGGAAAGCTGCACCTGTTTGATGAATGGGAACATGTCGGGGAAGAGGCGGAAGGTCAGCATCGCCTCTGGCTTGATGTTCTTGGCCGCGCAATGGGCCTCGGCCTTGGTGAGGAGCTTGGACAGGTTGCCTAGGAAGCGGTCGTAGATGGCGGCGGAGCGGTGGTGCATGGCGTGGTTCCCCTTGGGTCGGTCGGGGCGGAGGGTGGGACGGGGGCGGGGGCGTGTCAACCGAGGACCCCGCCGGTGGGCGCGCGCGTCAGGCCGGGCCGGGTGCCACGGGCCGGACCTGACCAATGCGCTTCGCGGACGGAAAGGCTGCCGTAGGGCGGGGTTCACCCCGCCACTACGGAAACCACCCTCAAACCCCCAGACACCAGCGCATGATCGCCTTTTGCGCGTGCAGCCGGTTCTCCGCCTCGTCGAAGATCACCGAATGCGGACCGTCCATCACCGCGCTCGTCGCCTCGTCATTCCGATGCGCGGGGAGGCAATGCATGAACAGGCTGTCGGGCTTGGCGCGGCTCATCAGCTGTTCGTTGACCTGATAGGGGCGCAGCTGGTTGTGCCGCCGCTCCTTGGCGGATTCCGGATCGTGCATCGACACCCATGTGTCGGTCACCACCAGATCCGCCCCCTCCACCGCCGTGAAGGGATCGCGCTGGATCGTGACCTTCGACCCCTTTTCGCGGGCGAACTGGACGAACTTGTCTTCCGGGTCCAGCGTCTCGGGCCCCGTGAAGGTGAAGTCAAAGCCGAACTGCCCCGCCGCATGCAGGAAGGAGGCGCAGACGTTGTTGCCGTCGCCGCACCACACCACCTTGCGCCCGCCGATGGGGCCGCGATGCTCCTCATAGGTCATCACATCGGCCATGATCTGGCAGGGATGGGTGCGGTTGGTCAGGCCGTTGATCACCGGCACCGTGGCATGTTCGGCCATCTCGAGCAGCGTCGCCTCCTCGAAGGTGCGGATCATGATGAGGTCGACATAGCGTGACAGCACGCGGGCGGTATCCGCGATCGTCTCGCCATGGCCCAGCTGCATCTCCTTGCCCGAAAGCACCATCGTCTCGCCGCCCATCTGGCGCACGCCCACGTCGAAGGAGACGCGGGTGCGGGTGGAGGGCTTTTCGAAGATCAGTGCGACCATGCGCCCCTTGAGCGGCGTGTCATCGTCCGGCGAACCCTTCGGGCGGCCGTTCCGTGCGGTTTTCATCGCATGGGCCGTGTCGATCATGGATCTGAGTTCGGCGGCATCGGTCTTGTGGATGTCGAGGAAGTGCTTCATGTCATTCCGTTTCTCTGGGGCGGAGGCCCCGGGGGCTGTCTGCCCCCGGACCCCCGAGGGTATTTTCACCAAGACGAAGGGGTGGGGTCGTATTGCATCACCAGCGCGGGCTTGCCTTCTTCGTTGGTGGCGAGGCCGCGCGGGGTGAAGCCCGCTCGTCGGTAGGCGCGGACGGCGCGTTCGTTGTCGGGGCTGGGGTCGATGACCACGGCCGTGACCCCTTCGGCGAGAAGTTCGCCGCAGCGCTGGCGCAGGTAACGGGCGGCATGGCCCCGACCGAGGAAGGCGGGGTCGCCGAGGAAGGTGTCCACCGCGCGCGTGCCGTCCGGGAAATCCGCGTAATGCGGCATGGGCCAGTGATGGGCGGGATAGTCCTGCACATAGGCGAAGGGCTGTCCGGCGAGGGCTACCAGCCGCATGTCGGTCGGTCCCGTGTCGATATCCTCGTCGATCATGGCGATCTCGTCCTCCGGGTCGCCCCACCAGGCGCGGACATGGGGCTGGGCGAGCCAGCCCCGCATCAGCGGATACTCCGCGCGGGTCAGGCGCGGGAAGGTGTAGCCCTCATGCGGCATCGGCCTTCACCCGCGCGGCGGCCCGGTCCAGCCGCGCCAGCGCCTCGGAGATGTCGGCATCCGCGATGTTCAGCGCGGGCAGGAGGCGGATCACGTTATCCGCCGCGGGGACCGTCAGCAGGTGTTCGGCATAGGCGGCCTTGACCACTTCGGTGTTCGTGGCCTTGCACTTGAGCCCCAGCATAAGCCCCTGCCCCCGCACGCCCTCGAACACTTCGGGGTGCGAGGCGACAAGCCCCTCCAGCCCCTGCCGGAACCGCGCGCCCTTGGCACCCACGGCATCGAGGAAGGCACCGTCCGCCACGATCTCCACCACCTTGGCCCCCACCGCGCAGCCCAGCGGGTTGCCGCCATAGGTGGAGCCATGCGTGCCCGCCACCATGCCGACCGCCGCCGCCTCGGTCGCCAGCACGGCCCCCAGCGGGAAGCCCCCGCCGATCCCCTTGGCCACCATCATGATATCCGGCGTCACGCCCGCCCATTCATGCGCGAACAGCTTACCCGTCCGCCCCATGCCGCATTGCACCTCGTCGAAGACCAGCAGCGCCCCGGTCGCGTCGCAGAGATCGCGCAAGCCTTTCAGGCAGGCATCGGGCAGGGTGCGGATGCCACCCTCGCCCTGTATGGGCTCGATCATCACCGCCGCCGTCTTCCCGGTCACCGCCGCCCGCAGCGCGTCATGGTCGCCGAATTTCAGATGGGTGAAGCCGGGCATCAGCGGGCCGAAGCCCTTGACCATCTTCTCCGACCCCGCCGCCGAGATGGCACCGGTGGACCGCCCGTGGAACGACCCTTCGAAGGTGACGATCTCCACCCGCTCGGGCTGGCCCTTCTCGTACCAGTGCTTGCGGACCATCTTGATGGCGAGTTCCGCGGCTTCCGTCCCGGAATTGGTGAAGAAGACCGTGTCAGCGAAGGTGTTCTCCACCAGCAGGTCCGCCAGCCGCTCCTGTTCGGGGATGCGATACAGGTTCGACACATGCCACAGCTTGCCCGCCTGTTCCGTCAGCGTGGCGACCAGCGCCGGATGCGCGTGCCCCAGCGCGTTCACCGCGATCCCCGCGCCGAGGTCGAGGTATCGCGTCCCGTCCTCTGCCGTGAGCCATGAGCCCTCGCCCTTGGTGAAGGCGATGGGGGCGCGGTTGTAGGTCGGCAGGACGTGCGGGATCATGGGATATGTCCTTGGAAGCGAAGCCATAGCCGTAAAGGCGGCAGGCGGGGGGTGTCAACTTGGGAAGGGGATGCCACGCGCGCGGGCATGGCGGAGCGTCCGGCGCGTCAGCGTCGGCGTCGGGGCAGCGCGAAGGGGGCGGTGCGGGCGCTCATGCCCTGGGGCATAGAGGAAAAGCGCAGGCAGGGCAAGCGCAGCGGCACATCCCCCCGGTCGCCTTCCCCGCTTGATCTTCGCGCCCCCCGCTTGTATCCCGCGCCGTCCCGTCTAGAATGGCGGCGAGAGATCCATCAAAGGGGTTGCCATGTCCTGGACCGACGAGCGCGTCGAGACGCTCAAGCGCATGTGGGCCGAAGGCCAGTCGGCCAGCCAGATCGCCAAGGAACTGGGCGGCGTCACGCGGAATGCCGTGATCGGCAAGGTCCACCGCCTCGGCCTGTCGAACCGCGTCGCGGGCGGCAAGGAGGATGAGGACGACACCCCCGTCGCCACGGCCAAGTCCGAACCGCGCCCGGAACCGGCCGCCACGCGGCCCGAACCGGCGGCGCGCCCGGTAGCGGCGGAACGCCCGGCCCCGGCGCCGGCACCGGCCTCCAACGTCACCGCCCTGCCCATCCGCAAGGCCATCGTCCCCGCAGGCCAGCCCCTGCCGCCGCAGCCTTCCGCCAACGAGATCAGCCCCGAAGCACTGGCCTCGGTGCGCGAGGTCGAAAAGCGGGCGCGCAAGCTCACGCTGATGGAGTTGACCGAACGCACCTGCAAATGGCCCATCGGCGATCCGGCGACCGAGGATTTCTGGTTCTGCGGCCTGCCATCGCTGCCCGGCAAGCCCTATTGCGAGGCCCATGTCGGCGTGGCCTTCCAGCCGATGAGCGCGCGGCGCGACCGCCGCCGCTGAGTAAGGCGCTGCCGTCTGGCAGTGCGAATTTTCTGCGAAAATTCGGGGCCCCGCTTGCGGGGCCCTTTCGATTTTTCGCAGAAAAATCGTGGGCTCAGGTGCCGCGCGGCTTGGCGCGCAGGGTGGGTTCGGCCTGTGTCGGGTCCTCGGGCCATGGGTGCTTGGGATATTGGCCGCGCATGTCCTTCCTGACATCGGCATAGGAAGTTGCCCAGAAGCGCGGCAGGTCCATCGTCACCTGTACCGGGCGCTGGCCCGGTGACAGCAGCGTGATGCGCAGCGGTTTGCGGTCCGCCCCGACCACGGGGTGTACGGTGACGCCGAAGAGTTCCTGAAGGCGGATTTCGATCGAAGGCGCCTCGCCTTCGTAATCGATCGGCACGCGGCGGCCGAGCGGGGTTTCGAAATGCGGCGGCGCGATGCGATCCAGCGTCTGGGTCTGGTCCCATGAGAGCATGGCGCGCAGCGTCTCGGTCAGGTCGAGGGCGCGGAGGTCGGCTTCGGTGCGGGCGCGGCCCATGTGGGGGAGGAGCCAGTCGTCCAGCATCTCCATCAGCGCGGCGTCGGACATGTCGGGGAAGGTATCGCCCGTGCCGCGTGCGAGCATGACGCGGGCGCGGAAGCGGCGGGCGGAGGCGGTCCAGGGCAGGCCGATCTGGCGCAGGCCGTCGAGGGCGGCGCGGGCGACCGCTTCCTCGGGCGCGTCGGGCCATGTGCGGTCGTCCAGCACCAGCGCGCCGAGGCGTTCCTGGCGGCGGGCCAGCACGCGCCCCTCTCGCCGGGACCATTCGCAGAGGTCCTGCCAGCGGATGCGCGGGGCGAAGAGGGCGCGGAGTTCGGCCTCGGATATCGCGACGGCCTGACGGACCTGCGCCTCGCGCGGGTCGCCGTCGAGGTCGGTCGCCACGATCAGACGCGCGCCGGAGAGGGGGAGGCCGGAGGCCATCGCCGCGCCCTTGCCACCCGACAGCACCCAGCGCGGCGCGTCGCCCTTGCGGCGCAGGCCGATGCGGTCAGGGTATGCGAGGGCTGCCATCTGGGCGGGGGAGAGGTCGTCGCGTTCGCCGTCAGGTATGGCGCGGGCGAGGCGCTTCGCCTCGTCCCGGATGCGGTCGATGGTGGGGCGGTGGGCCTGTGGCGGCGGGCGGTCTATGGCCTTCAGCCGTTGCAGAAGGTCGGGCGGTTCGCCGCGCAGCGGGTCGCGTTCGGCCAGAAGGGCGGCGAGGGGGGCGGCCTTCGGCCCCGCTATGGCCAGCATGTGGCCAAGGCGGGGATGCAGGGGTAGGGCCGCCAGCCTGCATCCGTGATCGGTGATGCGGCCCACATCGTCCAGCGCGCCGAGGTCGGCGAGCAAGCTGCGCGCCTCGGCCAGCACGCCGGGATGCGGGG
The DNA here is from genome assembly GCF_051132405.1 of Tabrizicola sp. M-4. Classification (GTDB taxonomy): domain Bacteria; phylum Pseudomonadota; class Alphaproteobacteria; order Rhodobacterales; family Rhodobacteraceae; genus Paragemmobacter. The sequence goes on from NZ_CP128606.1 coordinate 1,031,300, forward strand.
GCGTCAGGAAGGGCAGGTCGGCAGAGCCCCAGAGGGCGAGTTCGAGGGCGAGGGGGGTGAGGTCCGCCGCCTCGATCTCGGCGGGCGGGAAGGGGGAGAGGCCGCCTTCCTCTCCCTTCGTCCAGAGTCGGTAGCAGGTGCCGGGGGCGACGCGGCCCGCGCGGCCGCGGCGCTGTTCGGCCTCGGCCTTGGTCACGCGTTCGGTGATCAGGCGCGACATGCCCGACGGCGCATCGAAGCGGGCGCGGCGGGCGCGGCCGCCGTCCACCACGGTGCGGATGTCGGGGATGGTCAGGGAGGTTTCGGCGATGGAGGTGGCGAGGACGATCTTCCTCCCCGCGACCGGGGCCAACGCCGCGCGCTGAGCGGCGAAGTCCATCGCGCCGAAGAGGGGTTTGACGGTGACACCTGCTGTAAGGGGGCCGAGCGCGGCTTCGGTGCGGCGGATCTCGCCCTCGCCGGGGAGGAAGACGAGGATGCCGCCTTCGGTCGTTTCCTCCAGCGCCTGACGGATGAGGTTGGCCACGGCGGCTTCGTAGCGGAGCGAGGTATCGGGCGGGCGGGGCAGCCAGCGGGTTTCCACCGGGAAGGCGCGGCCTTCGGAGGTGACGAGGGGGGCGTCGCCCATCAGGCGGGCGACGGGGGCGGCGTCCAGTGTGGCGGACATGGCGATGAGGGTCAGGTCCTCGCGCAAGGCCGCGCGGATCTCGAGGCAGAGGGCGAGGCCGAGATCGGCGTTGAGGGAGCGTTCGTGGAACTCGTCGAAGATCACCGCGCCGATGCCGTCGAGCGAGGGGTCGGTCTGGATCATCCGCGTCAGGATGCCTTCGGTGACGACTTCGATGCGGGTGGCGCGGCTGACCTTCGCCTCGCCCCTTATGCGGTAGCCGACGGTCGCGCCCACGGCCTCCCCCAGCGTTTCGGCCATGCGCTCCGCGGCGGCGCGGGCGGCGAGGCGGCGGGGTTCCAGCATGACGATGCGGCCTTGGATCAGGCCGGAGGCGAGGAGGTCGAGCGGGACGCGGGTGGTCTTGCCCGCGCCGGGGGGGGCCTGCAGCACGGCCATGCCCCGCGCGGCGATGGCGGCGCGGAGCGCGGGCAGGGCGTCGTCGATGGGAAGCGAGTCGGTCATGCGGTTCTTATCGGGGGCAGGTGGGGGGATGGGCAAGCCGGGCGCGACGGGGGGCGCCCGCGTGGCCAGCCCGCTCTGGCATCCGGCGGCCCTGTCGGGCTAGACAGGGACAAAGCGACCGGAGACGGACATGACGGCACGGGAAACGGATGTGGCGGCGCTGGCCGAGGGGGTGGCGGCGGGCGAGCGCCGCGCGCTGGCCCGTGCCATCACGCTGGTGGAAAGCGGTCGCGCCGACCACCGGGCGCAGGCTCTGGACCTGCTGGCGCGGCTGCGCGCCGAAGGCAGCCCCGCGCGGGGGCGGCAGGCGCTGCGCCTTGGCCTTTCGGGGACGCCGGGGGTGGGGAAATCCACCTTCATCGAAAGCTTCGGCCTGATGCTGACCGCGCAGGGGAAGCGGGTGGCGGTGCTGGCGGTGGACCCGTCCTCGGCCCGTTCCGGCGGGTCGATCCTTGGCGACAAGACGCGGATGGAGCAATTGTCGCGCGATCCGCGTGCCTTCATCCGCCCCTCGCCCAGTCAGGCCCAGATGGGCGGCGTGGCGCGGCGCACGCGGGAGGCGGTGGCGCTCTGCGAGGCTGCGGGGTTCGATCTGGTGCTGATCGAGACGGTGGGAGTGGGCCAGTCCGAGACGGTGGTGGCGGAGCTGTGCGATCTGTTCCTGCTGCTGCTGGCCCCTGCGGGCGGGGACGAGTTGCAGGGGGTCAAGCGCGGCATCATGGAGATGGCGGACCTGATCCTCGTGAACAAGGCGGATGGCGACCTGAAACCCGCCGCGCTGCGGACCATGGCGGATTATGCGGGCGCGCTGCGCCTTCTGCGCCGCCGCCCGCAGGACCCGGAGGGGTTTCCCAAGGCGATGTGCGTCTCGGCGCTTGCGACCGAGGGGCTGGGGGTGGCCTGGGAGGAGATGACGGCGCTGGCGGAGTGGCGGCGCGCGCAGGGGCATTGGGAGGCCCGCCGCGCGGCGCAGGCGCGGCACTGGTTCGAGGAGGAGGTGCGGCAGGGGCTGCTCGCGGTGCTGGATCGGGAACCGGCGCGCGGGATGCTGCAGGGGCTGGGGCAGGAGGTGATGGCGGGTCACCTGACGCCGGAGGCGGCGGCGGCGCGCCTGCTGGGCGCGCTGCGGTGAACGGGAATCGGTCCGCTTCGGATGGGCGGTGCAGGCCCGCGCCGCGGGCCGCCGATTTTTCGCAGAAAAATCGTCCTGCCGGGGCACGATTTTTCTGCGAAAAATCCCGCCCCGACGCGGCGGTTGCGCCCAAGGGTCGCTTGACGCGGGCGGGCTTTGCCCTTACACGCCCCCAATCGAATTCGGACGCCCGGGGTGACTCGGGCCACATGTCCCGTTGACACACGAAGGAACAAGACGATGTCGCGCGTCTGCGAACTGACGGGCAAGGGCCCGATGACCGGCAATACCGTGAGCCACGCGAACAACAAGTCGCGTCGCCGCTTTCTGCCGAACCTGAACGAAGTCACGCTGATCTCGGACGTGCTGGGCCAGTCCTTCAAGCTGCGCATCTCGGCTGCCGCCCTGCGGAGCGTCGATCACCGCGGCGGGCTGGATGCCTTCCTCGCCAAGGCGAAGGATGACGAACTGTCGGCCAACGCGCTGAAGATCAAGAAGGACATCGCCAAGGCTCAGGCTGCCGCCTGATCCGGCGATCCTTGCGGATCATGGCCCCGTCGCGGATCGCGGCGGGGCCTTTCGCTTTTGCGGTCAGGGGCGGGGAGCGACGTTCCGCCCCCTTTTCTTTTCCCCGCAGCGCTTCTAGATGCAGGGCATGCTGCGTGCCCTTGCCTATGTCCTGCTGGTGCTGTGCCTGACGCTGACCTCGGTCACGTCGGCGGTGGCGCATATGCAATCGGCCGGGGCGCAGCAGATCGTCCTCTGCGGCACGCCGGGGGTGGAGCAGGTGATCACGCTGGATGCCTTCGGCAATCCGGTGGTGACGGATCATCATTGCCCCGACTGCCTTGCCGCCACGGCCGACCTTCCGGCATCACCTCCCCTGCCGCTGCGCCCCCTCACACGGGGCGAGGCGCAGCCGATGCCGCCCTTTACAATTCACCTGACCGCGCCCGAGATCGAACCGGGCGCGCGTGGACCCCCGGCCCGCCTCTGATCGCGCGGCCCGACATGGCCCCGCGACCGACGCTGACCGAGACACGATCCGCATAACAGATTCAGGAGTGGTCCGATGACCTTTCGCATGAGCTTTGCCGCCGTGGCGGCTGTCCTTTCGCTTGCCCTTCCCCTGTCCGCCGCCGCCGAGGAACATCCCGAGGGGATGCATGTCCATGACGTCTATGCCCGCTCGAACGGGCAGGAGGGCGGCTCCGGCGCCGTCTTTTTCATGATCCACAACAACACCGCGACCGACGACCGTCTGGTGGCCGCATCGGCCCCGGTGGCGCAGAAGGTGGAACTGCACACCCATGTCGAAAACGCCGATGGCGTCATGCAGATGGTCCAGATCGAGGGCGGCATCGCCCTTCCGGCGGGAGAGATGCACGAACTCGCCCGCGGGGGGGATCACGTCATGCTGCTGGGCCTGACGCAGGTTCTGAAGGATGGCGACACCTTCCCGCTGACTCTGACCTTCGAACAGGCGGGCGAGGTGACGGTGGAGGCCGTGGTCGACAACGCCCGCAAGCCGGGCGCGGGGATGATGGATCACTCCGGGCATGGCGCGGGGCATGGCGATGGCCATGATCATGGCCAGATGAGCCACGGGTCGGGTGGCTGACGCCCCGGATCGGTCCGGCTTGCCAAGGCCTGCGGGCCTTGGCACCCTTACAGGCATGACGCATCGCATCCTTTTCGTCTGCCTTGGCAACATCTGCCGTTCCCCCACCGCCGAGGGCGTCTTTCGCGCGCTGGCGGCAGAGGCGGGTCTGGCGGTCGAGGTGGACAGTTGCGGCACTGGGGGCTGGCATGCGGGAGAGCCGCCGAATCCCCCGGCGGTCGTCGCGGCGCGTCGGCGGGGCTATGACCTGACCGGCTTGCGCGCGCGGCAGATCGTTGCGGCGGATTTCACGCGCTTTGACAGGATCGTGGTGATGGATAGCGCCAATCTGCGCGATGTGCGGTCCCTGCGCCCCGTGGGCGGGGTGGAGCCGGAGCTTTTCCTGACCCATGCCCCGCAGCATGGCGAAGAGGTGCCGGACCCGTGGTACACCGGCGAATATGAGCGCGTTCTGGACATGGTCGAGGACGCGTCGCGCGGGTTGATCGCGGCGCTGAGGCGTTAGGGCATCAGCCGGCGCAATAGGCCTCGGCCGTGGCGCCGAAATTCTTGTAGCGCTCCCAGAAGGCGTCGTCATTGGCGCGTTGCGACAGCCATGTCTCATGCGCGCGGTCCGGATCGGAGAAGAAGCCCGCCGCGCGGCGCTGGTCCGATCCGCGCAGCGTCATGTCGGCGACCTGCTGGATGCAGGCGCAGAGCCTGCGGTTGGCGGCATCGCGGTCCGACCGCAGGCAGGCGCGTTCGATCGGGCCTGCAAGGACCGGTGCAGGGATCGCAGGAAGAAGAAGCGCGGCCAGCACCGCGCCGTGAAGGATGCGTTTCATCGTCTCTGCCTCTTGCCGCGTGGCCGGTGGCCCGCAGTCATGTTCTGCGCCGCAGTATGCCGATGCGGGGTGGTTTTTCAATCCGTCCGAAGGCAGGGCGGCGATCACAAATCGCTGGGTCGGGCCGGGGGCAGGGCTTGCCCGGTGGTGGGGCTTGGGGAAGGATGCGGCACGGCGGTGATGCGGGGGAGGGCGGATGATGCAGGAAACCTATTGGCCGGCCTCTTCGTCGCATCTGCCGCGCTATGCGGGGCCGGTCAGTTTCTTCCGCCTGCCGATGCTGGCCGATCCGGCGGCGGTGGATGTCGCGCTTCTTGGCCTGCCCTATGACGGTGGCACGACGAACCGGGCAGGCACGCGCCACGGCCCCCGCGCGCTGCGCGAGGCGAGCATGTTCATCCGGCCCTATCACCATGTGACGCGGCGTTCGCCCTATGAGGTGGCACGGGTGGCGGACCTTGGCGACGCCCCGATGAACCCCATCGACTTGGGCGAGGCGCTGGGCCTGATCACGGCGCATTATGCGGGGCTGCATGCGGCGGGTGCGGTGCCCCTGACGGCTGGCGGCGATCATCTGATCACCCTGCCCATCCTGCGCGCGCTGGCCAAGGAGGGCCCGGTGGGGCTGATCCAGTTCGACGCGCATTCCGATACGAATGACAGCTATTTCGGGGGGCACCGCTTCACCCACGGCACGCATGTGCGGCGCGGGATCGAGGAGGGGCTGATCGACCCGAAGCGCTGCGTGCAGATCGGGATACGCGGCACGCGCTATGCCCCGGACGGGACGGATTTCGCCAAGGAGGCCGGGGTGACGACGCTCTATATCGAAGATGTCTACCGTCTGGGCATTCCCGGCGTGATCGAGACGGCGCGGCGGGTGGTGGGGCAGGGGCCCGCCTACCTGACCTTCGACGTGGACGGGATCGACCCCGCCTTCTGCCCCGGCACCGGCACGCCCGAAGTGGGCGGTTTCACCGTGCATGAGGCGCAGGCGATGGTGCGGGGTCTTGCGGGGCTGGACCTGATCGGGGCGGATGTGGTGGAGGTTGCGCCGCCCTTCGACGCGTCGGGCAATACCGCGCTGGTGGGGGCCACGATGATGTTCGAGATCCTCTGCCTGCTGGCCGATGCCCATGCCGCGCGGCGTGGCGGCTGAGGCGGTCGCGGGGGCCGGGGCGATGGTGGGGAGGCCGCCTTTCCCCGGCTTTCGGCGGGTGCGCGGGGGTGGTTTGCGGCGCATGGGTATTTGGGCCGAGACGAAGGGGCATCGCGGCGCTTTTCGGGGGCTTTCCGACCCTTGTGGGAAAGGCTATATGCCCCGCCATGACCCAGCTTGACCGTATCCGCAATTTCTCCATCGTGGCCCATATCGACCACGGCAAATCCACCCTCGCCGACCGGCTCATCCAGATGACCGGGACGGTGGCTGCGCGCGACATGAAGGCGCAGATGCTGGACAGCATGGATATCGAACGCGAACGCGGGATCACCATCAAGGCGAACACGGTGCGGATCGAATATCCTGCCAAGGATGGGAACACCTATATCCTGAACCTGATCGACACGCCCGGACATGTCGACTTCGCCTATGAGGTCAGCCGGTCCATGCGCGCCGTCGAAGGGTCGCTGCTGGTGGTGGACGCCTCGCAGGGGGTGGAGGCGCAGACGCTGGCGAACGTGTACCAAGCCATCGACGCGGGCCACGAGATCGTGCCCGTGCTGAACAAGATCGACCTGCCCGCCGCCGACCCCGACCGGGTGAAGGAGAATATCGAGGATGTGATCGGGCTGGATGCCAGTGACGCCATCCCGATTTCCGCCAAGACCGGGCTGGGGATACCGGATGTGTTGGAGGCGATCGTGCATCGCCTGCCCGCGCCGCAGGGCGACCGCGACGCGCCGCTGAAGGCGATGCTGGTGGACAGTTGGTATGACGCCTATCTGGGCGTCGTCGTCATGATCCGCGTCATGGACGGCGTCATCCGCAAGGGCGACCGCGTGAAGATGATGCAGACCGGCGCGGTCTATGGCATCGACAAGCTGGCCGTGCTGAAACCCCAGATGGTGGACATCGCCGAACTGGGGCCGGGGGAGATTGGCGTTCTTACCGCCTCCATCAAGCAGGTCCGCGACACACGGGTGGGCGACACCATCACCCATGAACGCAAAGGGTGCGACACGCCGCTGCCGGGGTTCAAACCCGCGCAGCCGGTGGTGTTCTGCGGGCTTTTCCCGGTGGACGCCAATGATTTCGAGGCGCTGCGCGATGCCATCGAGAAGCTGGCGCTGAACGACGCGTCTTTCAGCTATGAGATGGAAACCTCTGCCGCGCTGGGCTTCGGCTTCCGCTGCGGCTTCCTCGGCCTTTTGCACCTTGAGGTGATCCGTGACCGGCTGGAGAGGGAATATGACCTCGACCTGATCACCACCGCGCCCTCGGTCGTGTTCAAGCTGCACATGAAGGATGGCGAGGTGCGCGATCTGCACAACCCCGCCGACATGCCCGACCTGACCTATGTCGACCATATCGAAGAGCCGCGCATCAAGGCCACGATCATGGTGCCGGACGAATATCTGGGCGATATCCTGAAACTCTGTCAGGACCGCCGGGGCATCCAGTTGAACCTGACCTATGCGGGCAACCGCGCCATGGTGGAATATGACCTGCCGCTGGCCGAGGTGGTCTTCGACTTCTACGACCGGCTGAAATCGGTGACCAAGGGCTATGCGAGCTTCGACTACCAGATTTCCGAATATCGCGAGGATCATCTGGTCAAGATGTCCATCCTCGTGAACGAGGAGCCGGTGGACGCGCTTTCCATGATGGTCCACCGCGACCGGGCCGAGATGCGGGGCCGCGCGATGGTGGAAAAGCTGAAGGAGCTGATCCCCCGCCACATGTTCAAGATCCCGATCCAGGCGGCCATCGGCGGCCGCGTCATCGCGCGCGAGACGTTGAGCGCGATGCGCAAGGACGTGACGGCCAAGTGCTATGGCGGCGACGCGACGCGGAAGCGGAAACTGTTGGACAAGCAGAAGGCCGGGAAAAAGCGGATGCGCCAGTTCGGCAAGGTGGAGATCCCGCAGGAGGCGTTTATTTCGGCGTTGAAGATGGATGATTGAGGCGGTTGTAAACCCGTTCGCAACAACGCAAGCTAACTTAGTTTGACGTTATATCGCAGGTGGCAAAGTGAGCGGAGAAGGTCTGTTTTCAAAGAACAAGCTGGACGACTTTAGAGACCTTTTGGCAGACATAGACGCTTTTGCCGAAAGCGTCTTGCCTAGGGTCAGGACTCGTTCTCTGATCATAACCAGAACATGACGGTTGCAGCGAGGGCGACGGCGGAGAGGAAGACTTTGGGGCACCTATCGTAGCGGGTAGCTACGCGTCGCCAGTCCTTCAGTCGCCCGAACATGATCTCGATCCGGTTGCGGCGTCTGTAGCGTCGCTTGTCGTGTTTGACGGGCCTGCCACGCGACTTCCGGCCCGGGATGCAGGGCTTTATCCCTTTGTCTTTCAACGCATCTCTGAACCAATCGGCGTCATAGCCCCGGTCGGCCAAGAGCCAGTCCGCTGGAGGCAGGCTGTTCAGAAGCGCGGCCGCGCCTGTGTAATCGCTGGCCTGACCTGCCGTGATGAAGAACCGGAGCGGGCGACCCTCAGCGTCGGTGACGGCATGCAACTTGGTGTTCATGCCGCCCTTGGTTCGGCCGATCAGGCGGCCCCTGTGGTCGTTGGGTCCCCCTTTTTCGACCGCAGGCTCGTCGCCGTGCGGTGCGCCTTCAGGTAGGTCGCATCGATCATCACCGTCTTTGGTGCAGCGGCCTCAGAGGCCAGACCATCCATCATCCGGGCGAACACTCCCTTGTCACTCCACCGTTTCCAACGGTTGTAGAGGGTCTTCGGCGGACCATACTCCCGGGGTGCATCGCACCACCTCAAACCATTGCGATTGATGAAGATTATGCCGCTCAGCACGCGCCGGTCATCGACGCGAGGCTTGCCATGGCTCTTGGGGAAGAAGGGCTGAAGCCGCGCCATTTGCGCCTCGGTCAGCCAGAAAAGGTTGCTCATTGGTCAGTCTCCTTGCGGAGCCTGAATCACGCCGCAAGCGGATGATCAATGGGTCCTGACCCTAGGTTTAATCAGCACCTGTTCAACCGGATTCGTCGACAAACAGGGTCCCAAGCGCACTGGGCTGACTTGGTCGGTGTAACCCAAACAACAATTGGAAATTGGGAACGAGGCTACACCGTTCCAAATCGCTACTACCGCACGCGCCTTCGAGACGCAGCTGTCAGAACCCAGAATCAGATAGCAAAAGGTTTGGCGCACAACAAACCTCACTCTACTGTTGATATTGTAGGAACAGAGCGTAGCCTTCGCCATTCCATTCTCCGTGCGGCACTTACGGACTTCGATTTTGACTCTGATCGAAACCAGATTGTCCCAATTCCCTTCGCCGGAGATTTCGTTGCTGACTCGATTGATGAGATAACGCAGGATCGGACCGATCTGATAAAGTCACTAGCAGAGCAGGCTCGAATTATTTGTGAGTCTGTAGCCTCTGGATCGAATTTAAATGAGGCAAAGTTTATTTCGTTTCTGCAAAACTACAGGGCGGAATGTGCGAAAGATCGACCAAATCCGCGTCTCCTGAACAGACTTGGTGCGATCCTATCGCGCATGACGAACAGCGAGGACGTTCGTGGTGCGCTTAACTCGTGGGATTCAGAGGCTATTGACGGCTTTAACCGCGATCACCTTGAACTTATGCGCCTTTATTTCAAAGAGGCTCTAGCAAAAGCGCAAGAGGTCGATGGAGCACAGGTGAAGGACGTTGTTAGTGCTAGCGACGGCGCAGAGTTCCGGAATGTTGCCGAGTTGATGGACGAGGCCAAGGATCCCCAAGGAGGAAAGCTTATCGATCCGACGATCCCTACGATTCTTCGGGACATTGCAAATGAAATACGGGACCTCAATGACGCCGACATTTTTACAAATGATCCGTCAAGGAAAGAAGTTCTTCGGCGACGTAAAAGCGAAGCCTTTAAAAATGGTGGTGTTTATGTTGGTCGATTCGTCTTTTTCTCTGCCCTCATCGCCTCTATTGCACTACCGGGAGCGGAGGCCGTTCTGGCTGCGCTGGGTACAATAATCGGAATTACTGAAGCAATTTCGCCAGGTACAATTAGATCGCAGTATGAGATTTTGCGCGAGAAGTTTCCAGCGCTTCCGGCGCTTCCGACTACTCAGGCGGACGAGCAGAAAAAGGATAGGGAAGGTTAAGGCTCAAGGGGCGGTATTCGTAGTGTGGTGTTTGCCCTGGCTCACACCAACGCCATCACTTCACCTGAACCCGCCGATATTGCTTCGCCGCGCTCCGCGCCTGTCGCAGCGTGGCAGCGCTTGCGCCACGCGACAGGGCCAGCCCCGCCACGGAAGCCTTGCCCGATGCGGCTTTCGCTTCCACCGCCGTCTCGCTGCTTTCCCCCTCGGCGAGCAGCGCCCGCGCGGCGATGATCGCCTGCCGTTCCCGCTTCATCGTGAAGTGGCTGACCATGGCAATCACCAGCCCGAAGCCGCCCATGGTAAGGATCGCCATATACGCCATCACACCTACTCCACCATCTGATCCAGCCGGTTGTTACCCAGTAGATGGAAAATCGCGCCGAAGGTGCAAGACAGGATGATCAGGGGCGGGTCGAAGATCGGGCCTTGGCGGATCAGGTTGGCGACGGGGCCTGCAGTCACCACCGCGACGCCGAGGTTGTAGAAGAAACCACTCTGCGCCTTGCACTTTTCGTTCAGGATCAGCCGTCGCCGTTCGATCTGCTTTGCGCCCGTTGGGGCGTGGTGGGCTTTGCGAACATGGGCCTGCACTCGTCACGAACAAATATCGCGTGAAGTCTAGCTGGGTTGGCGCTGTTTGCAAAGAAACGTAGGGCGGGGTTCACCCCGCCACCCCGCACCGCGCCAAAGGCGGGGTGAACCCCGCCCTACGCCGTCACGTCACCCATCCCGCCCCCGCCGCGCGATCCCTTGGCCGGGGTGCCCGCGCGCGTGCAGTCCCGATTGCCATTGATTGCATGAGGCGAATGTGCAGACTGCAGCCCTGTGGCGGCTGTTGCCGCCCGCCCTGCCGCCGTTTGCCCGATGGGGCGCAGGGAGACATGTGTCGCGCGTCGGGTTGTGTGTAGAGGGTGAGTGGTTCCGTGGCCAAGGATATCCGTAAGTTCTTTTCCCTGAAGAAATGGAGTGGCGGCGGCGCCGAGACGGTCTCGGGCGCGGGGTCCACCCTTGCCTATACCGAGGACCTGCGTCCGGCGCTGGCCCGTGTGTTCCGCGAGTTGGAAATCCGCTCGGTCGTCGATGCGCCCTGCGGGGATTTCAACTGGATGAGCCGGGTCGACCTTGAAGGGATCGACTATACCGGCCTCGACATCGTCGAGGAGATCATCGCCGCGAATGAGGAAAAGTATCGCGCAGCGGGCCGGACCTTTGCGGTCGCTGATGCGACGAAGGATGCGCTTCCGGCGGCGGATATGTTGATCTGCCGCGATCTGCTGTTGCACCTGCCCTTTCGCAATATCGGCGACCTGCTGGCGAATGTGGCGAAGTCGCGCTTCGACTGGGTGCTGATCACCAGCTATGTCAACGAGAAGAACAGCGATATCCTGCGGCCCGGCCTTGCCCGGCAGGTGAACCTTTGCGCCGCGCCCTTCGGCTTTCCGCGCGGGGCGGAAACCCTGCGCATCCCCGATTGGGTGCCGGGCTTCCCCGAGCGCCATCTCGTCCTCTACCGGATGGACGCGTTCCGCGACTGCGTTGCGGCCATGGATCGGGTCGGTCCCGGTGCGGCCGCAAAGGCGCGCAGGCTGGGCGGGGGGCAGGTCCCGCCGGGTCGCGCGGTCACGCGGAAGGCCGGGGGCGGTGCTGCGGCACGGGCGGTGGCGTTTCCGGAGGTCATGCTGCCCGCCGGGCGGCATCTTCCGGCCGAGGTCCGCTCCCTTCCAGCCGGCGAATTGCGCAAGCGCTTGCCCGCTACGGTTCTGGAATATGCCTCGACCTTCGCCGATGAAGGTGCCTTGCTGGAATGCGTGCAGGCCTCGCTGCGGTCCTTCGGGTTCTACACGCGGCACAGGCCGCGCTATTGGGAATATCCCGAGATCCTGCGTCGGGTGGAGCGTGCCGCCCCGCGCGGGCCGGTCGTCGATCTTGGGGCGGGTGTATCCCCCTTGCCCGTGCTGCTGGCCGACCGGGGGTTCCGGGTCATCACGGTGGATTACAGCGACACGATCCGCGATCTCTCTCGGCCGGAGAACATGAATGAATGGGGGTTCCTGGACTATGCGCCGCTGAACCCGGCGATCCAGAGCCATAACGAGGATTTCGCGACGGCTCCGCTGCCTGCCGGATCTGTCGGGCTGATCTATTCGGTCAGCGTGGTGGAGCATATGACGGCGGCGCTGCGGTGCCGGGTGGTGCAGCGGGCCGCCGATGTGCTGGCGCCGGGTGGGCGTCTGGTGCTGACCATCGACCTGCAGCCCGGTTCGCTTGCCCTTTGGAACGTGGATCGGCGCAAGCCGGTGGAGGACCCTGCCCTGCACGGTGACCTAAACGATTTCCTCGTCGAGTTGCGGCAGGCGGGCTTTGCGGTCGAAGAGGTGCAGATCAGGCGCGCCTTGCCGGGATCGGTGACCGATATCGCCGTGCTGGAGGCGGTCCGCGGCGGCTGACGGCACGGGAGGGGCGGGGGGGCGACCCCGCCCTTGCCTTCAGAACAGCCCGTCCCCACCCTGGCTTTCCTCCACCACCGTATCCGCCACGATGGCCCCGGCCCCGGCCACCACAAGGGGCGCGCAGGCAGGGAGCGCGAGAAGCGCGAGCAACGGGACGAGGCGGGTCATGCGCATGGCGGGTCCTTTCCTGCAGTATGGGCAGAAGCTAGGGCATGGGGCTCGGTTGCGCCACCCGTACGGCGGGGTCTTGCCGCATCTGCATGGTTAACGAAACCTTGCCCCCAGCGTGCGCTGCGTGCTGACAGATTGCGGTACGGTTCGCGGCACAGCCCTCGGCACAGGCCATTCCGCCACATTGACGCGCCGCAGCATCCATGCTGCAATGCAGCATAAGGGCAGATCGGGGGGCGTCCCATGGGCCATGTCATCACCATCGCGCAGCAGAAGGGCGGGGCCGGGAAAACCACGCTGGCCGTGAACCTTGCCGTGGAATTCCTTTTGCGTGGCCAGAGGGTTGCGCTTCTGGATACCGATCCGCAGGGCAGCCTTGGCCGCTGGTTCATGGCGCGGCGCGACGGGGTGGGGGTGGAGGGGATGGATTTCTCCACCGCCAGCGCATGGGGTGTCAGCTATGAGTGCGAAAAGCTGCGCAAAACCAATGACATGGTGATCGTCGACACGCCCCCCAAGGTGGATGCCGACCTGCGCCCCGCCCTGCGCGAGGCGGATCTGGTGCTGATTCCTGTGGCCTCCAGCCATCTGGACCTCTGGGCCGTGGATGGTGTCCTTGACCTGATCCAGCGCGAGGGGCGGGCGGCGATGATCGTTCTCAACCGTTGGAAATCAGGGACGAAACTGGCCGATGAGGTGGCCCTTGCCGCCGAGGGCAAGGCCCGGATCGCCGGGGCGCGGCTTGGGTCGCGCGTGGCCTTTGCCGAGGTGCTGGGGCAGGGGCGCGGCGTGGCCGAGGGGCCGAAATCCCCGGCGCGGGCCGAGGTGGCGGCGCTGGCGGATGAGGTTCTGGCCCTGTTTCAGGGCTGAGCGCGGCCCTGCAGGATCAGCTTCCAGAAGGCGTAACCCCCCGCCGCGGCGAACAGAATCGCCCACATCGGATTACCCAGCCAAAGTTCGAACGCGGCCCAGCCCGACGGGGCCAGCACGGTGATCCAGCGCACGGTGGCGCTGCGGAACATCGGGTGATCGGGGTCGAGGAAGGGTTTCGACATGCGCGCCTCTGGGATGGTTCTTTCCCATATGGGGCAGGGCGCGGGCTTTGGCAAAGGGCGCATTCACGAAGCCTTAGGTTTTTCATGCCATGTTGGGCGAATCCGGGCGCGGGTCTTCCGGGGCAACGGATGCACGACTGTGGGGGACATGGCCTGTGGATGAGGACGGAAAATGGACCAGACCTGCCATCCTGTGGCCTTGATCGGCGGCGATGATGGAACGACTCCGAAGGATCGAAGAAATTTTCAGAATGCGAACGCCTGCCCGCCTCCTCCTCCTGTGTTTTTCGGCCATGCTTTTCAGCATGCCGAAGGCGGGTGTGCCTGCCGGGCCGGGCTTCCTTCTCGCCTCCGTCACCACGCTGGCGGCGCTGCTGATCTGGATGCAGGCGGCCTTTGCCGCGCGCTTGCCGATCCGCCGCCGTCGTCGCCGCCGAAAGCCATCGGTGGTGCAGGAACCGCGCTGGGTGGTGATCGACGGATCGAATGTCATGTTCTGGCAGGATGAGATGCCCTCTCTTTCGACCGTTTCCGCCGTGGTGGGTGAGGTGCAGCGTGCCGGGATGAAGCCGCTGGTCTGGTTCGATGCCAATGCGGGCTACAAGGTCGGGGACCGCTACATGAACCCGCGCGACCTGTCGCGGGCCATCGGCCTGTCGCGCAAGCAGGTGCGGGTTGCACCGAAAGGATCGCCCGCCGATCCGCTGCTGCTTCAGGATGCAGACAAACTGGACAGCGAGGTCGTATCGAACGACCGCTATCGCGATTGGGCGGCGTCCTATCCCCGCGTGGCCCGGCCCGGCACGCTTGTGCGTGGCAGGGTGGAGGGAGGCGCGGCCCGGCTGGACTGGCCCGCGCCCGAGGTCGCGGCCTAGCGACGCCGCTTGTTGCCGCCGCGCTGCCCCGCGCGACCGGCGGTCGACCGGCCGGACATCTTGACCGCCGCCTCTGCCGCCTCTTCCACCGCCGATTGACGGGCGAGCGGGTCATCCGCCACGGCCAGTTCCACGGCTTCCAGCCGCTTCACCTCGTCCCGCAGGCGGGCGGCCTCTTCGAATTCAAGATTCTCGGCGGCCTTGCGCATCTGGGCGCGCAGGGCATCCAGATGGGCGGCGAGGTTCGATCCGACCAGAGGCTTGTCCACCTTGGCCGTGATGCGCGACTGGTCGGTATCGCCCTGCCAGAGGCCGGCCAGCACGTCCTCGACATTCTTCTTGACCGTCTGCGGGGTGATCCCGTGTTCGATGTTGTAGGCGATCTGCTTTTCGCGGCGGCGGTTCGTTTCGGCCATCGCGCGTTCCATCGACCCGGTGATGCGGTCGGCATACATGATGACGCGGCCTTCCGCGTTGCGCGCCGCGCGCCCGATGGTCTGGATGAGCGAGGTTTCAGACCGCAGGAAACCTTCCTTGTCGGCATCCAGAATGGCCACCAGCCCGCATTCGGGGATGTCCAGACCTTCGCGCAAGAGGTTGATGCCCACCAGCACGTCAAAGGCACCCAGCCGCAAATCCCTAAGGATTTCAATGCGTTCTATGGTGTCGATATCGCTGTGCATGTAACGGATGCGGATGCCCTGTTCGTGGAAATACTCGGTCAGGTCTTCGGCCATGCGTTTGGTCAGGGTGGTGACCAGCACGCGCAGACCCTTTTGCGCGACGATGCGGATTTCCGACAACAGGTCGTCCACCTGCATCTCCACCGGACGGATTTCCACCTCGGGGTCGATCAGGCCGGTGGGGCGGATGACCTGTTCGGTGAAGACGCCGCCCGTCTGTTCCAACTCCCACGCGGCGGGCGTGGCCGAGACGAAGACGGATTGGGGGCGCATGGCGTCCCATTCCTCGAATTTCAGGGGGCGGTTGTCCATGCAGGAGGGCAGGCGGAACCCGTGTTCGGCCAGCGTGAACTTGCGCCGATAGTCGCCGCGATACATGCCGCCGATCTGGGGCACCGAGACGTGGGATTCATCGGCGAAGACGATGGCATTGTCGGGGATGAATTCGAAGAGCGTGGGGGGCGGTTCGCCCGGCGCGCGGCCCGTCAGGTAACGGGAATAGTTCTCGATCCCGTTGCAGACGCCGGTGGCCTCCAGCATCTCCAGATCGAACTGGGTGCGCTGTTCAAGGCGTTGGGCTTCCAGCAGTTTTCCCTCTTTCACCAATTGGTCGAGGCGGAGGGTGAGTTCGGCCTTTATCCCCTTGATCGCCTGCTGCATCGTTGGGCGGGGGGTGACGTAGTGGCTGTTGGCATAGATGCGGATCTGCTGGAAGGTGTCGGTCTTTGCGCCTGTCAGCGGGTCGAATTCGGTGATGGCCTCCAACTCCTCGCCAAAGAAGGAAAACCGCCATGCGCGGTCCTCAAGGTGAGCGGGCCAGACCTCCAGACTGTCGCCGCGCACGCGGAACGATCCCCGCGCGAAGGCCTGATCGTTGCGGCGGTATTGCTGCGCCACGAGTTCCGCCATGACCTTGCGCTGGTCATACATCTGCCCCGTGATCAGGTCTTGCGTCATGGCGGAATAGGTTTCCACCGACCCGATGCCGTAGATGCAGGAGACGGAGGCCACGATGATCACGTCATCCCGTTCCAGCAGCGCCCGCGTGGCCGAGTGGCGCATCCGGTCGATCTGTTCGTTGATCTGGGATTCCTTCTCGATATAGGTGTCCGAGCGCGGCACGTAGGCCTCGGGTTGATAGTAGTCGTAGTAGGAAACGAAGTATTCCACCGCGTTGTCGGGGAAGAAGCCCTTGAATTCGCCATATAATTGCGCGGCCAGAGTCTTGTTGGGCGCAAGGATGATGGCGGGGCGCTGTGTTTCCTCAATGATCTTGGCCATGGTGAAGGTCTTGCCGGTGCCCGTGGCGCCCAGAAGGACCTGATCCCGCTCGCCAGCCTGCACCCCTGCCACAAGTTCGGCGATGGCTGTGGGCTGGTCGCCCGCCGGTTTGAAGGGCGATTGCATGACAAAGCGCCGCCCGCCCTCCAGCTTTGGCCGGGTCAGGACGTCGGGGCGTTCCGTCAGGGCGTTGGCATTGTTGTGGGGCATCGTGATTCCCTCGCGGCCGGGCTGGCCTGCCAGATTTGATCTGTTTTTGTTCTTCTGCAAGCAGGCGGCAAGGGAGATTGCGAAAGGGTGAAGTTTTCGGGAACAATTTTCCGGAGTTTTGTAGAAAATGCCGCATCCCAAGGTTGCATTTCATGCGGAATCGCGAGATGCTTTCAGGGCAAGCAGCAAGGCTGTCGGCCGGTCGCACACACCCCACCCACACTCCCCGTGACCGGTCGGCAGTCCCTTTTCCCGCAGGGGATGGGGCATCCTGCCGCTTGCATCCCGCCCGTCTTTTCGCCAAAACACCCCTGCACGAACAGGAGGTTCCCATGCGCGCCCGCATCTATCAGCCCGCCAAGACCGCGATGCAGTCCGGCACGGCCAAGGCCAAGGGTTGGGTTCTGGAATTCGCGCCCGCCTCGGCGCGCGAGGTGGACCCTCTGATGGGCTGGACCTCCAGCGACGACACGCAGGCGCAGGTGAAGCTGCGCTTCGACACGCGCGAGGCGGCAGAGGCCTATGCGACGTCGAAGGGGATCGAATTCGACGTGATCGAACCGAAAGAGCGCAAGCCGGTGATCCGCCCGCGCGGCTATGGCGAGAATTTCGCGACCGACCGCCGCGGCGCTTGGACCCATTGATGGACATCACCATCACCGAGGAAAGCCCGACGGGGGCCGACCTGCGGCTTCTGTTCGAACGGCACACGGCGGATATGCATGCCGATACGCCGCCCGAGTCGATCCATATGATGGATGCGTCGGAACTGGCCATTCCCGAGGTGCGCTTCTTCGTGATGCGCGATGTGGGTGTGCCGGTGGGGATGGGGGCCTTCAAGCGCATCGATGATGGCCATGCCGAGATCAAGTCGATGCATGTTCTGGCCGAGCTGCGGGGGCGCGGACTGTCGCGCCGGATGCTTCAGCATCTGCTGGATGAGGCGAAGGCCACCGGCTATCGCCGCCTGAGCCTTGAGACGGGGGTGCAGCCCACCTTCATCGCGGCGCGCGCCTTGTATGCCAAGGCCGGTTTCACCGAATGCCCGCCCTTCGAGGGGTATTGGGATGATCCGAATTCCGTCTTCATGACCAAGGCGCTCTGACCCCCTTGCCTGACAGGGCGCTGTCGGCCAAAAGGGGGCGACGGTCCCGTAGCTCAGTTGGATAGAGCAGCCGCCTTCTAAGCGGCGGGTCGGGGGTTCGAATCCTCCCGGGATCGCCAATTCATCCCCTGCATGCGCGATTGCGCCGAGTTCGGAGCAAATATCTGCAGATTTGCAGCTGTTTTCCGACTTTGGTCGGAAAAGTTACCCTAGATTGTGTTGACCGCTTTCGCTCAACCTGTCACGGTTTTTGGCAACTTGTTTCGATCTGGTTCGTGGGGGCGATCAGATGCGGAAGCTGCGCATTCTTCAATATGGTCCGACCGCCTACAGGGGGGGCGTCGCCGTGGCGATTGCAGACCTGTGCCGTGGTCTTGCCCAAGACGGGCATGAGGTCGGCCTTGTCTGCAACGGCGGTGAGGTGCTCAATCGTCTTGACGGTTCCGGGGTAGAGGTCTTTCTGCAGAATTGGGTCAGCGGGGCTAATGCCCTGCCGTCGCAGGCCATGGGTCTGGCGCGCGTGCTGCGGTCGTTTCGGCCCGACATCATCCATACCCATGGGCGCAGCGGCTCCATGGCAAGCACGCTGACCGGGCGCTATCCGGATGTGTTTACGCTCCATAGCAGCACCTTCACCCAAAGCGTCGGCATCGTTGACAAGGGGCCGCTCCGAAGACTGCTGTCCCCGATGGGGCGCAAGGTCATCGTCCTGAACGATGCCACACGCGCCTATTGTCGGCAGGAATTGGGCCTCGCGGATGACAGGATCTTCACCGTGCTGAATGGCGTCGATGTCGCGCGCTTCGCCCCGGCAGATCCGGCACGTCGTGAGCGTTTGCGCGCCGATCTTGGGATCGGGCCGGGGCAGACGCTGGTTCTTTATGTGGGCCGTTTCCACCCGGAAAAGCAGCCGGAGGCCGTGGTGAAACTTGCGGATGCGCTTCGGTCGCGCGGGAATGACGACGTGCGCTTCGTCATGATTGGGGACGGGGAATTGCGGGACCCGATGGCCGCGATGGTGTCGCAACTCGGCCTGACGGACCGGATTTCCATCCTCGATTTCCGCGATCCCGTTGCCGCCTATCAGGCGGCCGATCTTCTGGTCATGCCCAGCCTGCATGAGGGGTTCGGTCTGGTGGCCATCGAGGCCATCGCCAGCGGCTGCCCTGTGCTGCGCACGCGGACCGGCGGCTTTCATGAGACGATCGTTGACGGGGTCACCGGATATGGTTGCGATGTTGCGGTCGAGGATTTCGTCGCAAAGGCGATCAGCGTCCTTGATGATCCGGCAGGGCGCGCCCGTGTGGCAGAGAACGGGCGGCGCAAGGTTCTGGCGGACCTGACGCTGGAGGCGCATGTGAGGGGGACGGTGGATGTCTACCGCGCGGCGGTCGCCTGACAGGGGGCTTGGGCCGCCGCGAAGGCCGATCCCAAGCTGGAGGCCCGCCCGCCGGAACGAGGCTATTTCAGCTTGATGCAGAAATGCTTGCGGACCGGTTCTTCGATCTTCCACGTCCCCGCGAAACCGGGCTCCACCACGAAGCCGTCGCCGGGGCGGAGCGTGACGGGGGCGCCGCCGTCGGGGGTGATGGTGATCTGGCCGTCGATCAGGTGGACGAATTCGTAGAATTTGTAGGTGGCATGCCAGGTGCCGGGGGTCGCTTCCCATGTGCCGCTGATGACGCTGCCGTCGATGGAGGTGTGCTGCACCCATGTCTTCATGGTGGGGGTGCCCTCGACCTTCGCCCAGCCGTCGAGATCGGTCAGCAGGGGTTCGGGGCCGGGGGCGGGAAAGCGGAAGACCATGTCGGGCATCGGGGCGCTCCTGAGATGCGTTTGATCCTTGGTAGGGGCTGGCCGGGGGGCTGGCAAGGGTGATGGGGGCTTGTGCGGGGCGGCCTGTGGGGTAAGTCACGGGCGAAGGTTCATGGAGGCGTGGCGCATGGTGGCGATCCGGGCGGCGGTGGCGGCGGATGCGGAGCATCTGGTGCGGTTCATCAACATGGCGGCGGATGACCTGCCGCTGCATTTCTGGAAGCGGTCGGTCGGGCCGGAGGGCGACCCTTGGGCCTATGGGCGCGAGCGGGCGGCGCGCGAGACGGGCGGGTTCTCGTACCGCAACGCATGGCTGGCCGAGGTGGAGGGCGAGGTTGCGGCCTGTCTTTTGGGCTATCCGGCGGAGGATGAGCCTGCGCCGATCGATCCGGATACGCCGCCGATATTCGTGCCGCTCTTGGAGCTGGAGGCGCTGGCGCCGGGGTCTTGGTATCTGAACGTGCTGGCCACCTATGAGGCGTTCCGGGGGCGGGGCTGCGGGTCGGCGCTGCTGGCCCATGCCGAAGAGGTGACGCGCGGGCTGGGGCGTCGGGTGGTCAGCCTGATCGCCGCCGATACGCATCGGGAGGCTCTGCGGCTTTATCAGGCAAAGGGGTATCGCGAGGTGGCGCGGCGGCCGGTCGTGAAGGGCGACTGGGGGGTGGATGCGTCGGAATGGATCCTGTTCATCAAGTCGATCTGACGCGCAGGGCCGCAAGGCCCCGCGCGCGGTGTCAGGTCTTGTGCGGCAGGGTCGAAGGCGCGCCGCCTTCGAAGCGGTTGCCGTGGCGGTAATCGCAGGGCGCTTCCTGCATTTGCAGATGCAGGCCGGTCCCGGTGAAGGGATGGGCGCGGGCGACCTCCTCGTCGAACTCGATCCCAAGACCGGGGGCTTCGGGGGGGAGGATGTAGCCATCCTCCCATTTGATCGAATTCTTGATCAGTTTCTGGTGGAAGGCGCCGCCGGTTTCGATGGTCTCCGCGATGAGCAGGTTGGGGATGGAGGCCGCGAAATGCACATTCGCCGCCCATTCCACGGGGCCTGCGTAGAGGTGGGGGGCCATCTCGGCGTTGAAGATTTCGGCCATGGCGGCGATTTTTTTCGCCTCCCATATGCCGCCGACTCGGCCTAGGGCGGGTTGCAGGATCTTGACCCCGCCTGCGCGGAGGAGGGTGCCGAATTCGGCCTTGGTCGTGAGGCGTTCTCCGGTTGCGAGGGGGACGCGGACGGATTTCGCGACTTCGGCGAATTCCAGCAGGTTGTCCGGCGGGATCGGTTCTTCGTACCAGAGCGGGTTGTAGGGTTCGAGTTCGCGGCCCATGCGGATGGCGCCGGGCGTGGTGAATTGGCCATGGGTGCCGAAGAGGAGGTCGGCGCGGTCGCCCACCGCCTCGCGGATCGCCTTGCAGAAGGCGACCGAGCGGGTGATGTCGGACATGGCGGGTTCGTGGCCGCCGCGGATGGTATAGGGGCCTGCGGGATCGAATTTCACCGCCGTGAAGCCCATGTTCACGAAGCGCAGCGCGGCCTCGGCGGCGGCGTCGGGGTCCACCCAGAATTCGGCGCTTTCCTTGCCGGGTTCGGGGTAGAGATAGGTGTAGCTGCGGATGCGGTCGTTCATCTTCCCGCCTAGCAGGGCGTAGACGGGGCGGTTTCGCGCCTTGCCCAGAATGTCCCAGCAGGCGATTTCCAGCCCCGCGAAGGCGCCCATGACGGTGGGATCGGGGCGCTGGGTGAAGCCTGCGGAATAGGCGCGGCGGAACATCAGTTCGATGTTTTCGGGGTTCTCGCCCAGCATGTGGCGTTCGAAAACGTCCTCGATGACGGCCTTCATCGCCTTTGGCCCGACGGTGGAGGCGTAGCATTCGCCATAGCCCACGATGCCGTTGTCGGTGGTGAGTTTCGGAAAGATCCAGTAGCGGCCGCCCCAGCCGGGGAAGGGGGGCGCGACGACGAAGATTTCGAGGTCCTTGAGCTTCATGGTCGGCCTCCCGTCTGTGGCTGGCCGGGTCCGGGGGTTTTGCACCCCCGGACCCCCGCAGGGTATTTCTCTCCGGGTCGAAGCTAGGGGCGGGTTTGGCGCGGGGCGCGGAGTTTTGCGACCTGTAGGTGACGCTTTCAGGCTTTGCTTCGGCCCGTGACGTGGAGGATCAGGCAGAGGAGCATGAGGGCGGAGGCGAGGAGGAAGGGTGCTCCGGGCGAGTAGACGGGGGCATCGGGGGCGGTGAAGGCCGCGAAGGTGTTGGTCATGATGAGCGGCGAGGTGATCATGGCGATGGCGTTCAGCGAGGCGAGGACGCCTTGCAGTTCGCCCTGTGCGTCGGCGGGGGCGGCGCGGCTGGCGAGGGCTTGCAGGGCGGGGGTGACGACGCCGCCAAGCGCCGTGATGGGGGTGATGATGAGGGCGTGGGTGCCTTGGGTGACGAGGCCCAGGGCGGCGAGGGTCGTGACGTCGACCCACATGCCGTAATGGACGGCGCGGTGTTCGCCGAAGCGTTTGATCAGGGGGCCGACGAGCAGTGCCTGACCCACGGCGAAGCTGATGCCGTAGAGGGCGAGGGAGAGGCCCACCATCGTGCTGTCCCAGCCGAAGCGGGCCTGTCCGTAATAGGCCCAGATCGTCGGGTAGACGTTCATCGCGATGCCGAGGATCAGGAAGCAGGTGAGGACGCGTTTCAGGCTGGGGAGTTTGGAGACGGCGCGCAGCGCGCCCAGCGGGTTGGCGCGGGCGAGGGAGAAGGGGCGGCGGGTGGGGTCGGTCACGGTTTCGGGCAGGACGAAGTAGCCGAAGACCATGTTGGCGAGCGCGAGGGCGGCGGCGGCGTAGAAGGGGGCGTGGAGGTCGATGGAGGCGAGGAGGCCGCCGATCAGCGGGCCTGCGACGAAGCCCACGCCGAAGCAGGCCCCGATCAGGCCGAAGCGCGCGCCGCGTTTTTCGGGCGGGGTGATGTCGGCGATATAGGCGGTGGCGGTGGAATAGGTGGCGGCGGTGATGCCCGCGACGATGCGGGCGGCCAGCAGCAGCCAGATCGTGGGGGCGATGGCCATGACGAGGTAGTCGATGGACATGACGAGGAGCGAGATCAGCAGGATGGGCCGTCTGCCGTAGCGGTCGGAGAGCGAGCCGATGATGGGGCCGAAGAGGAACTGCATCACGGCGTAGGAGGTGGAGAGGATGCCTCCCCATATAGCGGCCTGCGAGAGGGTGCCGCCCGTCACGCTTTCGATCAGGTCGGGCATGACCGGGAAGATCAGGCCGATGCCGATGGCGTCGATGGTGATCGTGATCAGGATGAAGGCGAGGGCGAGCTTTTCGCGGCGGTCGGACATGGGGCTTCCCGTTGGGTTGGAGGGAAGCTAGCGCGTGTCACGTCCGGTTGACAGTAGGGCGGCGCGAAATCGTGTCGATGTGGCGGGCGAGGGCTTCGGGGGCGGAGAAGAAAGGGGAGTGGGAGGTGGGGAGGGTGAGGATGTTTTGCGGGGGGAGTTGGGCGGACATGGTTTCTTGGTATTCGGGCGGGATCGCGCGGTCGTTGGTGCAGCGGATGTAGAAGCGGGGGAGGGCTTCGGCGCGGGAGGTGTCGGGGATGGGGGTTTCCTGCGGGCGGATGGGTTGGGGGCAGAGGCGGGTTCGAGCAAGGGCCACGTCTTCGGGCGGGCAGTCGTGGTAGAAGAGCGCGGGGGATTGGTCGGCGTCGAAGGTGAAGGTGGTGCGGGTGTCGTCGATCCGGAACGCCCCGGCGAGGGGTTGGCGGGGGCCTGCCTTGCGCATTTGCGCGAGGGTTTGGCCGGGGCGGGGGAGGTAGGCGCAGAGGTAGATGAGGGCGGCGACGCGGTCGGGGGCGCGTTGGGCGGCGGCGGTGATGGGGAAGCCGCCCATGCTGTGGCCGAGGAGGATCGTGGGGCCTTGGGTCGCCTTCAGGATGGCTTCGGCGTAGAGGTCGAGGGTGACCTCGGCCGCAGGGGTGGGGTCGTCGCCATTGCCGGGGAGGTCGATGGCGCGGGCGGTGTGGCCGAGGGCCGCGAGCGCGGGGATGGTGCGGTGCCAGCACCATGCGCCGTGGGCTGCGCCGTGGATCAGCAGGATGTCAGGCATGGCCGATTTCCGTCAGGAACTGGGTTATGACGGCGGCATATTCGGCGGGTTTCTCGACGGGCGGGATATGGCCTGCGCCCCGGATCAGGGCGAAGCGGTGGCCTTTGATCAGCTCGGCCGTTTCGCGGATCAGGTCGGGCGGGGTGGAGGCGTCGTTGGCGCCTGCGATGGCGAGGGTGGGCAGGGTGAGGGTGGCGGTGGTTTCGTAGAAATCGGTTCCGGCGATGGCCGAGGCGCAGCCGGACCAGCCTTCGGGGTTGGTGTTCAGGAAGAGGGTGGAGAGGCGGGGGAGGGCGGGGTTGTCCCGCCATTTTCGGCCCAGCCAGCGTTCCATCGTGGCGTCGTGCAGGGCGGACATGCCGCCTGCGCGGATGGCGGCGATGCGGTCCTGCCATTGCTCGGGGCGGCCGATCTTGGCTGCCGTGTTCGACAGGATCATCGCGCGGACGAGGTCGAGGCGTTTCACGGCGAGGCCTTGGGCTATGAGGCCGCCGATGGAGAGGCCGAGGACGACGGCATCCTTCAGCGCGAAATGGTCCATCAGGCGTTCTGTGTCTCGGATCAGCGCGCCCATGGCATAGGGGGCGGGGGGGACGTCGGACAGCCCGTGGCCGCGCAGGTCGAAGCGGAGGATGCGGAGCGTCGGGGGCAGGAGGGGGATGAGGTCGTCCCAGATCGCGGCGCTGGTGCCGAGGGCGTGGATCAGGACGAGGGGGGCGCCGTCCTGCGGTCCGGTCAGGTCGGCGTTCAGACGGAGGTCGGGGAGGAAGACGGGGGGCATGTTCGGAAGGGGAATCTTTTTGGGGGCTTTCACGGGCTTGCGGGACGGTTTCGGTTCGAAAGGGTAAGTCAGTCCGGGAAGCGGTCGAGGGCCGTGCGGAAGGTTTCCGGGTCCACGTTGCCGCCGGATGCGGTGACGATGACAGTGTCGGGCAGGTCGTCCCGATGGATTGCGGCGGCGAGGGCTATGGCGCCGCCCGGTTCGAGGACGATGCGGAGATGGGTGAAGGCGAGGGACATGGCGCACAGCGCCTCGTCATCCGTGGCGGTGAGGCCGGGGCCTGCGAGGCGCTGGAGGATGGGGAAGGTGAGCGCGCCGGGTTGGGGGGTGAGGATGGCGTCGCAGATCGATCCGGTGGGGGCGGCGTTGCGCTGGATGCTGCCTGTGGCGAGGGAGCGGGCGACGTCGTCGAAGTCTGCGGGTTCGGCGGTGCGGACTTGCAGGCCGGGGGCGCGGGCTTCGAGGGCGAGGGCGATGCCGGCGGAAAGGCCGCCGCCGCCGCAGCAGGCGAGGACGGGGGCGTCATGGATGCCGAGGGCGGCGGCCTGCTCGGCGATTTCGAGGCCGGTCGTGCCTTGGCCTGCGATGACATGGGGGTCGTCGAAGGGTTTGATGAGCGTGAGGCCGCGTTCGGCGGTCAGGCGGTCGCCGATGGCGTCGCGGTCTTCGGTGGCGCGGTCGTAGAGGATGACTTCGGCCCCGTAGGCGCGGGTGTTGGCGATCTTTACCTGCGGGGCGTCGGCGGGCATCAGGATCACGGCGGGGATGCCGTGGCGTTTGGCGGCAAGGGCTATGCCTTGGGCGTGGTTGCCGGAGGAATAGGCCATGACGCCTTTGGCGCGCGTGGCGGGCGGGAGGGCGGAGATGGCGGACCAGCCGCCGCGGAATTTGAACGATCCGGTGAGTTGCAGGCACTCGGCCTTGACGAAGATGCGGCGGCCTGCGGCGGCGTCGAGGAGGGGGGCGTTGAGGAGGGGGGTGACGCGGGCGTGGCCGTGCAGGCGTGACGCGGCGGCTTCGATCAGGGCGAGGGTGGTCATGCGCAGGCTTTCAGGAAGGCTTGGATCGCGCTGAGGCTTTCGGGTTCGTCGAGGAAGGGGATGTGGGCGCGGTCGGGGACTTCGGCGAAGATCATGTCGGGGCGGCGGCGGAGCATTTCCCGTGCGGTTTCAGCGGTGAGAAGGTCGGAGTTGGCACCGCGGATCAGGGCGAGGGGGAGGCCCGCGCAGGCGTCGAAGAGCGGCCAGAGGTCCACGGGCGGGCCGTCGAAGGCGGCGAGGAAGGCGTCGCGGAGGGCTGGGTCGTAGGTGATTTTGAGGCCGGTTCCGGTTTCGGTGTAATGCAGCCGCGCTTCGGCAAGCCAGCGTTCGGGCGGGACATTGGCGAATCCCGGCATATTGCGGGGCAGGGCGGCGGCGAGGGTTTCGTGATCCTTGGAGGCCGGATTGCGACCGACATAGTCGAAGATGCGGGTCAGGCCGGGGCGGTGGATTTCAGGGCCGATGTCGTTGAGGCATAGGCCGATGAGGCGCGGCTTGGCCAATGCCGCAAGCAGCATGCCGATCAGCCCCCCGCGCGAGGTGCCCAGCACCGCCGCGCGCCCGACCCCGAGATGATCGAGCAGCGCCAGCGCATCCTGCGCCTCTTGCGGGACGGTATAGGTGGCGGCACCCGTCCATTCGCTTTGCCCTCGCCCGCGGTAATCCATGCGGATCAGGCGGAGCGGGGGAAGGTGCGGGCGGAGATAGTCGAAATCGCCCAACGTGCGTGTCAGGCCGGGCAGGCAGAGCAGGGGAAGACCCGTGCCCTCGTCGGAATAGGCGAGATGCGCCCCGTCGGGGGCCATGAAGAATTGCGTCATGCGATCAACCGGGGAAGGTGGGACAGGTCGGGGATTTCGTGAAGTGCCCTTTGCGGGAGCCTGTCCGGCGGCATGGACTGGCGGTTCACCCATGCCGTGGCAAAGCCGAAACGGGCGGCCCCGGCGATATCCCAGCCATTGGACGAGACGAAGAGAACCGATTGCGGGCGCGCTCCGGTGGCTGCCTCGACAAGGGCATAGACGGAGGCGTGGGGTTTGTAGATGCGCAGGGGGTGGACGGAGAGGATGGCATCGAACGTGCCGGTCAGGCCCGCCGCCTGCGTGGCCTGTGCCAGCATTCCGGGCGTGCCATTGGACAGGATGACAGGGCGCAGGCCGCGGCGTTGCAGCGCCTGCAGGGTTGCGGGCACCTCGGGGAAGGCATCGAGCCGGTCGTAGAGCGAGAGCAGGCGTGCAGGCAGATCAGTGTCGGCAAGGCCCTGCGCGGCGAGCGCCCAATCCAGTGCCTCGGCGGTGACGGTGCGGAAATCGGCATAGGCCCCGGTGAGGCTGCGGAGCCATGTGTATTCGAGCTGTTTCCGACGCCAATCCTCGGCCAGACGGGGCCAGAGGGAGGCGAGGCGCGGGTCATCCTGCGCGGCCCGGCGGGCGGCAGCGTTGATGTCGAACAGCGTGCCATAGGCATCGAAGACGATGGTCGTGATCGGCATGAAGCCCCTCCTTCACGCAGTCTTGCACAGGGGAAAGGCGGGGGTAAGGGGGCGCGACCTTCGGGGCGCTTGCCGTGGGCGCGGGCATTTCCTAAACCCCAAGGCGCGCAACAGGGAAGAGACATGGCACGCGACGATACGGCGCAAGCACGCCCCGGTTCCAAGAAGGTGGGGGCGTTGCGGGGTTTGGCCCCGTTCCTGAAGCCCTATCGCGGCATGACGCTGCTTGCCGTAGGCGCCTTGGTCGTGACGGCGGGGATGAGCCTTCTGTTGCCCCTTGCCGTGCGGCGGGTGGTGGACGGGTTCAACGAGGATGTCGCGCTGCTGGACCAGTATTTCGCCGCCGCGCTGGGCATCGCCGCGCTTTTGGCGGTGGGGACGGGGGTCAGGTATTACTTTGTCACCAAGCTGGGCGAGCGGGTGGTGGCCGATATACGCCGCGCCGTGTTCGACCGGGTAATGGGGATGAGCCCCGCCTTCTTTGAGCGCTTGATGACCGGCGAGGTGGTCAGCCGGATCACCACGGATACCACGCTGATCCTGTCGCTGATCGGGTCGTCGATCTCGGTCGCGCTGCGGAATGTGCTGATGCTGTTGGGGGGGCTGCTTTTGCTGTTCCTGACATCGGCGAAGCTGACGGGTCTGGTCTTGTTGATCGTGCCTGCGGTGGTGGTGCCCATCATCGTGCTGGGCCGCCGCCTTCGGGGCCTGAGCCGGGAGTCGCAGGACTGGATCGCGAATTCCTCGGGCACGGCATCGGAGGCGTTGGGGTCGGTGCAGACGGTGCAGGCCTTTACCCATGAGGGGCGGACGCGGGCGCAATTCGCGGAAGTGACCGAGAAATCCTTTGGCGTTGCGCAGACCCGCACACGGGTGCGGGCGGTGATGACGGTTATCGTCATCTTCCTGACCTTTACCGGGATCGTCGGTGTGCTGTGGATCGGGGCACGGGACGTGCGGGCAGGCATGATGACGCCCGGCGAATTGGTGCAGTTCGTGATCTATGCCGTGATGGTGGCGGGTTCCGTCGGCGCGCTGTCGGAAATCTGGGGCGAGGTGCAGCGGGCGGCGGGCGCGACAGAGCGTCTGGTGGAACTGCTGAACAGCGAGGATCCGGTGCGCGATGCGCCTTCGGTGAAGGCGCTGCCGCGCCCGGTGCGGGGCGAGATCGTCTTTGATGACGTGACCTTCCGCTATCCGGCGCGGCCGGAGGTTTCGGCCTTGAACGGGGTTTCCCTGCGGGTTTCTCCGGGCGAGACGGTGGCGCTGGTCGGGCCGTCGGGGGCGGGGAAGACGACGATCCTGCAGTTGTTGATGCGGTTCTACGACCCGCAGCAGGGCACGGTGCGGTTCGACGGCATCGATCTGCGCGACATGGCGCGCGCCGATTTCCGCCGCGCCATCGCGATGGTGCCGCAGGATCCGGTGATCTTTGCCGCCTCGGCGCGTGAGAACATCCGTTTTGGCCGCCCCGATGCCACGGATGCCGAAGTGGAGGCCGCTGCGCAGGCGGCGGCGGCGCATGACTTCCTGACGGCGCTGCCACAGGGCTATGACACCTGGCTGGGTGAGCGCGGGGTGATGCTTTCGGGCGGGCAGAAGCAGCGCATCGCCATTGCGCGGGCGATCTTGCGCGATGCGCGGGTGCTGCTGCTGGACGAGGCGACATCGGCGCTGGATGCGGAGTCCGAGCGCGCGGTGCAGGCGGCGGTGGACGTGCTCGCGGAAGGGCGGACCGTTCTGGTGGTGGCGCACCGTCTGGCAACGGTGAAGCGGGCGGATCGGATCGTCGTCTTCGATCATGGCCGCATCGTCGCGGAAGGGACGCATGAGGCGCTGGTGGCGGAAGGTGGGCTATATGCCCGTCTGGCGCGGCTGCAATTCACCGACGGGCAGGCCTGAGGCATCTGACGTTGCGTTTCGTGCCGCTTGCAGCCTTGCAGGCGGGCCTCTCAGCCATCACATTCGGTTGAAATCCCCCGGGAGGAACAAGGGGGGCGGCCAGGGGAGGATGCGTTTTGGGTGAATTCGCCAATCTTGCGGATGTGAAAGCGATCGAGGCGGAAATGCCTTGGGAGGCGCGCGGCATGGCGCGCACGATGCATGAATTCCTAAGCCGCGCGAAGGCCGCGCATGGGACGCGGCCGGCGATCAGCTATCAGATCCTGTCGGGGCCGAAGGAAAAGGCCGAGACGCTGACATGGAACGGGCTGCATGCGAAGGTGACGCAGGCGGCGAACCTGTTCCGCAGCCTTGGCGTGGGTGAAAAGGACGTGGTGGCCTATGTGCTGCCCAACAGCCTTGAGACCGCGGTCACCCTGCTGGGCGGGGCGGTGGCGGGGATCGTGAACCCGATCAACCCCCTGCTTGAGGCCGAGCAGATCAGCGCCATCCTGCGCGAGACGAAGGCGAAGGTGGTGGTCACGCTGAAGGCCTTCCCCAAGACCGACGTGCCGCAGAAGGTGGCCGAGGCGGTGAAGCATGCGCCTTCGGTCAAGACGGTGCTGGAGGTGGATCTTGTGCGCTATCTGGCGCCGCCGAAATCCTGGATCGTGCCGCTGATCCGGCCCAAGAACCCGATCAGCCATACGGCCAACGTTTTGAATTTCAACGCAGAACTGGCCAAGCACCCGGCGGACCGGCTGACATTCGAGGACCGGAAGGACGACCGTGTGGCCGCCTATTTCCACACGGGCGGGACGACGGGGATGCCCAAGGTCGCGCAGCACAAGGTTTCCGGCATGGTCTATAACGGCTGGCTGGGGCAGCGTTTGCTGTTCAAGGAAACCGATTGCGTGATGTGCCCGCTGCCTTTGTTCCATGTGTTCGCGGCCTATCCGATCTTGATGTCGATGATCGCGTCGGGCGCGCATGTGGTGTTTCCCACGCCTGCGGGATACCGGGGTGAGGGGGTGTTCGACAATCTGTGGAAGCTGATCGAACGGTGGAAATGCAGCTATCTGATCACCGTTCCCACGGCGCTTGCCGCGCTGATGCAGCGGCCGATTGATGCCGATATCTCCAGCCTGAAGAATGCGTTTTCGGGATCGGCCCCGCTGCCCATCGAGCTTTACAACCGGTTCTACAAGGCCACGAATGTCGAGATCGTCGAGGGGTACGGGCTGACGGAATGCACTTGCCTCGTGTCGGTCAACCCGCCGGGGGGGACGAAGAAGATCGGCTCGGTGGGCCTGCCCTTCCCGCATACCCATGTGCGCATCCTGCACAAGACGGCCGAGGGATTCCGCGAATGCGCGGTGGATGAGGTGGGCGAGATCTGCGTCGCCAATCCCGGCGTGTTCGAGGGATCGACCTATACGGAGGTGGACAAGAACAAGGACCTGTTCGCCGAGGGCCGCTTCCTGCGGACGGGCGATCTGGGGCGGATCGACGCCGAGGGGTATCTGTTCATTACGGGGCGGGCGAAGGACTTGATCATCCGGGGCGGGCATAACATCGACCCGGCGGTGATCGAGGAAGGGTTGATGAAGCATGAAGCGGTGGCATTCGTCGGGGCCATCGGGCAGCCGGATGCCCATTCGGGGGAATTGCCCTGCGCCTATGTGGAATTGGTGAAGGGCAAGGCGGTGGGCGTGGATGAGCTTATGGCCTATGCCCAGACCCATATCCACGAACGCGCCGCCGTGCCGAAACATATTGAAATCCTTGCGGAATTGCCGAAAACGGCGGTGGGCAAGGTGTTCAAGCCGGACCTGCGGCGCAAGGCCATTACCCGCGTCTATGACGCGGCGCTGGCCGAGGCCGGGATCGCCGCCCATGTCGCCGAGGTGGTGGAGGACAAGAAGCGCGGCCTCGTGGCGCGGTTGATGCGGAATGGCCCGGTCGATCATGCACGGGTGCAGGATGTGCTGGGCGGGTTCACTGGCCCATGGGAGTGGACGGACTGACGCCTGCGGGCGTCAGACTTCCATCCAGATCGTCACGGGGCCGTCGTTGTTCAGGCTTACGTCCATGTCTGCGCCGAAGATGCCGTTTGCGGTGGGAATGCCTTCATCCTGCATCAACCGGGTGAAGAGTTCGTAAAGGCGGCGTCCTTCGTCGGGCTTGGCGGCGGTGGAGAAACCGGGGCGGTTGCCGCGCAGGTCGGCGGCAAGGGTGAATTGCGAGACGATCAGCGCCGATCCGCCGATATCGCGAATGGAGAGGTTCATCTTGCCCTGATCATCCTTGAAAATCCGCAGCTTGGCGATTTTCGCGGCGAGTTGGCGGGCCTTTTCATCGGTGTCGCCCTCCATCGCGCAGACGAGGATCAGGAGGCCGGGGCCGATTTCGCCGGTGATTTCCCCGTCTACCGTGACCGAAGCGCGGGAGACGCGTTGGAGGACGGCCCTCACAATTCGTTCCGCCAAGGCGGGTTGGCGCCGGGGCGGGAGACGGTGACGGCGGCGGATTTCGTGCCGAGCGTCAGGGCGGCGTCGAGGGTGGCGTCGGAGAGCGTGGCGAGGGCGGATTTGGTCAGCGAGCCTGCCTCGTGCAGCGCCGTCAGGGCGCCTGCGTTGAAGGTGTCGCCTGCGCCGACGGTGTCGGCGACGGTGACTTTCGTGGCAGCGACGAAGCGGTTTTGCGTCGCCGTGATGGCCCGTGCGCCTGCCGCGCCTTCGGTGATGAAGACGAGTTTCGGCCCCTTTTCAAGGAGTTGGCGGGCGAGGGTCGAGACGTCGCCTGCGCCCAGAATCCAGTGCAGGTCTTCGTCCGAGAGTTTCACGATATCGGCGCGGGCGATCATCCGTTCGATGCGGGCGCGGTACTCGGTTTCCTTTCCGGCGATGAAGCCGGGGCGGATGTTGGGGTCGATCATCGTGACGCGGGTGGGGGCTTCGTGGGTCTGAAGCGCCTCATAGGTGGAGGCGGCGGGGTCGTTCACCAGCGAGATGCCGCCGAAGAAGAGGGTGGAGATGGTGGAGGGAAGGGTCGGGAGCTGGTCCTGCGACAGCAGGCGGCCTGCGGTGTTTTCGTCGTAGAAGGCATAGGTGGCCTGACCGTCCACCAGTTTGACGAAGGCGACGGTGGTGGGGCGGTCGGAGCGGGCACAGTATTGCGTGTCGACCTTCGACGCCTCCAGCGTTTCGGTCAGGATCTGGCCGAGCATGTCATTGGAAATGCCGGAGAAAAAGGCGGAGGGCGCGCCGAGGCGGCCCAGCGCGATGGCGGTGTTGAAGACCGCCCCCCCGGCATAGGGAGAGAAGGCCGGTTCGCCCAGCGTGGTGGTGCGGGGCAGCATGTCGATCAGGGCTTCGCCACAGCTGAGAATCATCGGGGCCTCCTTTGCTTGGGCCAGACCTTAGCGGATATCGCGATGTTAGCGCAAACAATCAGGCGGAGAACCAAGGGGCGAGGTTCGCGCGGATGCGGGCGAGGGGGGTGTCGCCGGAGAGGTCGGGGGCGAAGGGTTGGCCGGTGATGGCCTGATAGGCGTCGATATAGACCTGTGCCGTCTGCGCGATCATTTCCGCAGGGATTTCAGGGATTTCGTCCTTGTAGGGGTCGCAGCGGGCGGCGACCCAGGCGCGGATCACGTCCTTGTCGAAAGAGGGGGGGCGGGTGCCGTTTTCGAAGGCCTCAAGGTAGCCGGAGGCGATCCAGTAGCGGGAGGAATCGGGGGTGTGGATTTCGTCGGCGAGGAGGATGTTTCCGGACTCGTCGGTGCCGAATTCGTATTTCGTGTCGACGAGGATCAGGCCGCGTTCGGCGGCCATGGCTTGCCCGCGGGCGAAGAGCGCGAGGGCCTTTTGCGCGACTTCGTCCCATTGGGATTGGGTGAGAAGTCCTTGAGAAACAATATCTTGCGCGGTGAGGGGTTCGTCGTGGCCGCCATCGAAGGCCTTTGACGTGGGGGTGATGATGGGGGCGGGCAGGGCTTGGTTGTCGCGCAGGCCGTCGGGGAGGGTATGGCCATACATGTCGCGCTGGCCCTGTTTGTAGAGGGTCAGGATGGAGGTGCCGGTGGTGCCT
This sequence comes from Tabrizicola sp. M-4, assembly GCF_051132405.1. Classification (GTDB taxonomy): domain Bacteria; phylum Pseudomonadota; class Alphaproteobacteria; order Rhodobacterales; family Rhodobacteraceae; genus Paragemmobacter. Next base: position 1,064,333 of record NZ_CP128606.1, read on the forward strand.
GCGAGATAGCCGCGCACGACGATTTCGACGGGGAGGATGGTCAGGCGTTTGCCGATGACCACGTTGGGATCGGGGTAGGAGATGACGTGGTTGGGGCAGATGTCGGCGGTTTGTTCGAACCAGAATTTCGCAGTCTGGGTAAGGACTTGGCCTTTGAAGGGGATGGCCGCGAGGATGCGGTCGAAGGCGGAGATGCGGTCCGACGAGATCAGGATGCGGGTGCCGTCGGGCAGGTCGTAGCAATCGCGGACCTTGCCGAAATAGGGGTTGGGGAGTTCGGGGATATGCGCCTCGGTCAGGGTGCGGGTGAGGTCGATCATGGGGGCCCCCTTGGGTGGTGTCGGGGGGGTGATGCGGCGCGGGCGGGGGCGGAGTCAAGCGTGAACGGGCTGTCCGGGTTCCGTGCCGTAAACTGTACCGCAAACCGTCAGCACGCAGCGGGCGGTGTGGTGGGGATTTGGTAGGGATTGGCGGGGTAATGGGTTGGGCTGCGGTTGCCCCTCTCCCCGGCCCTCTCCCCCCGGCCCTCTGCCCATGTGGGGAGAGGGGGCGCGTTGCGTGGGGGTGGTGAGGGGTGAGGCGGGGGGATTTGGGTATTTGGGCCGAGACGAAGGTGGGGGCGGATTGATGGGTGGGCGTGGGTTGCGATGATGGAGGCCCCGGATCGGGTCCGGGGCGCGTCGGTCTTTGGTGTGGCGGGCGATGCCCGTTCCCGTGCCCTAGCGGTTCAGGTAGGCCACGATCCCCGCTGCGATCAGGGCGAGCAGGATGGCGAAGGCAATCTTCCACGCGCTGTAGGGGCGTTCGCCCTGCACCTTGCCGGTCTGGCCGTTCACGACGAAGCGGTAGCTTTTGCCGTTGTATTTGTAGGCGGCCATCCAGATGGGCAGGAGGACGTGTTTGAAGGTTTCGTCCTTCCAATCCGTCTCGATCCGGTCGATGCGCTGTTCGTCGCCGCCGATATCGGCGCGGACGTCCTGAACGATGACGCCCTCCATCACGCCGCGTCCCATGGCGTGGCCATCGGCGAGGGTGACGGTGTAGCCTTCGGCGGTGAAGCCCGCGAGGTAGTCGTCGCGCCACGGCTGCAGGGCCGACAGGTCCCATGGTTGCAGATTGTCGGTGTAGTTGCGCGGCAGGCTGTTGCTGGCGAGGATCAGGACGTCGTCGAAGCGGCGGGCGACCCAGCCGGAGCGGGACGACCAGCGGGTGCGGCGGACCTGTTCGGTTTCGGTCTTGCCATTGCGGGTGACGGTGCGGGTTTCGTAGTAGTGATCCCCCCGCGCGCCCGCGTAATGGGAGCGGGTGGCGGCGTCGAAGGTCCAGAAGGGGACGTAGAGGCCGTTCAGCGCGCGGCCCTTGCGGGCATATTCCTGCAGCCCGTTGGGGGCGAACCAGAGGCTGCCCAGCCATTTCGTCATGGCCTCGCGCGCCTGCCCTTCGTTCAGGACGAAGGGCATCACCGCCTGCGGCTTGATCCGGCGTTCCTCGCCCGTGCCGATGGAGACTGGTGTGGCGCAGAAGGGGCATTCGGTGGCATGGGTCGCGCCCTGAAACTCCACCTGCGCGCCGCAGGAGGGGCAGGGGGTGATGCGCACGTTTTCCATCTGCGCGGCGGGCAGGTCGTCGGCAAGGCCGAGGGCGAGGTCGATCTCGTTCAGGTGGCGGGCGCGGGCTGCGGGGGCGGCGGGGATGTCCTGCCGCGCGCCGCAATGATCGCAGACGAGGTCCGTCGCGCCCGGCTCATAGCGAAGGTCGGCCCCGCAGCTGTTGCAGGGCCAGTGCTTGCGATCATCGGGCATGGATCAGGCCCCGGGCGGCGGGGGCGGGGGTGGGACCTGGGCGAAGAGGCGGGAAAGCTCCGTCTCGGAGGCGGGTTTCCAGCCTTCCATCCCGGCGGACCAGACCTGCGTGGCGCGGGTCAGGCTGCCATTGGCGATGAGGGCGGCGAGGTCGGATTCGGCGAAGGGGCCCTTGGTCGCGCCGTTTTCGGCGATGTGCCATTGGCGGGAGGCTGGCGGCGGGGGCGGGGGAGGGGCGGCGGCGGCAGGTGCCGCGCCCCACGGGCCGCCCTGCGTCATGTTCTGGGCCATGGCCATGCCCATGGCGGCGCCCATGCCCGCGGTCATCGCATCGCCTGCGGAGCCGGGTTTGCCCATCGCCTCGGCGGCGGAGAATTGCATGTACTTGTTCAGGTCCCCGGCGATGCCGACGGAGGTGCGCTTGTCCAGCGCCTTTTCCACCTCTTCGGGGAGGGAGATGTTCTCGATGTAGAATTCGGGCAGGGTGAGGCCGTATTCGGCGATCTGCGGCGCGATGGCGGTGGTGACGAGCTTGCCCAGATCGGCGGTGTTCGCGGCCATGTCGAGGACGGGGATGCCCGAGCCTGCGATGACGCGGGAGAATTCCTGAATGATGACGTTGCGGATCTGGAAGCTGATCTCATCGGCGGTGAATTCGCCATCGGTGCCGACGATTTCCTGCATGAATTTCGCAGGGTCGCCCACGCGCATGGAATAGGTGCCGAAGGCGCGCAGGCGCACGGGGCCGAATTCCGGGTCGCGGCACATGATGGGGTTCTTCGTGCCCCATTTCAGGTCGTTGAAGCGGGTGGTGGAGATGAAATAGACCTCGGCCTTGAAGGGCGAGTTGAAGCCGTGATCCCAGTGCTGAAGCGTGGTCATCACCGGCATGTTGTTGGTTTCGAGCATGTAGAGACCGGGGCCGAAGACATCGGCCAACTGCCCCTCATGGATGAAGACGGCGGCCTGACCTTCGCGGACGGTGAGCTTCGCGCCATACTTGATCGCATTGCCGCGCCGTTCGAAGCGCCAGACCATCGTGTCGCGGCTGTCATCCGTCCAGTCGATGACGTCGATGAATTCGCCCTTGAGGAAATCGAAAACCATGTCACTGCCTCCTTGCCGGTCGCGGGACCGGGATCAACTTTCGCCGCCCACAAGCCTTGTCGCAAGCGATTCCACGATGGGCCGTGCCTCGGCCTCGGTCATGCCGGGGCGGAGGGCGGGGGAATAGAGCATCTTCAGCATCAATTCGTCCTGCCGAGTGAGGAGGGCGAATTCCTCGTCATCGTTGAAGATGGAGGGGCGGGCGGTCGGGCTGTCATTGGCGAGGCCGAGACCTTGGGCGATCTCCTCGTGGATGCAGGAGAGGCGGAGGAGATCGGGGTGTTCGGCGCGGATCACGGCGAAGGCGCGGGTATAGGTCGCGCCGTCGGGGCCGGAGACGGCATAGACGAGGCAATAGGTGGAGCGCGGCATGTCGGTGATGGCGGCGACCTCGCCCGACGAGAGGCCGGGGAGGGCGGCGCGGATCTGGGGGCCGAGGGCGCGGCGTTCGTCTTCGGAGACGATCTGGATGGTGAAATTGGGGGCGCGGTCGTCCAGCCCGATGGGGTGGCCGGTGATGCGCGAGAGGCGTTGCAGGAAGGAGGCGACGCGGGCGGTATCGGTGGCGCGGCGGTCGGGCGGTACGGAGGCGCCGAAGCGGAGGCCGACGCGGACGGGGCCTGCCCATTTGCGCAGGCGGCTGGTCGTCATGCGCTGCACGGGGCCGTTATTGGTGCGGGTGTATTCGTCGAAGAGGGCGACGCGGATGAAGTTCTCGGCCAGCATCCGGTCGGTATAGGGGGTGTCGCGGCCGCCGCCATCGGTGCGCAGGAGCCCCTGTGACAGGAGTTGCGTCTGCACGCGGGCGAAATGGGCGCGGGCCATGGCGGAGGCCGGGGTTTCGGCCTGCGCCTGCGGGGCCGCCTCCTGCGGCGGGGGCAGGGCTGGCGCGGCGGGGCCGCGCGCGGTGGTCGTCGGGGTGCAGGCGGTGAGCCCTGCCAGCGCGAGGGCGGCGAGGGCCTTGGGAGTGGTCATTGTCGGGGGCCAGTGCGGATTGGGGTGTCAGGGCGTTGCGGGGGGCGGGGTGCTGCGGGCGCGGGCGGAGGCGAGGGTGTCGCGCAGGTCGCCCTCCATCTTGGTCAGTTCGGTTTCGGCGGCGGCGCGGCGGGCCTTGCCTTCGTCGGCGATGCGGAGGCTGTCCTCGATGGTGGCGATGAGGGTTTCGTTGGCGGCGCGGACGGCCTCGATATCGAAGACGCCGCGTTCCATTTCCTCGCGCACCACGCGGTTGGCCTGTTGCAGGTTGTCGGCGTTGGATTTGAGGAGTTCGTTGGTGAGGTCGTTCGCCTCGCGCACGGCCTCGGCCGCTTCGCGGGAGCGCTGGATGGTGACAGCCTGAGCAAGCTGGGTTTCCCAGAGCGGGACGGTGTTGACGAGGGTGGAGTTGATCTTGGTGACGAGGCTCTTGTCGTTTTCCTGCACGAGGCGGATGGAGGGGAGCGATTGCATCGTGACCTGACGGGTGAGTTTCAGGTCATGCACCCGGCGTTCCAGATCGTCGCGGGCGGCGCGGAGGTCGCGCAACTGCTGGGCCACCTTGACCTTGTCGCCTTCGGGCGCGGCGGCGACCTCGGCCTCTTTGGCGGGGATGGTGGTGGCGTCGGTTTCGGCGAGCTTGGCCTCGCCCGCCGCGATGTAGAGGGCGAGTTCGTCGTAGAAACGCAGGGTCTTTTCGTAGAGCAGGTCGAGCGCCTTGATGTCCTTGAGCAGCGTGTGTTCGTGCTTCAGCAGGTTCTCGGTGATGCGGTCGATCTGGGACTGCACCTCTTCGTAGCGGGCGACGAAGCGGGCGATGGGGGCGGCCTGACCGGTGAGCTTGTCCCACCAGCTGCGTTCGCGGCCAAGGTCGAGTTCCTCGGAGGAGAAGCCGCGGATGGTGCTGACGATTTCGCGCAGGGCATCGCCTGCGGGGCCGACATCCTTGTTCTTCACGCCGGCGAGCATGTCCTGCGAGATGACCTGCAATTCGGCCTGCGCGCCGGAGCCGAAGGAGATGATGGATTGGGTGTTGGTCAGGTCCACCTCGGCCATGCGCTGGCGGATTTCGGCGGCGCGGTCGGCGGGGGCGGCGTCGAGGGGCACGATCTCGGCCACGGGGGCGGAAAGGATGGCGGTGGTCAGGGCCTCGACCTCGGCAAGGGCTTTTTCGGCATCTTCGCGGACGGTGGTGGACATGGCGTCATCCTTCTTGGGTGGCGGCCGGATCGGGCGCGGAACGGTGATCAAATGACCTTTTCGGTTGACCCGCAGCCTGCGACAGATGGGGGCGATTTTCCAGTGCCGTTTTGGTCATCTGACGCAGAAAAGCGGCTTGACGCCGGGGCAGGAACGGACCTTTGGGCGGGGTCAGTGTTCGCGTTGCAGCCTTTCGCGCAGGACGCTGATTTCGACATCCAGATCGGTGCGGTTGTCGGTGAGGAGTGTCTGGGTGCGGCTGGCGAAATTGGTTTCGAGGTCGTCCAGCAGCGCCTCGTAATCGGCGCGGGCGGTGGCGTCGCGGTTCTGGCGGTAGAGATCGGCGAATTTCACCGTCGCGTCGCGGGCCCCCGTCAGATAGACCGAGAGATATTTGCGCGCGGCGGTCAGGTCGCGGGGATCGCCCTCGATGGTGCGGAACATGGCGCGGGCGGTGGTGGCGAAGCGGTCGACGCGGGCCTCGAGCGCGCGGTCACCGGCGCGCAGGATGGCATCGGACATGGCGGCGAGCAGTTTCTCGGCCTCGTCCACGGCGCGGGCGACGCGGTCGGTCTGGAAGGTGTCGATGCCTTCGGCGCCCTTGTCGCGGAGGGGATCGGGGCCGAAGGAGAAGGCGTGCAGGAGTGCGCCGAGGATGCCGAAGCCGAGCGGGAAGAGGCCCGGCTGGCTGATGCTGGCGCCCAATGCGATGCCTGCGCCTGTGACGAGCGAGCCTGCGAGCTTGCGCGGGAAGGCGGGGCGGCGGGCGATGCGGCGGGCGTCGTATTCCTGATGGGCGCGCATGCCTTCGCGGGTGAGCCACGCAGCGAGGATGAGGAGCGCGGAGGAGCCGATGCCCGCGAGAAGCGCGTCGGGGCCGCCGGTGAAGGCGGGGACGAGCATGAGGAGCGCCGCGAAGAAGAGCATGTTGATGCGGGCCCCGGCGCGGCGGGGGGCCTTGCCGTCGAAGCTGTGGGGCAGGTCCGCGCGCTGATGCGCGGGTTTCACGCCGGGGGCGGGTTTGGGGCTGTTGGGGCTGTATTTTCCGCCGAACCGCTGCGCCATGTCACTGCACCCCGCTGCCGGCGGTATAGAGGATCATGGCCAGAAGCAGGAAATAGGCCAAGGTCTGCAGTCCTGTCCCGGTCATCCGCCTGCCTCTTTCCCTTCGGGTGCGCCTTGGGTGGAGTATAGGCGAAGCGCGGGCGGCGGGGCAATGGCGGGTGCGGCGTCAGCCGCGCCGGGGGCCGGGTTTGCCGGGCGGGCGCGGGGTGCCGGGGCGGGCATTGCGGGTGGGGGTGGCGGTTTTGCCGGCGGTGGAGAAGCTGCGCGGGGTGGCGGGTTTGGCGGGTTTGGCGGTCGCGGGCTTCGTCTGGCTTGGTTTGGTCGGGGCGGGTTTTGCCGGGGTGGCCTTGGTTGCCGCGCGGTCCGGCCTGCGGTCGGGGGGGGCGCTTGCGGCGGCGCGGGCGGGTTTGGGTGCGGGTTTTGCCGGGGTGGCCTTGGTCGCCGCGAGGTCCGGCCTGCGGTCGGGGGGGACGCTTGCGGCGGCGCGAGCGGGTTTGGGCGCGGGTTTCGTGCCGGGCTTTGCCACTGCGGGTCTTGCCGGGGGCTTGCCGCGCGGGGCGGGGCGTTTGGCGGTGGCGTCTTCCGGGGTTTCGGTCAAGCCGAGTTGGTCGCGCAGGACGCGGGGGCGCACCTCCTCCACCTCGCCGGGTTGCAGTTCGTTCAGGCGGAAGGGGCCGTAGCTGATGCGGATCAGGCGGTTCACGGTCAGGCCGATGGCGGCCATGGCGCGGCGGATTTCGCGGTTCTTGCCTTCGCGGAGGCCCACGGTCAGCCATGCATTCGCGCCTTGGTGGCGGTCCATCACGACCTGCATGGGCTGGAAGGATTCTCCCTCCACCGTGATTCCCTTGCGGAGGGGTTCGAGATCGGGGTCGGTGGGGTTGCCCTTCACCCGGACGCGGTATTTGCGCAGCCAGCCGGTGGAGGGGAGTTCGAGGCGGCGCTTCAACTCGCCATCGTTGGTGAGGAGGAGGAGGCCTTCGGAATTGAGGTCGAGCCGCCCGACGGACATCACGCGGGGCATGTCTTCGGGGAGATGGTCGAAGACGGTGTCGCGGCCCTTTTCATCGGCGGCGGAGGTGACGAGGCCTTCGGGTTTGTAATAGAGCCAGAGGCGCGCGGGTTCGGGCGGGGCGAGCGGCTTGCCGTTCACGGTGATGCGGTCTTTCGGGCCGACATTCAGGGCAGGGCTGTCGATGACCTTGCCGTTCACGGCGATTTCGCCTGCGGCGATCATCCGTTCCGCCTCGCGCCGGGAGGCGATGCCCGCGCGGGAGAGCACCTTGGCGATGCGGTCGCCTTCGGGTTGGGCGGTGGTCTTCGCAGGGGGTTTCATCGTCGCTCCGATCCGGGAAACGTCCCGCCTAGCGGAACCCCCGGGGGTTTTCCACCCCCGGACCCCCGGAGGATATTTGAGAACGGATGAAGGGGCAATGTTGCGCCTTTGGTTTCGACGGGGCAGGAAGGGGCATGGAGTTCCGGTCTTTCATGGATGTGGCGCTGGAGGAGGCGCGGGCGGCGGGCGCGCGGGGCGAGGTTCCCGTGGGCGCGGTGGTGGTAGCGCCCGGCGGCGTGGTGGTGGCGCGGGCGGGGAACCGGACGCGGGAATTCTGCGATCCGACAGCCCATGCAGAGATGCTGGCGATAAGGGCCGCCTGTGCGGCGGCGGGGTCGGAGCGGCTGGGGGGGCATGATCTTTACGTGACGCTAGAGCCCTGTCCGATGTGCGCGGCGGCGATTGCGGCGGCGCGGATCGGGCGGCTGTATTACGGGGCTGCGGACCCGAAGAGCGGGGGCGTGGCGGTAGGGGCGCGGGTGTTTTCGCATCCGCAGTGCCATCATGTGCCGGAGGTCTATGACGGGATCGGGGCGGCGGAAGCGGAGCGTTTGCTGAAGGCGTTCTTCGCCGCGAAGCGGTGAAGCGGGGGGAGGGCTGTCCCCCCGCGCGCGGTCAGGTCAGAAGGAGATGGGTTCGAGGACCTGCGGCTCGATCACCTGCACGCCGGGAAGGGCCACGACCATTTCGGTCGCGTCCTGTTCCAGCGCGCCGAAGGTGCGGTAGTGGCAGGGGATCACGGTGCGGAAGTTGAAATAGCGCCGGGCGGCCCATGCGGCGCGCTTCATGTCCATGGTGTAATGGCCGCCCGCGGCGAGGATGCCGATGGTGGGGGCGTGGAGTTCGCCCATCCATTGCATGTCGGCCATGATGTCGGTGTCGCCCGAGACATAGATCGTCTGCCCCTCGCCCGCGATCATGAAGCCTGCCTCGGAGCCCACGGCGACCGGGCCGCCCGCGCCGGGGAGGGTGGAGGAATGCACGGCATTGACCATGGTCACGCGGGCCCCGGCCAGATCGACGGTGCCGCCCTTGTTGAAGCCGATGGTGGCGATGCCGGACTGGCCTTCGAGATGGCTGACGAGGTCGTAGATGCCGACCAGCGGAATGCCCAGTTCCTTGCAGATGGCGGTGGCGTCGGTGGAATGGTCGCCATGGCCATGGGTGAGGAGGACATGGGTCGCGCCGGAGATCGCCTCGGCCCGACGGTCGGCGGGGAACATCGGGTTGCCGCTGAACCACGGGTCGATCAGGAGGGTTGCGCCCTCGATCTGGATACGGAAGCCGGAATGGCCGAGCCAGGTGATCTGCATCTTTGTCTCCTTGGTCTGGTCGGGGGTCTGTTCGGGTTTTCATGTGCCCTGCCCGAAGTTAGCGGGGGATGCGGGAAAGGGAATGCCACCTTGGGCGCAGGCCCTGTGCATCGGCGGGCATTGTGTGCCGCCGATGGGGGCGCGGCGGGCCGGATGCCCTTGCGGGAATGGGGGCGGGGGGCTAAACGGGCGGGGATCAGAACAGGGGAAAGACCCATGTCCATCGACATCGACACCGCCCGCCGTGTGGCGAAGCTGGCCCGGATCCGGGTGGAGGAAGCCGATCTGCCGGCGCTGGCCGGGGAATTGTCCGGCATCCTGACCTTCATGGAGCAGTTGAACGAGGTGGATGTCGAGGGTGTGGAGCCCATGACATCCGTCACGCCCATGCGCCTGAAGCGGCGCAAGGATGAGGTGACGGACGGGAACATTCAGGCGGCGGTCCTGAAGAATGCGCCGGATGCGCGCGAAGGGTTCTTTGCCGTGCCGAAGGTGGTGGAATGAGCGCGAATACATGGACGATCGCGGCGGCGCGGGATGCGCTGCGCAAGGGTGAGATTTCGGCCACCGACCTGACGATGGCCTGCCTGACGGCCATCGACGCAGGCGATGCGCTGGGGGCCTTTGTCCACAAGACGCCCGAGATCGCGCTGGATCAGGCGCGGGCGGCGGATGCGCGGATCAAGGCGGGGGATGCGCCGTCGATGTGCGGGATCCCCTTGGGGATCAAAGACCTGTTCTGCACCAAGGGTGTGCCGTCGCAGGCCGCGTCGAACATTCTTGGCGGGTTCAAGCCGGAATACGAATCCACCGTGACGACGAATCTGTTCGATGCGGGCGCGGTGATGCTGGGCAAGCTGAACATGGATGAGTTTGCCATGGGGTCCAGCAACGAGACATCCTGCTATGGCAATGCGGTGAACCCGTGGAAAGTCGATGACCGGAAGCTGACCCCTGGCGGATCGTCGGGCGGGTCTGCGGCGGCGGTGGCGGGCGATCTGTGCCTTGCCGCGACCGGCACCGATACGGGCGGGTCGATCCGTCAGCCTGCGGCCTTCACGGGCATCGTGGGGATCAAGCCGACCTATGGGCGCGTCAGCCGCTGGGGGATCGTGGCCTTTGCGTCATCGCTGGATCAGGCGGGGCCGATGACCAAGACGGTGCGGGATGCGGCGATCTTCCTGCAGGCGATGGCGGGTCATGATCCGAAGGATTCGACATCCGCCGACCTCCCGGTCCCTGATTTCGAGGCGGCGCTGACCGGGGATATCCGGGGCAAAGTAATTGGTATCCCGGAGGAGTATTCCATTGACGGGATGCCGCAAGAAATTCGTGACCTCTGGGCTAAAGGCACAGAGATGATGAAGGATGCAGGGGCAGAAATCCGTTGGATATCGTTGCCGCATACGAAATACGCGCTGCCCGCCTATTACGTGATTGCGCCGGCGGAGGCGTCATCGAACCTCGCCCGTTATGACGGGGTGCGCTATGGGCATCGGGCCAAGCTGAGCGCGGGCGACGGCATCACCGAGATGTATGAGAAGACCCGCGCCGAAGGCTTCGGCAAGGAAGTGCAGCGGCGGGTGATGATCGGGACCTATGTGCTGTCGGCGGGGTTCTATGACGCCTATTACAACCGCGCGCGGAAGGTGCGGGCGCTGATCAAGCGGGATTTCGAGTTGGCTTTCGCGGCTGGCGTGGATGCGATCCTGACGCCTGCCACGCCAAGCGCGGCCTTCGGCCTTGGCGAGATGTCCTCGGCGGACCCGATCGAGATGTATCTGAACGACGTCTTTACCGTGACGGTGAACCTTGCCGGTCTGCCGGGCGTGTCGGTTCCCGTTGGGCTGGACAAGCAGGGGCTGCCCCTTGGGCTGCAACTGATCGGGCGGCCATGGGAAGAGGGTGATCTGCTGAATCACGCTTATGTGCTGGAACGGGCGGCGGGCTTTGTGGCAAAGCCTGCGAAATGGTGGTAATGCGCCGGATCGTGGACAATCGAGGCTGATGATGCGTATTCCCGTGATGCTTGCCCTGACTGCCGGACTGGCCGCCTGCACGCAGAGCGTGCCGGACAGCGGTGCGGGTGTGGGCTTTCAGGATTACGGATCCTACATGCGCGAGCAAGCGGCGGCTGCGCCGCGGGCACAGACCCCGGTGACGCAGGTCGCCCCTTTCGGCACGGCAGTGGCCCCGGCGCCTGCGGGCGGTTTTTCGCCGGACCTCGCCTCGGCGGCGATCGATCGGGCCACGGGCGCGGCCCCGGTGGGAGCGCCTCTCTCGGCGACGACACCCGCGCCTGTGACCTTCCCCGATCCCTTGGCCCAGCCGACGGTTGTTGCGGCAATCGACCCGAATGATCCGAACCGCCCGCGCGGCAATGCGCCGTCGAACATTCAGGCGCAGTCGGGCGAAATGGTGCATAGCGGCAGCGGCATTTCGGACGAGCAGGATTTCGAGGCGGTGGCGCAGCGCGAGACGATCGAGAGCGATGCGGAGCGGATCGCGCGGAACCGGGCGCAATATACGGTGATCCAGCCGACGGCGGTGCCGGAGCGCAGCGAGACGGGGCCGAACATCGTGCAATATGCCCTGTCGACCACGCATGCGCCCGGCGTGCAGATGCATCGCCGGTCCTCGTTGCGGATGACCGATCCGCAGGTGGCCTGTGCGCGCTATGCCTCGCCCGATCTGGCGCAGCAGGCTTTCCTCGAAGCGGGCGGGCCGGAGCGCGACCGTCGCGGGCTTGACCCGGATGGGGACGGCTTTGCCTGTGAGTGGGACCCGCGGCCCTTCCGCCTGCAGTGAGCTTTCCCTCGCCGAATTGCGGCGAAAGGCGGGGCGGGGCGCGGCCCGACCTTGTGGTGATCCATTACACGGCGATGGCGAGTGTGGCCGAGGCGCGGGCGCGGCTCTGCGATCCGGCGCATGAGGTTTCGGCGCATTGGCTGATCGCCGAGGATGGCGGGGCGGAGCAACTGGTGGACGAGGCGCTGCGGGCTTGGCATGCCGGGGCGGGGGCCTGGGGCGCGGTGGGGGATGTGAATTCCCGGTCGATCGGCATCGAACTGGCCAATGGCGGGGCGCAACCCTTCCCCGAGCCGCAGATGGCCGCGCTGGAGCGGGTGCTGGCGGGGATCATGGGGCGCTGGGGCATCGCGCCCGAACGGGTGATCGGGCATTCCGACATGGCGCCTGCGCGCAAGTCCGATCCGGGGCCGCGTTTCGACTGGCGCAGGCTGGCGCGGGGGGGGCTGTCGGTCTGGCCGGAGGTGGCGGCGGGGCGAAGCGACGGTCGGCTGTCCGACTTTGTCGTCCATGCGCGCCGCTTCGGGTACCCGGATGTGGAGGAGGGGCTGATCCTGCGCGCCTTCCGCCTGCGGTTCCGTCCATGGGCCGAAGGGCCGGTCGATGCGGTCGATCTCGCGATGGCCGAGGATCTGGCGGCGCGCTTCCCGGTTGACGGGGGAACGGGCGCGGCGTAAGCCGCATCCCGCGCGGATGGCCGGATGACCGCGGGGTGCAGATCCCGAGGAAAGTCCGGACTCCATGAAGCAAGGGTGCCGGGTAACGCCCGGCGGGGGCAACCCCAGGGAAAGCGCCACAGAGAAGAGTCTGCCCTGCATGCAGGGCGATGGTGAAACGGTGGGGTAAGAGCCCACCGCGGACCGGGCAACCGGGACGGCACGGCAAGCCCCACCCGGAGCAATGCCGAATAGGGGCCTCGCGCGGAAAGGTCTGCTCACGCAGAGACCTCCGCAGGGACGCTTCAGCCCAGAGGCCCGGGTTGGCAGCTTGACCGCCGCGGTGACGCGTGCGGCAGAGGAATGGTCATCCAGCCTCGGATCACGATCCGGGGTGGACAGAATCCGGCTTACAGGCCATCCGCGCGTTTCGTTACAGCCGATGTGGCAAAGGGGGCCTTGCCCCCTCGGGGCTGCGCCCCTCACCCCCAGGGTATTTCAGCCGAGACGAAGATCATGCCCCTTCGTCTTGGTGAAAATACCCTGGGGGTCCGGGGGGAACCCCCGGCGGAGCCAAGCGGCGCAGGCCGCGCAGGCGACCTGAAAGACTTGCGCCGCAAGGCGCGCAATTTGATGGCGGGCGGGGCGGAATGGCTGTTGACTCTGCCGGTCGCCCAAGTAAAAGGCGGGCTTCAAGAGATTTCGCGGGGGCGCAGGCGTTTCCCCGTTGCAGGAGAGACGACTATGGCGAAGCCGACGACGATCAAGATCCGTCTGAACTCGACGGCGGGGACTGGGCATTTCTACGTGACCAAGAAGAATGCCCGCACCATGACCGAGAAGATGGTCGTGAAGAAGTACGACCCCGTGAAGCGCGAGCATGTGGAATACAAGGAAGGCAAGATCAAGTAAGGTCTTGCCATCCGTTCCTTGCTGGGCCGCCCCCTCCGGGCGGCCTTTTGCATTTCTTCCTGCGGTTGTGCTGCGCGACTATTGCAATGCGCGGAGGTGGCGCTAGGTCCCGCGGATGGATCACACCATCACCCTTCGCCGCGCGCGACTGGCCGACCTTCCGGCGGTGGACCGGCTGTTGCAACGCAGCTATCCGCGCCTTCTGAAGGCGGATTACCCGCCCTCTACCCTTGTCCTGTGCCTGCCCATCATCGCGCGGGCGCGGCCGGAGCTTTTGCAATCCGGGCGCTATTTCGTGGCCGAGGATGAGGAGGGACGCCTGATCGGGGCAGGCGGGTGGAGCGGGGCCGCGCCAGAGGGCGGGGGCCTTGCGGGCGAGCGGGCGGAGGATGTGCCGGGGGCGGAGATCGGCCATGTGCGGCATGTGGCGGTGGACCCCGACAGGCTGCGCGCGGGCGTGGGGCGGGCGCTGATGAGCGAGGTCTTCGTCGATGCGCTGCGGCACGGGCTGCGCTGGCTGGATTGCCTGTCGACGCGGACGGCGGTGCCCTTCTACCAGTCGCTGGGGTTCCGCGTGCTGCATGAGGTGGAGATCGGGTTGGCACCGGGCATCGCCTTTCCGGCGGTGCGGATGATGCGGCAGATCGCGCCCTGAGGCAGGCCGCGGGTGGGTGGCCGCAATGGAAAAGGGCCGGTCCTGCGACCGGCCCTTTCCGTTAAGTTCGCTCTGCAGCGCGCCTTATTCGCGGTTGCCGAGGAATTGCAGCAGGAACATGAAGATGTTGATGAAGTTCATGTAGAGGCTGAGCGCGCCCATGATGGCGGACTTGCCGAGCCATTCCTCATCGCCGTACTGCGCGTGCTGGATGTAGGTGTTCTTGATGTTCTGCGTGTCGAAGGCCGTGAGGCCCGCGAAGATCAGCAGACCGATCACCGAGATCGCGAAGGCCAGCGCGCCCGATCCGAGGAAGAGGTTCACGATCGAGGCGACGATGAGGCCGATCAGCCCCATCATCAGGAAGGTGCCCATCCCCGACAGGTCCTTCTTCGTGGCGTAGCCCCAGAGCGAGAGGCCCGCGAAGGCGATCGCGGTCACGAGGAAGGTCTGCGCGATGGAGATGCCGGTGAAGGCCTTGAAGATCCAGGCGATGGACAGGCCCATCACGGCGGCGAAGGTGTAGAAGAAGAGTTGCGCCGCTGCCTGCGACAGGCGGTTGATCATCGCACCGAAGGCGAAGACCATCAGAAGGGGCGCGAACATCACGGCCCAGCCGAGGATCGTCATGCCGCCTTCCGGCGTGCGCAGGAAGTTGAGCAGGTCCGAGGTGCCGACAGCCCATGCCACGCCGCCCGTGAGCAGCATCGCCACGGACATCAGCCCGTAGACCTTGTTCATGTGGGCGCGAAGCCCGGCGTCGATCTGCGCGGCCCGGGCGCCTGCGCCGACCGAACGGATCGTCTGATATTCAGCCATGTGAAGCCTCCGATGTTGAGCGCGCGGCTGCGGGTTGGCATCCCACAGGCCGGATGGGGCCAATATCGGGAGCCGCGTCCCTCTTTTCAAGGAGGAGGATGCGGAAACGATGCGGAGAAAATGTCGCTTTTCCGCAGGCAAATCCGCCCCTTGCCTTCAGCCGCGCCAATGGGGCGGGACGTCCCAGATCGGGCGGTCGGCCTCTGCCCGTGCCTCTTCGGGTGAAAGGCCGATGTCGCGCAGCATGTGGGGCGGCAGGTCGCGGAGGCGCCCCCTTTGCCGTCGCAGGGAGAGGAGCGCGAAGAGGCGGGGCAGGAGCGCCTGACGGCGCCGCGGTTCAGGGCAGCAGAGGGCGGCGGTGTTGGGCATGGGATTGGCCTTTCCATTTTCCATGGTGATGGAGTGCGTCGGATGCATCAGCATGGTTGAAGGATGCCGCGTTTCGTGAAATATAGGAAATAAATGATTGTGCGGTGATGCATCAGGAGGATTGATGATGGCGCGGACGCTGGATCTGGTGGCCTTGCGGTCTTTCGTGGCGGTGGTGGATTCGGGTGGGGTGACGCGGGCGGCGGGTCTGCTGAACCTGACGCAATCGGCGGTGTCGATGCAGTTGAAGCGGCTGGAGGAGGCGTTGGACCTTGGGCTTTTCGCGCGGGCTGCGCGGAAGCTGACGCTGACGCCGGAGGGGGAGCAGCTTCTGGGCTTTGCGCGGCGGATGCTGGCGTTGAATGACGAGGCGCTGGCGCGGCTGACCTCGGCCTCGTTCGAGGGGGAGATCCGGCTGGGTGTGCCGCATGACATCGTCTATCCAGCTATTCCGGGGATATTGAAGCGGCTGGCGGGGCAGTTTCCGCGGGTGCGGGTCAATCTGGTGTCATCCTTCACCATCCTGTTGAAGGAGGGGTTCCAGCGGGGGGAGTTGGACGTGGTCCTGACCACGGAGGAAACCCCCGGCGCGGAGGCGGAGCGGATGGGGGTGCGGCCGCTGGTCTGGGTGGGGGCGGAGGAGGGGCTGGTCTGGCAGAAGCGGCCCCTGCGGATCGGGTTCAAGGATACCTGCATCTTCCGGCGCAAGGCGGTGGCGGCGCTGGATGCGGCGGGCATCCCGTGGGAGATGGCGGTGGATGGCGAGAGCGAGCAGGCGATCGAGGCGACGGTGGCCGCCGATCTGGCGGTTTCGGCGCGGCTGACCAATGCGATGCCGCAAGGGATGGCGCCCATCGACGCCAAGGGGGCGCTGCCCGACCTTGGGTCGCAGGTCATATGCCTTTATGCGGCGCCGACGCTGCGGGGCGAAGCGGCGGAGTTGCTGCTGCAGGAATTGCGCAACGCCTATTGTTGCTGAACCTCGATCACGACCTTGCCGGTGGCGGTGCGGTTGCGCAGGAGGTCCAGCCCCTCGTGCAGGCTTTCGAATGGCAGGCGGTGGGAGATGTGGGGGGTCAGGCGGCCCGCGGCATACCAATCGAGGAGGGTGGCGAGGCTGTCGCGCAGGAGATGCGGGGCGAAGGCGAGATAGCCGCCCCACCAGAAGCCCGCGACGGTGATGTTCTTGACGAGCAGGAGGTTGGCGGGGATCTGCGGGACGGTGCCGGAGGCGAAGCCTATGGCGAGGATGCGGCCATCGGGGCGTGTGGCGCGGAGGGCCGCGTCGAAGGCGGGGCCGCCGACGGGATCGTAGACGACATCCGCTCCGCCGAGCGCCTTGATCGCCGATTTCAGATCGGGGGTGTCGCTGTCGATCACCTCATGCGCGCCTGCGGCGCGGGCGATGGCGCATTTCTCGGCCCCGCGGGCGCAGGCGATGACGCGGGCGCCCATCTGGCGGCCAACCTCCACCGCCGTGAGGCCGACCCCGCCCGCAGCGCCAAGGACAAGGAGCGTTTCGCCCGGTTGCAGGCGCGCCTTGTGGGCGAGGGCGAGATGGGAGGTGCCATAGGCGATCTGGAAGCCCGCCGCCTCTGCCATGGACATGGTGTCGGGGATGGGGAGGAGGGAGGGCAAGGGGAAGCAACCCTTTTCGGCGAGGCCGCCCCGGCCCGCATAGACCGCCACGCGGGTGCCGGGGGCGGGACCTTCGGTGCCGGGACCGAGCGCGAGGACGGTGCCGGCGAGTTCAAGGCCGGGGATGAAGGGGAGCGGTGGTTTTTCCTGATACTGCCCCTTGGCCATGAGCAGGTCGGCGAAGTTGAGGCCACAGGCATGAATCGCGACGAGAGCCTGACCCGGTTCGGGGACGGGATCGGGCAGGTCGCGGAGCGCGGCGGGGTGGGTGAGACTGTCGATCAACCAGGCGCGCATGTGGGTGCCGTTCATCCAGAGCGTGTTTCCATGGCAATTAGCCGTCGGTCAGGGCGTATTCCAGAGGAAACATCGTTGCATTATGCGAAAATGTTGCGAAATGCGTTGCAAAATGAAATGCAGAATGAAAAACACCTATAGCGGGAATCCGCCGATCCGGGCTGTCGCATAAGGTAAGGGGCGACTTTGGTCCCAAGCCTGTTCTCCAACTGTATAACGGACCCTGTCCTAAAAGATAGGTTTTTGGATAAATCCTGTGATTTCTGTGGATATTTTGAAACTTCCTGATTTTGGCACCTAAATTGCTTACATAAGTGAGGGAACGACGCCCGAGGAGTAGAAGATGAAGCATCCTGTTGACGCCCATGTCGGCAAGCGTATCCGCCACCGCCGTTGGATGGTGGGCATGACCCAACAACAACTGGCCGACAAGGTGGGGATCAAGTTTCAACAGATTCAGAAATACGAGACGGGGATGAACCGGGTCTCGGCCTCGCGCCTGTGGGATATCGCGGATGCGCTGGGAGTGACGATCGGCTTCTTCTTCGAGGGGCTGGACGATGCGCGGGAGAGCGTCGAGGCGGCAGAAGGTGACTTCATGGCCGACAAGGAGGCGCTGGAACTGGTGCGGTCCTACTATTCGATCCCCGAGGCGCAGCGGCGGCGGCTGTTCGATCTGGCGCGCGTCCTGAGCGACGCGGCCTGAGCAAGGATTTCCCGGCGCGTGAGGGTGCCGGATGGCTTGACCCTGCCCCCCCGTGCGGCTAGCGCGGGGGGATTGGCATTTCAGGGGGCGGATCATGCGGGTATCGGAGCGGGATGCGGCGGAGATCGTCGCCACGGCGGCGGAACTGGCGGATGCCGCGCGGGAGGCGACGCTGCTGCATTTCCGGCGGGCGGACCTGACGGCGGATACCAAGGAGTCGGAGCGGTTCGATCCGGTGACGGTGGCGGACCGCCTGTCGGAAGAGCGGATGCGCGCCATCCTGAAGCGGCGGCGGCCGCAGGACGGGATTTTGGGCGAGGAATTCGGGGCCGAGGCGGGGACCAGCGGGCTGACCTGGGTGCTGGACCCGATCGACGGGACGCGGGGCTACCTGTCGGGGACGCCGACATGGGGTGTTCTGATTTCGGTACGCGACGAGGCGGGGCCGATCTACGGCATCATCGATCAGCCCTATATCCGCGAGCGGTTCGAGGGAGGTCTTGGCCGGGCCGAGGTGAACGGGCCGTCCGGGCGGGCGGTGCTGCGCTGCCGGGGGGCGCGGCCTTTGTCGGAGGCGATCCTGTTTTCGACCTTTCCCGAGGTGGGCACGGCGGAGGAGGGCGCGGCCTTCCGGCGCGTGGTCCCGCAGGTGCGGCTGACGCGCTATGGCACGGATTGCTATGGCTATGCCTTGATCGCGGCGGGGATGGTGGATCTGGTGATCGAGGCGGGCTTGCAGGCCTATGACGTGCAGGCCCCCATCGCGGTGATCGAGGCGGCGGGAGGCGTGGTGACCGATTGGGAGGGACGCCCTTGCCACGAGGGCGGGCGGGTGCTGGCCGCCGCGAACCGGGAGGTACACGCGGCGGCGCTGGCGCTGCTGCGCGGTTAAGGTTTCCATCGCAGGAAGTTGCCGATCAGGCGCAGGCCCATGGCCTGCGACTTTTCCGGGTGGAACTGGGTGCCGATGATGGTGTCGCGCCCGACGATGGCGGTGATGTCGCCGCCATAGTCCACATGGGCCAGACGCTGGGCGGGATCGGCCACGCGGAACTGGTAGCTGTGCACGAAATAGGCGTGGTCGCCCGTGGCGATGCCCTCCAGCACGGGATGGGGATGGTCGATCACCAGATCGTTCCAGCCCATATGCGGGACCTTGAGCGCGGGATCGGCGGGCGTGATGCGCACCACCTCGCCCGCGATCCAGTCGAAGCCTTTGGTATCTTCGTATTCGCGGCCCCATGTGGCCAGCATCTGCATGCCGACGCAGATGCCAAGGAAGGGCTTGCCCCGTGCCACGCCTTCCGAGATCGCCTCGAACAGGCCGCCATAGCTGCCCAGCGCGCGGCGGCAGGCCGGGAAGGCCCCGTCGCCGGGAAGGACGATCCGATCGGCGCGGGCGACATCCTCGGGGTGGGAGGTGACGAGGACCTCGCCGCCGGAAACCTCGGCCGCCATGCGCTGGAAGGCCTTTTCGGCGGAATGGAGGTTGCCGCTGTCATAATCGACGAGGACGGTCAGGGGCATGTCAGGCTCCGCTTGGGGACGAAGAATTTTCCTACGAAAATTCTTCGGGCGGGGGGAGAAGAATTTTCATTTGAAAATTCTTCGTTCCGGGGGAGGGGGAAGATTTTCGATGAAAATCTTGCCCCTGCGGTCCGGAGGTCAGAGGGTGCCCTTGGTGGAGGGCAGGCTGTCGCCAAGCCGGGGGTCGTGCTCCACCGCCATGCGCAGGGCGCGGGCCACGGCCTTGAAGGCGGCTTCGGCGATGTGGTGGCTGTTGACGCCATGGATCAGGTCGACATGCAGGGTGATGCCGCCATGGGTGGCCAGCGCCTGAAAGAATTCGCGCACGAGTTCGGTGTCGAAGCGGCCGATCTTCTGCGTGGGGAAGGGCAGGTTCCAGACGAGGAAAGGCCGCCCCGAGAGGTCGAGCGCGCAGGCGACCTGCGCATCGTCCATGGCGAGGTTGAAATGGCCATAGCGGCGGATGCCGCGCTTGTCGCCCAAGGCCTGCGTCAGGGCTTGCCCCAGTGCGATGCCGCAATCCTCGACCGTGTGGTGGTCGTCGATATGGGTGTCGCCATCGGCCTTGACCGTAAGGTCGATCATCGCGTGGCGGGCGAGCTGATCGAGCATGTGGTCGAAGAAGCCCACGCCGGTATGCGTGTCGTAAAGGCCGATGCCATCGAGGTTTAGGACGACCGCGACCTCGGTTTCATTGGTCTTGCGGTGGATTTCGGCCTGACGCATGGCACTCTCCATTCCCATCATCACGGGGTCTTATAGGGTCTGGGGTCTGGATTGGGAAGGCTGTCAGAGGGATGGCGCGACCCTATGACGTCTGGGTCCGATCCATGCGGCGAGGCCGAGGAAGAGGCCTGCGAGCGTGGCGATGCTGCCGGCGGCGGAGACGGCGAAGGGCAGGCCCATGGCGAGGGGCAGGTAGCCCGCGGCCAGCGTGCCGAGGATGGCGGTGGTGGCGGCGATGGCGAGGGAGAGGAGCATCTGGCGGGGCAGGCTGTCGGTCAGCAGGCGCGCTGTGGCGGCGGGGCAGACCAGCATGGCGATGGTGAGGATGGAGCCCACGGCGGAGAAGGCCGCGACGGCGGCCAGGGCGGTGAGGCCGGTCAGCCCTGCGGAAAGGGCACGGGTCGGGATGCCCATGGTGGCGGCGAAGCCTTCGTCGAAGGTGGCGATGGTCAGGGGCCGCCAGAAGAGGGCGAGGGCCGCGAGGATCGCGGCGGCGACGAGGGCGAGGAGGGGCAGTTCGGGCGGCAATGTGGCCAGCGCCTGCGGGTCGGTGAGCGAGGCCCAGCCGGTGGCGTCGATCCAGATCAGCCCCTCGAGACTGCCGTAGAGGGCATGTTCCACATCCAGATGCATGGCGGATGCGCCGGAGATTTCCAGAAGCAGGACGCCGGAGGCGAACATGGCGGTGAAGGTGGCACCCATCGCGGCCCCGGCATCGGCGCGGGCGGCGCGGCGGATCGCTTCGATCAGGAGAGAGGAGAGGGCGGCCGCCGTCAGCGCGCCAGCCAGCATCACGCCGGGGGCGGCGGAGCCGGTGAGAAGGAAGGCCGCGACGATGCCCGGCAGGACGACATGCGCCATGGCATCGCCGAGGAGCGATTGGCGGCGGAGGAGGAGGAAGTTGCCCGGCCCGGCGCAGGCAAGTGCTGCCAGCGTCGCGATGACGAGGGGGGGCAGGGTCAGGGGGACGAATTCGCTGCCATCCATCATGCGGAATCCGGTGCGGTGCGGCGGTGGCGGGAGAACAGGCCCTTGCCCGGCGCGAGGAGGAGCGAGCCGAGGAAGGCCGCGAAGACAAGGAGGACGATGGAGGGGCCGGTGGGCAGGTCGGGCAGGGCGAGGGAGAGCGATGCGCCCAGATGGCCCGCCACGGCCCCGATGCCGCCCGCGAGGAGGGCGACGATGCCGATCCTGTCGGACCAGAGCCGCGCCGTGAGGGCGGGGGTGATGAGCAGCGCCACGATCAGGATCAGGCCGACGACGCGCAGGCCGAGCAGCACGCAGGCGAGGGTCAGCAGCAGCAGGGCGGTATCGGTGGCGCGGGTGTTCACGCCCATCTGGCGGGCGTGGTCGGGGTCGAAGGCCGTCATGGCGAGGGGGCGGCGCAGGAGGGCGAGGATGAGGAGGATCACCGCCCCGCCGCCCGCGATGAGCAATGCGTCGGACAGGAGCATGCCGGCGGTGGAGCCGAGGAGGAAGCCCTCCAACCCCGCAGGACGGCCGAACGACAGGTTCTGGATCACGGTCAGCAGCACGATGCCCGCGCCGTAGAAGGTGGAGAGGACGGCGCCGATGGCGGCATCCTCGGGCAGGCGGGTGCGGGTGGTCAGGCGTTGCAGCAGGAACAGGCCGAGCGCGGCGGTGAGGCCCGCGCCGAGCAGGAGACCCGCAAGGTTGCGCCCGTCGCCGCCTAGGGCCGCCATGACGAGGAAGGCCAGTCCGATGCCGGGCAGCGTGGCATGGGCCATGGCGTCGGAGGCGAGTGCACGGCGCCGCAGGGTGAGGAAGGCCCCGACAGACCCGGCGGCAAGGCCGAGCAGGGCTGCGCCGATGCTAACCAGCGTGGCGTTGTAGCCTGCCTGCAGGAACAGGGCGCTGAGGAAGGCATCGGTCATGATCGGCGGGGCCGCTCCATGGTCAGGCGGGGATCGCGGTCAGGAGTTGGCTGCCATAGGCCTCGGCCACGAGGGGGCGGCGGAAGGTGGTGGCGGTCGGCCCTTCGGCCACGAGGCTGCGGTTCATCAGGAGGACACGGTCGAAATAGGCGGGCACGGTGGAGAGGTCGTGATGCACGGCGATAACGGTGCGTCCTTCGGCCCGCAGGGCGTGGAGGACATCGATGATCGCGGCTTCGGTGGCGGCATCGACACCGGCGAAGGGTTCGTCGAGGATCATGAGGTCGGCCCCTTGCGCCAGAGCGCGGGCAAGGAAGACGCGCTGCTGCTGGCCGCCGGAGAGGGCGCCGATCTGGCGGTCGGCGAAGGCCTGCATGCCAAGGCGGGCGAGGCAGTCGGCGGCGCGGGATTTCAGGCCGGGGGTCAGGCGGCCAAGGAGGCCGGTCTGGCGGTAGAGGCCCATGCGGACAACGTCGATGACGCGGGCGGGGAAGTCCCAGTCCACCGCGGCGCGCTGGGGCACATAGGCGATGCGGGCGCGCATCTGCGCCAGAGGCTGGCCGAAGGCGCGCACCTCGCCCGACTGGCGGGGGATGAGATCGAGCGCGGCCTTGAGCAGGGTGGACTTGCCCGCGCCGTTTGGGCCGATGACGGCGGTCATGCTGCCTGCCGGGAAGCGGGCGGTCAGCCCCTCCACCACCGGCGCGCCGCCATAGGCCACGGTGACCCCGGTCAGGGACAGGGCGGTTTCTGGCAGGGGGACGGGGGCGGGGGACATGGTGTTGAGGTTCCGAGTTTCAGGTTCCGGCGGCCAGTTTGCCTGACATGCCGCGGGGCGGGGCATCGCCCCCCAGAGCGCGGGCGATGGTGGTGACATTGTGGTCGATCATGCCGAGCCACGTTCCCTCATAGGTGCCGTCGGCCCCCATCGCGTCGGAGAAGAGTTCGCCGCCGATGGCCACGTCATGCCCTTGGGCGGCGGCGCCTTCGATCAGGGCGCGGATCGTGCGGTCGGAGACGGAGCTTTCGACGAAGACCGCCTTGATGCCGCGCGTGACCAGCAGGTCGACAAGTTCGGCGATGCGGGCAAGGCCTGCCTCGCTGTCGGTGGAGATGCCCTGAATTCCCTCGACCTGCCAGCCATAGGCGCGGCCGAAGTAAGAGAAGGCGTCATGGGCGGTGACGAGGATGCGCGCAGGTTCCGGAACGCTGTCCAGCACGGTGCGGGAATAGGCGTCGATCTCCTTCGCCTCGGTCAGATAGGCCTCGGTCGCGGCGGTTGTGTCGAAGCCGGCCGCGGTCAGGACGCGGGCACCCTCTTGCGCGACCAGCGACCAGAGGGTCGGGTCGAACCAGACATGGGGATCGGGGCGGTCGGCATATTCGGGATCGGCCAGCAGCCGGTCGGCTGGCAGGGCATCGGCGAGGGCGGCAACGGTGCGTTGGCGCGCAAGATCGGCCATGACATCGGTGAACTGCGCCTCAAGATTGAGGCCGTGCCAGAGGATCACATCGGCCCGCGAGAGGGCGAGGATATCGGTGCGGGTGGGGCGGTAGCCATGCGGGTCCATCCCCGCGCCCATCAGGGCGGTGACCTCTGCCCCGGCAGGGGCGCCGGTCAGGCGGCGGGCGATATCGGCGATCATTCCGGTGGTGGCTGCGATGCGGGGCGTCGCGGCGAAAGCCGGGGCGGCGGCAAGTCCGGGGGCGGCGGCAAGGCAGGCGAGGAAGGCGCGGCGGTTGATCATCGGGAGCGGCTTTCGTCTGTTGCGGGTGTTGTGGCTTCGGTCGTCTTTCAGGTCATGGGTCGTTGACGCGCGGCGGGGAAGCGCGGCCTGCCCGCCTTGACCGGAAAGATGTGAGAACGATTCGCAAAAGTCAAATGGAATGCGAAGAATTCGCAATCTCAACTTCGTGAGACAGGCGTTCTGCGGCGGGGAAGGGCTGGGCACAAGGCGGGGGAAATGTGGCGGAACTGCGCGGAATGTGGCGAAAGAAAGAAGTTTTCTCTTTTGGGTAGGTTTCCCCTCAAACGTGTGTGTTCCGGGTCGTTCACAAGCATCGGATGACCCGGACCGGCACCGGGCAATTGGAGGCCAAATGCGTATTGTCTGCGTTGATGACGACCCGATCTTCACTGCGGTTATGTCCGAATATCTGCGCGAGCTTGGCCACAAGGATGTGCAGACCTTCTCGGACCCGCTGGTCGTGGCGCGCATGGCGGCGCAGGGGGCGATCGGCGCGGATGTGTTCCTGCTTGACCTTGAGATGCCGGGGATGACGGGGGCGGAACTCTGCGGCGCATTGCGGGCAAGCCCGGCGCATCGGTCGACGCCGGTCATCATGGTGTCGTCGGTGAAAGAGCGCGAGCGCGTGCGCGGGGCGCTGGCGACCGGGGCGAGCGACTTTCTGAACAAGCCGTTGGACCAGTTGGAACTGCGGGCCCGCCTGACCATGGTGGAGCGTATCCTGACCGAGCGTCAGCGCAATGTCGCGCTTGAGGCCGAGATCGACGATCTGCGCGACGAGCCTGAGTTCAGCTTTGGCTTTCAGGATGCGGTTCTTCCGAATGCCGAGGATGGGGTGGTGGATTACCTGTTCCTAGAGAATGAGATGATGTCTCTGGGCTGGTCGGCGCTGCCGGGGACGTCGGTGATCTGCCTGCGGTTGCAGAATGCGGGCTGGGCCTATGCCAATCTGGACCGGGTGGATTACGTGGATTTCCTGTCGGAGGCGGCGGAACTGATCCTGAGCGCGCTGCCTGCGGCGCGGTATCGGCTGGCCTATGCGGGCAGCGGGGATTTCCTCGCGGTACTGGACCGGCAGAACCGTCCTGATCCGGTGGAGTTGCAGCTTGCGCTGGACCGGGCGCAGGGGGTGGAGTGGGAGTCCTATCGGATGCTGGGCATCCCCGCGCCGGAGATTTCGGCCGGTGTGCCGGTGGTGGCACCGCTGATCGGGGCAGTGCCGCGCCGCATGCTGCAGCAGGCGCGCGAGCGGGTGGTGAACCTGACGGCCGGGGCGTCGCGCCGGATGCCTGCGGGGGCGATGGCGACGGGGGCAAGCCGGGGGATGGCCGCGCGGATCTGACGAGACGGGGGCGACCGCGCGGGCTGCCTGACCCAGGGGCCATGCGGGATGGCCCCGGCTGGGGAGGTCATCGCTTTGATCTTTAGGCTGATTGGAGCGGGCGATGAGATTCGAACTCACGACCCTAACCTTGGCAAGGTTATGCTCTACCCCTGAGCTACGCCCGCACTCCGTGGGGCGGGTGATAGAGCGGGGCGCGGCGGGGTGCAAGGGAAAAATGCGTCTTTCCGCAGACCCCGATTTTTCTGCGAAAAATCGGGGTTGGGGCGGGTGCCGGGCGCGGTTGGGGGGCGATTTTTCTGCGAAAAATCGTGGGGATGGCGATCAGAACGGAACGTCGTCCGCGTCATCGGCATCGACGACGAAGCCCGCGACGACCTTCTTGATCCCGGCCTTGGCGAAATCGATTTCAAGCTTGTCGCCTTCGATCCCGATCACGGTGCCGTAGCCGAACTTGCGGTGGAAGACGCGGTCGCCCTCGGAGAAGGCGGGGATGGCGGTGGCGTCGATGACCACGCCGCGCGCCTCGCGCGGTTGGGCCATGGGGCGGGACTGGCTGCGGTCCTGCATCCGTTTCCAGCCGGGGGAATTGTAGACATCGGCCTTGGACACGCGGTCATCCATCGCGGTGACGGCATAGGGAGCCGCCGCGCCGAAGCCGCCGCCATAGAGGCCGGGCGGGGTTAGGACCTCGACATGGGAAGCGGGAAGTTCGTCGATGAAGCGGCTGGGAAGCTGGCTTTGCCATTGGCCATAGACGCGGCGGTTGGAGGCGAAGGAGATGGTGCAGAGTTCCTCCGCGCGGGTGATGCCGACATAGGCGAGGCGGCGTTCCTCCTCCAGCCCCTTGAGGCCGCTTTCATCCATGCTGCGCTGGCTGGGGAAGAGGCCGTCCTCCCAGCCGGGCAGGAAGACCACGGGGAATTCGAGGCCCTTGGCGGCGTGCAGGGTCATGATGGAGACCTTTTCGCCCGCCTCTTCGGTTTCATTGTCCATGATCAGGGCGACGTGTTCGAGGAAGCCCTGAAGATTGTCGAACTGTTCCAGCGCCTTGATGAGTTCCTTGAGGTTTTCCAGACGACCCGGCGCCTCGGGCGTCTTGTCGTTCTGCCACATCTCCGTGTAGCCGGACTCTTCGAGGATCATCTCGGCCAGTTCGATATGGCTGGCGCCTTCGTGCAGGGTCAGGGCGTGCCAGCGGTCGATTCCTTCGACGAAGGCGCGGAGTTGACCCGCGCCCTTGCCGCCGATGCCGCCATGGGCGACGAGTTCGCGCGCGCCTTCATGCAAGGAAACGCCCGCCTGCCGCGCGCTACGCTGGATATCGGCCTGTGCCTTGTCGCCAAGGCCACGTTTCGGGACGTTGACCACGCGTTCGAAGGCGAGGTCGTCCTCGGGCGACACGGCCAGCCGGAAATAGGCCATGGCGTCGCGGATTTCCTGCCTTTCGTAGAAGCGGGGGCCGCCGATGACGCGATAGGGCAGGCCGATGGTCAGGAAACGGTCCTCAAAGGCGCGCATCTGGTGGGAGGCGCGGACGAGGATGGCCTGACCGTCCAGACCGACGGGGTCCATCCCGCGGCGGCCACGCATCAGGGACTCGATCTCTTCGCCTATCCAGCGGGCCTCTTCCTCGCCGTCCCAATGGCCGATGAGGCGGACCTTCTCGCCCTCTTGCACGTCGGTCCAGAGCGTCTTGCCAAGGCGGCCCGCATTGCCCGCGATGACGCCGCTTGCCGCGGCAAGGATATGCGGGGTGGAGCGGTAGTTCTGTTCCAGCCGCACCACATGGGCACCGGGGAAGTCCTTTTCGAAGCGCAGGATGTTGCCCACCTCGGCCCCGCGCCAGCCATAGATCGACTGGTCGTCATCGCCCACGCAGCAGATGTTGCGGTGGGCCTGCGCCAGAAGGCGGAGCCAGAGGTATTGGCAGACGTTGGTGTCCTGGTATTCGTCCACCATGATGTAGCGGAACCAGCGCTGATACTGGGCCAGAACATCGGGGTGGGATTGGAAGATCACCACGCAATGCAGGAGAAGATCGCCGAAGTCGCAGGCGTTCAGGGTGCGGAGGCGGTCCTGATACTGGGCGTAGAGTTCGGTGCCGCGATGGGCGTAGCCCGACGCCTCGGACGAGGGCACGCGGTCGGGGGTGAGGGCGCGGTTCTTCCAGCCGTCGATCATTCCGGCCAGCATGCGGGCGGGCCAGCGCTTTTCGTCGATGTTCGCGGCGACGATCAACTGTTTCAGAAGGCGAATCTGGTCGTCGGTGTCGAGGATGGTGAAGTTCGACTTGAGGCCCACCAGTTCGGCATGGCGGCGCAGGATCTTGACCGAGAGGGAGTGGAAGGTGCCCATCCATGGCATGCCTTCCGCCACTTCGCCCAGCATGCGCCCCACGCGCAGCTTCATCTCGCGCGCGGCCTTGTTGGTGAAGGTGACGGCGAGGATCTCGTTGGGGCGCGCCTTGCCCATCCGCAGGAGGTGGACGATGCGGGCGGTGAGCGCCTTGGTCTTGCCCGTGCCCGCGCCTGCGAGCATCAGGACGGGGCCATCCAGTGCCTCCACCGCCTCGCGCTGGGCTGGATTGAGGTCGTCCAGATAGGGGGCGGGCCGCGCAGCCATCAGCGCGCGTTGCGACAGCGGCACTGCCGCCAGACTTGCCTGATCGTCATCCCGTAGGGTCATGGCGCAGACCCTAGCGCCATCGGCGGGAAAGGAAAAGGTTCCGCAAATGTTCCGCCGCACTTTTTCGCGCCTGCTTTGCAGCCGCAAAGTGACGCCTGCATATTTCGCAAAATTTGCAGATTACGCCGGTTGCCGCACTTGCGCTGCATTGCAGCGGGCCTAGAGTGACCCCTTGTTTGCGCCTGCCGCAAGCGCCGAAAAGCCCGCCTGACCTTCGGCACCCACTGCCGATACCGGAGAGACCGATGCCAGAGTTCCGCAAGATCCTCGTCGCCAACCGGGGCGAGATCGCCATTCGCGTCATGCGCGCCGCCAATGAGATGGGCAAGAAGACGGTCGCCGTCTTTGCCGAGGAGGACAAGCTCTCTCTGCACCGTTTCAAGGCCGACGAGGCCTATCGGATCGGGGAGGGGCTGTCGCCGGTGGGGGCCTATCTTTCGATCCCGGAGATCATCCGGGTGGCGAAGATGTCGGGCGCGGATGCGATCCATCCGGGCTATGGCCTGCTTTCGGAGAATCCCGATTTCGTGGAGGCCTGCGATCAGGCGGGGATCACCTTCATCGGCCCGCGGGCCGAGACGATGCGCGCGCTGGGCGACAAGGCGAGTGCGCGGCGGGTGGCCATCGCTGCGGGCGTGCCGGTGATTCCGGCGACGGAAGTGCTGGGCGACGACATGGCGGCGATCAAGAAGGATGCGGCCGCCATCGGGTATCCGCTGATGCTGAAGGCGTCGTGGGGCGGGGGCGGGCGCGGGATGCGGCCGATCAATTCCGAGGACGAGCTTGAGGCCAAGGTGCGCGAGGGGCGGCGCGAGGCGGAAGCGGCCTTCGGCAATGGCGAGGGCTATCTGGAGAAGATGATCCTGCGCGCCCGCCATGTGGAGGTGCAGATCCTTGGCGACAAGCAGGGCAATGTCTGGCACCTGTGGGAGCGCGACTGCACCGTGCAGCGGCGCAACCAGAAGGTCGTCGAGCGCGCGCCTGCGCCTTACCTTACGCAGGAACAGCGCGAGGAAGTCTGCGAGATGGCCAAGCGCATCACGCAGCATGTGGATTACGAATGCGCGGGCACCGTCGAATTCCTGATGGATATGGATACGGGCAAGTTCTACTTCATCGAGGTGAACCCCCGCGTGCAGGTCGAGCATACGGTCACCGAAGAGGTGACGGGCATCGATATCGTGCAGGCCCAGATCCTGATCGAGGAGGGCAAGTCGCTGGCCGAGGCGACGGGGGTTCCGTCGCAGGCGGATGTGAAGCTGAACGGGCATGCGCTGCAATGCCGGGTGACGACGGAAGACCCGCTGAACAATTTCATCCCCGATTACGGGCGGTTGACGGCCTATCGTTCCGCCACGGGGAACGGCATCCGGCTGGATGGGGGCACGGCCTATGCGGGGGGGGTGATCACCCGCTATTACGATTCGCTTCTGGTGAAGGTCACCGCCCATGCCCAGACGCCGGAGAAGGCCATCGCGCGGATGGACCGGGCGCTGCGGGAATTCCGCATCCGGGGGGTGGCGACGAATATCGAATTCGTCATCAACCTGCTGAAGCATCCGACCTTTCTTGATTATTCCTACACGACCAAGTTCATCGACACGACGCCCGAGCTTTTCGCCTTCAAGAAGCGGCGGGACCGGGCGACGAAGATCCTGACCTATATCGCGGACATCACGGTGAACGGGCATCCCGAGACGGCGGGGCGGCCGAAGCCGCCGGCCGAGGCGAAGATGCCGAAGCCGCCGAAACTGCTGACGGAAACCCCGGCGACGGGGACGCGGAACCTGCTGGAACAGAAGGGCCCGCAGGCGGTGGCCGACTGGATGAAGGCGCAGAAGAAGGTGCTGATCACCGACACAACGATGCGGGACGGGCACCAGTCGCTGTTGGCGACCCGGATGCGGTCGATCGACATGGTGCGCGTGGCGCCGGCCTATGCGGCGAACCTGCCGCAGCTCTTCTCGGTCGAATGCTGGGGCGGGGCGACCTTCGACGTGGCCTACCGTTTCCTGCAGGAATGTCCGTGGCAGCGTCTGCGCGACCTGCGCGCGGCGATGCCCAACCTGATGACGCAGATGCTGCTGCGGGCGTCGAACGGGGTGGGTTACACCAACTATCCCGACAATGTTGTTCGTTCCTTCGTATTGCAGGCCGCAAAGACCGGCGTCGACGTGTTCCGCGTGTTCGATTCGCTCAACTGGGTGGAGAACATGCGGGTCGCGATGGATGCCGTGATCGAGGCGAACAAGGTCTGCGAGGGGACGATCTGCTATACCGGCGACATGCTGGACCCGGCGCGGTCCAAGTATGACCTGAAATACTATGTGGACCGCGCGAAGGAGTTGAAGGCGGCGGGGGCGCATGTCCTAGGGCTGAAGGACATGGCGGGGCTGCTGAAGCCCGCCTCGGCGCGGATACTGGTCAAGACGCTGAAGCAGGAGATCGGGCTGCCCGTCCATTTCCACACCCATGACACCAGCGGCGCGGCGGCAGCGACGATCCTGGCCGCCTGCGATGCCGGGGTGGATGCGGTGGATGCGGCGATGGATGCGTTTTCGGGCGGCACCTCGCAGCCCTGCCTTGGGTCCATCGTCGAGGCGCTGCGGCATACGGAACGGGACACGGGTCTCGATATCGCGGCGATCCGCGAGATCTCGAACTATTGGGAACATGTGCGGACGCAATATGCGGCCTTCGAATCCGGCATTCCCGCGCCCGCATCCGAAGTCTATCTGCATGAGATGCCGGGGGGGCAGTTCACCAACCTCAAGGCTCAGGCGCGGTCGCTTGGGCTGGAGGAGCGCTGGCCCGAGGTGGCGCAGGCCTATGCCGATGCGAACCAGATGTTCGGCGATATCGTGAAGGTGACGCCTTCGTCGAAGGTCGTGGGCGACATGGCGCTGATGATGGTGGCGCAGGGCCTGACGCGGGCGCAGGTGGAGGACCCGAATGTCGATGTGGCCTTCCCCGACTCGGTCGTGGACATGCTGAAGGGCAATCTGGGGCAGCCGCATGGCGGCTGGCCGCAGGGCATCTTGAAGAAGGTTCTGAAGGGGGAGGCCCCGCTGACCGAACGTCCCGGCAAGACGCTGCCGCCCGTCGATCTGGAAGAGACCCGGGCGAAGCTGTCGGCCGAGCTTGGCGGGCGGGCCGTGGATGACGAGGATCTGAATGGATATCTGATGTATCCCAAGGTCTTCCTCGATTACATGGGGCGGCATCGGCTCTATGGTCCGGTGCGGACGCTGCCGACCAAGACCTTCTTCTATGGCATGGAACCCGGCGAGGAGATCACCGCCGAGATCGACCCCGGCAAGCAGCTTGAACTGCGGTTGCAGGCGGTGGGCGAGACGACGGAGGATGGCGAGGTGCGCGTCTTCTTCGAGTTGAACGGCCAGCCCCGCGTGATCCGCGTGCCGAACCGGGCCGTGAAGGCCAAGACGGCGGCGCGGCCAAAGGCGGCCGAGGGCAACCCGGCCCATGTCGGCGCGCCGATGCCGGGTTCCATCGCCTCGATCGCGGTGACGGTGGGGCAGAAGGTGCGGGCGGGTGACCTGCTTTTGACCATCGAGGCGATGAAGATGGAGACGGGCCTGCATGCCGACCGCGAGGCGGTGGTGAAGGCGGTGCATGTGCATGCGGGCAGCCAGATCGACGCGAAGGACCTGCTGATCGAATTGGAATGACGGGGCGGGGGCAGGATTTTGCCTGCCCCTGTCACTTTCCCCCTTGAACCCCCGGCGCGGCTTTTATAGATGACCCTTCGTCCAAAGGATGCGGGCGTAGCTCAGGGGTAGAGCATAACCTTGCCAAGGTTAGGGTCGTGAGTTCGAATCTCATCGCCCGCTCCAGTTGGATCAGCAGGAAGGCCGCCCTCGGGCGGCCTTTTGCTTTGGCGGATTGGCCTTAGCGGCGGGTGAGGCGGTCGAGGCCCCAGATCGCGAGGCCTGCCAGAAGGCCCCAGAAGGCCGCGCCGATGCCTGCGAAGGCCACGCCCGCGCCTGTGACGGCAAGGGTGATGGTGGCGGGAAAGCGCTGGTCCGGGTGGGCGAAGGCCCCGGTCAGCGCGCCCATCAGGGGCCCCAGCAGGGCAAGGGCCACCAGCGCCGTCATCAGGGACGGGGGCAGGGCGTTCAGGATGGCGATGACGACCGGGCCCGTAAGGCCGAGGAGGACCCAGATCCCGGCATAGGCGAGGCCCACCTTCCAGCGCTGGCTGCGGTCGGGATGGACGTCGTCGCCCATGCAGATGGCGGCGGTGATGGCGGCCATGTTCACCGTATGCGCGCCGAAGAGGGCGGCGAAGGCGGAGATCAGGCCCGTCACCGTCAGGGCGGGGGCGACGGGCGGCTCAAACCCCGCGGCGCGCATGGTGGCGAAGCCGGGCAGGTTCTGCGAGGCCATGGTCACGAGGTAGAGCGGCAGGCCGAGGCCGATGAGGGCCGCCCAGTGGAATTCCGGGGCGATCAGGGTGGGTGTCGGCGGGATCGGCGGCAGGTCGGGCAGGATGGCGGCCCCGGTGGCGAAGGCGGTGGCGAGGCCCGAGGCGAGGGCGGCAAGCACGGCCAGCGCGGGGTTCTTCAGCCGGACGAGGGCGAAGAGGCCGACCATGGGGGCGACGAGGGCGGGCGTGGCCTGCAAGGCCCCTGCGCCCTTCAGCACGAAAGGCAGCAAGACGCCCGCCAGCATGGCCGCTGCGATGCCGTCGGGGATCTTTGCGACGAGGCTTCCAAGCGGCTTGATCAGGCCCGTCGCCGCGATGAGGAGGCCTGCGAGGAGGAAGGCCGCCACGCCTTCGGCCATGCCATAGCCCGAGGAGGCGGCGATGAGCGCCGCGCCGGGGGTGGACCATGCCAGCACCACGGGCACCCGGTGCCATGTGGAAAGGAGCGCGCTGCCGAGGGCCTTGGCGAAGCAGACGCCCATAACCCAGCTTGCCGTCTGGGCCGGTGTCGCGCCGAGGGCGGTGGCGGCGGCAAGGACGAGGGCGATGGTGGAGCCATAGCCCACGAGGGCGGCGACGAGGGCGGCGGAGATCAGGGAAAGGCGCATCGGTCCTGTCGCGGCGGATGGGGGCCGGCGGACTATCGGCGGCGCGGGCGTGCGATGCAAGGCCTTGGGCGGCAAGCGGAAATGAAAAACGGCGGCGCCTGAGGGAGGAGGGGCGCCGCCGTCATCTTGCGTCCCGGCCCAAGGGAGGAGGAAGGGCCGGTCGCCATATCGTCCCGGCCAGGGAGGAGGAGAGGCCGGGGCCGAATGCGCCGTGCGGTTACGGGCGCGGCGGTTCCCGGGAGGAGGTGGGAACCGCCGCTGGTCCGATGGCCCTCAGGGAGGAGGAGGAGGGCCTGTCGCACGCCGTTGGGGCCGTGTGGCCCCGAAAATCTGGGCGGCGACCCCAGGGAGGAGGAGGGGGTCGCCGCAAGTCCGATGGTCCCAGGGAGGAGGAGGGGACCGTCGCACATCGTTGGGGCCTTCTGGCCCCGAAGGAGGGTGCGGCGGTTCCTGGGAGGAGGAGCGGAACCGCCGCTTTTCCGTGTCCCCAGGGAGGAGGAGGGGGACTTCGGATCTGTCATGGATATCTACGCAGGAGCGCGACATCCGGATCAAAGTGCGGCGGTGCCAGGGAGGAGGAGAAGCACCGCCGCTTTTGCTATGAACCCCGGGAGGAGGTGGGGTTCAGCAAGAAACTTACTTGCCGTAGGCCGCTTCGCGGGCGACGGCGGGGATGTCGTGACGGCTGATGCCCAGATCCGCGAGTTCGCGGTCGGAAAGGATCAGCAGTTCACGCACGGTCTGGTTGTAGACGGCGCGGCGGGCCATGGTCGCCTTGATCTGGGCGAGGACGCCCGAGAAGCGGTCAGCCAGCGAGAAGGACGCGGCGCGGGAAGAGTTCACATAAGCCATTTCGATCAGCCTCAGTTTGTTACACCATGTATCGTCACAACGTTCTGTCGCGCTGTTACCGGAAACATGGGGCATATGCTGCAACTGCACAATAGCCGGGGTCTGCAATGCTGCCATGCAGCAACCGCATGGCTGAACGTCACGAAAATGTCATTGAATTCATGGGTTTCGATGAAAACCTGAGCAAATGGTCAACTTGGTCTTGCCGAGTGCCACAAAGATGATGAGGTTTGCCGAAACCTTGTGCAGGAGAAGAACGGATGTCGGTTTCGCGAGAGTTAATCATGCGGGCGTTGGCCGGTGTCGCGCTGCCCGGTGGGGGTGATCTGGTGTCGCGCGACTTGATTCGCGCGTTGACGGTGGAGGGCGGGCTCGTGCGCTTTGTCATCGAGGCGGAAAGCCCCGAGGCGGCGCGGGCGCTGGGCCCGGTGCAGGCTGCGGCGGAGGCGGCGGTGCGCGCGGTGCCGGGGGTGGAGACGGTGCAGGCGGTGCTGACGGCGCATGGCCCGGCGGCGAAGCCTGCGGCTCCGTCCTTGAAGATCGGGCAGCATCCGACGCCGCAGCAGGGCGGGCCGCAGAAGGTTTCGGGCGTGGACCGGATCATCGCGGTGGCGTCGGGCAAGGGGGGCGTCGGGAAATCCACCGTGTCGTCGAACCTTGCCGCGGCGCTGGCGCGGCAGGGGCGGCGGGTGGGGCTGCTGGATGCGGATATATACGGTCCAAGCCAGCCGCGGATGATGGGGGTTTCGAAGCGGCCCGCGAGTCCGGATGGCAAGATCATCGAGCCTTTGCAGGCACATGGCGTGACCATGATGTCGATCGGGTTGATGTTGAAGGAGGATGAGGCGGTCATCTGGCGGGGGCCGATGATCATGGGGGCGTTGCAGCAACTTCTGGGGCAGGTGGCTTGGGGAAAGCTGGATGTGCTGATCATCGACCTGCCGCCGGGGACGGGGGATATCCAACTGTCGCTGGCGCAGCGGACGCAGTTGACCGGGGCGCTGGTGGTTTCGACGCCGCAGGATGTGGCGCTGCTGGATGCGCGGAAGGCCTTGGACATGTTCGCCAAGCTGAAGGTGCCGGTGCTGGGCCTGATCGAGAACATGTCGACCTTCTGCTGCCCGAATTGCGGGCATGAGACGCAGATCTTTGGCCATGGCGGGGTGAAGGCGGAGGCGGCAAAGTTGGGTTTGCCCTTCCTTGGGGAATTGCCGCTGGCGCTTTCGGTGCGGATGGCGGGGGATGCGGGGACGCCCATCGCCGCGACGGATGCACCGGAGGCGGAGGCCTATGCGCGGTTGGCGCGGGGGTTGACTGCCGGGGGGATGGCGTAAGTTTTTGTTGCGGCGCAGGGGGTTGGCGGGAAATGGCTGTACCGGATCCTGTGCCGCAAACCGTACCGCAAACTGTACATACAAAATCCGGCAGGTTGGCGGTGTGATTGTTGGTTAAGGGTGCGTGGGTGCACAAGGCGGCGACCCTGTCCCGGGCCTGATCCGGGACCTCCGGCGATTTCGGGCCAGCGTCTGGACGCGGGGCGGGGCGCATCCCATCTTGGGATGGGGCGCGGCCGCGCCCTGTCCGGCTGGAGAAAGGCCCGCGCATGAGCATCGATCTTCCCCCCGTTCCGGATGTGGCGGTGCTGATCGCGCCGCAGGTGATCGAGAAGCGCAAGTCGCGCGGCGGCGCTGCGCGGGCGACAGCGATTGCCATCGGCACGGTGCTGATCCTGTCGGATGGGTCGGAATGCGTGGTGGCGGCCTTTGACGCGCAGGGCAACCCCTTGTGCCATCCGGTCGGGAACTGACATCGGCGTCTGGGGTGTGAGGGGAGGTCCCGGATCGGGTCCGGGACGGGTTTCCTGTGGCCTTTGCGGGGGCCTGCCCGGGACGGGGCGGGACGGGTCAAGGCGGCGAATCACTGATCTGGGAAAAGGTGGGAAATCCGGGATCGGAGGGCCGATTACCGTGTTTTTTGCCACATTCTTGCCATAGTCCAGGGTTCACTCGCAGCGAATGCCGGAGCGGGCGAAAAAAGTTGGGAAAATCTGGGAGAAGCTGGCCTTCACGGCGCATCACTAGATTTTGTGTTCGCTTGAGCAAATTGCGCCAATTTATGGGATGCGGCCTGTGGATAACCCTACCAAATCCTGTATTTGGCGGGATGGCCCAACAAGATGTGCCCGGTTCTGCCCGAAATTTTCCGTTGCATCCCACGTTTTCCCACTGCATACAGAACTCACGACGATGAGGACGGGCAAAACGAAAGCAGGGGCGGCACAAGACCCCGAACAGGCGAAAGCAGGCTTCATACAGGCACCCGCCTTCATCGAAACCAGAGATCCGGCGCGCGAGCGAGCAGACATCTCCCCCAGGTGGCGCGCGTAGCTGGACGCCCAGCGATGGGACAGGCGGCGGATCGAGCAGTGGCAGCAGCTCGGTCCGCCGTTTCCGTTTCAGGGCCCGGATGATCCGGGCAGGGGCCTGACGGAGCAGGGCAAGAGCTGCGTGTGAGGAGGCCGGAAGGCCGATGTCGGAGGCGTTCAGAGGCGAGTTCACCCAGAAGGTGGACGGTAAGGCGCGGGTCTTGATCCCGGCAGCCTTTCGCCGTGTGCTGGAAGCCGGAGACCCTGACAGCCCCCGCAAGCGCATCGTGATCGTCTATGGCGACGAGCGGCGGAAATTCGCGGAATGCTATACCATTGCGGGCGCGCAGCGCCTTGAGGCGCTGATCCGCCGCAAGCCCATCGGATCGCCCGAGCGGCGGCTCTTGGAGCGGAACATGATCACCCTGTCGGCGACGGTGGAGATCGACGATGACGGGCGGATCGTGCTGCCGCCCAAGGTGCGCGAGAAGATCGGCATGTCGGCGCAGGACGGCGGCGAGGCGGTGCTGGCAGGTTCGCTGGACACGTTCCAGCTTTGGAAGGCCGATGTCTATGAGGCCGATATCCTGCGGGCGGCCGAGGCGGAACTGGCGGCGCTGCCGGAGGATATGGACATCCTGTCGCTGCTGGGCGACCTGCCGGAGGTGTGAGCCTTGGCCGACAGCGATCAGGAGAGCGGTCGCATCCCCCATATCCCGGTGCTGTTGCGCCCGCTGTTGCAGGCGGTGGCCCCGGTGGAGGGCGACTGGCTGGATGGCACATTCGGCGCGGGCGGCTATGCCCGTGGGCTCTTGGAGGCTGGGGCCGCGCGGGTGACGGGGGTGGACCGGGACCCGCTGGCGTTGCAGATGGCAGCGGCATGGGCGGGGGAATATGGCGACCGGCTGCGGCTGGTGGCGGGGAATTTCTCGGAACTCGATCTTCATGCGGGCGGCATGCTGGATGGCGTCGTGCTGGATCTGGGCGTTTCGTCGATGCAGCTTGACCGGGCGGAGCGGGGGTTTTCCTTCCAGAAGGACGGGCCCTTGGACATGCGGATGAGTCAGGCGGGGGCAAGTGCGGCGGATCTTGTGAATTCGGCGTCGGAAGGCGTGTTGGCGGATATCCTTTACCATTACGGCGAGGAGCGTGCCTCGCGCCGGATCGCGCGGGCGATCGTCGAGGCGCGGGCGGTGGAGCCGATCACCACGACGCTGCGTCTGGCGGAGATCGTGGCGAAATGCCTGCCGCGTCCGAAGCCGGGGCAGAGCCATCCGGCGACGCGGAGTTTTCAGGCGATACGGATCGCAGTGAACACGGAATTCGACGAATTGGCCGAGGGGTTGCAGGCGGCGGAGCGGGCGTTGAAGCCCGGCGGGCGGCTGGCCGTGGTGACGTTCCACAGCCTTGAGGACCGGATCGTGAAGCGGTTCTTCCAGATCGCGAGCGGGGCGGAGGCCAATGCCAACCGCTATGCGCCCGCGCGGGCCGACAGTGCGGCGCGGTTCGAGATGATCACGAAGAAGGCCGTGGGGCCGGATGAGGCGGAGCTTGGCGCCAATCCGCGTGCCCGCAGTGCCAAGCTGCGCGTGGCGCGGCGGACGGCGGCGCCTGCGGCGCGCGTCGCGCCTGCCGCGCTGGGCCTGCCCGAGTTTCAACCGAAGAAAGGACGCCGCTGATGCGCCCGGTGTTTTTCGTCCTGTCGTTTCTGGTCGTGATCAGCCTTGGCTTCTGGGCCTATCGCGAGAATTACGCCACGCAGGCCGCGCTGCGCGACATGGGCCGGCTGCAGGACGAGATTGCCGGATTGCGCGAGGCGCTGACGTTGCAGCGGGCGGAATGGGCCTATCTGAACCGGCCCGAGCGGCTGCGGGAACTGGCGACGCTGAATTTCGACCGGCTGGGGCTCTTGCCGCTTGAGCCCACGCAATTCGGGGCGGCGGCCCAGATTTCCTATCCGATGCCCACCCTGCTGCCGATGGATGATTTCCCCGACATCACCGATCCGGTGGATGTGACCGGCCAGATCACCGATGAACTTGCCCCCAGCCCTGTCGACGGACAATTCCCATGATCCGCACGCCGCTTCGCCCGCTTGCCCGCATCCTTTCGGCCCGTCAGAAGGGCGAGAATCCCGACACGATCGAACGGGAGAACCTGCGGCTGCGCCATGAGGAGATCCGCGACAAGAGCCGCGCCCGTGCCGAGGTGCGGCTGCTGTTCCTGAGCATGGGGTTTCTGGCGGCCTTCCTGACCATCGGGACCCGGATGGGCATGCTGGCCGCGACCGAGCCTGCGGAGCCGCGTTCGGCGGCGGCGGGGGCGCAGATCCTTGCCACGCGGGCGGATATCACCGACCGGAACGGGCGGATTCTGGCCACGAACATGCAGACCTATGCGCTTTATGCGCAGCCGCGGGACATGGTGGATCCGGGGCGGGTGGCGCGGGAATTGGCGCGGATCTTCCCCGAGATCGACCCTATCGCTCTGGAGCGGCGGTTGACGGATGGGCGCACCTTCCTGTGGATCCGGCGGGTGATGAGCCCGGAGCAGATGCAGCGGGTGCATGAGATCGGCGATCCGGGGCTTTTGTTCGGACCGCGCGAGATGCGGCTTTATCCCAACGGGACGCTGGCCGCGCATGTGCTGGGCGGGGCGAGTTTCGGGGCGGAGGGCGTGTCGAGCGCCGAGGTGATCGGGACGGCGGGGATCGAGAAGGCGTTGGACGCGCGGCTGCGCGATCCGGCGCAGGCGGGGGCGCCGTTGCAGCTTTCCATCGACCTGACCTTGCAGGCGGCGGTGGAAGAGATCCTTGGCACCGGCAAGACGATGCTGAACGCCAAGGGGGCGGCGGCGATCCTGATGGATGTGAAGACGGGGGAGATCCTGTCGCTGGCGTCCTTGCCGGCCTTCGACCCGAATGACCGGCCCAATCCGCTGGTGAAGGGGGACCCCGGCGACAGCCCGCTGTTCAACCGGGCGGTGCAGGGGGTTTACGAGCTTGGCTCCACCTTCAAGATCTTCACGGTGGCCAATGCCTTGAACCTTGGGCTGCTGGAGCCCGAGACGATGGTGGATGCGAATGCGCCGCGGAAATGGGGGCGGTTTACCATCCGGGAGTTCCAGAACAAGAATTACGGGCCGCTGCTTTCGGTCAATGACGTGATCGCCAAGTCGTCCAATGTGGGGACGGCGAATATCGCGTTGATGGTGGGGGCGGAGCGGCAGGCGGCGTTCTTCCAGTCGCTGGGGTTCTTTGAGCCGACGCAACTGGAACTGGTGGAGGCGCCGGGGGCGCGGCCCATCGTGCCGCGGAAATGGCCGGATATCACGACGATCACGACGTCCTATGGCCACGGGATTTCGGCCAGCCCGATGCATCTGGCGGTGGCCTATGCGGCGATTGCCAATGGCGGGGTGAAGGTCACGCCGACGCTGCTGCACGGGGGCGTGCCGCAGAACGGGCCGCGGGTGATGAGCGAGGAGACGGCGCTGGCCTCGGTCAGGATGCTGCGGTCGGTGGTGGAGAGCGGGACGGCGACGCTGGCCGATGTGCCGGGCTATCAGGTGGCGGGCAAGACCGGGACGGCGGAGAAGCCCAATGCGCAGGGCGGCTATGACGAGGACAAGGTGGTGAACACCTTCGCGAGCCTCTTCCCCGCCGACGACCCGCGTTACGTGCTGGTGGTGACGCTGGACGAGCCGGTGGAGACATCGGGCAGCGAGCCGCGCCGCACGGCGGGCTGGACGGCGGTGCCGGTGGCGGGCGAGATCATCCGTCGCGTCGCGCCGCTGATGGGGTTGCGTCCGGTGGTTGAACCCCCGCCGGTGGATGAGCTAACAGCCGTCTCGAACTGAGGCGAGGGTGCGGAATGGCCGGGGTAAGGAAGCTTTCGGAACTCGGCCTGACGGGGCGGGGTGGGATTGACCCCGATCTGACGGGCCTGACGGTGGACAGCCGGGCGGTGAAGCCCGGCTTCCTTTTTGCGGCCCTGCCCGGCGCGCGGATGCATGGGGCGGAGTTCATCGGGCCCGCGTTGCGGATGGGCGCGGCGGCGGTGCTGACCGATGCCGAGGGGGCGCGGGTTGCCGCGGATGTGCTGGCGGGGTCTGACGCCGCGCTGGTGGTGGCCGAGGATGCGCGGGCGGCTTTGTCGGGCGCGGCGGCCTTGTGGTTCGGGGCGCAGCCTGCGGTGATGGTGGCGGTGACGGGGACGAACGGGAAGACGTCGGTGGCGACCTTTACCCGTCAGATATGGTCGCTGTTGGGGCATGAGGCCATCAATATCGGGACGACGGGGGTGGAGGGGGCTTGGTCCGCGCCTTCCTCACATACCACTCCGGATGCGATCACGCTGCATTCCATGCTGGCGCAGGCGGCGGGGGCTGGCGTGACGCATGCGGCGATGGAGGCGTCGTCGCATGGCTTGGATCAGCGACGGATGGATGGGGTGCGGCTGGCGGCGGCGGGGTTCACGAACTTCACACAGGATCATCTGGATTATCACGGGACGATGGAGGCCTATTTCGCCGCCAAGGCGGAGTTGTTCGGGCGCGTGCTGCCGGATGAGGGCGTGGCGGTGGTCAATGTGAACGACCCCCACGGCGCCGCGATGGTCGAGGTGGCGCGGGCGCGGGGGCAGCGGGTGCTGACGGTGGGCCATGCCGAGGGCTGCGATCTGCGCATCGCCGCGCAACGGGCGGAGGCCACGGGGCAGGAGGTGCGCCTTGTCTGGCAGGGGGTGCAGGCGCATCAGGTGAAGCTCTCGCTGATCGGGGCGTTTCAGGCGGAGAATGTGGCGCTGGCTGCGGGGCTTTGCATCGCGGCGGGCGAGGAGCCTGCGGCGGTGATGGGCGTGCTGTCGCGGTTGGGGGGCGTGCGGGGGCGGATGCAATTGGCGGCGACGCGGGCGAACGGGGCGGCAGTCTTCGTCGATTACGCCCATACGCCGGATGCGATTGCGACGGCGCTGCGGGCGCTGCGGCCGCATGTGATGGGACGGATCGTGATCGTCTTTGGCGCAGGCGGGGACCGGGACAGGACCAAGCGGCCCCTTATGGGGGCTGCGGCGCGGGAATTCGCGGATGTTCTATTCGTGACAGACGATAACCCCCGCAGCGAGGAGCCGGGGGCCATTCGTGCAGAAATAATGCAAGCCTGTCCGGAGGCGAATGAGGTGGGCGACCGCGCGGAGGCCATTCTGCGGGGCGTGGATGCCTTGGGTCCGGGGGATGCGCTTCTGATCGCGGGCAAGGGGCATGAGACGGGGCAGATCATCAAGGGGGACGTCTATCCCTTCGATGATGTGGAACAGGCGAGCATCGCGGTCGCGGCGCTGGATGGGGTGATATGATGGTGCTGTGGCGGTCCGAGGATGCGGCGCGGGCGACGGGCGGGCGGGTGACGAAGCCTTGGGCGGCGACGGGCGTGTCGATCGACACGCGGACGCTGCGGCCGGGGGAGTTGTTCGTGGCGCTGAAGGACGTACGCGACGGGCATGATTTCGTGAAGGCCGCGCTGGAGAAGGGCGCGGCTGCGGCCTTGGTGTCCCGTGTGCCGGAGGGTGTGGCGGAGGATGCGCCGCTGCTGGTGGTGCCGGATGTGCTGCGTGCGCTGGAGGACCTTGGCCGGGCGGCGCGGGCGCGGACGAAGGCGCGCGTGGTGGGGATCACCGGATCGGTGGGCAAGACGTCCACCAAGGAGATGCTGCGCGCGGTGTTGGGCGGGCAGGGGCGGGTGCATGCCGCCGAGGCGAGCTACAACAACCATTGGGGCGTGCCGCTGACGCTGGCGCGGATGCCGGAAGAGACGGAATTCGCGGTGATCGAGATCGGGATGAACCATCCCGGCGAGATTTCGCCCTTGGCGCGGATGGCGGATCTGGATGTGGCGATGGTGACCACGGTGGCGCCTGCGCATCTGGAGGCCTTTGACAGTGTCGAGGGGATCGCGCGGGAGAAGGCGTCGATCCTTGACGGGCTGCGGAAGGGCGGCGTGGCGGTGCTGAATGCCGATATCGACACGGCCCCCATCCTGCGGGCGAAGGCGGCGGAGTGCGGCGTGGCGGTGGTGGGGTTCGGCCATGCGGAGGGGGCGGAGTGGCGCATCCTTTCGGTCGGCCTGTCGGATGAGGCGACGGTGGTGCGGGCGACGCGGCGGGGAGAGCCCCTGCTGTTCAAGGTGTTGTCGCCGGGGCGGCATTTCGCGGCCAATGCCCTTGG
Source organism: Tabrizicola sp. M-4 (assembly GCF_051132405.1). Taxonomy (GTDB): domain Bacteria; phylum Pseudomonadota; class Alphaproteobacteria; order Rhodobacterales; family Rhodobacteraceae; genus Paragemmobacter. The sequence goes on from NZ_CP128606.1 coordinate 1,106,411, forward strand.
CGCGTTGGCGGTGGCGGAGGCGCTGGGCTGTGATCCGGCGATCGCGGCCTGTGACATCGGGCGCTGGTCGCCGCCTGCGGGGCGTGGCACGCGGGAGCGGATCGTGATGGATACGCTGGAGGAAACCGGGTTCGACCTGATCGACGATGCCTTCAACGCCAATCCGGCCAGCATGGCGGCGGCGCTGGATGTGCTGATCGCTGCGGTGCCGGAGAACGGGATCGGGCGGCTGGCGGCGGGGCGTCGGATCGCGGTTCTGGGCGACATGCTGGAGCTGGGGCCGCAGGAGGGCGCGCTGCATGCCGCCATCGCGCGGCATCCGGGGCTGGAGACGCTGACGGTGATCCATTGCGTGGGGCCGCGGATGCGGGCGCTGTGGCAGGTGCTGCCGCGGGCGCAGCGGGGCGAATGGGTGGAGACGGCGGCCGAGCTTGCGGCGCGGGTGCGGTCGATCGTCGATGCGGGGGATATCGTGTTGGTGAAGGGATCCAAGGGGTCCAAGGTCAGTCTGGTCGTTGACGGCCTGCGCAAACTGGGGCAGGCGGTGGCACCCAAGAACGAGGGGACAGTGTAATGTTCTATTGGCTGAGTGCCTTTTCCGACGGTGGCGACGTCTTCAACCTCTTCCGCTATCAGACGGTGCGGGCGGGCGGTGCCTTCCTGACGGCGCTGATCTTCGGTTTCGTCTTCGGGCGGCCCCTGATCGATTTCCTGCGGCGCAAGCAGAAGAAGGGGCAGCCCATCCGGGATGATGGCCCGCAGAGCCATTTCGCCAAGGCGGGGACGCCGACGATGGGGGGGCTTTTGATCCTGTCGGCCTTGATGGTGTCGACGCTGCTCTGGGCGCGGTGGGACAATCCTTACGTCTGGATCGTGCTTCTGGTGACGCTGGCCTTCGGGTTGATCGGGTTCGCCGATGACTATGCGAAGGTGACCAAGCAGAACACGCGCGGGGTGCCGGGGAAGGTGCGGTTCGGGGCGGGGCTTCTGATCGCGGCGCTGGCGTCCTATGCGGCGTCCAGTTTCCATCCGGCGGGGCTGACGAACCAGTTGGCGTTTCCGTTCTTCAAGGACCTGCTGTTGAATCTGTGGTGGTTCTTCATCCCCTTCGGAATGGTGGTGATCGTGGGGGCCGCCAATGCGGTGAACCTGACGGACGGGCTGGACGGTCTGGCCATCATGCCGGTGATGATCGCGGCGGGGACCTTCGGGGTGATCGCCTATGTGGTGGGGAATGCGAATTACACCGAGTATCTTGGGGTGCATTTCGTGCCGGGCACCGGGGAACTGCTGATCTTCTGCGCGGCGCTGTTCGGGGGGGGCATGGGTTTCCTGTGGTACAACGCCCCTCCGGCGGCGGTGTTCATGGGGGATACCGGGTCGCTGGCGCTTGGCGGGGCTTTGGGGGCGATTGCCGTCTGCACCAAGCACGAGATCGTGCTGGCCATCGTGGGCGGGCTCTTCGTGGTGGAGGCGATGAGCGTGATCATCCAGGTCGCCTATTTCAAGCGGACGGGGAAACGCGTCTTCCTGATGGCGCCGATCCACCATCATTTCGAGAAGAAGGGCTGGGCCGAGCCGCAGATCGTGATCCGGTTCTGGATCATCTCGCTGATATTGGCGCTGGTGGGTCTGGCGACGCTGAAGGTGCGGTAGGGGGCAAGATTTTTTCTGCGAAAAATCTTGGTTTGCGGCCCCGCTTGCGGGGCCGCTTGCGTCTTGGGGCGAAGAATTTTCGCAGAAAATTCTTCTGGGTTGGGTCAGTTGCGCGACAAGAGGACGCCCGGGCGCATCCGGGCGAGGCTGTGGGTGACAAGGCCCGCAAGTGCCACCTTGATCAGGTCGCCGGGAAGGAAGGCGGTGATCATCAGGGTGGCTTCCGGAAGGGTCTTGTCGAGCATCAGCGCGAGGCCGGGAATGCCGAAGGCATAGAGCGTCACCACGCCACCCGCGAAAGCGCCGATGCCTGCGGCCCAGCCGACGGGGAGCGGGGCTTTCTCGGTGATGAGGCCCGCGACGAAGGCGGCGACTGGAAAGCCAAGGAGGAAGCCCACCGTCGGCGAGGCGAAGACGCCGAGGCCCCCGCGCCCGCCCGACAGGAGCGGCAGGCCGATGGCCACGAGCAGCAGGAAGAGCAGCACTGCCAGCGCCCCGCGCCTTGCGCCGAGGACCGTGCCGCAAAGCATGATGCCAAGGGATTGCGCGGTGATCGGCACGCCGAAGGGGAGCATGATCTGCGGGACGAAGCCCAGCACCGCGATGAGGGCGGCGAAGAGGGCGATGTGGGAGAGGCTGCGTTCCATCATGGGCTCCTGTTCCGGGTGGCGGAGTTTAGCCCGCCCCGCCGCGAGCGCGCAAGGATTCGGCGACATGGTCGGCCTCGTCCAGCGCGGCGAGTGCGGCGGGGATGAGGATGCGCCAGCCGGGGCGGCGCGGGCTGCGGGCGGACCATGCGGCGCGGATCGTGTCGATGCGGTCCGACAGGACGGGGATGAAGCGCAGGGCGAGGGCCAGCGCCAGCGTGAGGCGGCGGGTGGGCAGGCCCACGCGGGCGAGCGGGGCGGTCAGGCGGTCAAGCGTGGCGAGCATGTCGGAGAGCCGCGTCGTCATGGTGACGAGGTTGGCCAGGGCCATGGCCGTGATCAGGCGGAGCGCGATGGTGGCCCCTTGGGCAATCTCGCCCGTGATGCCGTGCCAGAGGGCGAGGAGCGCGAGGAAGGGCCAGAGCGGGCGCAACTGGCGCAGGGCGGTGGTGGCGATGGCGCGCCCGAGGGCGAGATGCAGGGCGGCGAGGGCCATGGCGAGGGCCGCGAGGGGGAGGGGTGTCGTCAGCCGGAAGAGGAGGATCGTCGCGGCGCAGAGCAGGGCGAGTTTCAGTCCGGCGGGCCAGCGGTGCAGGGGCGTTTCAACGGGGGAGGTGAGGGTCAGCATCGGCCTCTCCCAGACGGGCCATTTCGGCGGTGAAGGCGGGAAGGACGTCGGCGGGCGGGCCATCGGCGCGGATGCGGCCATGGTCCAGCCAGAGGATCCGGTCGCAGGAGGCGACGGCGGCGGGGGCGTGGCTGATGGTGATCAGGCGCTGGGGAAGGGTGGCCAGGCGTCGGGTCAGGCGTGTGGCGGTGGGCAGGTCCAGCGCGGCGAAGGGTTCATCGAGAAGGATGGTGCGGGGTTCCATCAGGAGCACCGCCTGCAGGCAGAGCCATTGGCGCTGGCCTTGGGAGAGGGTGGAGGTGGGCCGATCTGCCCAGTCGGCCCGCCCTTCGGCGGCGAGGGCGGCGCGGGCGCGGGCCTCGGCATCCTTGTGGCCCTGCTGGCGCAAACCGAAGGCCAGTTCCTCGGCCACGGTGGGGAAGAGGATCTGCCGGTCGGGGTTCTGGAAGAGGATGCCAAGGCGCGAGAGCATCCCCTTGCGGTCTCGGGCGGGGTCGATGCCGTCCACCATCACGCTGCCGGAGGTGGGTGCGGCAAGGCCCGCCATCAGCCGCAGGAGGCTTGTCTTGCCCGATCCGTTCTGGCCGATGATGCCGATACGGGGTTCGATCAGCGTGAGCGTCAGGTCCGACAGGATGGTCTTGCCATGTATGACGAGAGAGGCGCCCCGAAGGACGATGCCCTGATCCGACTGTACGCCTGCCCCTGTCATGCAGGAGCGATTAGCGCATGAAAAAGGGCCGTTCCAGAAGAAACGGCCCGTCTTTATCCGTTCTCAAATATCCCACCGGGGGTCAGCTATCGAGTCGCCACCGGTTCGAGACCGATGGCTGACGGGGTGTGAACCCCTCCGCTTCCGACGTCAGCCCTGACGTGCTGCCGCGACGGCCTCTTCGAGGATGTCCATCGCCTCGGCGAAATGGGCATCCGGGATGGTGATGGGCGCGAGGAAGCGGATCACGTTGCCATAGACGCCGCAGGTGAGCAGGATCAGGCCGCGCTTCAGCGCTTCCATCCGGACGCGGCCGGTGAAGCCTGCGTCGGGTTCCTTGTTCGAAGGATTGGCGAATTCGACGGCGACCATGAAGCCGGGGCCGCGGATGTCGATGATTTCGGGGGTGGTGGAGCGGATCGCCTCCAGCCGCTGTTTCAGGTGCGAACCGAGTTCATTGGCGCGGGCGCAGAGCTGTTCTTCCTCGATCACGTCGAGGACGGCGTGGGAGGCGGCGATGCCCAGCGGGTTGCCCGCATAGGTGCCGCCGAGGCCGCCGGGGTTGGCGGCGTCCATCAGTTCGGCCTTGCCGGTGACGGCGGCGAGGGGGAGGCCGCCCGCGAGGCCCTTGGCCATGGTCGTGAGGTCCGCGGCGACGCCGTGCATCTGCATGGCGAAGAGGTTGCCGGTGCGGGCGAAGCCGGTCTGCACCTCATCCGCGATCATGACGATGCCGTGCTTGTCGCAGAGCGCGCGGATGGCGCGGACGAGGTCGGTCGGGGCCTCGTAGAAGCCGCCTTCGCCCTGCACGGGTTCGAAGATGATGGCGGCGACGCGGGCGGGGTCGAGGTCGGCCTTGAAGAGCTTTTCGATGCCCTTCATCGAGTCTTCCGTCGAGATGCCGTGCGGGCCCATCGGGAAGGGGACGTGGAAGACATCGGGCATCATGGCGCCGAAGCCTTTCTTGTAGGGTTCGACCTTGCCGGTCAGCGACATGCCCATGAAGGTGCGGCCGTGGAAGCCGCCGCCGAAGGCGATGACGGCGTTCCGGCCCGTGGCGATGCGGGCGATCTTGATGGCGTTCTCGCAGGCCTCGGCCCCGGTGGTGACGAAGATCGTCTTCTTGGCGAAGTCGCCCGGAACGGCGGCGTTCAGGCGTTCGGCGAGGCGGATGTAATTCTCGTATGGCAGGACCTGATGGCAGGTATGGGTGAAGCGCGACATCTGTTCCGTCACGGCGGCCATGACCTTGGGGTGGCAGTGGCCGGTGTTCACCACAGCGATGCCGGCGGCGAAGTCGATATAGCGGTTGCCTTCGATATCCCAGATTTCCGCGTTCTTGGCGCGGTCGGCGTAGATCTGGGTCATCATGCCCACGCCGCGGGAAATGGCTTCATCCCGGCGGCGGGCGACTTCGGCGTTCTGCATGGCGAGGCTCCAAGAGAGGGTCCGGCGCGGACCGTGTTTTGTCGCGCATTTGATCAAACTTTGCGCCCGGCTTCAATGCGGAAGGCGACGGGGCAGGGGGAAATTGCGTCGCGCTGCAGTGGGGCTGCGGGGATTCACCGCAGTTTAAGGAATCGGCGCGAGGATTGCGGTGCAGGGCGACAGAAGGTGGCAGGATGCGCGATTTTCAGGATGACGATCCGTTGGACAGGGTTCGGCTGATCCGGTCGCGGCGGGTGGGGGCGGTGACCTTCCATCGGCTGGTGGCGGAGCATGGGTCGGTGGCCGCGGCCCTTGCCGCGCTGCCCGAGGTGGCGCGGGCGGCGGGGGTGGAGGATTACACCCCCTGCCCGGTGGAAGTGGCGCGGCATGAGATGGCGCAGGCGCGGATTGCCGGGGCGCGGATGCTGATCCCCGGGGATGGGGCCTATCCGGCGGCGCTTGCGGAATTGCCGGACGCGCCGGCGTTCCTGTGGATGCGGGGCGATGCGGGGCTGTTGTCGCGGTCGATGGTGGCGATGGTCGGGGCGCGGAATGCGTCTTCGTTGGGGTTGCGGATGGCGCGACGGTTGGCGCAGGCGCTTGGCGCGGCGGGGCAGGTGGTGGTTTCTGGCCTTGCGCGCGGGATCGATGCCGAGGCGCATGAGGCGGCGCTGGAGAGCGGGACGGTGGCCGTGATGGCGGGGGGGCTGGACGTGCCCTTTCCGCAGGAGAATGCCGCACTGGCGCTGCGGATTGCCGAGAAGGGGTGCCTTCTGTCGGAGCAGCCGATGGGACTGGTGCCGCAGGCGCGGCATTTCCCCCTGCGCAACCGGATCGTGGCGGGGCTGTCGCGGGCGGTGGTGGTGGTGGAGGCAGCGGCGCGGTCGGGCTCGCTCATCACGGCGCGGGATGCGCTGGACATGGGGCGCGAGGTGATGGCGGTGCCGGGGCATCCGTTCGACGCGCGGGCGGCGGGGTGCAACATGCTGATCCGGGACGGGGCCACGCTGGTGCGGGGGGGCGAGGATGTGATGGAGGCGCTGGGCGCGCCGGTGCTGATCGAGGCTGTTGCGGAGGCGGGGCAGGGGGCGCGGCCGATGGCGGGGGCAGTGGCCGGGCAAGTGCCGGGACCGGTGCCGGAGCGGCGGCCGCTGGCGGAGATGGCGGCGCTGCATGGTCAGATACTGGCGCGGTTGGGGCCAAGCCCGGTGCCGGAGGATCAGTTGATTCGCGATCTGGCGCTGCCGGTGGAGGCGGTGGCACAGGGGTTGGTCGCGCTGGAGATGGAGGGGCGGGTCATGCGGCAGGCGGGTGGCATGGTGTCGCGGGCATGAGGGGAGGGCGGCGTGGGATCTGACTTGTGGCGTGCGCGCCGGAGTGGTGGAGCGTTGCGAGGCGGGGATGATGGTGGCGCGGGTGCGTGTCTGGCTGCGCTTCGTCGCAGGCGAGACGTAGCGAGGGCGAAACTGGCGTGGTCGCCGTGCCGCGATGGGTGGCGTGGTCAGGGTTTGCCCTTGGATAGGCCGGGGCCGTTACGGGCGGAGGGTTCCCGTTGGTCTGTATGGGGTTCGGTGCGTTCAAAAGGGGGATCAGGGCAGTCCGTTCTGGTTTGAGAGCGAGGGGCATCCAGGGCGAAAGACACGTGGCTGCCGTGCCTCGGCGGGCGGCGCGGTCTGGTTTGACCTTTGATGGGCTGTGGTTGTTGCGGGTCTAGGGTCGTCGTGGGGGAAGAGGGGGATCGGTGCAGTCTGGATTGGGAATTGCCGCTGCTCAGAGCGCGACGCGGTGCAGGTCTGGGCGGAGTTTGCCGCTGTTCGCGGCAGGGCGGGGTGCAGCCGGGAGTCTGGGCTGTCACTTTTCAGGACGGGAAGGGGTTTCGTCTGGAACGCGGAGTGAGGTCGCTCTGCCGGAGCGCTGCGCCGGGCGCTTCTTTGCTTTGCGGGTGATCGGTCAGGGCGTCGTCGTGGGGGCGGGGGCACGAAGACGTGTGGCGGTTCCGGGCCGGCGGCTGGGGTCTTGCGGTGGTGAAAATGGGGCCGTGGCTTGGGGCGTTCCTGCGGGGTGGGGCGGGATGTGCATCCGGCCGATTTGGCAGGGGCGGCATGGAGGGAGGCTGCATCGACACCGGCGCCACCGCCATGGGCCGCATTGACAAGGGCGGGGGTTCGCCCACATGTTGCCGCGCTGTTGACCCGGGCGGATTGGAAGGAATTTTGATGGCTGTCGTCGTTGTGGAAAGCCCCGCCAAGGCGAAGACCATCAACAAGTATCTCGGCCCCGATTTCACCGTGCTGGCCTCTTACGGCCATGTGCGCGACCTGCCGCCGAAGGATGGATCGGTCGATCCCGAGCAGGATTTCCGCATGGAATGGGAAGTGGCGGCGGAGTCGAAGAAGCATGTCCGCGCCATTGCCGAGGCGTTGAAATCCGACGACACGCTGATCCTTGCCACCGACCCCGACCGCGAGGGGGAGGCGATTTCCTGGCATCTCAAGGAGGCGCTGGCCTCTTCGATCAAGAAGGGGAAGAGGGTCGCGCGGGTGACCTTCAACGCGATCACCAAGGATGCCGTCACGAAGGCGATGAAGGAGCCGCGCGAGGTCGACGAGGCGCTGGTCGAGGCCTATCTGGCGCGGCGGGCGCTGGATTACCTTGTGGGTTTCACCCTGTCGCCCGTGCTGTGGCGCAAGCTGCCGGGGGCGAAGTCGGCGGGACGGGTGCAGTCGGTCTGCCTGCGTCTGATCGTCGAGCGCGAGATGGAGATCGAGGCCTTCCGCGCGCAGGAATACTGGACGGTGAAGGCCGTGCTGGTGACTCCGCGCGGGCAGGAATTCGAGGCCCAGTTGACCGTTCTGGGTGGGAAGAAGCTTTCAAAATTCGACATTCCGACGGCGGAAGCGGCAGAATTGGCGGTGAAGGCTGTCGCTTCGCGAACATTGGCGGTGAAGGCGGTGGAGGCGAAGCCCGCCACGCGCAACCCGTGGCCGCCCTTCATGACATCGACGCTTCAGCAAGAGGCGAGCCGGAAATACGGCATGGGCGCCAAGGCCTGCATGAGTGCGGCGCAACGCCTGTATGAGGCGGGCCATATCACCTATATGCGGACCGACGGCATCGACATGGCGCCCGAGGCGGTCATGGCGGCGCGGGACGAGATCAAGCGGCGCTTCGGCGCGACTTACGTGCCCGACAGCCCCCGCATGTACAAGAACAAGGCCAAGAATGCGCAGGAGGCGCATGAATGCATCCGCCCGACCGACATGTCGGCGGGGCCGGAGAAGCTGCGTCTGGTCGAGGCGGATCAGAAGAAGCTCTATGAGCTGATCTGGAAGCGCACCATCGCCAGCCAGATGGCGGCGGCGCGGCTGGAGCGGACGGCGGTGGATGTGGGCAGTGCCGATGGCGAGGTGATGCTGCGCGCCAATGGGCAGGTGGTGCTGTTCGACGGCTTCCTTGCGGTCTATGACGAGGGCCGGGATGACGATGGCGAGGATGAGGGCCGCCTGCCGCAGGTGATGCAGGGCGAGGGGGTGGAGAAGCGGTCCGTCGCGCCGGAGCAGCATTTCACCCAGCCCCCGCCGCGCTATACTGAGGCGACGCTGGTCAAGCGGATGGAGGAGCTGGGGATCGGGCGGCCGTCGACCTATGCCAGCATCATCGGCACGATCCAGGACCGGGAATATGTGCGCAAGGACAAGAACCGCCTGATCCCCGAGGACAAGGGGCGGCTGGTGACGGCCTTCCTGACCAACTATTTCCGCCGCTATGTGGATTTCGATTTCACCGCCGATCTGGAGTCGCAGCTTGACGACGTTTCGGCCGGAGAGCGGGATTACAAGGAGGTGTTGGCGCGGTTCTGGCGCGATTTCAGCGCGGCAATTGCCGAGACGGCGGATCTGCGCATCGGCGAGGTGCTGGAGAAGATCGACGAATTCCTTGGGCCGCATCTCTACCCTGCGCGGGCAGATGGGTCGGACCCGCGGTCCTGCCCGGTCTGCGGCAACGGGCGGCTGCATCTGAAGACGGCGCGGTCGGGCGGGGCCTTCATCGGCTGCGGGAATTACCCGGAATGTCGGTATACGCGCCCCATCGGCGGTGGGGATGAGGGCGGCGCGATTTCGGCAGATGGCACGGTGCTGGGCCATGACGAGGATGGCCAGCCGATCACCCTGCGGGCGGGGCGGTTCGGGCCCTATGTCCAGAAGGGCGAGGCGAGCGAGGCCAATCCCAAACCGCCGCGGGCGAGCCTGCCGAAAGGGTGGTCGCCGGAGTCGATCACGCTGGAGCGGGGGTTGCAACTGTTGAACCTGCCGCGCCCGATCGGGCCGCATCCGGCGGATGGCGTGCTGGTGGAGGCGGGGATCGGGCGGTTCGGGCCCTATGTGAAGCATGGGTCGGTCTATGCGAACATTCCGGATGTGGAGGAGGTCTTCACCATCGGGATGAACCGCGCGGTGGAGGTTCTGGCGCAGAAGGCGACGCGGGGGCGTGGCAGCGCCGCGCCTGCTGGGCCGCTGCGGGTGCTGGGCGAGCACCCGGATGGCGGCGAGGTTCAGGTGATGCCCGGCAAGTACGGGCCTTATGTGAAATGGGCCAAGGTGAACGCGACCCTGCCCAAGGGCATTGAGCCGGAGGCGGTGACGCTGGACGAGGCTCTGGTCCTGATTGCCGAGAAGGCGGGCAAGGCCGGGGGCAAGAAGGCGGCGAAGCCCAAGGCTGCCGCCAAGCCCAAGGCTGCCGCGAAACCGAAGGCTGCGGCCAAGCCCAAGGCTGCGGCCAAGGCCAAGGCGGCAAAGGCCTGACACCTTTCGGATAGGCGACAGGGCGCGCGTCCTCTGCTAGGCAGGGGGCCTGTTTGGTTTAGCGCTGGGGGTGGGTCGTGCGTCTTTCGGTGGTTTTCGTTGCCTTGGCGGGGGTGGCCCCGGTTGCGGTCCTTGCGCAGGAGCCTTTCGAGGGGCGCGGCTATGTCATCGCCTGCGGGGAAGAGGGCTGTTTCCTGAACTCGGCGGGGTTCGATCTGTTCGTGGCGGCGGATCAGGGGGCTGGGATGTTGGTCGATCTGCCGATGCTGGCGGCGGTGGAGGTGCGGGGGAGCCTGTCGGAGATCGGCGATTCCTCTGCCGCTCTGCGCCTTGAGGCGGTGGAGCGGGTGGCGGATGACCTTTACGAGGGCAATCTGCAGGCGATGCAGGGCGACTGGCGGCCCGTGGGCGAGGCGAATCCCTTCACCATCGGCATCTACGGGATGGATTGGACTGAGATCCTTATGGAGGAGGAGCAGGATCGGTTCATGATGTCGGTGGGCGATGCCTGCGCGGATGGGGTGACCTATGCCGGGATGGCGATCAGCCTGTACCGCTATGGCGACGATCCGGGGGCGGATGCCTGCTGGGGCATGGAATTCATCGATGATGCGCGCATGTCGCTGCGCGATCTTTCGGGCGATTTCGGCGTGGTGGATTTCGAGCGGGTGATCGACTGACGGCACCCATCGACCCGCGCGGGGTCAGGCCCCGCGCGGATCGATCAGACGCGCCATGACATCTTTGGCGCGGATGGCGCCGATGGGCTGGCCTGCATCGGTTACCGAGAGTTCGGTCGCACCGTCGCGCAGCATCTCCATCACCTTGCGGACCGGGGTTTCGGCATCGATGGCGGTGCCGGTGGCGGTTGCCCCCTTGGCCATGACGTCCCGCGCGGTCAGGACGCCCAAAGGGTTCATGTGCGCGACGAAATCGGCGACATAGTCGGAGACGGGATTGGCGATGATCTCGCGCGCCGTGCCGCATTGGACGATGCGGCCTCCTTCCATCAGGGCGATGCGGTTGCCGATCTTGAACGCCTCGTCCAGATCGTGGGAGACGAAGATGATCGTCCGTTTCAGTTTCGCCTGAAGGTCGAGGAGTTCGTCCTGCAGCCGCGCGCGGATCAGCGGGTCGAGCGCGGAGAAGGGTTCGTCCATCAAGAGGATGGGCGCCTGCGTGACGAAGGCGCGGGCGAGGCCCACGCGCTGCTGCATGCCGCCGGAGAGTTCGCCCACCTTGCGGTCGGCCCATTGGGTAAGGTTCACGAGGGCGAGCTGTTCGTCCACCTTGGCCTTGCGGCCTTCGGGCGGGATGCCCGCGAGTTCTAGCCCCAGCCCGACGTTTTCGCGCACCGTGCGCCAAGGCAGAAGGCCGAATTGCTGAAACACCATGGCGATGCGCGAGAGGCGGAGTTTGCGCAGGGTTTCCGGGGTGGCCTTGGTGACGGAGGTCATGCGGTCGCCGTCCCAGACGCGGACTTCGCCCCGCACGACGGGGTTGAGCGCGTTGACCCCGCGCAGGAGGGTGGATTTGCCGGAACCGGAGAGGCCCATGAGGACGAGGATCTCGCCCTCGGCCACCGAGAGCGTGCAGTCATGCACGCCGAGGACCTGCCCGCAGAGGGTCTGCACCTCGGCGCGGGATTTGCCTTCGTCCATCAGGGGAAGGGCGCGGTCGGGGTTGTCGCCGAAGACGATGGAGACGCGGTCGAATTCGACGGCGTTACGGGGGGCATTGCGCGCGGTCATTTGCGGGTCACCCGGAGCATGCGGTCAAGGAGGATGGCGACGACGACGATGATGAAGCCGGATTCGAAGCCGAGCGAGGTGTTGACCGAATTCAGCGCGCGGATCACCGGCACGCCAAGCCCGTTCGCCCCGACGAGGGCCGCGATGACGACCATGGAGAGCGAGAGCATGATGGTCTGGTTGAGCCCGGCCATGATCTGCGGCAACGCCCAAGGCAGTTCCACCTTCCACAAGGTCTGGCGCGGGGTGGCCCCGAAGGCGGTCGCGGCCTCCAACAGCGCCTGCGGCGTGGTGGAGATGCCCAGATGCGTCAGCCGGATCGGCGCGGGCAGCACGAAGATCACGGTGGCGATCAGGCCGGGCACCATGCCGAGGCCGAAGAAGACGATGGCCGGGATCAGGTAGACGAAGGTGGGCAGGGTCTGCATCAGGTCGAGGATCGGCACCAGCGCGCGGTAGAGGCGCGGGCGATGCGCGGCGGCGATGCCGATGGGCACGCCCAGACCCATGCAGACGACGCAGGCGGCAAGGATTAGGGTCAGGCTTTCGGTCGTTTCCTCCCAATAGCCTTGATTAAGGATGAAGAGGAAGCCGAGGAAGGCCCCGAGGCAGACCTTCCACGACCGTTGCAGATACCATGTGAGCGCGAGGAAGGCCGCGATGACGACCAGCGGATGCGGCGTTTGCAGCACCCAGAGGATGCCATCGATCATCGCCTCCATCACGGCCGAGATCGCGTCGAACAGCGGGCCGAGATGGGTGTTCATCCAGTCAAAGATGGCTTTCGCCGTCTTGCCGACGGGTATCTTGTAGTCGGTCAGCCACTCCATCCGCAGCCCGCTCCCTTCGTCTCGGAAACAAATACCCCGCGGGGGTCCGGGGGCGCGAAGCCCCCGGGGGTCGATGCGGGGTGGTCCGGTTTACTGGAGGGCGGCCGCGACGGCGGCCTTGGCATCGCCACCGTCCTTGGTGGTCACGCCTTCGAGCCACGGCTCCCAGGTGGCGGGATTGGCGGCGAGCCATGCCTTCGCCGCATCGCGCGGGTCTTCGCCGTCATTCAGGATGGCGCCCATGATCTCGTTCTCCATCGGGAGCGAGAAGACGAGGTTTTGCAGCAGTTTGCCGGTGTTCGGGCATTCCGCGACATAGCCCTTGCGGGTGTTGGTGTAGATGGTCGCGCCGCCGAAGTCCGGGCCGAAGAGTTCGTCCCCGCCGGTGAGGTAGGTCAGTTTGAAATTGGCGTTCATCGGGTGGGGTTCCCAGGCGAGGAAGACGATGGGTTCGCCCGCCTCGGTCTTGCTGGCCACTTCGGCGAGCATGCCCTGTTCGGAGGATTCGACCAGTTCGAAGCCCTCCATCCCATATTTGGTGATCGCCTCCAGCACCAGCCGGTTGCCGTCATTGCCCGGTTCGATGCCGTAGATTTCGGAACCCAGCGCCTCGGCGTGGTCCTTGATGTTGGTGAAGTCGGAGATGCCGAGGGCCGCGCCATGTTCGTTCGTGGCGAGCGTGTATTTGGCACCTTCGAGGTTGGCGCGGACGGTGTCGACCGTGCCCGCGTCGCGGTAGGGGGCGATGTCGGCCTCCATCGAGGGCATCCAGTTGCCCAGGAACACGTCGATGTCGCCTTCGGCGAGGCCCGTGTAGGTGACGGGAACCGAGAGGACCTTCGTCTCCGTCTCATAGCCCAAGGCTTCGAGGATCAGCGTGGTCGCGGCGGTGGTGGCGGTGATGTCCGTCCAGCCCACATCCGAGAAGACGATCTGGTCGCAGCCTTCGGCGGCGACGGCACCTGCCAGCGCAAGCGTGGCGACGCCGGCGAGGAGGGTGGATTTCAGCATGGCAGTCTCCCTGTCGGTTTTTGTTGATTGACGAGTCAATAGACTTCACGCTTATTCGGTTTGGCAAGCATTTTCTCAGGACGCCGGACCGGACATGCCGAAGCTTGGAATGGAGCCTATCCGAAAGGCGGCGCTGGTCAAAGCGACGATCAGCGAGATCGGGCGCGTGGGGTCGCTGGACGTCACGGTCAGCCAGATCGCCAAGCGGGCAGGCATGTCGAGCGCCTTGGCGCATCATTATTTCGGGTCGAAGGAGGAGATCTTCCTTGCGGCCATGCGGCATGTCCTGACGCTGTACGGGGCCGAGGTGCGGGGCGCCTTGGCCGTGGCGCATGGTCCCGAGGCGCGGCTGCGGGCGATTCTGGCGGCGTCTTTCAGCGCGGGGAATTTCCGGCGCGAGGTGGTGGGGGCCTGGCTGAATTTCTATGTTCTGGCCCAGACCGTGCCCGAGGCGAAGCGGTTGCTGGCGGTCTATCAGCGGCGGCTTCGGTCGAACCTTCTGGATTGCCTGCGGCCCTTGGCGGGTGCGCGGGCGGGCGAGGTGGCTGAGGGGCTGGGGGCGCTGATCGACGGGCTTTACATCCGCGAGGTGCTGAAGAGCGGGCCGCCGGATGCAGCGGCGGCGGTGCAGACGGCACTGGATTATCTGGACGTACAACTGAAGGGACGGGGTGCATGAAGGCGCAACCGAAGGCCAGCCATTTTGTCGATGGCGCTTATGTCGAGGACAAGGCGGGCGCGCCGATCGAGGTGGTCTATCCCGCCACGGGCGAGGTGATCGCGGTCGTGCATGAGGCGACGCCGGCGGTGGTGGAGGCGGCGTTGGCCTCGGCCAAGCGGGCGCAGGTGGACTGGGCGGCGATGAAGCCGGTGGAGCGGTCGCGCATTCTGCGGCGCGCGGCGGACATCATCCGCGCGCGGGGGGATGAGCTGGCGCGGCTGGAGACTTTGGATACCGGCAAGCCGATTCAGGAAACGCTGGTCGCGGATTGGCCGAGCGGGGCGGATTCACTGGAATGGTTCGCAGGGCTGGCGCCCACGGTGACGGGCGAGACGATCCCGCTGGGGCGGGATTTTGTCTATACGATCCGGGAGCCTTTGGGCGTCTGTGTGGGGATTGGCGCGTGGAACTATCCCAGCCAGATCGCCTGCTGGAAGGCGGCGCCTGCCTTGTCGCTTGGCAATGCGATGGTGTTCAAGCCGTCTGAGGTGACGCCGCTGGGGGCGTTGAAGCTGGCGGAGATTTTCGTCGAGGCGGGGGTGCCTGCGGGGCTGTTCAACGTGGTGCAGGGGCGGGGGGCTGTCGGGGCCTCTCTCGTCACCGATGCGCGGGTGGCGAAGGTGTCGCTGACGGGGTCTGTGCCGACGGGGCGGCGGGTCTATGCGGCGGCGGCGGATGGCGTGCGGCATGTGACGATGGAACTGGGCGGCAAGTCGCCCTTGATCGTGTTTGACGATGCGTCGGTCGAGGATGCGGTGGGGGCGGCGATGCTGGGGAATTTCTATTCCGCCGGGCAGGTCTGTTCCAACGGGACGCGGGTCTTCGTGCAGAAGGGGATCAAGGAGCGCTTCCTCGCGCGGTTGGCGGAGCGGACGGCGGGGATCAGCTTGGGCGATCCGCTGGACGAGGCGACGCAGATGGGGCCGCTGGTGAGCGCGGCGCAGATGGACAAGGTGCTGGGCTATATCGCCACCGCCAAGGCCGAGGGGGCGCGGCTGGTCTGCGGTGGCGGGCGGGCGGCGCTGAATACGGGGTTCTATGTGCAGCCGACGGTGTTTGCCGATGTGACGGACGGCATGACCATCGCGCGGGAAGAGGTGTTCGGCCCGGTGATGGCGGTGCTGGATTTCGAAACGGAGGAAGAGGCCGTCGCGCGGGCGAATGACACCGAATTCGGGCTGGCGGCGGGGGTGTTCACCGCCGACCTCACGCGGGCGCATCGGGTTATCGCGCGGCTGGAGGCGGGGACCTGCTGGATCAACGCCTATAACCTGACGCCGGTCGAGGGGCCGTTCGGCGGATCGAAGATGTCGGGCGTGGGCCGAGAGAACGGGCGCGCGGCGGTGGAGCATTACACGCAGGTCAAGTCGGTCTATGTCGGTATGGGGCCGGTGGATGCCCCATACTGAACTGCCCACGCCCGGACGGATTGCCGAGGCGCTTGCGGCGCTGCGCGACAGGGTGCGGGAGACGCCCCTGCTCGAGTCGCCGGTGCTGGCCCGAGAGGCGGGGGCCGGGCGGCTGTTCGTGAAGGCGGAAGGGTTGCAGCGGACGGGATCGTTCAAGCTGCGCGGGGCGCTGTGGCGGTTGATGCAACTGGATGAAGCGGCGCGGGGGAGGGGCGTGGTGGCCTTTTCTTCGGGCAACTTTGCGCAAGGATTGGCGGCGGCGGGGCGGGAGCTTGGGGTTCCGGTGACCATCGTGATGCCGGTGGATGCGCCCGAGGCGAAGCGACGCGCGACCGAGGCGCTGGGGGCGGAGATGGTGCTGTCGCATCATGGCGAGGCCCCACGCGAGGTGGCGGCGGCGGCGCTGTCGCGGGACTTGGCGCGGGAGCGGGGGCTGACGCTCCTCCATCCGTTCGACGATGCCGAGGTGGTCGCGGGGCAGGGCACGGCGGGGCTGGAGGCGATGGCGCAGATGGCCGAGGCCGGGGCGGTGCCGGAGGTCGTGGTATCGCCCGTGGGAGGCGGCGGGTTGATGGGTGGCGTTGGCATCGCGCTGCGCAGCGCGCATCCCACGGCGGCGATCTGGGGCGCGGAGCCGGAGGGGCATGACGGGATGGGTCGGTCGTTGCGCGCGGGCGAGCGTGTCGCCGCGCCGGGCGGGCCGACGGTCTGCGACGCCTTGCAGGCGCCGATGCCGGGGCTGGCGACGCTGGCCGCCTGCATGGCGGCGGGGGTCATGGGCGTGGCGGTGGCGGATGGACCGGTGATCCGCGCCATGGCGCGGGCCTTCGAGGAATTGAAGCTGGTGCTGGAGCCTTCGGGGGCGGTGGCATTGGCGGCGGTGCTGGCGGGGCTGGTGCCTGTGGCGGGGAAGGTGGTCTTGGTCATCGCCTCGGGCGGGAACATCGCCTTTGACCGTTTCGCGGAATGTCTTGCGCGGGCCGCGCGGGCGCAGGGATAGACAGAGGGACTGGGGACATGCAGGCGGATTTCGTGATCATCGGGGCCGGGTCGGCGGGGTCTGCCATGGCCTATCGGCTGGGCGAGGCTGGCACGCGGGTGATCGTGATCGAACATGGCGGCACCGATGCGGGGCCGTTCATCCAGATGCCTGCGGCGCTGTCCTATCCGATGAACATGTCGCGCTATGACTGGGGCTTCCATACCGAGCCGGAGCCGCATCTGGGCGGGCGGGTGCTGGCGACGCCGCGGGGCAAGGTGATCGGGGGGTCGTCGTCGATCAACGGGATGGTCTATGTGCGGGGCCATGCGCGGGATTTCGACACCTGGGCCGAGATGGGGGCGCAGGGTTGGGCCTATGCGGATGTGCTGCCCTATTTCCAGCGAATGGAGAACTGGCACGGACAGCGCGATGGGGCTGATCCGGCGTGGCGGGGGGCGAACGGGCCTTTGCACGTGACGCGGGGGCCGCGGGAGAACCCGCTGTTTGACGCCTTCATCCGGGCGGGGGCGCAGGCGGGTTATCCCGTGACGCGCGATTACAACGGCCAGCAGCAGGAGGGGTTCGGGCCGATGGAGGCCACGATCCACAATGGCGTGCGCTGGTCGGCGGCGAATGCTTACCTCAAGCCTGCGGTGAAGAAGGGGAATGTGCAGGTGGTGCGCGCCTTCGCGCGGCGGGTGGTGATCGAGAATGGCCGCGCGGTCGGGGTTGAGGTGGAGCGCGGGGGCGCGGTCGAGGTGATCCGCGCCGCGCGCGAGGTGGTGGTGGCGGCGTCGTCGATCAACACGCCGAAGATTTTGATGCTGTCAGGGATCGGGGATGCGGCGCATCTGCGGGCGCATGGGGTGGAAGTGGTGGCGGATCGGCCCGGTGTGGGGGCGAATTTGCAGGACCATCTGGAGCTTTATCTGCAATTCGCGTCGAAGAAGCCTGTGACGTTGTACAAGTACTGGAATCTGTGGGGGAAGGCGGTGATCGGGGCGCAGTGGCTCTTCACCAAGAAGGGGCTGGGCGCGTCGAACCAGTTCGAGGCCTGCGCCTTCATCCGGTCGAAGCCGGGGGTGGAGTATCCGGATATCCAGTATCACTTCCTGCCCATCGCCGTGCGCTATGACGGCAAGGCGGCGGCCGAGGGGCATGGCTTTCAGGCGCATGTTGGACCGATGCGGTCGAAGTCGCGGGGGGCGGTAACGTTGCGGTCGGGCGATCCGAAGGACGCGCCGCGCATCCTGTTCAACTACATGTCTCATCCGAGCGATTGGGAGGATTTCCGGACCTGCATCCGCCTGACGCGCGAGATTTTCGGGCAGGAGGCGATGGCGGGGTATGTGAAGCACGAGATCCAGCCGGGGGCGGGGGTTCAGACCGACGCGCAGTTGGATGATTTCATTCGCGAGCATGTGGAAAGCGCCTATCACCCCTGCGGCACGGCGCGGATGGGGCGGCGGGACGATCCGATGGCGGTGGTCGATCCGGAATGCCGCGTGATCGGGGTGGAGGGGCTGCGGGTGGCCGACAGTTCCATCTTCCCGCAGGTGACGAATGGCAACCTGAACGCTCCGTCGATCATGGTGGGCGAGAAGGCGGCGGATCATCTGCTGGGCCGGACGCCATTGCCGCGGTCGAATGCGGAGCCTTGGATCAATCCGAACTGGCGCACGGCGCAGCGGTGATGTTCCGGCTGCGTTCTTAACCAGTTAAGGAATTGTTAACGTTTGCCTTGATTTCGCCCCTTCCGCGGGGGAGATCGGGGTATGGCGTTAACATTTCGTTCCCTGATCGTTCTGGCGCTGCTGGTGCTGCCCCTTCCGTCGCTGGCCGCGACGGTGGAGGGGCGGGCGCGGGCGGTGGATGGCGATACGCTGGAGGTGGGCGGGCAGAAGGTCCGGCTGTTCGGCGTGGACGCTCCGGAACTGGACCAGACGTGCGAGCGGGGCGGGCGGCGCTGGGCCTGTGGCCGCGCGGCGCGGGAGGAATTGGCAGGGATCGTCGGGCGCAAGCGGTTGGTCTGCGCGGTGCAGGACGTGGACCGCTATGGTCGGGCGGTGGCCGTCTGCGAGGCGGGGGGCGAGGATATCGGCGCGCTGATGGTGCGGCGGGGGATGGCGGTGGCCTATCTGCGCTATTCGTCGCGCTATGCGAATGCCGAGACCGCGGCGCGGGCCGAGGGGTTGGGCCTCTGGGCGGCGGAATGGGTGGTGCCGGAGGCGTATCGGCAGGCAGGCGATGCGCAGGCGGTGCCGGATGCGGATTGTCCGATCAAGGGCAATGTGGGTTCGGGTGGCAAGCGCATCTATCACATGCCGGGACAGGCGGATTATGCGGGCACGCGGATTGATCCCCGCAAGGGGGAACAGTGGTTCTGTTCGGAATCCGAGGCGCGCGCGGCGGGTTTCCGGCGGGCGGCGCGCTGAGTTTGATTGAGGTCAAAGCAGGGCTGTGCAGTCACCTTTAGGGTCAGGGCGTAACGACGCGAAGGAGAATGCACATGTCGAACACGCCCCATGACCTGTATGAGGATTTCCCCGAGAAGGCCGAGGCGATCCATGCGCTGAAGGCCAAGGATGCGCATTTCGCGAAGATGGTCGAGGACTATCACGAGGTGAACCGCGCGGTGCATCGGGCCGAGACGCTGGTGGAGCCGACCACGCCGGAACATGAGGCGGAATTGCGCCAGAAGCGGATGCGTCTGAAGGATGCGATCTGGAAGCAGTTGGCTGCCTGATCCGGCTATCGGAACGGGAATCGGGGCTCCGGATTGATCCGGAGCCCTTTGTCATTCCGCGATCTCGTAGGGGAGGAGGCCGCGACGATCGGGGTCGACCTTCAGGCGGCGTTCCAGTGGCGGGACGGAGCGCTGGTGGCAGGCGGGGCGTTCGCAGATGCGGCAGGAGATGCCGATGGGTTCGAAATGGCCCTTGAGGTCGAGGCCGTCGGCATAGACGAGTTGCGGGGCGTGCTGGACTTCGCAGCCCAATCCGATGGCGTAGCGTTTGACGGGGGCGAGGAAGGCCCCGCCGGGTTTCGAGACATCGCGCGAGAGGCAGAGGTATTTCACCCCGTCGGGCGTTTCGGCGAGTTGGCGGAGGAACTGGCCGGGGGATTCGAAGGCGCGGTGGACGTTCCAGAGCGGGCAGGCCCCGCCGAAGCGGGCGAATTGCAGGCGGGTGGCGGAGTGGCGTTTGGTGATGGTGCCGGCCTGATCGACGCGGACGAAGAAGAAGGGGATGCCTTTCGCTCCGGGGCGCTGGAGGGTGGAGAGGCGGTGCGCGACCTGTTCGATGGAGGCGCCGAAAAGGTCGGCGAGGCGTTCGAGGTCGTGGCGGGTTTGCAAGGCAGCCGATTGGAAGGCGCGGTAGGGCAAGAGGGCCGCGCCCGAGAAGTAGTTGGCTAGGCCGATCTTGGCGATATCGCGCGCCTCTGGCGTGGCGAAGCGGGCGAGGTCGAGGGTCGCTTCGATGAGTTCGTTCTGGGTGAGGAGGGCCACTTGCAGGAGGAGTTGGAAGCGCTGGGTCGGGCCTGCGGTGCGGTTGGATAGCGTGAGGCGTTTGGTCGTGGGGTCGTAGCGGCGGGTTTCGGGTTGGTCGGTGAAGGAGACGGAGATGCCGCGCTTTTCGAGTGCCGCGATGGCGGTGCGGGTGATGTCCTGTGTCGCACCGCCCTGCGTGGCGAAGTGCTCGGCTGCGCGGTCGACGGCGTCGATGTAGTTGTCGCAGTAGTGGAAGAAGTCGCGCACCTCTTCCCATGGCGAGGGGCGGAGGGAGGCGTCTTCGCGGCCCAAGGCTTCGTCGAGGGAGGCGAGGCGTTCGTGGGTTTGGCGATAGGCGCGGTGCAGGTCGAGGAAGGCGCGGGCCAGCGCGGGCGCGTTGGAGGCGGCGAGGCGGAGGTCGGCCAAGGGCGGCGTGGTGGCGGCGAAGACGGGGTCGGCCAGTGCCTCGCGCATGTCCGACACGAGGCGTTCGGATTCCCCCACGGTGAGTTCGGTGACGTCGAGGCCGAATTCCTGTGCCAAGGCCAGCACCACGGCCGCCGAGACGGGGCGGTGGTTGTTTTCCATCTGGTTCAGATAGGGGAGCGAGACGCCCAGTTTTTCGGCGAAGATTTTCTGGGTGAGCGAGAGGCGGGCGCGGATCTCGCGCAGCTTGGCACCGGCATAGAGCTTTTGGGTGGGCATGGCGGGCTCCTTTTGCAAAGCGGATTATCGGCTTTGCAAAAGGTCCGCGTCAAGAGGAGAGGCCAAGCGCCCTTGCCCGCCGGATCACAGCGAGGATGGAGAAGAGGGCGAGGATGGCCGAGGCGAGCATCAGGAGGACGAGGGGCATTTCGGTTGCCCCTTCGGTGAGCAGGGTGCCTGCCAAGGCGGCGAGGGCTGCGCCGCCGCCGATCTGGATCGCCCCGCCAAGGCCCGAGGCGGTGCCCGCGAGTTCCGGCTTGATCGAGAGCATTCCGGCATTGGCATTGGGCAGCGTCATGCCGTTGCCGAGGCCGAGGGCGAGGGTGAAGCCGAAGAAGACATAGGGCGAATGGACGCCCGCCAGCGTGACGAGGGTGAGCGTGCCGAGGCCCGCGATGCAGGTCAGCGTGCCCCAGAGGACCATGCGGTTCATCCCGATGCGCACGGAATAGCGGCCCGCGATGAAATTGCCCGCCGCATAGCCGACTGCGGTGATGGCGAAGAGGAGGCCGACCTCTGAGGAGGACAGGCCGAAGACCACATTTCCAACATAGGGCGCGCCGCCGAGATAGGCGAAGAAGGAGCCCGAAGTGAAGGAGGCGCAGCCCACATAGCCCCAGAAGCGGCGCGAGGTCAGAAGGTCCGGATAGGTGCGGATCTGATCCATGAGCGAGATCTTGCGGGGCGTGGCGGTTTCGCCGAGATCGGCCCAGATCAGCGCGAGCGTGACCACGCCGAGGATCAGGAGCAGGGCGAAGTTGGCCTGCCAGCCGAATTGTTCATCCAGCACGCCGCCGATGACGGGGCCGATCATCGGCACGATCGACATGCCCATGGTGACATAGCCGATCATGCTTGCGGCCTGCGCGTCGGGGACCATGTCGCGCACCACGGCCCGCGACAGGACCATGCCCGCCGCCACCACGGCCTGCGCCATGCGGAAGATCAGGAAGGTCGTGGCATCGGTGGCCAGCAGAGTGCCGACGGTCGCGATGAGGAAGAGGATCATGGAGACCAGCAGGACCTTGCGGCGACCGTATCGGTCGGAGATCGGGCCGATCAGGACCTGAAGCACGGCAGAGAGCGCGAGGTAGAGCGCCACGGAAAGTTGCATCAGCGCATAGGGCGCGTCGAACCATTCCGCCATTCCCGGCAGGGAGGGCAGGAAAATGTTCATCGCCAGCGCGGACATCCCGGCCATCAGGATCAATGTCGTGATGTGGGGGGGCGTGCGGCGGTCGAGAAAGCGGGAGCCGGTCATGATGCGAAATGGCTACGCCCGCGCGGCGGGGATGTCCATGGCGGGGATGCACAGCAGGCTGTGCGCGGTGGTCGTGACCTTGGGGGATCACGACCATTTGTGGAAGATGAAGAAGGCCCCCAGCGCGATGAAGGCGAAGCCGAGCGCGTGGTTCCAGCCGAGCGGTTCCTTCAGGTAGAGGACCGAGAAGACGGCGAAGACCGAGAGTGTGATCACCTCTTGGATCGTCTTGAGCTCGGCCGCCGAGAAATGGCCGTGGCCGATGCGGTTGGCGGGGACCTGCAGGGCATATTCCGGCAGGGCGATCAGCCAACTTGCGAGGATGACCAGCACCAGCGAGGCGGATTTGTACTTCAGATGCCCATACCAGGCGAAGGTCATGAAGATGTTGGAGGCGAGGAGAAGGCCGATGGTCACGAGGGGGACGGGAAGCTGCGACATGATGACTGGGGTCCGGTTGTTCTGGGTTCCATGGCGGGGCGCGGGGTGGCAGGCCCCGGGAGGGCTGCCTGCCCTCCCGGACCCACCCGGGGATATTTGGGAACAGATGAAGGGGCTTTAGGTGCGTTCCGGCCCGCCTTTTAGACCTGTGCGCGGTGGGAGGGGAATGCTTTGCGAATTTGCGTTTTGCGCGGCGTGGTCTGCCAATAATTTGCAAATATGCGAGACTCCCTTTGGTCCCCCTGCGGCAGGCCGCTATGTATCGGCAAAATTCGGGGGGAGAGCGCCGATGAAGGATATCCTGCAGGAACTGGAAGACCGCCGTGCCGTGGCCCGTGCCGGGGGCGGCGCGCGCCGGGTGGAGGCGCAGCACGCCAAGGGCAAGCTGACCGCGCGGGAGCGGATCGAGCTTTTGCTGGACGAAGGCAGTTTCGAGGAATTCGACATGTTCGTGCAGCACCGTTGCACGGATTTTGGGATGGAAGAGACGAAGCATCCCGGCGACGGGGTCGTGACCGGCTGGGGCACGATCAACGGGCGGATGGTCTATGTGTTCAGCCAAGACTTCACCGTGCTGGGCGGGTCGGTGTCGGAGACGCATGCGGCCAAGATCTGCAAGATCATGGACATGGCGATCCAGAATGGCGCGCCCGTGATCGGGATGAACGACTCGGGCGGGGCGCGGATTCAGGAAGGCGTGTCGTCGCTGGCGGCCTATGGCGAGGTGTTCCAGCGAAACATCATGGCCTCGGGCGTGGTGCCGCAGATTTCGCTGATCATGGGGCCCTGTGCGGGCGGGGCGGTCTATAGCCCTGCGATGACGGACTTCATCTTCATGGTGAAGGATTCCTCCTACATGTTCGTCACCGGGCCGGATGTGGTGAAGACCGTCACCAACGAGGTCGTGACGGCGGAGGAGCTGGGCGGGGCGTCGACGCATACCAAGAAGTCGTCGGTCGCGGATGGGGCCTATGAGAATGACGTCGAACTGATCGCCGAGACGCGGCGGCTGTTCGACTTCCTGCCGCTGAACAACCGCGAGAAGGCGCCGGTGCGGCCGTTCTTCGACGATCCCGCGCGGGTGGAGATGTCGCTGGATACGCTGGTGCCGGACAATCCGAACCAGCCCTATGACATGAAGGAACTGATCCTGAAGATCGCCGACGAGGGCGATTTTTTCGAGATCCAGAAGGATTTCGCGGCCAACATCATCACGGGCTTCATCCGGCTGGAGGGGCAGACGGTGGGCGTCGTGGCGAACCAGCCGATGGTTCTGGCAGGGTGCCTTGATATCGACGCGAGTCGGAAGGCCGCGCGCTTTGTGCGGTTCTGCGATGCCTTCGAGGTGCCGATCCTGACGCTGGTCGACGTGCCGGGCTTCCTGCCGGGGACGGGGCAGGAATATGCGGGCGTCATCAAGCACGGGGCGAAACTGCTCTTCGCCTATGGTGAGGCGACGGTGCCGAAGGTGACGGTGCTGACGCGCAAGACCTATGGCGGGGCCTATGTCGTGATGTCGTCCAAGCACCTGCGGGGCGATTTCAACTATGCCTGGCCCACGGCGGAAGTGGCCGTGATGGGGGCCAAGGGGGCGGTCGAGATCCTGTATCGCAGCGAGCTTTGCGACAAAGAGAAGATCGCGGGGCGGGTGAAGGATTACGAGGACCGTTTCGCCAACCCGTTCGTGGCGGCGGAGAAGGGCTTCATCGACGAGGTGATCATGCCCCATTCCACCCGCCGCCGCGTGGCGCGGGCCTTTGCCAGCCTGCGCGGGAAGAAGCAGACGAACCCGTGGAAGAAACACGACAACATCCCGCTGTGAGCCCCATCCCATGATGCCGCGCGCCCTTGCCCTTTGCCTGATCGTCGCTGCCGCGCCTGCGGTCGCGCAGGTGGATGGCATGACGGTGGAGGCCGGGGACGGGCTGCGCGTGGAGGTGCCGTCGGGGCAGGAGGTCACGCTGCAGGATGTGATCTGGAACGCGCCGGGGCCGGAGGGGATGGCGCTGCGTTTTCGCTTTGTCGCGCCGGGGATTGGGCCGGAGGGCGGCGTGGATGTGGAGACGGCGAGCGGGGACATGCAGTTCCTGTGCGACAGTTTCGCCATCCCGCGCATCGCCGAGGGCGGGCCGCAACCGGAGCAGGTGATCATCTCGCTGTCCGATGTGCCGGTGGTCTTTGGCGAGGCCGCGCCGGAGGCGGTGCAGTTCTTCGAGTCCTACCGCATCGAAAATGGGCAATGCCTGTGGGAGATGTTCTGATGGACCGCTGCAGTGCTTCGTTCTCTCTTGTCGTGGCGGGGTCTGCTGATGTAGCTGTGCCACAGGCTGACAACTTGGGTTTGTTTGCGTGTCCCTCGGCGGAATTTTCCGTTATGGTCGCGTCAGGCCGAACCCAAGCGGCCTTTGCCTCGCATCGGGGGCGGATCAGCGTTTCCGCGTTTGATCCTGCCCTCCAAGAAAATAGGAGTAGAGGATGTCGAAGAGCACGAAAACCCTGCTGGCCCTGTGCATGGTCGCCTTTGTGGCTGCCTGCGCTGCCAAGGAAGAAGAAGTCGTCTACGTTGACACCCCGGTGTCGACCGAGCCGACCTACACCGGCAAATACAAGTAATGAATTTGGGCGGGCCAAAGGGGCGGTTGCGCCCCGGCCCGCCCTTATTCTGTGCGCGCCGCGGTTTGACGCCGCGCCCCTGATCGGCCATGACGCGCCCCTTGGCATCGAAAGGGGCAGACCATGCTGAAACATCGCGGCTTTCCGGGCCGCCTTCCCGGCACCGATTTCCAGTTCACCATCCGCCGCGCCAACAAGAAGGACGGCCCGACCAAGATCACCCGGCGCGAGCGGTTCAAGGACCGCAAGCATGCCGACCGCATGGCGGATCAGGGTTTCATGGCCGCGCTTTGGGCGCAGTTCGGGGAAGAGCCGTTCGAGCGGGGCAATCTGGATGCGGGGCGTCTGAGCTGGCTGTTCGGGCGCGAGGTGGTGCCGGCGGAGGACCCGTTCGATCCCTGTTCCTATGAGGCGCTGCTGAGGATCGACCGCAAGCGGGCCGAGGCGTCCTTCCCCGAGGTCTTTGCGCCGGATGCGCCCGATTTCGGGTTCGACGATGATTTCGACGACGATGACGGGGACGACTAGGCATGCATCCGCCGATCCGTTCCGCAT
Source organism: Tabrizicola sp. M-4 (assembly GCF_051132405.1). GTDB lineage: Bacteria > Pseudomonadota > Alphaproteobacteria > Rhodobacterales > Rhodobacteraceae > Paragemmobacter. Next base: position 1,132,053 of record NZ_CP128606.1, read on the forward strand.
TCCGGCAAGCTTCCGCACAGGCCCGTTTCGGGGCGGAATTCGCATTTGCCAAGGCGGGCGCGGTTGGCCAGTCTGAAGCCCGTGCGGGGTGGTGTTCCTACGCGCCCCGTCTCTGCCTAGACTGTACCCCTTTCCCCTGTGTCCGGTCTGCCGCGCCTGCGTGGCGGCCGGACTTTTTTCCGTTTGGCGGTATGCGGCGGGATGCGCGTGCTTTTGCCGATGGCGGGCCAAGGGCCGATCATCACGAAGGTTTGGGGTTTCACGGCGTGGTGAAAGCGGTAATATCCGCCTCAATCACAACCCAAAGAGGCATCGAGCCATGCGGAAATATTTTGTCATCCTCGCCCTGGCGACCACGACCCTGTCAGGGTGCATGGCGACCCCGACCGAGCGTGGTCTTGGCGGCGCCGTCGCAGGTGCGGCCATTGCCGACGCGATGGACGAGAACATGGTCGCAGGCGCCGCGCTTGGCGCGCTGGCCGGGGCTGCGTCCTGCGGTCTGCCGGGGCTGCCGCCCTGCCGTCGCTACTGATCTGATCGCCGCTTCCGGGCGGCGTCACGCAACTGTTGGAAGGCCATCGGGGCAGATCGCCCCGGTGGCCTTTGTCATTTCCGTGCCCCGGCCCGGGCGCGGTGGAAGGGGAGAGAGATGTTCAAGAAGATCCTGATCGCCAACCGGGGCGAGATTGCCTGCCGCGTCATCAAGACCGCGCGGAAGATGGGCATCAAGACGGTGGCCGTCTATTCCGACGCCGACCGCAACGCGCTGCATGTCAAGATGGCGGATGAGGCGGTGCATATCGGGCCGCCGCCTGCGAACCAGTCCTATATCGTGATCGACCGGATCATGGAGGCGATCCGCGCCACGGGGGCGGAGGCGGTGCATCCGGGTTACGGCTTCCTGTCGGAGCGGATGGATTTCGCCGCCGCGCTGGAGAAGGAGGGGGTCGTCTTCATCGGCCCGCCGTCGCCTGCGATCGAGGCGATGGGGGACAAGATCACCTCGAAGAAGCTGGCGCAGGAGGCGGGGGTTTCGACGGTTCCCGGTTACATGGGCCTGATCGCGGACAGCGAGGAGGCGGTGAGGATTTCCCGCGAGATCGGCTATCCGGTGATGATCAAGGCCAGTGCCGGCGGTGGCGGCAAGGGGATGCGCATCGCCTGGAACGATCAGGAGGCGGCGGAGGGGTTCCAGTCGTCGAAGAACGAGGCGGCGGCATCCTTCGGGGATGACCGCATCTTCATCGAGAAGTTCGTGACGCAGCCGCGGCATATCGAGATTCAGGTGCTGGCCGACAAGCATGGCAATTGCGTCTATCTGCACGAGCGGGAGTGCAGCATCCAGCGCCGGAACCAGAAGGTGATCGAAGAGGCGCCGTCGCCCTTCCTTGACGCCGCGACGCGCAAGGCGATGGGGGAGCAGGCCTGCGCACTGGCGAAGGCGGTGGGGTATACGAGCGCGGGGACGGTCGAGTTCATCGTTGACGGGAACCGGAACTTCTACTTCCTCGAGATGAACACCCGCTTGCAGGTGGAGCATCCGGTGACGGAGCTGATCACCGGCGTGGACCTTGTGGAGCAGATGATCCGTGTCGCGGCGGGAGAGCCTTTGCCGTTCCGGCAGGAGGATCTGAAGATCAACGGCTGGGCGATGGAAAGCCGGTTGTATGCCGAGGATCCGTATCGGAACTTCCTGCCCTCCATCGGGCGCCTCACCCGCTATCGGCCCCCGGTCGAGGGCAAGACGGCGGGCGGCGGGATCGTGCGGAACGATACCGGCGTCTATGAGGGCGGCGAAATCTCAATGTATTACGACCCGATGATCGCCAAACTCTGCACATGGGGCGAGACGCGGGAGGCGGCGATCGAGGAGATGCGGTTGGCGCTGGATACCTTCGAGGTGGAGGGGATCGGGCACAACCTGCCCTTCTGTTCCGCCGTGATGGACCATCCGCGTTTCGTCAGCGGCAACATCACGACGGCCTTCATCGCGGAGGAATATCCGGAGGGGTTCCAAGGGGCCACGCTGGATGCGCCTATGCTGCGGCGGGTGGCGGCGGCTGCGGCGGCGATGAACCGCGTGGCGGAGATCCGGCGGACGAAGATCACCGGGACGATGGACAACCATCAGCGGCGGGTGGGGGATGACTGGGTGGTTTCGCTGCAGGGCGAGGCTTTCCCAGTGACGGTTGCGGCCGACAAGGGCGGGTCCACGGTGACCTTCGCCGAAGGGACGAAGCATCGGGTGGAGAGTGACTGGACGCCGGGGCAACCGCTGGCGCGGTTGATGGTGGATGGCGAGCCGCTGGTTCTGAAGGTCGGCAAGGTCCCGATGGGCTTCCGTCTGCGGGTGCGGGGGGCGGAGGTGAAGTGCTTCGTCCGCAGCCCGCGCCAGCATGAGCTTGCGCTGCTGATGCCCGAGAAGCTGCCGCCGGATACGTCGAAGTTCCTGCTTTGCCCGATGCCCGGTCTGGTCGTGAAGATCGCCGTAGCCGAGGGGGACGAGGTGCAGGAAGGTCAGGCGCTGGCGACGGTGGAGGCCATGAAGATGGAGAACATCCTGAAGGCCGAACGGCGCGGCGTGGTCAAGAAGATCAACGCGGCTGCGGGGGCGAGCCTGAAGGTGGACGATGTGATCATGGAGTTCGAGTGAGACGATGGCCGCTGCAAGCGCCCTGTCGCTGTGTTCTGCCGGGTCGGGGGGCCTAGCCCCCCGTCCCGCGGCCTGCGCCTTGCTGGATTTCCTGCCGGCGCAGGGGGAACTTGTCGATGGCATGCGTGATCTCGCGCACCTCCCACGGGAGGGGTTTGCGGATCACGGGCTTCAGGTCCTTGTCCAGCAGAACCAACGAGAACCCGCGCGGGCGGAGTTTCATGCGCACCTCGGTGCGGGCGTCGGGATCGGTGTCGGTGATGAGGATGACGTCGCGTTCGGCCAACTGTCCGGGATCGCGGGCGATGAGTTCCATTTGCCGGATGAAGTTCGGGTCGTTCGGGCTGTCGGCAAAGACCACCACGGGGCGTTTGACATACATGAGGTCGGACCAGACGACATCCGCCGCCGCGACGGGGGCGAAATCCCCGGTCGGGGCGGGTGTTTCCTGCGCGAGGGCGGATAGCGGCAGGAGGGCTGCGACAAGCGCGGTTCGAAGCAGTTTCATGCGGTTCCCCTTTGCCCCTGAATATAGGGCAGGGGTTTGAAAACCCAAGGGATATGCCGGGTGCCAACCACTCTGTGTTGGGTCGGCGTGAAGGAAGGAAAAGAGATGTCGGACAATCTGGCGAAATGGCGCGGGCTGGCGGCGAAAGAGTTGAAGGGGGCGGACCCCGACAGCCTGACATGGCAGACGCTGGAGGGGATCGCGGTCAAGCCGCTCTATACGGCGGAGGATACGGCGGGCCTGCCGCAGATGGGCGAATTGCCGGGGATCGCGCCCTTCACGCGGGGGGTGCGGGCCACGATGTATGCGGGGCGGCCCTGGACGATCCGGCAATATGCGGGGTTTTCGACGGCGGAGGAGTCGAACAACTTCTACCGCAAGGCGCTGGCGGCAGGGCAGCAGGGGGTGTCGGTGGCCTTCGACCTTGCCACCCATCGAGGCTATGACAGCGACCATCCGCGCGTCGTGGGGGATGTGGGCAAGGCGGGCGTTGCCATCGACTCGGTCGAAGACATGAAGGTGCTGTTCGACGGCATCCCGCTGGAAAAGATCAGCGTTTCCATGACGATGAACGGGGCGGTGATCCCGATCCTCGCGAATTTCATCGTGACGGGCGAGGAGCAGGGGGTGGCGCGGGCGGACCTGTCGGGGACGATCCAGAACGACATCCTGAAGGAGTTCATGGTGCGGAACACCTATATCTATCCGCCCGAACCTTCGATGCGGATCATCGCGGACATCATCGAATACACCAGCCGCGAGATGCCGAAGTTCAACTCCATCTCCATCTCGGGCTACCACATGCAGGAGGCGGGGGCGAACCTCGTGCAGGAGCTGGCCTTCACGCTAGCCGACGGGCGGGAATATGTCCGCGCGGCGCTGGCGCGGGGGATGGATGTGGACGATTTCGCGGGGCGGTTGTCGTTCTTCTTCGCCATCGGGATGAATTTCTTCATGGAGGCCGCGAAGCTGCGCGCGGCGCGGATGCTGTGGCACCGGATCATGGAAGGGTTCGGGGCGAAGAAGGCGTCGAGCCTGATGCTGCGGACGCATTGCCAGACATCGGGCGTCAGTCTGCAGGAGCAGGACCCCTACAACAACGTCATCCGCACGGCATACGAGGCGATGGCGGCGGTGCTGGGGGGGACGCAGTCGCTGCACACCAACGCTTTGGACGAGGCGATTGCGCTGCCGACGGAGTTTTCGGCGCGGATCGCGCGGAACACGCAGCTGATCCTGCAGGAGGAGACGGGGGTGACGAAGGTCGTCGATCCCCTCGCTGGGTCCTATTACGTCGAGAGCCTGACGGCCAAGCTGGCCGAGGAGGCTTGGGCGCTGATGGAGGAGGTCGAGGCGATGGGGGGCATGACGAAGGCCGTCGCCTCCGGCATGCCGAAGCTGCGGATCGAGGAGTCTGCCGCGCGGCGGCAGGCGATGATCGACCGGGGCGAGGAGGTGATCGTCGGCGTCAACAAGTACCGCAAGGACAAGGAAGAGCCGATCGACATCCTCGACATCGACAATGTCGCCGTGCGCGAGGCGCAGGTGGCGCGGTTGCGCGCCACGCGGGCGGCGCGGGACGAGGGGCGCTGTCAGGCCGCTTTGGCCAAGGTGACGCGGCGGGCGGCCGAGGGTGGCAACCTGCTGGAAGCGGCGGTCGAGGCCGCGCGGGCGAGGGCATCTGTCGGGGAGATTTCGGACGCGATGGAAAAGGTGTTCGGGCGGCATCGGGCCGAGGTGAAGACGCTCGCGGGTGTCTATGGTGCGGCCTATGAGGGGGATCAGGGCTTTGCCCAGATCCAGAAGGACGTGGAGGCCTTTGCCGAGGCCGAGGGGCGGCGTCCGCGGATGCTGGTCGTCAAGATGGGGCAGGACGGGCATGACCGGGGGGCGAAGGTGATTGCCACGGCCTTCGCCGATATCGGCTTTGACGTCGATGTGGGGCCGCTGTTCCAGACGCCTGAGGAAGCCGCGCAGGATGCCATCGACAACGATGTGCATGTGGTGGGGATTTCGTCGCAGGCGGCAGGGCACAAGACGCTGGCACCAAAGCTGGTGCAGGCGCTGAAGGCTGCGGGGGCGGAGGATATCCTTGTGATCTGCGGGGGCGTGATCCCCCAGCAGGACTACCAGTTCCTCTATGACAATGGCGTCAAGGCGATCTTCGGGCCGGGGACGAACATCCCGGAAGCGGCGCGCGAGATCCTTGATCTGATCCGTCAGGCGCGGGCCTGACGGGGTAGGAGCGTGTGATGGACCGTCGGTCCTTTGTTGCGGGTGTCGGGGTTTCGGTGCTGGGGGCGCGTGGTATGGCGGCGCGGGCGGGTGATGCGCCGGTCGTGGTGATCGGGGCAGGGCTGGCGGGGCTGTCGGCCGCGCGGGCTCTGGCCGGGGCCGGGGTTGCGGTGACGGTGCTTGAGGCGCGGGATCGCGTGGGCGGGCGGCTGCACACCTCGCGGCTCTGGCCGGACTTGCCTGTCGATCTGGGGGCGAGCTGGATTCATGGTGTGACGGGCAATCCGCTGACGGCCTTGGCGCGCGAGGCCGGGGCGCGCGGGGTGGCGACGAGCTATGACCGCGCGGTTCTGCTGGATGCGGGGGGGCGGGACATCGATCCCGATCTGCGCGGGGCGGAGCGCATTCTGAGGCGGGCCCTTGCGGCGGCAGGGAAGGGAGAACGGGATATCTCGGTTCTAGCGGCGGTGGAGGCGTCGGAGGGGTGGCGCGGGGCCGATGCGGCGGAGCGGCGGTTGGTGCGCTATCTGATCAACAGCACGCTGGAGCAGGAATATGGCGGGCCGGCGCGGCGCCTTTCGGCATGGTATGGCGACGAGGGCGAAGAGTTCGACGGCGAGGATGTGCTGTTCCCCGGCGGGTTCGATGCCGTGGCGCGGCATCTGGCGCGGGGGTTGGAGGTGCGCACCGGGGCCGAGGTGGCAGAGATCGCGCCGGGGCGGGTGGTTCTGGCGGATGGGTCTGTGATCGCGGCGGGGCCTATCCTTTGCACCCTGCCGCTGGGGGTGTTGCAGGCCGGACGGGTGCGGTTTGCCGCGCCATTGGCGCCAAGGCGCGCGGCGGCGATTGCCGCGCTGGGCATGGGGCTATTGAACAAGTGCTGGTTGCGGTTCGACCGGGTCGCGTGGCCGGAGGATGTGGATTGGATCGGCTGGCTGGGGCCGGAGTCGGGGCTTTGGGCGGAGTGGGTGTCACTGGCGCGGGCGGCGGGGATGCCGGTGCTTTTGGGGTTCAATGCCGGGGATCAGGCGGCAGGGATCGAAGCGCTGGATGATCGGGCGACGGTGGATCAGGCGGTGGCCTCGCTACGGGCGATGTTCGGCAGCGGCTTTCCCGCGCCGGTGGCAGCGCAGGTGACGCGCTGGGGGCGCGATCCGTTCAGTCTGGGCAGTTACAGTTTCAACGCCGTGGGCTCCGGTCCGAAGGACCGCCGCGCTTTGGCTGGGGCGGAATGGGACGGGGCGCTGTGGTTCGCGGGCGAGGCCTGTTCCGACGTTTATTTTGGCACGGCGCATGGGGCCGTGCTGTCGGGGCGGGCGGTCGCTGCGGCGATGTTGGCGTGAGGTGGTGGAGTTTTCCGGGTCCGATGGAGGTCCCGGAGCGGGTCCGGGACGGGCGCGCCTAGAGTTCCACGCCGTCTGCCGGGGGTTCCACCGGGGGTGCTTCGGGTTTGCGGCGGATGATGATGTCGCCGTTTTCCAGCATCTCGGGCATTTCGTAATTCGTCATGTCGTCGACCATCGACATCAGGCTTTCCAGCGCGGGCGCGACGGCGGGGCCGAATTGTTCCAGCGCCTTGGCCATTTCATCCAGCGTCGGTTCCAGTTCCTGACTGAACCCTTCGAAGAAGAGCGAAAGGCCGCGTTCCATGAGGGAGGGCCCCTCTTCCTCGGTGGCGGGGGGATCGGCGGGGGCGGCCTCCTGCGCGGTTAGCGGCAGGGGGGCGAGGAGGGCGAGGGAGAGGAGGGCGGCGCGGGTTTTCATCATGCTGCCTAGATGGGGGTTGCGGGCGGCGGTGCAAGGGGGGCGGCAAGGTCCAGCGTGACGGGGAAATGGTCGGAGGCATCCAGCAGCGCCGCCCAGAGTGCCGGATCATCCGCCAAGGCGGGGTCGTCATGCGGGTGCCAGATGCGCCATCGCGGGGCAGTGGCGCAGAGATCGGGCGAGATCATGATGAAATCCAGCAGTGCGCTGAACCAGTGGTTCTGCGGCGCGATGAAGAAGCGCGCGGTGGAGGGGGCGACACCCATGCGCTGGGTGATGGCCATGGCGGCATGGGGATCGAAGAGCCGGAGGTCGGGTGGGCCGTCGAGGCCAAGGACCACTTCCACCCCGGAATGGCCGAAGAGCTTTTCGTATTCATCCAGACCGGGGCCGTCGTTCAGGTCGCCCAGCACGATCAGGCTGTCGCCCGCCGTCAGGTGGCGCACGACCCTTTCGCGCAGCCAGAGGCATTGCGCCAGTTGCTTGCGGCGGTTCTCGATGGCGATGCGGATGGATTCCGTGCCATCGCGCCCGCCATGCGGGGCCTTCGACTTGGCATGGACCCCGATCAGGCGCAGAGCGTGGCCGTCGCAGGTGACAGCCAGTTCCAGCGGGGGTTTGGAAAAGCGGATCGTTTCGCTGATGCCATCGGCGTCGAGGTCATAGCGGAAGGCCGTGTCGAAGCGCGGGGCCCCGTGCGCGCCGTGCCGGGGGGCGGGGTCGCCTTGCGGATCGTGGCGCGGGGTGAGGCGGTCGGGGTCGTAGAGGAAGGCGATTTCCTGTTCGGTATCAGACGGATAGCCGATGATGGCCTTGCGCGCGCGGAGGCCCGCGCTTTCGGCGAAGCGTTCGAGGGCGCGTGTGGTGGAGCGTTTTCCGTTGGTGTCGGGGGCCTCGATCACCATCACGCCGTCGGCATCCAGCGCGGAAAAGACCTTGCGCAGCGCGGTGAGTTGCCGGTCGCGGGTGATGCCATAGCGGGCGGAGGGCTGCATGTCGTCCAGCGGGCGGCCCGCGTCATCGAAGAGCGCGTTGAACCATTCGACATTGTAGGTCGCAAGGCGCAGCCATGGGCGGGCTGCGGCGGGCATGGCCCTAGGCCGCCTCCTTGGCGGAGATTTCCTCCCACGCGGCATTCAGCGCGATGAGGCGGCGTTCGGCTAGTTTGATCGCCTCTTCCGGCACGCCACGGGCGAGCATCCTGTCGGGATGGTGTTCCTTGACCGCGCGCTTCCATGCCTCGCGAACATCCGAGAGGGGCGTGCCGGGGGGGATGCCCAGCACGTCATAGGGGTCACGCGGCGCGCCTTCGACGAAGCTGGCGCGTAGGGCGCGGAAGCAGCTTTCGGTGAGGCCGAAGATACGCGCGACCTCGCGCAGGAATTCATCCTCGCCGGGGTGATAGGCCCCGTCGGCGAGGGCGATGAGGAACAGCCCCTCCATCACGTCTTCCAGCACGTCGCGGTGATTGGCGCCGAACATGGCGGCGATCTTGCGGGCATAGGCGTCGAAGCCCGCGACATCCTGCCGGGCAAGGTTGAAGACGCGGGCGGCGTTTTCCGTTTCGCCCTCGTCTATGGTGAAGACGCGGCGGAAGGCGGTGACTTCGTCCCGGGTCACCTGCCCGTCGGCCTTGGCGATCTTGGCCCCCAGCGCGATGACGGCGATGGTGAAGCCCACGGTCAGTTCGGGGCGGCTGTCCACCTTGCCCTGCAATTTGTCGAAGACCGTGGACAGCGGTTCGCCTTGGGCGAGCGCGGAGAGGGCTTCGGCGATGCGGGTCCAGATCGACATTGGGGGATGATAGTGCAGTTGCAGGCGGAAGTCAGGCGAGGAACTTCTGCATCAGCACCAGATCCATGGTTCTGCCGAATTTGAAGCCCACCCGTTGCAGGATAGCCACCTCGGCAAAGCCCGCGCGGGCGTGGAAGGCGCGTCCGGCGGGGTTTTCTGCCGATACGCCCGCGAAAAGCGAGATCGCACCGGCCGCGCGGGCATGGGATTCCAGCGCTGCCATGAGGGCAAGGCCGAGGCCGCGACCTTGGGCTGCGGGGGCGAGGAGGATGGTGTGTTCCATGGTGCGGGCATAGCCCACGCCGCCCCGGAACTGCGCATAGGTGGCAAAGCCCATGATGCCGCCCTCATCGGCCACGAGGAAGCCGTGGCCAGCCGCCTGACGGTCGCGGATCATCGTTGCGATTTCGTCCGTGGTCTTTTCGGCGGAGTTGAAGGTGATGGCGGTATCGCGGATCACTGGGTTCCAGATGGCGGCGATGCCGGGGGCATCGGCGGCGGTGGCGTCGCGGATCATGCGAGCAGTCTTTCGCCCTGCGGGGTGGCGATGGTTGCGCGCAGGGCAGGCGCGCCCTGTTCGACAGTGACGCGATGGTCCTTCAGCCGTGACAGGGCCGTGCGCAGGGCATCGGCATCGGGATGGGTGATGTGCAGCGCCGTCAGCCTTGCACCAAGGTCCAGCAGGCGGGGGGCGGGGTGGGCGCGGCCCTCCCATTCGATCAGGGCGGGAAAGCGGTTGTCGAAGGGCAGGATGCCGGTTTCCGGCACCGCCATGCGCCAGCGGAAATCGCCGCGTTGCAGGGCGACGGGCGTTCCCGTGCCGGGGGGCGCATGGGTGAGTTCGCGGTCCAGATCGTCGGTCCGGCAGATCCAGTTGGTCAGGCGGGGCGGGCCGGTGAAACGGTCGAGGTCGAACCAGCGCGGCCATGCCGGGCGGGGCTGCGACGGATCGGCGGCGATCACCTCCAGATAGAGGTCGGGGCCGAGCGAGAGCAGGCGGTTATGCGTGGCCATATGCGGATGCTGCCCGCCGGGCGAGAGGGGCAGGCCGAGCGCGGCCTCGACCGCCGCGGTGCCTTCCGCGAGATCGGTGCAGGAGATGGCGAGATGATCGAGCGTCAGCATCAGGCGTCGATGATCTTGGCCGTGGCCTTCATGGCAAGGGCGAGAGAGGAGAAACGCGCCTGCGCCACCTCGCCGAACAGGGCCTTGCCGCGGGGGGTGAGGGCGAGTTCAAGCACCTTCTTCTTGGCCTGCCAGCGCAACGCGCCCGCCTCTGCCGGGTCTGCGATGGAGAACATGGCACCGAAGCGCATGGCTTTTCCCAGCACCTCGGCCTCTTGCATCTGCTGGTCGGTGAGCAGGCGGAAGAGCGGTTCGAGGCGGGAGCCGGAGCGGGAATTCTTATAGCGGTGCAGGAGTGAGAGGCCAAGGAAGACGCGGCCCGGATGATCCAGCCCCCCAAGGTTGGCGCGGGTGGCGTTGTCGAAGCAGACTTCGGCGCGGTAATCGGGATGGGCGCGCCATGTGGTGTCGTGCAGCAGGCAGGCGGCCTTGATCAGGCGCAGGCGTTCCTTGTCGGCATCCTTGAAGAGCGGGAGGAGGAAGTCATAGAGCTTCTTCCCGAAGCCGGGGATGCGGGCGGAGGTGAGTTCGGCCATGCGCGCGGCCTCGATCAGCGGGTCGCGCTGGCGCAGGCGGGGGGGCATCTGTTCGTAGAGCAGGCCTTCGCGGATGCCATAAGCGGAGACGTCGATCTCGGACGGTTTGAGGATGCGGATGAGTTCGCGCAGCACCTCGCAGGCGAGGGGGACGAGTTCCATGCGTTCGTTGGACGTGCCCGTCTTGGCGCGCAGGAGGGCAAGGTCGGAGGCGGCGATCCAGTCCAGCGTGTCCGAAAGGCTTTGCGGCGTCATGCGGTATTCGTGCAGGACGGTCAGGGGGTAGTTGCGGCGTTCCATGTCAAGCCGGGCGATGACGCGCCAAGAGCCTCCGACGAGGTAGATGCGTTCGCCCGTCGATTTGATCTGCGCCTGAGCGGTGTTCAGGACACGGTCGATGAGCTTCTTCCGTTTGTCCGGCTCGCCCTTGACCTGTTGCAGGCGGAAGGGGCCGAGCGGGGTGGAGATGCGCTTGCCCACCTTGCCGTCGCCGATGCGGGCCAGTTCCATGGAATTGCCGCCGATGTCGCAGACGATGCCCTTCGCTTCGGGCCAGCCCAGAAGTACGCCCTGCGCGGAGAGGCGAGCCTCTTCGTCGCCGTCGATGACCCAGAGCTTCAGGCCGGTTTCGCGCAGGATTTCGGCCTGAAAGTCGGGTCCGTCCTCGGCCTCGCGGGTGGCGGCAGTGGCGACGACCGTGAGGGAACTGATGCCCATGCCTTCGGCCAGCAGCGCGAAGCGTTTCAGGGCGGCGAGGGCGCGTTCGCGTCCCTTTGGGTTCAGGCGACCGGTTTCGTGCAGGCCCTTGCCAAGGCCGCACATGATCTTTTCGTTGAAGAAATAGGCCGGCGACCGCGCCGCGCCGTCGAAGACGACCATGCGGACGGAGTTGGAGCCCACGTCGACCACGCCCACGCGCGACAGGGCGCGGGCGGATGGGTCGTCGAAGAGCGGGCGACCGAAGGGACCCCAGTCCTCGTCACTGCCGGGGTCGGAGGCGGTGGCGGATTGGGTCATGGCGTCGGTCCTTCGTCTTGCGGGCTGCAAGGTGGCGCGGAAGGGGGGGATGGTCAAGGATTCGGGCGATGGCGGCCCCGCCGTTCAGGGCGTGGCGCCATCGTCCCGCAACTGGGCAAGGCGCTGGACATCTTTTGCGCCCGCCGTCCCGCGCCCGGAAAGCGAAGGGTTTTCCATGAAGAAACGGTGGCAATTGAAGAGGTTGCCATCGGCAGGGGCGAGTTCGCGGTGATAGCTGCCATCGGCGTGGAGGACCCAGCTTTGCGCCTCGTCCGCCAGATTCGCGGCCATGATCTGGCCTTCGATCTGGGCCTTCACCGTGGGGTTCTTCGCCTCGACCAGCGTTTCCACGCGGCGGTTCAGGTTGCGGCCCATCCAGTCGGCGGAGGAGAAGAAGACCCGCGCCTTCTTGGACGGCAAGCCGTGGCCGGAGCCGAAGCAGACGATGCGGGAATGTTCGAGGAAGCGCCCGACGATGGATTTGACGCGGATGTTTTCCGACAGGCCCTTCACGCCGGGGCGGAGGCCGCAGATGCCGCGGATGACGAGGCTGATCTTCACGCCCGCCTGTGAGGCGGCGTAGAGGGCGTCGATCACCTCGGGGTCGATGAGGGAGTTCATCTTTGCCCAGATTTCGGCGGGACGGCCCGCGCGGGCGTGATCGGCCTCCTCGGCGATGAGGGAGAGCAGGCGGGGTTTCAGGGTGATGGGGGAAATGGCAAGGTTTTCAAGGCCCTCCGGCTGCACATAGCCGGAGAGGTAGTTGAAGACCTTGGTGGCATCGCGCCCCAGCGCCGCATCGCAGGTGAAGAAGGAGAGGTCGGTGTAGATGCGGGCGGTGATGGGGTGGTAGTTGCCCGTGCCGTAATGGGTATAGGTGACGAGGTTCTCGCCCTCGCGCCGGACGACGGTGCTGATCTTGGCGTGGGTCTTGTAGTGGATGAAGCCGTAGACGACATGCGCGCCCGCGCGTTCGAGGCGGCGGGACTGGCGGATGTTGGCGGCCTCGTCGAAGCGGGCCTTGAGTTCCACGAGGGCGGTCACCGACTTGCCCGCCTCGGCGGCCTCGCAGAGGGCGGAGACGATCGGGCTGTCCCATGAGGTGCGATAAAGCGTCTGCTTGATGGCCAGAACGTTGGGGTCGCGGGCGGCCTGTTCGAGGAAGCGGATGACGAGGTCGAAGGATTCGTAGGGGTGGTGCAGAAGGATGTCCTTCTGCTTGATCGCGGCGAAGAGATCGCCGTCATGGTCTTGGACCCGTTCGGGAATTCGCGAGGTGAAGGGCGGCCATAGCAGATCGGGGCGGGAGGAGAGGACCAGTTCCTTGAGGTCGGCGATGCCCAGAAGGCCGCGGATTTCCACGACCATGTCCTCGGTCACGCCGAGTTCGTCCATCACGAGGGCGCGCAGTTCCGGGGGGGCACCGGCGGAGAGTTTGAGGCGGATCACCTCGCCCCGCCGCCGCCGTTTCAGGGCGGTCTCGAATTCGCGGACGAGGTCTTCGGCCTCATCCTCCACCTCGAGGTCGCTGTCGCGCAGGACGCGGAAGATGCAATGGCCCCGGTCGGTATAGCCGGGGAAGAGCATGTTGAGATGCAAGAGGAGCAGTTCCTCGAGCGGCAGGTAGCGGTGTTCGCCGGGCTTGCCGGGAAGGGGGACGAAACGCGCGATCTGCTGGGGGATGGGGAGCAGGGCCTGCAGCGAGCGGTGGTCGCTTTCGCGTTCGAGTTCGAGCGCGAGGGAGAAGCCCGTATTGGGGATGAAGGGGAAGGGATGGGCCGGGTCGATGGCCAAGGGCGAGAGGACGGGGAAGACCTTGTTGAGGAAGTGGTCTTCCAGATGCTTGAGGTCACGGGCCGTGAGCTTTGACCGGGTGAGGATGCTAATCCCTTGGGATTCCATCTCTTTCTTAAGGCGGTTGAAGACGGTTTGCTGGGTCTGCATCAGTTTGCGCGCATCCGCGTGGATCAGGGCAAGCTGTTCCGCCGGGCTGCGGCCATCCTCGGACAGGGTGGCGTTGCCGTTGCGGACGAGGGCGCGGAGGCCCGCCACGCGGACGGTGTAGAATTCGTCGAGGTTGGTGGCCGAGATCGACAGGAAGCGCAGGCGTTCCAGAAGGGGGACGTTGGGGTTGGAGGCCTCGTCCAGCACGCGCCAGTTGAAGGCGAGCCATGACAGTTCGCGGTTGAAGAAACGGGCGGGGCCCGTCCTTTCCGCGTCGCGGAGGGAAACGGGGGTGGGGAAGGGGGCTTTGAGGAAATCGGATTGGGTCATGGCACGCGGGGTAAGGGGGAAAGGCAACGCTTTGATGACAGATGATCATTGCCGCGCGGAACTGTCCAGCGGCGTGGCGGGGGGCTGTGGGCGATGTGCCGAGAACCTTGCCGCAAACCGTACCGCAAACCGTCAGCACGCAGCGCACGCTGATTGGCCGTTTCGCGCAACGGGGAAGGGGCTGTGGGCGCTGTGCCGAGCTGCGTGCCGCAAACCGTACCGCAAACCGTCAGCACGCAGCGAACGCTGATTGGCCGTTTCGCGCAACGGGGAAGGGGCGGTCAGTCGATGCTGCCGAGCAGGTCCGCGGCGAGTTGGCGGGTGATCGGGCGGCCTTCGGCAAGGGCGCGGGCGTCGAGGGCCGCGACGATGGCGCGGGCGGCGTCGATGGAGCGTTCCATGCGGGCGACCAGATAGGGGATCAGCGCGGGGGGCACGGTGATCTGGCGGTCGGCGAAGAGCTTGATCAGGACGGCGGAGAGGAGGGCGTCGTCCGGGGGCTCGATCCGGGCGAGAGCGGCGGCCTGCAGGCGGGAGGCGAGATCGGGCAGGGCAAGGCCCCAGTCGCGCGGGGGGAGGCTGGCGGTCACCAGAAGGTGGCCGGATTGGGTGACGAGGTTGTGGAGGTGGAAGAAGGCGGCCTCGGCCTGCGGGTTGCCTGCGGCGGTTTCGGCATTCTCCACCGCCACGGCGCCATGGGAGGACAGCGCGGGCAGATCGGCGGTGGCGAGATCGGCGGCAGGCAGGAGGGCCGCGCCCGCCTCGGCCGCCCAGAGGCGGGCGAGATGGGTCTTGCCGCTGCCCTTGGGGCCCGTCAGCACCAGTTTGCCGCCCGGCCAGTTCCGCCAGTCATCCACGGCGGCAAGGGCTGCGGCATTGGCGGGCGAGGGGAAGAAATCCTCGCGCCGCCATGCCTCGCGCGCGGGGAGGTCGAAGGCCAGTTGGCGGATCACTCGGCGGCCCCGTCCTTTGGCTGGGCCTTGGCTTGCGGGGGCAGGTCGCGGCCTTCGTAGCCGCGATAGAGGAGGCTGGACTGGTATTGCTGGATGCCGAAGCGGGTGAGGACGCCGAGCGAGGCCGCGACGGGCACGGCGACCAGCATGCCGACGAAGCCGAAGATGGAGCCGAAGGCGGAAAGCGCGAAGAGGAGCCAGACCGGGTGCAGGCCCACGGAATTGCCCACGAGTTTCGGGGTGAGGATGTTGCCTTCGATGAACTGGCCCGCCGCGAAGATGCCCGCGATGATGGCGATGGAGACCCAGTCGCCCCAGAACTGGAAGAGCGCGAGGCCGATGGCCAGCGCCCCGCCGACGAGCGAGCCGACATAAGGGATGAAGGTGATGGCCCCGGCGATGGCCCCGACGACGAGGCCGAATTGCAGGCCCGCCACCATCAGCGCCACGGCGTAGAAGGTGCCCAGAAGGAGGCAGACGGAAAGCTGACCGCGCACGAAGCCTGCGAGGACGGCGTTGATTTCGTTGCCGAGCCTGCGGATCGTGGGGGCGTGGTCGCGGGGCAGGAGGCTGTCGAGTTTCGCCACCATGTGATCCCAGTCGAGCAGCATGTAGAAGGCCACGACCGGCACGACGACGATGAAGATCACCGCCGAGACGAGCGACATGGCCGAGGTGAGCAGGGTTTCGGCCAGCTGCCCGCCCTTGGCCTGAATCGCCGCGGCGATCTGGGCCAGCGTCTGGCGCATGGTGGAGGTGTTGTCGGAAAGCTCGGGGAAGCGTTCGATCAGGAAGGTCTGCAGGCGCTGCGCGATTTCCGGGGCCGCGTTGATGAGGCCGGTCAATTGCTGGATCAGCGTGGGGATGATGGCGAGGACGAGGAGGACCGCCATGAGGAGGGCCACGAGCGAGATGGTGACGGTCGCGCCCACACGGCTGAGGCCCGCGCGTTCCAGCCGGTCGGCGACAGGGTCGAGGAAATAGGCGATGGCGCCGCCCACGAGGAAGGGGAGCATCACATTGCCCAAGGCCCAGAGCAGGAGGAGGAAGACCGCCGAAGCGAGCCCCCAGTAAAAGAGCTGTTGCCGAACGGGCAGGGCCATGGTCGCCTCCGGGTTGCGGAAGGAGAACATATCATGCCTGCCGCGTTGCAGCGCAAGGGCCCTGCACGGGGTGGGCAGGGGCCCGGTGCGGCGGTTGCCGCGCGGGCCCCTGATCTGCGGCAGTGTCCGGCGCCGGGTGACGGCGCCGGGGCGCGGCCTCAGTGGCAGGCGGGGCGGGTGCCCGGCAGGAGGACCTTGTCGATGACATGGATCACGCCGTTGTCGGCCTTGATGTCGGCGATGACGACATTGGCCACGGCGCCCGTGCCGTCGGCGATGGTCACGCCCCCGTCGCCCTTGGTGATGCAGAGGCGCTGGGAGGTAAGCAGCGGCTTGAAATAGTTCGAGCCGTTCGGGATGCCTGCGGCGGGGAGGTTCCGGTCATCGACGTGATAGAGCAGGATGTCGGTGAGTTGCCCCTTGTTTTCCGGCTTGAGCAGGGTGTCGAGCGTGCCTTCGGGCAGGGCGGCGAAAGCCTCGTTCACCGGGGCGTAGACGGTGAAGGGGCCGGGACCTGCCAGCGTTTCGGCAAGGCCCGCCGCGGTGACGGCGGCGACGAGGGTGGAGAAGCGTTCATCGCCCGCGGCGATGTCGACGATGGATTGCGCCTGTGCGGTGGCGGCGGAGAGGGCGAGTGCGGCGAGCGCGAGTTTGATCTTCATTCCGGGTGGTCCCCTGTTGTGCAAGCAGTCGCGACAGGCCCCTGTGGCGCTGTCTGGCAGGGTTACGCGGCGGGTGTGATATGCGATTGCAGCATTTCAGGGCGCTGGCGCAGGCGTGAAGGGCCGTGATCGGCGCGTTGGCCGCGACGGAACGGGGCGCGGCGGGCGTTGAGGGGGGCGGGGCTTGGCGCGGCGATTGGACGGGGGCAGGATGGGGGCCGTTGGGTGACGGAGGGCAGGACGATGAGGGGCGTGGCGCGGCGGCATCCGGTTCTGGTGGGCGTGGTGGTGCTGTCGCTGTGTCTGGCGCTGTTCTTTGCCGGGCGGTTCACGGTGAGGGCCATCTATTGGGAGCAGCACCGGGAAGAGGCCGTCGCGGGCTGGATGACGGTGGGCTATGTCGGGCGGAGCTGGGGCCTTGATCCGCGCGAGATCGATGCGCGGGCGGGGCTGCCCTTGCCTGCGGGGCATCCGCTGACGTTGGAGGAGATCGCGCGGATGCGGGGCGTGCCGGTGGCGGAGGTGATCGCCGAGGTGGAGGCGGCGGTTGCGGCGCTGCGGGCCGAGCGGGATGCGGGGCGCGCGCCGTGACGGATTGGCTGCTGGGCCTTGTGCCGATCTATGGCGGGTGGCTGCTGGCGGTGGGGACCTTCCTGTCCTGTCTTGCGCTGCCGATCCCGGCCTCGATCCTGATGCTGGCGGCGGGGGGATTTGCGGCGGCGGGGGACCTGACGCTGGCGGGGAGTGCGGGGGCGGCGCTGGCGGGGGCCGTGGCGGGGGATCAGGCTGGATATTTCGCGGGGCGTTTCGGCGGGGCGGGGATGATCGACCGGCTGGGCGCGAAGGCGGCGCCCGTGGCGCGGGCGCGGGACCTTCTGGCGCGGAAGGGGGGCGTGGCGGTGTTCCTGTCGCGCTGGCTGGTGTCGGCGCTGGGGCCTTATGTGAACGTGGCGGCGGGGGCAGCGGGGCAGGGCTGGGCGCGGTTCACGGCTTGGGGTGTGGCGGGAGAGGCGGTCTGGGTGGGCCTTTACGTGGGTGTGGGCTGGTCGGTGGCGGGCAATCTGGCGGCGGCGTCGAGCATGGCGGTGGATGTGCTGGGGTTTCTGGCGGCGGGGGCGGTGGGATTGGGGGCGCTTTGGTGGCTGGTTTCCGTGCTGCGGGCGGAACGGGCGGAGCTGCGGGGGTGATTGCCTCGGTGCGGGGATGCGGCTAGGAACGTGCCGAACGTTTTGCACGAGGCTTCCCATGCGTCTGACCCGCTATTTCCTGCCCGTCCTGAAGGAGAACCCTGCCGAGGCGCAGATCGTGTCGCACCGCTATATGCTGCGGGCGGGGATGATCAAGCAGCAGGCGGCGGGGATCTATTCGTGGCTGCCGTTGGGTTACCGGGTGCTGAAGCGGATCGAGGAGATCGTGCATCAGGAGCAGGTGCGGGCGGGGCATATCCCGCTGCTGATGCCCACGCTGCAACCCGCCGACCTGTGGCGGGAGTCGGGGCGCTATGACGATTACGGGCAGGAGATGCTGCGCATCACCGACCGGCAGAAGCGCGAGATGCTGTATGGGCCGACGAACGAGGAGATGATCACCGACATCTTCCGGGCGCATGTGGGGAGTTACAAGGACCTGCCGCTGACGCTTTATCACATCCAGTGGAAGTTCCGCGACGAGATGCGGCCGCGCTTCGGCGTGATGCGGGGGCGCGAGTTCCTGATGAAGGACGGCTACAATTTCGACGTGGACCGGGAGGCGGCTTTGCATGCCTACAACCGGCACATGGTTTCCTACCTGCGGACCTACGAGCGGATGGGGCTGACGGCGATCCCGATGCGCGCGGCCTCGGGCCCGATCGGGGGGGACAACACGCATGAGTTCCTCGTTCTGGCGCAGACGGGGGAATCGGAGGTCTTTTACGACGACCGCGTGACGGGGCTGAAGCTGGGCGCGCGCGATATCGACTATGACGACCGCGCGCAGGTGGCCAAGGTCTGCGAGGAGTTCACCACGCTTTACGCGCGGACGGACGAGACGCATGACGAGGCGGTGTTTGCGGGTGTGCCGGAGGCGCACCGGAAGGTGGGTCGCGGGATCGAGGTCGGGCAGATCTTCTACTTCGGGACGAAGTATTCCGAGGCGATGGGGGCGACCGTCGTCACCGCCGACGGGTCACGCGTGCCGGTGGAGATGGGGTCGCATGGCATCGGCGTGTCGCGTCTGCTGGGGGCGATCATCGAGGCGTCGCACGATGACAAGGGGATCATCTGGCCGGAGGGGGTGACGCCCTTCCCGGTGGGGATCGTGAACCTGAAGCAGGGCGATGGCGCGGCGGATGCGGCCTGCGAGGGGCTTTACAAGGCCTTGGCGGCGCGGGGGCTGGAGGCGCTCTATGACGACCGCGACGAGCGGGCGGGGGCGAAGTTCGCCACGATGGACCTGATCGGGCTGCCGTGGCGGATCACCGTGGGGCCGCGCGGGCTGGCGAACGGGGTGGTGGAAGTCACGTCGCGCCGGACGGGCGAGTCCGAGGAGATGTCGCCTGAGGCGGCGGTGGACCGGATCGCGCAGATCTACGCGGGGCGGTGAAGCGCCCCGAGGGGGGGGGACGAATTTTCTGCGAAAATTCGGGGGGGAGGCGTGGCCTCCCCCCTTTTTCTTCGGGGTCAGGCGAGGGCGAGGAGGGGGCCGTCGAGCAGGCGCATCAGCGTGCCGAAATAGCCTTCGGATCGGGCGGGCTGCGTGGGGTCGGAGGTGATGGCGACGGCGAGCGCCGCTTGGGGATGGGCGGCGATGATCTGGCCGCCGAAGCCGCGGGCGAGGGTCCAGCCGCTGTCGGACAGGAACCAGCCATAGCCGTAGCCCAGCCCCGAGAAGGGGGAGCGGGTGCGGACCTGCCGCGAGGCGGCGATCCAGTCGGCGGAGATGACCTGTTGCCCGTCGTGGCGGCCACCGTCGCGCAGAAGGACCGCCACGCGCAGCATCGCCTCTGGCGTGAGGGCCATTTCGTTGCCGCCGAAGTAGAAGCCCTGCGGGTCGCGGGTCCATGGGGGAATTTCGATGCCGAGCGGGCTGCCCAGCCTTTCGCGGGCGAGGCCGAGGAGGGTTTCGCCGCTGGCCCTCGCGAGGGCCGCGCCGAGGATATGGGTGGTGCCGGTGGAATAGATCATCCGCCCACCATTGGGGGCGAGACGGGGCTGGCGCAGGGCATGGGCCACCCAGTTGCGCGAATTGACCCATGCCCCGTAATTCTCGCCCGAGGTGCCGCGCAGGCCCGCGCGCAGGGTGACGAGGTCCTCCATCGTGAGATCGGCCGCGCCCTCGGTCGCATCCGGGGGGAGGAGGTCGGGGGCGATGTCGGACAGGCGGGCGGAGAGGGAGGGGATTTCGCCCCGGTCCAGTGCCGTGCCGAGCAGGAGGGCGAGCAGGCTTTTCGAGCAGGATTTGATATTGGCCGGGCGGTCGAGGCCGGGGCCGCGCGGGGCCTCGGACAGCGGCAGGTCGGTGCCGCGCTGCACGAGGATGGCGTGGAGTTGCGGCAGCGCGAGGGCTGCGTCGCGCGCCGTGACGGTGGCGTTGGTGGTCTGGGCGCGGAGGAGGGCGGGGGTGGCGAGGAAGGCGAGGGTGGCGGCGGTGAAGGCGCGGCGGTTGGGCATTCTGCGTGGGTCCGGTCTGGCTGGGTCGCGAGCATGGCGCGAAAGGGCGGGGGCGGGAATGGGGGAGGGGGTCACGGCTGCTCACGTTCCGGTCAGGAGGGGGCGGGCAAGGCGCTGGACAGGCGGGGCGGGGTGGGCTTTCCTGCGGTCGGAATCCGATGGGAGGGGCGGGAATGGCGCGGGCTTTGGTGACGTGGGGGGGATGGGACGGGCATGAGCCGGATCAGGTGGCGGCGCTGTTCGCGGGCTGGCTGCGCGAGGGGGGCGTGGCGGTCGATGTCTTCGATACGCTGGCCTGTTTCGACGATCCGTGGCGGGTGGCGGGGTATGACCTGATCGTGCCGGTCTGGACGATGAGCGAGATCGGCAAGGAGCAGGCGCTGGCCGTGGCGGCGGCGGTCGAGGGGGGCGCGGGAATTGCGGGCTGTCATGGGGGCATGTGCGATGCCTTCCGGGGGAATGTGGACTGGCAGTTCCTGACGGGGGCACAATGGGTGGCGCATCCGGGGAATGACGGGGTGCGCTATGGGGTGCGGGTCGTGTCGGACCATGCGGTGGTGGCGGGATGCCCGGATTTCGAGGTGGAGACGGAGCAGTATTACCTGCATGTGGACCCTGCGGTGCGGGTGCATGCGGTCTGCGATTTCCCGGTGGCGGAGGGGCCGCATTCGGTGAACGGACCCGTGGCTATGCCGGTGGTGTTCACCAAGGGCTGGGGCAGGGGACGGGTCTATTACAATGCGCTTGGGCACAAGGCTGCGGTGATCGGCACCGGGGTGGCGGCGGAGATGATGCGGCGTGGGCTCTTCTGGGCGATGCGGGGGTAGGGGGGGCAGCCCCCCACGGCCCGTTCCGGGCCGTTCCCCCCGGGGTATTTGGGACCGAGACGAAGGGATGAGGGGCGCATGGTGTCGGGGGTGATGTGGACGGAGCTTTTGCCCGGAATTCTGGTGCTGATCGCGATCGGCAACATCATCTGGGTTCAGATCAAGGTGAATGGTGAGGCGCAGCCGATCCTGAGGCAGGCGCGGATCGCGCTTTTCAACGATCCGGAGGAGCGGGGGGACCAGATTCTGGTGCCGCATCCGAACCTGCGGCGATGGGAACACCATCACCGCTTTCCCGACTATGTCGCGATCTGGCACCGCGAGCATCGGCGGGCGTGGCGTCGGGCGGCGCTGTCCGGGGGATTTTCGCTGTTTCTGATCGTGGTCGCCAATTTGTAGCGGGAGGGCGTCTGCGTGACGTCGCGTCAGGGGGCGGGGTGTCGCGTTGATTGCGGGGTGGGGTGGCGTATCCTTGCGCAGACCTGATGGAGTTCGACGATGTCCCTGCCTGCCGATCATCCGCGATTGAAGAAGCGGCCCTTTTCAACCGGCGAGTTGCTGGCGGATGGGATCGTGCATGCGGTGGCGCTGCTGGCGGGGGTGATCGCCTTCGCGGTCCTGCTGGGGCATGTGCTGGGGCGGGGGGAATTGGGGACATTCGCGGCGCTGGCGGTCTATGCGGCGGGGTATTTCGCGATGTTCGGCTTTTCGCTGGCCTATAACATGGTGCCGAATTCGGCGCTGAAATGGGTGCTGCGGCGGTTCGACCATTCGGCCATCTATGTGATGATCGCGGGGACCTATACGGCGGTCGTGGTGCAGTTCGACGACTGGGTCTTTGCCGCCGTGCTGGCCGGGGTGGTCTGGGCGGGGGCCATCCTTGGGGCGGTGGTGAAGATCGCGCTGCCGGGGCGGTATGACCGGCTGTCGGTGCTGGCCTATATCGCCTTGGGATGGGTGGGCGTGGCGGCGGTTGGGCCGGCGCGCGAGGCCTTGCCGGGGGTTTCGCTTTGGCTCTTGGCGCTGGGGGGCGTGACCTATGTGGCGGGGGTGGGGTTCTATCGCTGGCACGGGCTGAAGTTCCACAATGCCATCTGGCATCTGTTCGTGGCGGTGGCGGCGGGGCTGCATTTCGCGGCGGTGGCCGTGGCTGTGGCGGGGTGAACCCCGCCCTACACGGGGGCGTGGCTTGACGTTGCGGGGCGTTGCGGACAAGGTCCGCGCGCATCGGCCCTGCGGGGCGTCTGGACAGGTTGGACATGGCGACGACGGCCCCCTTTTCCCGGTTCGAATGGATGATCGCATGGCGCTATCTGCGGGCGCGGCGGGCCGAGGGCGGGGTCAGCGTGATGACCTGGATCAGCCTTGTGGGGATCACGCTGGCGGTCTTTGCCCTGATCGCGACGCTGTCGGTGCGGGCTGGGTTCCGGGCGGAGTTCGTGGATACGATCCTTGGGGCCAATGCGCATGTGACCGTCTATTCCGCCGGGCGGGTGAACGAGAACGGGCAGCTTTTGCGCGGGTTCGAAGAGTATGACGCGCTGGCGGCGCGACTGGCCGAGGTGCCGGGAGTCACGCGGGCCGCGCCCCTGATCAAGGGGCAGGTGATGGTGACGGCGGGGGAGGGGACGACGGGGGCGGAGGTCTTCGGCATCCGGCCCGCCGATCTGGAGGCCATTCCGCGCGTGGGTATCGGGGCCAATGCGGAAGGCGATATCGCGCGGTTCGGCGAGGGCATCGCCATCGGGTCGGGCATCGCGCGGGAATTGGGCGTGGGCCTGGGCGACCGGGTGCGGGTGATCGCGCCGTCGGGGGTGAAGACGGCCTTCGGCACGAGCCCGCGGGTGAATGCCTATGAGGTGGTCTACATTTTCACCGCCGGGCGCTATGACATTGATCGCACACGGATCTACATGCCCTTCGACGAGGCGCAGTCCTATTTCAACAAGGAGGGCCGCGCCGACGAGATCGAGGTGATGGTGGCCGAGCCGGAGCGGGTGGACGATCTGGCGGGGCCCTTGCTGCAGGCGGCGGGGCCGGAGGGGATGCTGTGGACATGGCGCGACAGCGCCGGGGCCTTCCTGCGGGCGCTGGATGTGGAGGACAACATCATGTTCATCATCCTGTCGATCCTCGTGCTGATCGCGTCGATGAACATCATCTCCGGGCTTATCATGCTGGTGAAGAACAAGGGCCGCGACATCGGCATCCTGCGGACCATGGGGCTGACGGAGGGGGCGGTCTTGCGGGTGTTCTTCCTGTGCGGGGCCTCGACGGGGTTGGTGGGCACGGCGCTGGGCGTGGTGCTGGGATGCCTTTTCGCGCTGTATATCGACCCGATCTTTTCCTTCGTGAACTACATGGCGGGGGGCGGGGTCTGGGATCCGTCGATCCGGGGGATCTATGCGCTGCCTGCCAAGTTGCAGCTTGGCGACGTGCTGTCGGCGGTGGGGTTGTCCTTGTTCCTGTCCTTTGTCGTGACGCTGTTTCCCGCGCGGCGGGCGGCGCGGATGAACCCGGTGGAGGCGCTGCGCTATGAGTGAGGCGGCGCTGGTTCTGGAGGGGATCGATAAGGGGTATAACCGGGGCAAGCCTTCGGAGGTGATCGTGCTGCGCGGGGCGACGCTGTCCGTCGCGCGGGGCGAGGTGGTGGCCTTGGTCGCGCCGAGCGGGGCGGGCAAGTCGACATTGCTGCATATCGCGGGGCTGCTGGATACGGCGGATGGTGGCCGCGTGCTGCATGGCGGGCGGGAGATGGGCGGCCTGTCGGACCGCGCGCGGACCGAGGCGCGGCGGGCGGAGGTGGGGTTCATCTACCAGTTCCACCACCTGCTGCCGGAGTTTTCCGCCTTGGAAAACATCGTGTTGCCGCAGTTGGCCAATGGTGTTTCGCAGCGCGAGGCAGAGGCGCGGGGGAGGGATCTGCTGGGGCGCGTTGGGGTGGCCGCGCGGGCGGATCACCGGCCTGCGGCGCTGTCGGGCGGAGAGCAGCAGCGGGTGGCGTTCTGCCGGGCGCTGGCCAATCGCCCGAAGCTCTTGCTGGCGGATGAGCCGACGGGAAATCTGGACCCCGCGACATCGGATCAGGTCTTTGCCGCGCTGATGGAACTGGTGCGGGAGACGGGGCTTTCGGCGTTGATCGCCACGCATAACATGGAACTTGCGGCGCGGATGGACCGGGTGGTTCGGCTGGATCAGGGGCGCGTCGTCTGACCCGTGGATACGGGGCGTTGATGTAAGGGCCGCTTCGTGGTTTGCTGGAGTAAAGCAGAATGAACGGAGGGGCCCCGATGCAGCGTGTATTCCTATATCCCATTGGCATGATTGCGCTTTTCGTGCTGGCCGCCTGTGTGCTGCCGGGGACGGAAAAGGAGGAGCAGACCACGGGGGCGGGCGACTATGCCGCCTTCTGCGCGGCCTGCCATGGCGCATCGGGCAAGGGGGATGGCGAGTTGGCCGGGGGGCTGGATCGCAAGCCTGCCGACCTGACGCAGCTTTCGGCGAAGAACGGTGGCGCGTTTCCGGCGACGCGGGTGATGGCGCAGATCTGGGGCTATACCGGGGGCAAGGACGGGGCGCGGGTGATGCCAAAATTCGCGGCCCTGCTGGATGGAACGCTGGTTCCCTATGACGGTGGCGACGGGATCGCCACGCCCACGCCGGTGCGGTTGGTGGAACTGGCGGAATATCTGAAGGTGCTGCAGAAGTAGCTGTTTCGGACGTACTGGATTCCGTGCCGGAAACTGTACCGCAAAGTGTCAGCACGCAGCGGGCGGTGGGGTAGGGATATTGAGAGATGCCCCGCCCCGGGCCTGAACCGGGGCCTGCTGAAAACCCACGAGGCCCCGGGTCAGGCCCGGGGCGGGGTTAACCTCTTCGAGATGGGGTGAAGCCCTTCAAGGCGGGGTGAACCCCGCCCTACGTGCGGTGGTCTGTTTGGTGTCGGGCTGGCTGCCTGCGATTTCGAGGATGAGTTTGCGGCGGACGGCCTCGGTGAATTTCGCGCCGGTATCGGCGGGGACGAGGAAGGCGCCGGGGCCGCCGATGATGCGGTCCTGATAGAGGGCGACGAGGTCGCCACTGCCGCCCGTGCTGCTGCCGGGGCGGAGGATGGGCAGGGCGTTGATGGTGATGCCGGCGGCGAGGACCTGCGCGCGGGCCTCTTCGATGGAGGGGCCGGACCAGTTGTTCGCGCTGTCCCCGGAGAAATCGATGACGCGGCGGAGGCCGGTGATCTGGTTATCCTCGATCAGGCGCTTGCCTTCGAGCAGCGCCGCGCCGATGGCGTTGCGGCCGGAGGCGAGGCGGGGCGGCGCGAGGAGGGATTCGGCGAAGGCCTGTGCATCCTCGGGGCCTGCGATGACCGTCCAGTCGGCAACGACGGCCTGATTGGCCGCCCATTCCACGTAGGTCACCGCGATGGAGCCGGTAAGGGTGGAGGCGATGGCGTAGAGGACATCGGGATGGGTGATGGCCTGCGCGTATCCCTGACGCTGGAAGTCGATCTCGGCCTGATCGATGGAGCCGGAGGCATCGGCGAGGAGGACGAGTTCGAGGTCCACCTCCTGTGCGTGGAGGGGCGTGGCGAGGAGAAGGAGGGGGAGGAGCCAATGCCGCATCATGCAAGGTTAGGGCAGGGCGGGCGGTTGGCGAGATCACGTTTCGGTCAGGGGGCGCGGGACGGGGATGCGGGATCGCCCCCGCACCCCGTGCCGCGCCGGGGCCGTGTCATTTGACGTAGCGGCGCCAGTCGTGCTGTTCGCGGAAGCCCAGAACCTCGCGGATCTTGCGATTGGAGAGCAGGCTTTCATGCGGCCCGATCTCGCGCGAGAGGGGGACGTTCGGGAAGAAGCGCCGCAGAAGGGTCGCATTGTCCTGCGGGACGGAGTTGGTGTCGTTCACCGCGTTGAAGACCTGCCAGCCCAGACCGTCCTTCTGCAGGCAGAGGTCGACGATCTGCCCCAGATCGCGGGCGTCGATATAGGAGAAGGTGATGCGCCGCCGCAGGCCCGGATCGTCGCGCAGCGGCGGGAAGACGGTGGCATATTCATGCGGTTCGATCACATTGCCGATGCGGAGGGCGTAGATGTCGGCGCCCGAACGGCGCTGGAAGCTGCGGGCGGTGACCTCGTTCACCTTCTTGGACATGCCGTAGCTGTCCATCGGGTCGATGTCGTATTCCTCGTCCAGCGGGAGGACCTTGGGGTCGACCACGCCTTCGGAGAAGCAGACGCCATAGGTGGTTTCGGAAGAGGCGATAACGATCTTGCGGATGCCGAGTTTCACCGCGGCCTCGATCACGTTGTAGGTGCCGAGGACGTTGACGCGGTAGGTTTCGGTATCGGGGCACATCATCAGGCGCGGGATGGCGGCGAAATGCACCACCGCGTCGAAGGGTTTGGCGGGGCCTTCGTCCAGTTCGTCATAGCCCGCATGGCCGGACATGACCGAGAACATCTGCCCCGCATCTGTGATGTCGGCGATGAAGTCATGCACGCCGGGATGGTTCAGCGGCACGCGGTCCACATTCACCACCCGATGCCCCGCTGCGGCGAGATAGGCCACCACATGCTTGCCCGCCTTGCCCGACCCGCCCGTGAACAGAACCCGCATGATGTGCCTCCCTTGGAAATTTGCACGATGCAGTGTATATTCCATTCCACATTGTTCAAGGGAGCCCGTGCCATGACCCGCCTTGCCACGCCGAATATCTGCACCATGACCGAACTGCGCGAGCCGCAGAAGGTGTTCGACCGCGCCAATGGCCAGCCTGTGGCGATCCTGAAGAACTCGGCGCTTGTGGGCTATCTTGTGCCTGCCGAGGCGGTGGATCAGGGCGACCATCGTGTCGCGACGCTGGAAGAGGTGATGGAAAGTCTGAACCGCCGCCGCGAGATCAACCAACCCGTCCTTGATTACCTGCGTGACAAATGACCTTCATCCTGTTGAGTGCCGAGTTGGTGGAACGTATCCACGATGCCATCCTGAACCCCGGCGAAATTCCCGGTCGGGCGCGTGACAAGTCGCTTGAAGGCGCGCTTGGCCGAGTTGAAAATCGCCTGACCTATGGCATGATCGAAGATGCCTTCGATCTTGCTGCGGCCTATGCCATCGCCATATCGCAGGGCCATTGTTTCAATGACGGAAACAAGCGCACCGCCCACCAGTCGATGGACGTCTGCCTCGACCTGAACGGCGTTCAGATCACGTGGAGCCATGAGGATGTGGGTCAAGCCATCATCCGCGCCGCGCAGCGGCTTATGGATGAGGGCGAGCTTGCGCTTTGGCTGCGGCAGCGGGCGGCGCGGGGGTAGGGCACCACATCTTGCGCCCGCCCCCTGCGCAATGCTCTAATCGCGGCCCGGAACGCACCCAATAAGAATCGAGCAACGCGCATGGCCAATGACCTCCTCTCCTCTGGGGACCAGAGCTACAACGCCGCATCCATCGAGGTGCTGGAGGGGCTGGAGCCCGTCCGCAAGCGCCCCGGCATGTATATCGGCGGGACGGATGAGCGGGCGCTGCATCACCTTGTGGCGGAGATCCTGGACAACTCGATGGATGAGGCGGTGGCGGGCCATGCCTCGCGGATCGAGGTGGAGCTGCATGCCGATTACGCGGTGACGATCCGCGACAACGGGCGGGGCATCCCGATCGACCCGCATCCGAAGTTTCCCGGCAAGTCGGCGTTGGAGGTGATCCTCTGCACGCTGCATGCGGGGGGCAAGTTCGGCGGCGATGCCTATGCGACCTCGGGCGGGTTGCACGGGGTGGGGGCGTCGGTGGTGAATGCGCTGTCGGACCACATGCGGGTGGAGGTGGCGCGGAACCGCGAGTTGTTCGTGCAGGAATTCTCGCGCGGGATACCGAAGGGGCCGGTGACGAAGGTGGGGCCCGCGCCGAACCGGCGGGGGACGTCGGTGACCTTCCATGCCGATCACGAGATTTTCGGCAGCCAGACCTTCAAGCCCGCGCGTCTGCTGAAGATGGTGCGGTCGAAGGCCTATCTGTTTTCGGGCGTGGAGATCCGCTGGAAATCGGCGATCAACGATGGCGAGACCCCGCAGGAGGCGGTGTTCCACTTTCCCGGTGGTCTGGCGGATTACCTTTCGGACCAGCTTGCCAAGACGTCGACCTATGCCGACCGGCCCTTTGCCGGGAAGGTGAGTTTCACCGAGAAATACAACGTGCCCGGATCGGTGGAATGGGCGATCAACTGGACGCCGGCGCGGGACGGGTTCATCCAGTCCTATTGCAACACGGTGCCGACGCCGGAGGGCGGGACGCATGAGGGCGGGTTCTGGGCGGCGATCCTGAAGGGCATCCGCGCCTATGGCGATCTGGTGAAGAACCGGAAGGCCGACCTGATCACCCGCGACGATCTGGTGACGGGGGGCTGCGCCCTCGTGTCCTGTTTCATCCGCGAGCCGCAATTCGTGGGGCAGACGAAGGACAGGCTGGCCACGGAGGAGGCCGCGAAATGGGTGGAAGGCGCGGTGCGCGACCATTTCGACAACTGGCTGGCCGCCGATACGAAATCGGCGGGGGCGATCCTCGATTTCCTTGTCCTGCGGGCCGAGGAGCGGATGCGGCGGCGGCAGGAGAAGGAGACCGCGCGGAAATCGGCGACGAAGAAGCTGCGGCTTCCCGGCAAGCTGACGGATTGCACGGCCAAGTCGCGCGAGGGGACGGAACTGTTCATCGTGGAGGGCGACTCGGCGGGCGGGTCGGCCAAGGGGGCGCGGGACCGGGAGACGCAGGCGCTGTTGCCGTTGAAGGGGAAGATCCTGAACGTGCTGGGGGCCGCGTCGAACAAGCTGCATGACAACAGCGAGATCCGCGACATCTGCGAGGCGCTTGGCGTGGGGATGGGCACGAAGTTCAAGATCGACGATCTGCGCTATGACAAGATCATCATCATGACCGATGCCGATGTGGACGGGGCGCATATCGCGTCGCTTTTGATGACCTTCTTCTTCACGCAGATGCGGCCGTTGATCGACAAGGGGCATCTCTATCTGGCCTGCCCGCCCTTGTACCGGCTGACGCAGGGGGCGCGGCGTCTTTATGTGGCGTCGGATGCCGAGAAGGAGGAATGGCTGGCCAAGGGATTGGGCGGCAAGGGCAAGATCGACGTGCAGCGGTTCAAGGGGCTGGGTGAGATGGATGCCAAGGACCTGAAGGACACGACGATGGACCCGAAGAGCCGCAAGCTGATCAGGGTTTCGATTGACGAAGACGCCCCCGGTGAGACGGGCGATCTGGTGGAACGCCTGATGGGGAAGAAGCCGGAACTGCGGTTCCAGTATATTCAGGAGAACGCGCGGTTTGTGGAGGAGTTGGATGTGTGATTGATTATTTTTTATTCGCTGATGAAGCCAATCCAGAGCAGACTGATCCCAACAAGTTTTTCATTTACGGTGGCGTAATATTTCCCACTAGCGCAATTGGATTGATTCATGATGAAGTTGAAGCGCTTCGATTAGATCTCGGCCTGTCAGTGCAAGATCAGTTGAAGTTCAACTCTCGATCTAAACCAAAGAGTCTTACCACTGAACAGCACACAGCAGCAAAGCAAGTCATTTACGAAATTGCTGCAAGGCATGGCGTTAAGTTTATTGGCTACGCCGTGCTGCATGCAATTGCACGGAAGAAGGACCATTCAACTCTGGTAGAATTTGGAGCAAACATTCTGCTCGCAAAGTTCAACCAATTTCTGGGAGAGAACAAGGCTACTGGATGGGCGAACTTTGATCGACTTAACACTGAAAAACCTTATGCGTATCTACAAGCAAAGTTTGAGAATCGACAATCAACTGAAGATAGCCATATCCGCCTTGAACGGGTGCTGGGATACTCATTCACCTGCGACGGTGCATCACATCACTCCTCGGTAGCTGACATCATCATTGGTGGTTTTCGTTATGTCATGAACGAACCTGAGCGTGACGTCGCAGGTAGAGCAATAGTGCAGGCAATCGGTCCAATATTCTGGGGCAAGCAGAACTCTGAAGGTGTCACTTTCATCGGGGAGCGTGGTCTAGTTCTGCGGCCAAAGAATTTAAGCGCTCCATCCTATCAAGCTGACTATGCAGAGGTGAAAGCGCGGCTTACTGACTGGTCAAGAACGATGAATGAGAACGAGCAACCATGAAGAAAAGCAGCATTAAGGTGTGCGCTCCTCGCGCACGACACCCACAAAACCCCGTCCCGACCTTGACCCTTGACCCTTGACCTCCACCTCCCCCCAAAACCCCGCCGAACCGGAGGCCCCGGGTCGAGCCCGGGGCGCGGGGTCTCCCTTAACCCCACCTTAACCCTCCCCACCCCAAACTCCCCGCCAAGGTGCATCCTGCGCCATTGACGCATGCGCCATTGGCGCATATATGGAGAACCGGGAATGCTGGTCACGGTGGTCGAACTCCCCGATTTCACGCGCCGCGCCAAGGCCGTGTTGTCGGAAACCGAGCGCGTCGCGCTTATCGACCATCTTGCAGCAAACCCAGAAGCAGGCATCCCCTTGGGCGGCGGCCTGCGTAAACTGCGCTTCGCGCGGGAGGGTGCGGGAAAAAGCGGGGGGGTCCGCAGCATCCACTACTGCCAGACGGGGGCGGGGCCGCTCTACCTGCTCACCGTCTTTGCCAAGAACGAGAAGGCCAACCTTTCGTCGGCGGAACTGTTGGCCCTCTATCGGCTCGGCGCGGAACTCGACGCGATCCACGGAAGAAGACAATGACCAGCGAAGCATTCAAGCGCATCGAACAAGGTCTGCGGGAGGCCATCGCCTATGCCCAAGGCCACACCGAAGGCTCCATCACCCACCACATCGAGGTGCCCACCCCCGACGTGCGTGCCATCCGGGCGAGGACGGGGCTCAGTCAGGCTGACTTTGCCCGCTCCATCGGCGTTGCCAAGGCCACGCTGCTGAATTGGGAGCAGAACCGCCGCCGCCCGGAGGGGCCTGCCCGCGTGCTGCTTGCGCTGATTGCCAAGGACCCCGGTATCGTGCGGCGGATGTTGGGGGAGGGGGCCGAGGGCTGATCCGGGGCGGGGTTCTGGGGCATGTGGCGGGGCGCGCGTCCTTCAGCGGTCACTCCGGTTCGGCCAGACGGCCGGCCCACATCGCCTTGAAGGCGGGGCGGGATTGGGCGGTGGTGAGCCAGCGGGAGACATGGGGGAATTCGGCCAGCAGCGCGGCGTTGCCTTGGGCGTAGCGCAGGCATTCGGCAGTGTTGATGTCGGCCACGGTGAAGCGGTCGCCCAGCAGCCAGTCGCGCCCGGCGAGGTGGGTGTTCAGGCGGGCGAGGGGGCGGCGGAGTTTCTCGGCCGCGATCCTTGCGGTGGCCTCGCCCATCTCTCCGGCCGGGGCCATGAGGATTTCCAGCGCGGGGCCTTCGATGGCGGTGGCGGCGAAGAGCGCCCATTGTTCCATGAGCGCGGTTTCGGCATCGTCCTGCGGGCCGAGGGGGCCGCCGTAGCGGCGGGCGAGGTAGAGCGAGATCGCGAGGCTTTCGGTGAGGATGAGGTCGCCGTCCTGCATGGCCGGGATCTGGCCCTGCGGGTTGACCTTGAGGAAATCGGGCGAGGCGGTGTGGATCGGCGCGTCGGGGGATGCGGGATCGGGCAGGCGGTAGGCCTGGATCACCGGGACATGGGTGAAGGGCGTCCCGGTTTCGTGGAGAAGCCAGAGCGGGCGCGTGGCGCGGGAGCGGTAGACGCCGTAAAGCGTGATCATGTGGGGGCCTTCCGGTAGGGCGGTTTGACGGGCGGAGGCTAGACCGGGCGGGCGGGCAACAGAAGGGGGAAGTTTCGCGGTGCTTGACGGGGATCAAGGTGCGCTGCGGCGGTTCGTGGCAGGGAAGGGGCAGGTCTGGCGAGGGAGGTCTGCAATGGATGGCGATGTGATGGTGCAGGACGGGGCTTTGGTGGAGGGTTTGGCGGAGGATCCGGCGGTGGCGGAGGAGGTGGCCAAGGGGCCGCAGCATTACCCGACGGTGGATGCCGACCGCATCCGCGCGAGTTTCGAGGGGGGTGTCTATCCCTATCATCGCCCGCTGGGGCGCAAGGCCTATGAGGCGGAGAAGGCGGCCTTGCAGGCCGAGCTTCTGAAGGTGCAGATCTGGGCGCAGGAGACGGGGCAGAAATTCGTCATCCTGATGGAGGGGCGCGATGCGGCCGGGAAGGGCGGGACGATCAAGCGCTTCATGGAGCATCTGAACCCGCGCTATGCGCGTGTCTGCGCGCTGACCAAGCCCAGTGACGTGGAGAAGGGGCAGTGGTTCTTTCAGCGCTACATCGCGCATCTTCCGACGGCGGGGGAAATGGTCTTCTATGACCGGTCGTGGTACAACCGCGCCGGGGTGGAGCGGGTGATGGGCTTTTGTTCGCCCGCCGAATACCTTGAATTCATGCGCGAGGTGCCGGAGTTGGAGCGGATGCTCGTCCGGTCGGGCATAAGGCTTTACAAATACTGGTTTTCCGTGACGCGGGAGGAGCAGCGGAAGCGGTTCCTCGCGCGGGAGACGGACCCGTTGAAGCGGTGGAAACTGTCGCCGATCGACAAGGCGTCCTTGGACAAGTGGGATGACTATACCGAGGCGAAGGAGGCGATGTTCTTCTATACCGACACGGCGGATGCGCCTTGGGTCATCGTGAAGTCGGATGACAAGAAGCGGGCAAGGTTGAACGCGATGCGGCATTTCCTGTCGACGCTGGACTATCCCGAGAAGGATACGGAGGTGATCGGCGTGCCGGACCCGCTGATCGTGGGGCGGGCGAGTCAGGTGATCACCGGGGCGGGGCATATCCTGCAGGCGGCGACGCATCCGGCGGTTCGCCGCTGAGGGTGGTTGCAGGGCGGGGGCGGGGGCCCTAACTCTGGTCGCGGAAGCGGTGCCGGGGTTGGGATGCGGCTTGGTCTGGCGATGGTGGGGATGGTGGCGCTTGCAGGGCCTGCGGGCGCGCATCCGCATGTCTTCATGGAGACCGCGCTGGAGGTGCTGCGCGATGCCGAGGGGAGGGCCGTGTCGCTGCGGGTGACATGGACCTATGACCCGTTCTTCTCGCTGGTGCTGATCACGGAGCGGGGGCTGGACCCGGATGGGGATGGCAGCCTGACGGAGGCCGAGACGGCGGCGCTGCAGGGGTTCGACATGAATTGGGAGCCCGGATTTCCGGGGGATACCTATGCCTTTGCCGGGGGGCGGGAGGTGGCGCTTTCGGGCCCGCGGGACGGGGTGGCGCGTTATGAGGGCGGGCAGATCGTTTCGTCCCATATCCGCGATCTGGCGGAACCGGTGGCGGGGCTGCTGGTGGTGAAGAATTACGACCCGACCTATTACACGGAATACACCATCCGCGAGGTTGTGGCCGAGGGCTGCGCGACCGAGATCATCGCGCCCGATCTGACCGAGGCGGAGCGGGCGATGCAGGCGGCGTTGGCCGAGATTCCGGCGGACGTGGATATCGAGATGGGCTTTCCCGAGGTGGGGGCGGTCTTCGCGCAGGAGGTGCGGGTGACATGCGGCGGGGCCTGACGCTGGCGGGGATCGGGGTGGCGGGTCTGCTGGCGCTGATCTGGGGGCTGGGCGGGATCGATGCGCTGGGGCGGATGGCGGCGGAGGCGCAGCGGGCGCTGCAGGCGCCCTTGGCAGGTGCGGTGCGGGCGGTGAAGGCGGGGGAGCCTGCGGCATGGGCCGGGCTGCTGGCGGTGTGTTTCGGCTATGGCGTGGTGCATGCGGCGGGGCCGGGGCATGGGAAATTCGTGATCGGCGGCTATGGCGTGGCGCGGCGGGTGCCGGTGCTGCGGCTGTCGGCCGTGGCGGTGGCGGCGTCTTTGGCGCAGGCCGGGGTGGCGGTGGCGCTGGTCTATGCGGGGGTGTTGGCGCTGGGCTGGACGCGGGAGCGGATGGTGGGGCTGGCCGAGGGATGGCTGGCGGCGGTGAGTTGGGGGGCGATCGCGGCGCTGGGGCTGTGGCTGGTCTGGCGGGGCGGGCGCGGGGTGATGCGGCAGGCGCGGGCGGGGGCGGATGCGCACTCCCACGGGCATCACCATGACCATGGGGAGGCCTGCGGATGCGGGCATTCGCATGGGCCGGACCCGGAGGCGGTGGCGGGGCTGGTGGGGTGGCGGGATACGCTGGCATTGATCGGCGGGGTGGCGGTGCGGCCCTGTTCGGGGGCGCTTTTCCTGTTGATCCTGACCTTTCAGATGGGGATCGGGGCTGCGGGCGTGGCGGGGGCCTTTGCGATTGGTCTGGGCGTGGCGGTCGTCACCGTGGCGGTGGCGGTGCTGGCCGTCTGGTCGCGCGAGGGGGTCTTGGCGGGGTTGGGTGAGGCACGGGTCTGGCGGGCGCTGCCATGGGTGGAGATCGCGGGCGGGGCGGTGATTGCGGCCTTTGCGGTGGGGATGATCGGGGGGCTTTAGGGGGGGCGAAATCTGACGCAGATTTCGCGGCGTTTTTTGACGCAAAAAACGCTTTGCAGCCTTGGCGCAACGGATAGGGTCCGGAAAATGCGTCATTTTCCGGCGCGTTTTCTGTGTCAGAAAACGCTGCGCTGCGGCGTGGGTGGTGTCTTGTTCCCGAGATGCGGGGCGGGTAAGCGGGTTGGATGACACAACCCCTGAGCTATACGCAGCATGCGCGGGCGCTGCTCGTGCTGGGCCTGCCTTTGATCGGCAGCCATTTGGCGCAGATGTCCCTGCACGTCGCCGATACGGTCATGATGGGCTGGTATGGCGTGACGGAACTGGCGGCCACCGTGTTGGGCGCGTCGAGTTTCTTCGTGATCTTCATCCTTGGGTCCGGTTTCGCGCAGGCGGTGATGCCGATGGTGGCGGCGGCGCTGGCCGAAGGGGACGAGGTGCAGGTGCGCCGGGATGCGCGGATGGGGCTGTGGCTGTCGATCCTGTTCGGGATTGCCTGCTATCCGCTGTTCTGGTGGTCGGAGGCGGTGCTGCTGGCCTTGGGGCAGAAGCCGGAGGTGGCGGCGCTGGGGCAGGATTACCTGCGGGTGGCGGGGCTGGGGATGATCCCCGCGCTGATGGTCATGGCGTTGAAGAGCTATCTGGCGGCGCTTGGGCGGACGCAGGTGGTGCTGTGGGTGACGCTGGGATCTGTGGGGCTGAACGTCGCGATGAACTGGATGTTCATCTTCGGCAATTGGGGTGCGCCCGAGCTGGGCGTGGTTGGGGCGGCGCTGGCGACGCTGGCGGTGCAGGTGGCGAGCGTGCTGGCGCTGGGCCTTTATGCGGGCTGGCTGCCGGAGTTGCGGCGGTTCCGGCTGTGGCAACGGTTCTGGCGGGCGGATTGGGTGGCCTTTGGCCGGGTGTTCCGGCTGGGCTGGCCCATCGGGGTGACAGGGTTGATGGAAAGCGGGCTGTTTCAGGCGAGCGCCCTGATGATGGGGTGGATCGGCACGCTGGAACTGGCCGCGCATGGGATTGCGATGGAGGTGGCGGCGCTGGCCTTCATGGTGCATCTGGGCCTGTCCAACGCGGTGACGATCCGCACCGCCCATGCCGATGGCGCGGGGGACCGGCGCGGGATGCGGGACGGGGCGCTGGTGGGGATCGCGCTGTCGGCGGGGTTCGGGGTGGCGATGGTGGTGCTGTTCCTTGCCTTTCCGGTGCCGATCGTTTCGGTCTTCCTCGATATGGAGAAGCCCGAGAGCGCGGAGATCGTGGCCTTTGGCACGGTCTTGCTGGCGCTGGCGGCGCTGTTCCAGTTGGCGGATGCGATGCAGGTGATCGCGCTGGGCCTGCTGCGGGGGGTGCAGGATACCAAGGTGCCGATGTGGCTTGCGGCGGTGAGTTACTGGGGGATCGGCATCCCGTGCAGCTATGTGCTGGCCTTTCCCATGGGGATGGGCGCGGTGGGGCTGTGGCTGGGGCTGGTGGTGGGCCTGACCTGCGCGGCGGCGAGCCTGATGTGGCGGTTCTGGGCCGGCTATCGGCAGGCGGGGCTGGATGCCGGGGTGGCGGGGTGAGGGCCTTCGGGACGGGGGTGAGGCTCCTGAGGGCGGGGTGAACCCCTTCGAGGCGGGGTGAACCCCGCCCTACGGTTCTTCGGGTTCGGGGGTTATTCGGCGGCTTTGGTGGGTTTTGCCAGACGGTCGGCCTTGCGGCGGATCAGCACGCTGCGCAGGTCGTGCATGGCGAGGAGGAGGGCGTCGGTCACCGCGTCCAGTTCGGCATCGCTGGCGCGGGACTGTGCCCATTGCGCGGTCAGGTTGAGGTGGTCCACCGCGCGGTGGATGTCGTCGAGGTCGCGGCGGGCGAGTTCGGCGCTGCGGCGGGCGATCCAGTCTTCGATCAGGGCGCGTTCGCCCTCGGTCAGGTCATGGTCCCCATGGGGTTTGATATTGCCGTTCCGCAGGTTGATCGTCGCGATCTCGTCGAGTTCGATGCGGCGCTGGCGGTTCTCGGTATCGACCTTGAACAGCACGGCGCCGTTTTCGCGGATGCGGAAATAGTAATCCGGCAGGTCGCCCGGCACCTTATCCCTCCTTCAGATCAGGCTGGCGCAGAAGTTCTGGATGCGCGTGCAGGCCTCGGCCAAGATGGCGTCGGAGGTAGCGTAGCTGACGCGGAAGTTCGGCGAAAGGCCGAAGGCGGCCCCGAAGACGACGGCGACGCCGGTTTCCTCCAGCAGCGCCTCGGCGAAGACCTCGTCATTGGTGATGATCTTGCCCGCGGGCGTGGCCTTGCCGATGCAGCCGGAGATATCCGGGTAGACGTAGAAGGCGCCTTCGGGCGTGGGGCAGGTGATGCCTGCCGCCTGATTGAGCATCGACACCACGAGGTCGCGGCGGCGCTGGAAGAGGGTGCGGTTCTCGGCGAGGAAATCCTGCGGGCCGGTGAGCGCCTCCAGCGCTGCGTATTGCGCGACGGAGCAGGGGTTGGAGGTGGATTGCGACTGGATGGTGCCCATCGCCTTGATCAGCGCTACGGGGCCTGCGGCATAGCCGATGCGCCAGCCGGTCATGGCGTAGGATTTGGACACGCCGTTGCAGGTGAGGGTGCGGTCGTAGAGCCCCGGTTCGATCTCGGCAGGGGTGCAGAATTTGAAATCGTCGAAGACGAGGTGTTCGTACATGTCGTCGGACATCACCCACACATGGGGGTGGCGCATCAGGACGTCGGTCAGGCCCTTCAGTTCATCGCGCGTGTAGCCCGCCCCGGTGGGGTTGGAGGGGGAGTTGAAGATGAACCACTTGGTCTTGGGCGTGATCGCCGCCTCAAGCTGTTCCGGGGTGAGTTTGAATTGGGTTTCGATGCCCGCAACGACCGGGACGGGGGTGCCACCCGCGAGGAGGACCATGTCGGGGTAGCTGACCCAGTAGGGGGCGGGGATGATGACCTCGTCGCCCGGGTTCAGCGTGGCCATGAGGGCGTTGTAGAGGATCTGCTTGCCGCCCGTGCCGACGGTGACCTGCGCGGGCGTGTAGGTGAGGCCGTTCTCGCGCAGGAATTTCGTGCAGATCGCGGCCTTGAGTTCGGGGATACCGTCCACGGCGGTGTATTTGGTCTTCCCGGCGTCGATCGCGCGTTTGGCCGCGTCCTTGATGTTCTGGGGAGTGTCGAAATCGGGTTCGCCCGCGCCCAGACCGATGATGTCGCGCCCCGCCGCCGCCAATTCGCGCGCCTTGTTGGTGACGGCGATGGTGGGCGAGGGCTTCACGCGGGAGAGCGTGTCGGACAGGAAGGCCATGATCGGGGCACCTTTTGAGGACGGGCTTAGGGTTTGTCTTTTCCGGTGCATGGTCTTAGGGTTGGCCCCCCCTGCAATCAAGCGATATCGGAAGAAGGAGAGGCAAGATGGCGGAACATGGCACGGACGAAGGGACGATGCGCGAGGAGGCGCTGGTCTTCACCGATGACGTGGCGACATTCGGCGACAGGCTGACCCATGCGCGCGAGGCGGCGGGGCTTTCGGTCGCGGGGCTGGCGCGGCGGCTTGGCGTGCGGCGGCCCTTGGTGGAGGCATGGGAGGCCGATCAGGCGGAGCCGCGGGCGAACCAGATGCAGATGATGTCGGGGCTGTTGGGCGTGTCGCTGCGCTGGCTTCTGACGGGCGAGGGCGGGCAGGAGGAGGCCCCGGCGACGGGCGGGCCGTTGCCCGGCGAGACGCGGGCGATGCTGGACGATCTGGCGCGGATGCGGGTGGAGGTGCTTGCACTGGCGGGCCGGATGGGCGAGTTGGAAGGCCGTCTGCGGGCAAGGATGGGGACGGGGGGAAGATGAGCGAGACGACAGAGGCGCGGCTGAAGCGGATGGCGATGCGGAGCTGGCGGCGGGGGACCAAGGAGATGGACCTCGTGCTGGGGCCTTGGGCGGATGCGCATCTGGCGGGGCTGGATGAGGCGCGGCTGCGGGTCTATGACCTGCTTCTGGAAGAGAATGACCAGGACCTGATGGCGTGGATCCTTGGTCAGGCGGAACCGCCCGCGGAGATCGCGGGTCTGCTGGCCGAGATCGCGGATTTCGCCCGCGCGCGGCTGTCTGCGAAAGGCTGAGGACGCTTTACCGGATATTGGGAATTTCGGGTGATTCTGCCCTTCGTGACAGGTTCGCGGAGGGTTGCGATGACGGTGCAGGAGGCGGTTCTGGATGGCTCTGATCGGGCCTTCCTTGCCGGATATCTGGATATGCTTCGGCTGGTGGAGCGGTTGCATCGCCTGCTCTTGGACGTGATCAAGGATGAATTCGAAAGGCTGGGGATCGTCGAGGTGAACCCCGTGCAGGGGCTTTTGCTGTTCAACATCGGCGAGAACGAGGTCAGCGCGGGCGAATTGAAATCGCGCGGTTTCTATCAGGGGTCGAATGTCAGCTACAATCTGAAGAAACTGGTGGAGGCGGGGTACATGCACCATCAGCGGTCCGAGGTGGACCGCAGGTCGGTGCGGGTGCGGCTGACGGAAAAGGGGCGGAAGCTGCGCGCCACGCTTGCGGATCTGTTCGCGCGCCATGCCGCGCTGATGCATCGGCGGGGGGTGCGGGACCTTTCGGGGATCGACCAGATCGGGCAGGGGTTGCAGCGGACGGAACGGCTGTGGATGGAGCAGATCCGCTATATCTATTGAGGGGCAGAGGCTCGCGGGGGCCTTTTGTGCGCGGGATGGGGTCTTGGCGGTTCGACCGGGGCTGTCGCTGCACTGGCGCGGGCGTTGGGCGCGCGCGGGGCATTCGGCACGGGTGACGGGTTCCGGCACGTGGGATGGAGGGTTTCCGGTGCCGGATAGGGCACTTGGCCTGCGGGATGGGGCCTGTCGCGGGTCGGTGCCATCAGCCTGCCGGATGAGGGGACGGGTGCGCCTTCCCTGGCATGCGGTCAGCGGCGCCAGAGATGGGCATGGCCTGCGAAAGCGCCCTGCAGTTTTGCCAGAAGGCGGTTCGCGGTGCCGGGAGAGGGGATCGGGCCATGGGCGAGGCGGTCCAGCGCCACCTCGGGCGGGCAGGGACGGCGGGTGACCGGGTCGATGTATCGCGGATAGGCGATGAGGGCGGCATGGGCCAGCGCGGCAAGCGAGGGACGTGGTTGCAGGCTGCCATCGGGGCGCCGCAGGCGGCGCTGTGGCACGGGGCCGAGGTCGCGGGTCAGGCCCCAACCGGCATAGAAGGGTGCGCCGAGGGTCGTGACACGCCTGCCGCGCAGGAGCGCCTCGAAGCCCAAGGTGGAGGTGATCGTCCAGACCTCGTCGCAGGCGGCGATGAGGGCGATGGGGTCGGCCTTCGGCAGGGTCAGGTTGGCCAGACGGGCAAGGTCTTGGGGCGGGACCGTGCCGGGGCGGAGGCCCGCCACGACATCGGGATGGGGTTTGTAGATCAGGACGGCGTCGGGATTGGCGTCGCGGACGGCCTGAAGCAGGGCGAGGTTGGTGCGGATATCCCCGGCGCCGAGGCGGATGGAGGCGTCATCCTCCACCTGTCCGGGGACGAGGATGCGGCGACCGGGGGGAAGCTGTTCCGTCAGATCGGGAAGGGCGGCAGCGGGGAGGTTGTATTTCGAGAGGCCGAGGGCGGTGAGGCGGGAGATCAGCCGTTCGGCGCGGGCCTCACCCCCCGGCGGGGGCGGGGAAAGGAGGAGGGCTTCGAGGCGGCTTTCGCGGGCGGGATCGAAATAGAGGCCGCGGTCATCGGTGACGAGCGAGAGCGGCGGGATCAGATCGGCGCCGAGGCCGCGGGAGCGGAGGAAGCCGTCCTCGATGCGGGTGAGGGCGGGAAGGTCGGGCGTTGCCGTGCCCCAACCGAGCAGGCGGCGGCCGGTCTTTTGCACGAGGCGCTGCGCCTGTTCGGGGTTGCGGGCGAAAAGGACCGGGCGGATGCGGCCGAAGACCTGTTGCAGGGGGCGGCGTTTCCAGAGGCGGATGTTCAGGGCGACATGGCCGTGGCGATCCTGCCGCCATGCGAAGGTGTCGGCCTCCAACTGGTCGATCGCCTCTTCCAGCGTGCAGAGGCGGTTGCGGCAGGGATCGAACCATGTGGGCGCAAGGATCATCGCGGCGGCGAAGAGTTGCGCGCGGGTAAGGCTGCGGCGGCGGCGCGGGATGGGCTGTTCGTCCTGCGTGAGGCCCCAGCCCGCATAGAAGGGCTGGCCGAAGATGCGGGGGCGGTGACCGGCGAGGATCGCCTCGAACCCCATCTGGGAGGAGACGGCATAGACGGCGATGGCCCCTTCGAGGAGTTTCCACGGGGAATGCGCGCCGGTTTCCAGCGTCACGTTCGGGGGGAGGGTGGCGGGGTCGAAATGGCCGGGGCGCAGGCCGAGGCGGGTTTCGGGATGGGTCTTGATCAGGATGCGGGCGGTGGGGTGATCCTCGCGCGCGGCGGCGAGCATCTGCTGGAAGGTGGCCGCGGAGGCGCCGGAATGGCGGATGGAGGCATCGTTGCGCGTCTGGTCGACCAGCAGGACATAGCCGGGGGGCGGGGGCGCGAGGTCCGGATCATGGATGTTGTATTTTGATAGGTCAGAAGCCTGAAGGCGCGCGATTGCGTCCCTTGCACGGGAGAGAAGGTTCGAATCATCCAAGGGATGTGTCGCGATGATCCGCTCGATCAGGGAGGGCGAAGAGGCGTCGAAATGCACCCCATGCGGGTCGATCAGCAGGCCGAGGGGCGCGTCGCCCTGACGGCCGGGGCGGAGGGAGCGGAGGAAGGCATCCTCGACCCGGATCAGGGGGGCGGCGCGGCGGGCGGCGGCGGCCTCGCCCCGCCCGGCGGTGGGGGAACGGCCCCAGACCACGACACCCTCTCCGGGGCGGGGCAGGCCCGGGCGCAGGTCGTGGCCCGCGGCGGCAAGGATGCGGCGGAGGGAAGTGGAAAGGAAGCCCCCGTTCAGGAAACGCAACCGCCGGGGAATTTCCCCGGCGGTGCTGTCGGTGCCATTGGCCATGGCCGGATCAGTTCGTCCCGGTGGCGCTGGCCAGCGAGTTGGCGGCGCCGGCGGTGCCGGTGAGGGCGCCGATGGTCTTTTGCCACTGCACATAGGGCGCTTCGGTGACATAGACGGTGTCGCCGTCGCGGATCAGGAAATCGCGGGCCTCGAACATGCCGGTGGGCTGGGTCAGGTCGAGGACATAGATCATCCGCTGCGCACCGACGAGATCGTTGCGGCCCAGAACGGCATTCGCCACCTCGGCCGGTTCGTTGCGGAAGACGAAGACGCCCGTCGGGTCGGCGATGCTGGTGTTCAGGCCGCCGACGATGGCGAGGGCCTCGATGGCGGAAAGGTTCTGGCTTTCGAAGGGCACGCGGTTCTGCGCCCCGGTGGCACCAAGGGCGACGAAGGAGCGGGTGTCCTCTTCGATCACGATGCGGTCGCCCGCGCGGAGCGCGATGTCGAGGCGCGGGTTTTCGTAGAGGTCGAGCAGCCAGACCTTGCCCGTCTGCCCGTTGCGGGTGACGCGGACGATGGCGGTTTCGGGGTCGATGGTCACGCCGCCCGCGCGGGCCAGCATGGCCGAGAGGGTACGGGTGGGCCGTTCGATGGGATAGACGCCCTGACCGCCCGCCGCGCCAGAGATGGTGATGGTCGCCCCGTCGCCCGCGATGCGCTGGACGATGACCTGCGGGTCGGGGGTTTGCGGATCGAGTTTCTTGGCGATTTCGGTCCGCAGTTCCTCGGGCGAGGCGCCAGCGGCGCGGATGCGGCCGGCATAGGGGATGAAGATGAAGCCGTCGCCATCGACCTGCAATTCGGAAAGCTGCGAAAGGCGCTGGCCGGAATTGCCGAGGAGCGGGTCGTCTTTGACGTTTTCGTAGACGGTCACGGTCAGGCGGTCACCGGCGGCGATGGTGTCGGAACCGAGCCGTCCTGCGGTGAGGAAGCTGTCGGAGAAGCCGAGAGACGGCGTGACGGCGGTGGCGCGGGTCACGCGGCTGTTCACTGTGACGACGAAGGCATCGCCTTCGCGCAGGACGGAGCCCGCGAAGATCTCTTTCTTGTTCGGGCCACTGCGCGGCAGGCCGCAGGCTGCGACGGCGCCAACAAGCACAAGCAGGGCCGCGGCCCTGGCCCCTTTGGTAACTGACATTTTCACTGCTCGGGCTCCTTGATGGAGTTTGCCTCAAGTTTTGCCCGCAACTCTACAGGACAAACGGGGAATTTGCCAAACACCTTCTGCGGGCATCACGCCACGGGGTGCAACTGTTGCCGATGGGTCGCGTTGCCGAGGCGGAGCGCGTCATAGGGATCGTCGGGGGAGAGCATCATGTCGGTGACATGGCGGAGGAGTTCGCGGCGGCCGCGGGCGGAGTAGAAACCGCCCGGAACCTGCGAGGTTTCGAGGAGGTAGCGGCGATAGTCGCGATAGGCGCGGAGGTCCGGACGCGTGGGGCGGGCGAAGAATTCGGGCAGGGGTTGGGAGGAGACGAATTCCGGCTTGGCATAGACCGCCTCACCGAAGGTGCGCAGGGGAAGGCCGCGCCAGAGGACCTGCTGGCCTGCGGTCGAATTCACCGTGACGGCGGAGCGGGCAAGGTCGAGCAGGGGGCCGAGCTTGCCGCCGGGAATGAAGTGGACGCGGTCCGCCACGCCGTGCAGGGCGGCGAGGCGGGTGATTTCAGCGCGGAGCGGAACGCGGCCATCCTCCAGCGGATGGGCCTTGAAGACGAGGTGGTGATGCGGCGGGGCGCCTGCGGCGAAGCCTTCCATCACCACGGCGAGGAATTCGGTCATGGATTGGAAGGGGGAATGGGTGCGGAAGCTGGCATCGTGTTCCAGTTGCAGGAGCACGAGGTGGAAGGGGTGGCCGGAATGGCGGATGGCCGCCGTCTTGAGGATGCGTTCCCAGCGGTGGATGGGTTGCAGGAGCAGGCGGCGGAGGTGGAGTTTCGCCTCTTGCCCCACGGTGAGGGAGCGGTGCGGGCGGAAGCCGGGATAGGCGGCGCTGCCTGCGAAGACGAAGAGGTGGTAGAGCGCGCCCCAGAAGATGTGCTGGCGCATGTCGCCCCATGCGGTCGGCGCGTCGGGCTGATCGGAGGGGGATCGGGCGAGGGCGCTGCGCATGTCGTCGACCGCGAGGCGCATGAGGCGGGAATGGCCATTGGAGCCGCCGCGTTCATAGGTGACCCAATAGGGGCGGAGGTAGCCTTCCTCGAAGACATGGAGGGTGAGACCGCGCGCGCGGGCGGCGGCGACGGCTGTGGCATGGATCGGGCGGGTGTCGCCATAGAGGACGAGGTCGGTCACCGCATGGTCGGTGAGCAGCGCGTCGAGCGTGGCGGGCCAATCCTCGGGCCGGCCCTTGAAGGGGATGTAGCTGGCGGCATCGGGCCAGAAGGCCTGATCGCCGCGGTTGAAGCCGATACGGTGCACGCGCGCGCCTGCGGCCCGGAGCATGTGGCCGAGACGGTGGAAGAAGGGGCCGTGCGGGCCCTGAAGGAAGAGAAAGCTGCGGCCTTCGCCGGATACGCGCATCCTGTGCCCCACATGGACGTGCCCTCTTTGCGGGCAGGGCGTGGCGTTTCACCCCACGACCGTTGCGGAAAGATAGGCGGAACTTGTTACTGGGGCCATAATTGCAGGGGGCTGCGGCGAAATTTAGGCAGGGCGCGGGCCTTTGCGCCACGCAAAGGGGCCGGGGCGGATTGCCGAGCGCGGCGGTCGGGGCTAGGTCTTGGGCGCAGTCGAGAAGGAGAGGCGGGATGTTCACCGGGATCGTCACGGATATCGGCGA
The DNA here is from genome assembly GCF_051132405.1 of Tabrizicola sp. M-4. Taxonomy (GTDB): domain Bacteria; phylum Pseudomonadota; class Alphaproteobacteria; order Rhodobacterales; family Rhodobacteraceae; genus Paragemmobacter. The sequence continues at coordinate 1,176,332 of NZ_CP128606.1, forward strand.
GGTGCTGGAGACGGAGCGGCGGGGCGACCTGCGCGCGCGGATCGGCACGGGCTATGACGTGGGGGGGATCGATATCGGGGCGTCCATCGCCTGCGATGGCGTCTGCCTGACGGTGATCGCGCTGGGCACCGCCCCGCGCAACTGGTTCGATGTGGAGATCAGCGCGGAGAGCCTGTCGAAGACGAATATCGACGGCTGGGCCCCCGGCAAGCGGATCAATCTGGAACGCGCGCTGAAGGTGGGGGACGAGCTGGGCGGGCATATCGTTTCGGGCCATGTCGATGGGCTGGCGGAAGTGGTGGGGCTGCGGCCGGAGGGGGATTCGCTGCGGGTGACGTTCAGGGCGCCCCATGCGCTGGCGGGGTTCATCGCGCCGAAGGGGTCGGTGGCTTTGAACGGCACCTCTCTGACGGTGAATGAGGTGGAGGGCTGCGATTTCGGCATCAACTTCATCCCGCATACGCAGAAGGCCACGACTTGGGGCGAGGTGAAGCTGGGGGATAGGGTGAACCTCGAGGTGGATACCATGGCGCGCTATGTCGCGCGGCTGCGGGAATGGGGGCAGTGACGGCTTATTCCGGGCGGGGCGGCGAAATCTGACGCAGATTTCGCGACGATTTCTGGCGCAGAAATCGCTTGGACGCCGGGTTGCGGAAAATGTGTCATTTTCCGGCGCGTTTTCTGCGTCAGAAAACGCAGGCCATGTCGATGCACAGCGGCTGTGCGTCGCCTCGGCACTGGCCTTTGCCCCCGCTGCGCGCTAGGACGCTGGGCGAGAGCTGCGAGGGCCTGACCATGAGCGACACGAAGACCGATTTCTCGGACGCCATCTCCTCCATCGAGGAGATCATCGAGGACGCCCGCAACGGGCGGATGTTCATTCTTGTGGATCACGAGGATCGCGAGAACGAGGGGGATCTGGTGATCCCGGCGCAGATGTGCACGCCCAATGCCATCAACTTCATGGCGACGCATGGGCGGGGCCTGATCTGCCTTGCCCTGACCGCCGAGCGGGTGGACCAGTTGGGCCTGCAGTTGATGGACCGCAAGAATTCGTCGCGGCATTCCTCGGCCTTCACCCTGTCGATCGAGGCGGTGGAGGGGATCGCCACGGGCATTTCCGCCGCCGACCGCGCGCGGACGGTGGCAGTGGCGACGGATCCGACGAAGGGGGCGGCGGATATCGCGTCGCCGGGCCATATCTTCCCGCTTCGGGCGCGCGATGGCGGCGTGCTGGTGCGGGCGGGACATACGGAGGCGGCGGTGGATGTGAGCCGTCTGGCGGGGCTGAACCCGTCGGGGGTGATCTGCGAGGTGATGAACGACGACGGGACGATGGCGCGCCTGCCGGACCTGATCGCCTTCGCGCAGAAGCATGGGCTGAAGATCGGGACGATCTCGGACCTGATCGCCTATCGGCGCAAGCATGATTCGCTGGTGCAGGAGAAGGCGGTCCGGGCCGTCAATTCCGTGCATGGCGGCGACTGGCTGATGCGGATCTATGCCGACGAGATGCAAGGGTCGGAGCATGTCGTCCTGACCAAGGGCGATTTGACGGGCGATGCGCCGGTGTTGGTGCGGGTGCATTCGCTGAACGCGCTGGAGGATGTGCTGGGCATCGGCGGGGCGGGTGACCTGCCCGCCGCGATGCGGACCATCGCCGCCGAAGGGCGGGGCGTCGTCGTGCTGCTGCGCGATACGTCGATGAAGATGGTGGAGGGGGACGAGCATTCGCCCCAGACGCTGCGGCAATACGGGATCGGGGCGCAGATCCTTTCGGCTTTGGGTCTGAAGACGATCACGCTTGTGACGAATTCGGCGTTGCCGAAGGTGGTCGGGCTGGAGGGTTACGATCTGACCATCGCGGGGACGCGCCCGCTGCGGGAGGGCTGAGCCATGGCGGGATCGGAAAGCCATTACATCCTGCCGCTGCCGGTCTTTGACAAGCCGGTGAAGCTGCTGATCGTCGTCGCGCCGTATTACAAGGATATTGCCGACAATCTGGTCGCGGGGGCGCGGGCCAAGGCCGCCGCCTGCGGGGTGGAGGTGGATGTGGTGGAGGTTCCCGGCGCGCTGGAGGTGCCGACGGCCATCGCCATGGCGGAGCGGCAGGCCAAGTATGACGGCTATGTGGCGCTAGGCTGCGTGATCCGGGGTGAGACCACGCATTACGACACGGTGTGCAACGATTCTTCCCGTGCCATCAGCCTGCTGGGGCTGCAGGGGGCCTGCATCGGCAATGGTATCCTGACCGTGGAGAACCGCGCGCAGGCCGAGGTGCGGGCGGACCCGGATGGTCAGGACAAGGGCGGTGGCGCGGCGGCGGCGGCCTTGCATCTTGTCGCGCTTTCGCGCAAGTGGGCCGGCCAGACCAAGGGGATCGGATTCCGCGCATGACCACCGCGCCTGACGCCAAACGCATGAGATCGGCCGCGCGGCTTTATGCCGTGCAGGCGCTGTTCCAGATGGAGACCAGCGGACAGACGGTGGAAGCCGTCGTGCGCGAGTTCGAGACGCATCGTTTTGGCGAGGTCTTCGACGAGGTCGAGATGGAAGAGGGCGATCCGAAGCATTTCCGCAAGGTCGTCGACGGGGCGGTGAACTGGCAGGCGAAGATCGACCAGATGACCGACCGGGCGCTGGTGGCGAAATGGCCGATCGACCGGATCGATCCTGTGATCCGCGCGCTGTTCCGTGCGGCGGGGGCCGAGCTGGTGGACATGGACACGCCGCCCAAGGTGGTGATCAACGAATATGTGGATGTGGCGAAGGCCTTCTTCCCCGAAGGGAAGGAGTCGAAATTCGTCAATGCCGTGCTGGACCACATGGCGCGCGAGGCCAAGCCGACCGCGTTCTGACGCTTTTGCAGGCAGGGGCAGGCGGATTTGGGCCGCCCACGGGGCCCTGCGGCAATTTGGGGCTGGCGCAGGCGCGGCGAAGGGCTAGGCTCTCCATTCGGAGATCAGGGAGTCGCGCCATGCCGAAGCTTGTCCGTCTGTATATCAACAGCATCTTTGTGGGGTTCGCGCTTTCGGTGCTGTTCCTTGGCGCGCTGGTCGCGCTGGATATCGGCGGGTTGCGGGGGCTTATCCTTGGGTCGTCCTCGGGCTTGGTGGCGGCGGCGATGCTGATCGTGTTCAACGGGATCATCTTTTCGGGCGCGCAATTCGCCTATGTGATCATGCGCATGGCGGATCGCGACGAGGGGCCGCGCAGCGGGCGCGCGGTGCGGCTGGAGCCCGTGCCGGTGCGGGCGGAGGCGCGGGCCGATGCGCGCAAGCCCATGGCACGGCAGATGCGCCGCCGCTGAGCGCGGGCGGGGCTTTACGCCGGACGGGGGCGGCCTAGCTGGTGAGGGGATCACCGGAGGCTGCCATGCCCGATCTGATACGGCTTTACATCGACAGCGTGCTGGTGGGGTTGCTGCTGGCCATCGGTTTCGTCTTGCTTCTGGTGCTGCTGGACGTGGCACAGATCGGGCGGCTGGTGTTGACGGCGGAAGATGGGCTTTTGGCGGCGGGGATCATGGTGCTGTTCTTTGGCGGGCTGTTTGCCGCGGTCCAGTTCGCGCTGCGGGTCGTGGCGGCCGGGTCACGCCGGGAATAGCGCGGTCTGACCAAAGGTGTCGGCAGGTGGCGGGCCCGCAGCGACCGTGGATGGCATGGTTTCCCGAGAGCCAGAGGTCTCAGGTGGGAGCCAGATAGCAGGACCAAGATCCTGCCAGAGCCAGCCCCCATTCGGTTGCTTATCGGCCACTGGAAAAGAGCCTCGCACGCGAAGAGCAGCACCCGCCGTGAAATGAGATAGGGCGCTGCGGGGGGCGGTGCAAGGCGGATTTGCTGCGGGGGAAAGGGCAGGGCCTGCGGGGGGCTTGCAGGATGTTCACGATTGGTTCATGTTTGGCGCATGGATAGCAGCGTCGATGCCCTTCCCGTGATGCCCGGCCAGCGCCTTGCGCGTGGGGTGTGCCGGGGTTTGCGCGCGATGGATTTCGTCACGGTGGAGGAATTGGTGCCAGCCCCCGGATTGCGGGTGGATGTGATGGCGCTGGGTCCGCGGGGCGAGGTCTGGGTGGTGGAGTGCAAGTCGGGCCGGGCGGATTTTGCGGCGGACCGGAAATGGCGGGGCTATCTGGAATGGTGCGACCGGTTCTTCTGGGCGGTGGATGCCGAGTTCCCGGTGGACCTGCTGCCGGAGGGGACGGGGCTGATCCTTGCCGATGCCTTCGATGCCGAAATCCTGCGGATGGGGCCGGAGGCGCCGCTTGCCCCCGCGCGGCGCAAGGTTATGGTGCAGAAATTCGCCCGACATGCGGCTTTGCGCCTGCAGGTGATGCGCGATCCCGGCGCGGCGCTGGGGATGATCTAGCGGCGGCCGGGTTTGCCCTTGGGGGCAGCGGGGGCGGTGCCGATGGTGCGGGCGGCCTCGGCGGCGGCGCGGAGTTCCTCGGCGATCTCCTCCGCCTCGTCGGGGTCGAAGTCCAGCGGGAGTTCGATGCCGCCCTCGGCCTCGACATAGATGCGGACCATGCCGTGATCGGTGGGGCCGATCTGGATGTTGGCGGCGATGTCGCTTTGCTTGTCGATGCCCATGATAGCCTCCTGCCGGGGTTGGCATTGCCCTAGCGCGGGCGGGGCGAAGAGGCAAGATGCGGGTGGGCTTTCGCCTCTTGCAATCGGGTGGAGGCGGGGTTAAACGGCCCGTGAGTGCCGCCTTAGCTCAGTTGGTTAGAGCACCAGATTGTGGATCTGGGGGTCCCCCGTTCGAGCCGGGGAGGCGGTACCATCTTCCTTGAATGTGGATATCGGGCCGCACCTGAAGGTGGCATGTGTCTGTTGGCTTGGGCGCGCTGTCGCGCTGCAGGGCGCGCGTGATTGACAGAATGTGATGTGTGTCCAGCCGCTTGGCGCGGTATTCACGGCGCGAGAAGGAGATTGGCCATGCTGACGAGACGCCATTTCATCATCACGGGTGCCGCGCTGTTTTCACCCGCCATTTCCGGTCCTGTCCTCGCGCAGCCCCTTTCGCGGGAGGCGCAGTGGGCCGCTTGGGATGCGGAGGTGACGCCTGCGGGGTTTGATCCGGCGACGTCGAATCCCTGGGGGCTGCATCCGCGGCTGCTGCCCACGCGGGTGGAGGCGAAGGACGGGCTGCGGGCGGGGGATATCCATGTCGATGCCATCGCGCGCTATCTTTACCATATCCAGCCGGACGGCACCGCGATGCGCTATGGCGTGGCGATCGGGCGGGGCGGACTGTACGAGCCCGGCTTCTTCACCATCGGGCGCAAGGCGAAATGGCCGCGATGGACGCCCACGGCGTCGATGATCGCGCGGGAGCCGGAAATCTATGCGCAATATGCGGAAGGGATGGAGCCGGGGCCGGGCAATGCGTTGGGATCACGGGCGCTGTATCTGTATCAGGGCAGCCGGGATACGATGCTGCGCATCCATGGGACGCCCTATCCGCGGTCGGTCGGCTGGCGCGCGAGTTCGGGCTGCGTGCGGATGGTGATGGCGCATATCAACGTGCTGTACGAGCAGGTCGAAACCGGTGCGGCGGCCTTCCTTTATCCGGCGGAGGAAAGCCTGACGGCGCGGACCTGAGCCGTCGTTCAGCGAGTGGCGGCCTGACAGATGGGCCGCCCTTCGGGCGTGCGCAGGGGCAGGAGCGTGGTTTCGACCTGTCCGGAATGTTCATACCAATAGCAGCCGTCTTCGGGCAGGAGGCGGGCCGTGGCGAGGTTCTGCCACGGCGCGGCGACGGCCACGACGGATTCGGGCAGGGGAGGGAGGGGCGCGTCTTCGGACCCCGGCCCGCCGGTGCCGCCTGCGGTGCAGCCACCGAGCAGGAGCGAGAATGTGGCGAGGGCTGTGATCCGTGTCATGATGCGGTTCCGGTGGTTGCGGTCGGGTGCAAAATTCCATCCATGGCCGGGCACCTCAAGCCGGGGCGGGGCCAAGGGGGAGCGAAAACAAGCACGATTTCGTGAGCGGGCGGCCTTGCCGGGGCGCCGAGCGGGTGCGGAAGCGCACGGGGATGCTGTTACGAAACTGTCATCCAACCTTTGCGAAAGGGTCACATCGCGGGGCTAGAGCGGGGGAGAGGCGCCAAGGTGCGCTCGGGTCAAATGTCAGGAGTTTCGGATGACCGTCCTCAAGCTTTGCCTTTCCACTGCCGCGGTGCTGGCCGCTTCGACGAGCCTCGCGTTGGCGCGCGACAATGTGCAGATTTCCGGGTCTTCGACCGTGCTGCCCTATGCCACGATCGTGGCGGAACTCTTTGCCGAAAACTTCGACTTCCCCGCCCCGGTGGTGGAGGGCGGCGGTTCGGGCGCGGGCCGCAAGAAGATGTGCGAAGGCGTGGGCGAGAACACCATCGACATCGCCAATTCCTCCAGCCGGATCAGCCAGTCGGATATCGACCTGTGCGCCGCCAATGGCGTGACGGACATCATGGAAGTGCGCATCGGCTATGACGGGATCGTCTTCGCGTCCAAGGTGGACGGGCCGGAATTCGCCTTTACCCCCGCGCAGTGGTACAATGCGCTGGGCGCGCAGGTGATGAAGGATGGCGCGCTGGTCGCCAACCCGCACAAGGCGTGGAATGAGGTGGATGCCGCGCTGCCCGCGCAGCAGATCCTCGCCTTCATCCCCGGCACCAAGCACGGGACGCGGGAAGTCTTTGACACCAAGGTGATCGTCGCGGGCTGCGAAGAGACCGGGGCCTTTGCCGCCTTTGCCGCCGCCAATGGCGGGGACGAGGAAAAGGCCGAAGAACTGTGCATGACGCTGCGGACGGATGGCGTTTCGGTGGATATCGACGGCGACTATACCGAGACGCTGGCGCGTCTGGACGCCAATCCGGATGCCATCGGCGTGTTCGGGCTGAGCTTCTACCAGAACAACACCGACAAGCTGCGCGTGGCGACGATGTCGGGTGTGGTGCCGACGGTCGAGTCCATCGCGACCGGCGAGTATCCAGTTTCCCGCCCGCTGTTCTTCTATGTGAAGAAGCAGCATATCGGCGTGATCCCCGGCCTGAAGGAATTCATCGAATTCTTCGTGTCGGATGACATCGCGGGGCCGGATGGGCCGCTGGCGGCCTATGGTCTGGTTTCGGACCCGGAACTGGCCGCGACGCAGGAAGCGGTGGCAAATGAAGTGGTCATGGGCCCGCTGCAGTAAGCGGTGACCTTGGGGGCGGTGCCGCGGGTGCCGCCCCCGTTCCTTTTTCCAAGCGTGGCGCGGCATGTCCCTTTCCCTGACCTTCCTTGTCCTTCTGGTGCTGGCGCTGGCCGGTTTCGTGCTGGGTCGCCAAAGAGCGATGGCCCTGTGCGGCGGTGACCTGCGGCGGCTGCATTCCCTGCCCGGTTACTATGGCTGGCACGGCGCCATCATGGCCGCGCTGCCGGCCTTTCTTGTGATCGCGGTCTGGCAGATTGCGCAGCCCCTTGTGATCGAGAGCCGTCTTTCGGCGATGTTCCCGGCCGAAATGGTGCAGGAGGATGCGGCGCGGACATTGCTTTTCGCCGATGTGCGGCGGATCGCGGCGGGGCTGGATATGGCGGTGGCCACGGGCGCGATGAGCGCGGCGGAGGCCGCGGGTCTGCAGGTGGGTGACGGGTCGGTGCGCGACCGTCTGGCGGCGGTGGGTGTCGCGCTGGGCGCGGAGGTGCAGGCCGAGACGCTGGCCGCGGCGCAGGAATACCGGGGGCTGGCCCAGACGGGCATGGTGATGCGGAGCCTCTTGGTGCTGGTGGTGGCGGTGGCGGGCCTTGCCTATGCGCTGCGTTTGACGGGACCGGAGTTCCGGGCGCGGAACCGGGTGGAGGCGGTGATGCTGGCCCTGCTGATGCTGGCCTCGCTGATCGCCATCCTGACGACGGTGGGGATCGTCCTGTCGATGCTGTCGGAGAGCATCCGGTTCTTCGGGATGTATCCTGTGCAGGATTTCTTCTTCGGGCTGACATGGTCGCCCAATTTTTCGGGAAATTCGCAGCTTGGCTTGCTGCCGCTGTTGTGGGGGACGCTGTATATCAGCGCGATTTCCATGCTGGTGGCGGTGCCGGTGGGGCTGTTCGCCGCCATCTATCTGGCGGAATTCGCGGATGCGCGGGTGCGCAGCGTGGTGAAGCCGCTGATCGAGGTGATCGCGGGGATTCCGACGGTGGTGTTCGGGCTGTTCGCGCTGGTGACGGTGGGGCCGTTGCTGCGGGACTGGATCGCCATGCCGACGGGCCTTGGCAATTCCGGGTCGTCGGTGATGACGGCGGGGATCGTGATCGGCATCCTGAACATTCCGTTCATCTCGTCGCTGACGGATGACATCATCACGGCGGTGCCGCAGTCGTTGCGGGACGGGTCCTATGGATTGGGCGCCACCAAGGCGGAGACGGTGTCGCAGGTGGTGCTGCCTGCCGCGCTTCCGGGGATCGTGGGCGCTGTGCTTATGGCGGCGAGCCGTGCCATCGGCGAGACGATGATCGTGACGATGGGGGCGGGTGCGGCGGCCAAGCTGGACATGAACCCCTTCGAGGCGATGACGACGATCACCGTGAAGATCGTGAGCCAGTTGACCGGGGATACCGAGTTCAACTCGCCCGAGACGCTGGTGGCCTTTGCGTTGGGGATTTCGCTGTTCGTGATCACGCTGGCGCTGAACGTTTTCGCGCTGTGGATCGTGCGGCGCTATCGGGAGCAATACGAATGACGGAGACGAGTGCGGTGCCGCAGCGTGGCGCGGCGGTCGTGCAGAGGGAGCATCCGCTGCTGGCCGGGGGGCGGGCGCTGAAGCGGCGCAAGGCGCGGGAATGGCGGATGAAGGCCTATGGCATCGCGGCCATCGTGTTGAGCCTGACGATGCTGGCGGTGATGCTTTTCACCATCGTGCGGGACGGGGCCGGGGCCTTCTATCAGGCGCGGCTGGTCTTTCCGGTGACGATCGATGCGGCGGTGGTGGACAAGGCGGGCAACCGCAACCCGGAGGAAATGGCGAAGGTCACCACTGTGGGCTATCAGCGCCTGCTGGCGCAGGGCTTTGCGGGGTATCTGGCCGAACGGGGGATCGAGGTCGGTGACCTGACCGACAAGGAGTTGGACGCGTTGATTTCGCGCGATGCGGCGGGGCGGTTGCGGGCGCAGGTCTTGGCGGACCCGGCGTTGGTGGGGCAGCGGATCGAGGTGCGGGCCTATGCCAATGGGCGCATCGACGGATATCTGAAGGGGCGCGTGACGCGCGAGACGGCGGAGCGGGATACGCAGGTGACGCCCGCGCAACTGGACCTTGCGGATCGGCTGGTCGCGGCGGGCATCCTGTCGTCGGAGTTCAACATGGGGTTCCTGACGAACCCGGACGCATCAGATGTGCGCCCCGAATCCTCGGGCCTTGGGGTGGCGATCATCGGGTCGGTCTACATGATGGTTCTGGTCGCGCTGATGACGGTGCCGGTGGGAGTGGCCGCGTCGATCTATCTGGAGGAATTCGCGCCGAAGAACCGGCTGACGGATCTGATCGAGGTGAACATCTCGAACCTTGCCGCCGTGCCCTCCATCGTCTTCGGTATCCTTGGGCTGTCCATCTTCATCAATTTCATGGGCTTGCCGCAATCGGCCAGCCTTGTGGGGGCGCTTGTGATCTCGCTCATGACGCTGCCCACGATCATCATCGCGACACGGGCTGCGATCCGGGCGGTGCCGCCGTCGATCCGGGATGCGGCGCTGGGGATCGGGGCGTCGCGGATGCAGCTTGTGTTCCATCACGTGCTGCCCTTGGCCATGCCGGGCATCCTGACGGGAACGATCCTTGGCCTTGCGACAGCCTTGGGCGAGACGGCGCCGCTCTTGCTGATCGGCATGGTGGCCTTCGTGACGACCTATCCGTCAGGGCCGCTGGAGGGCGGGATCATGGAGCCTGCGACCGCGCTGCCGGTGCAGGTCTATTCCTGGGCGTCGCGGTCCGACCCGGCCTTCATCGAGCGGTCCTCGGGCGCGATCATCGTTCTTCTGGTCTTCCTCGTGATCATGAACGTCGCGGCGATCCTGCTGCGCCGCAAGTTCGAACGCCGCTGGTGAGGGGGTGGAGCCGATGGACGATTTGAGGATCGTGGAGAGGGTCGTGGAACAGAAGACGAGCAAGATCGAGGCGGCGGGCGTGCAGGTCTGGTATGGTGAAAAGCACGCGCTGCGGGATGTGGATGTGGCGATCCTTGACCGGACGGTGACGGCCTTCATCGGGCCGTCGGGATGCGGGAAGTCGACCTTCCTGCGCTGTCTGAACCGCATGAACGATACCGTCGCTTCGGCGCGGGTCGGGGGCAGGATCACGCTGGACGGGCAGGACATCTATGATCCCCGCGTCGATCCGGTGCAGTTGCGCGCCAAGGTGGGGATGGTGTTCCAGAAGCCGAACCCGTTTCCCAAGTCGATCTATGACAATGTGGCCTATGGGCCGAAGATTCACGGGTTATCGCGGAGCAAGGCGGAGCTGGACGAGATCGTCGAAACCTCGCTGCGGCGGGCGGCCTTGTGGAATGAGGTGAAGGATCGTCTGGACGCGCCGGGAACGGGCCTTTCGGGCGGGCAGCAGCAGCGGCTGTGCATCGCGCGGGCGGTGGCCACGTCACCCGAGGTGCTGCTGATGGATGAACCCTGTTCGGCGCTGGACCCCATCGCCACGGCGCAGGTGGAGGAGTTGATCGATGAATTGCGGGCGCAGTTTTCCGTGGTGATCGTGACCCATTCGATGCAGCAGGCGGCACGGGTCAGCCAGAAGACGGCCTTCTTCCATTTGGGCAGCCTCGTCGAATACGGAGAGACCGGGGAGATTTTCACCAACCCCCGCGATCCCCGGACCGAGGCCTATATCACGGGGCGGATCGGATGAACGGCGAGACCATGGGAAAACCCCATATCCTTTCGGCCTTCGATCGTGATCTGGAGGCCGTGCAGGCGATGCTGATGCGGATGGGTGGCCTTGTCGAGGCTGCCATCGGCGAGGCGGCAGAGGCGCTGGAGACGCGGGACGAGGTCTTGGCGGTGAAGGTGCGCGAGGGCGACAAGGCCATCGACGCGCTGGAGGCGCAGATCCATATGGAATGCGCGCGTCTTCTGGCGCTGCGGGCACCGACGGCATCGGATCTGCGGGTGGTGCTGACGGTGATGCGGATCGCCGGGGGGCTGGAACGTTGTGGCGACCATGCCAAGAACCTTGCGAAGCGGTCGATGATCCTGTCGCAGATGTCGCCCCTTGGTGGCACGGCGGGTTCGATCAGCCGGATGGCGCGGACGGCGATGTTGCGGCTGAAGGAGGCGCTGGATGCCTTCATCGCGCGGGACGGGGTGGCGGCGGCGGATATCCGCGACCGCGACCGCGAGGTGGACCAGATGTACAACTCGCTGTTCCGGGAATTGCTGACCCATATGCTGGAGGACCCGCGCAGCATCACCCCGGCGATGCATCTGCATTTCATCGCCAAGAACATCGAACGGGTGGGCGACCATGCCACGGGGATTGCGGAACAGGTCATCTATCTCGTCAGCGGTGAGATCCCCGAGGAGGAGAGGCCCAAGGCGGATGTGACGGCGGGAACCCTCGATACGGGCAAGGACGCATGAGATGAGCGAGAGGACGATGGTGCAGCAGCCGCGTGTTCTGCTGGTGGAGGACGAATTCGCGCAGCGCGAGGTGCTGGCCTATAACCTTGAGGCCGAGGGGTTCGACGTCATTCAGGCCGACAATGGCGAGGATGCGCTGCTTCTGGTGGAGGAGGACCACCCCGATATGATCATCCTTGACTGGATGATGCCGAAACTTTCGGGGATCGAGGTCTGCCGCCGCCTGAAGATGCGGCCCGAGACGCGGGGCATACCGGTCATCATGCTGTCGGCGCGGGCGGAGGAGGTGGATCGCGTGCGCGGGCTGGAGACGGGGGCGGATGACTATGTGATCAAGCCCTATTCCATGGTGGAACTGATGGCGCGGGCGCGGGCGCAGATCCGGCGCGTCCGGCCCTCGACCGTGGGGATGGTGCTGCAATACGAGGATATCCGGCTGGATGCCGAAAGCCACCGGGTGTTCCGTGGGGAAAAGGTTTTGAAGCTGGGGCCGACCGAGTTCCGTCTGCTGACCGCCTTCATGGAGAAGCCGGGCCGGGTCTGGTCAAGGGATCAGTTGCTGGATCGGGTTTGGGGGCGTGAGATCTATGTCGACACGCGGACGGTGGATGTGCATGTCGGTCGGCTGCGCAAGACGCTGTGCGCGCATGGCGACGCGGACCCGATCCGCACGGTGCGGGGTTCGGGCTATGCGCTGGGCTGAGGCTGCGGAATGAGGAAAGGGGCCGCGAGGCCCCTTCTTCGATCCGGTTGAAGGCTTTGCGCCCGTGTCAGGCCATGAACACCACGGCCGAGAGGAAGAGCAGGCCGATGGTCGCGGTGGTCGCGATGGCGGTCAGTGTGTTCTCCGCGATCGTCAGCTTGCGCGACGTTTCCGGGCGCAGGTCGCAGACGCGGCACTGCAGTTTGCCTTCCATGAAACATTTGCCTTTGTAGGGGCAGCGAATTTCTTCATCCATTTCCGTGCCTCCTTCATTGTTGGGCATGGATGTTGAATAGCCGCAGAAATTCATGAATCACAGAGTGACTTATGGATGGGTGGGGATACCCATCCCGATGGCGGGTGACGCAAAGGTCAATCCTGCTTCGATCTTTGCAAAGCTTTGGCCGGCGCGGCCGCGAGTCGCGCTCCTTCAGCCGTCGATGCGGGCGGCCATGATGGCGATGGCCTGCTGATAGACGGTGGCGGCGTTCCATTCCTCGATCACCGCGAAATTCGGCTCGCCCGGTTGATAGCCTGCGCCGGGGCGCCAGCCCTTCTGGCGCAGGAAATTGGCGGTGGAGGCCATGGCATCGACGAAATCGGTCAGGTCGAGTTGCCCGTCGCCGTTGCCGTCGACGCCATAGGTCAGGGCGTTGCCGGGCAGGAACTGGGTATGGCCAAGCTCGCCATGTTTCGCGCCCACGGTCTGCGGGCTGATGGCACCCATGTCGACCAGTTTCAGCGCGGCGATGAGGTGCGGGGTGAAGAAGTCGGAGCGGCGGCAATCATAGGACAGGGTGGCGATGGCCGAGACGACGTTGGTATCGCCCATGAAATTGCCGAAGCCCGTCTCCATGCCGTGGATGGCGATGAGGACGCCCGCAGGAACGCCATACTGCGCCTCGATCGCCGCGTAGAAGTCGGCGTTCTGTGCCTTGCGCTTGCGGCCTTGGCTGACGATGGCATCTGCGCCGCGGACCTGCATGAACTTCTCGAGGCTGTAGCGGAAGCTTTTCTGGTTCCGGTCGGCACCGATGGTGGCCTTGGAATAGCTGGTGGCCATGAGCGCCTCGATCCCGCGGCGGCCCACGCCCGCGGCCTGCGCCTCTTCGGCCATGAGGGGTTTCCAGCTTTCGTATTGACCGCCGGTGTCGGAGCAGGGTGTCGCGAGGGCGGGTCCGGCAAGGCAGAGCGAAAGAAGGACGGCTTTGGGGAAGGAATGGGGCGGCATGAAAGACCACATGGCAAGGAATGGTTGGCGGGCAGGATAGGCAAGATGGACAATCCTGCAAGTGTTTGCGGGGGAATGACCGCGACCGGGGCGTGATATTCGCCGAGGCGGGAGCGGGTGGGCCGCGATCCGGAACGGGGTGGGCCTTGTCGGAAACCGGGCTTTGCCCCAGTCGGCACCGGCGAGGGCTAAGCGATAATTTTGGCGGGAAACCGTGGATCGCGATGCAATTCTGAGTTGATCTGCCGTAACCGCCTGCATCGGTGCGCACTCGCGCCGCGTCTGTCGGGAGTCGCCGTTTGCGCCAAGGTTCCTGCCAAGGGCGCTGCGTGGGCGGGTTGCTGTGCCTTTCCAGCCGCCGTGACGCGCCTTTGCCGACATCGGGCCTGAAATGCGTGGAGATGTCGACTAGCACGGGGCGCGCTGCGGTTGCCGGATGCCTTTCGCCGGTCGGCCGCATGCCGGACCGTTCATCCTGCGGGGGGCAGGGGACGGTGCGTGAGCCTTTCCGAGTGTCGGCCAATCGGCCTGCGATGACCGTGCGAGTGACCTTTCCGATGCGACTTTGCGCAGCGATCCCCCCCTATGCCGATGCGCCGCCCCGCGCCCAGTGGACCTTCGTTTCGGACCGTCCCAACCCCTCTACCCGCCCCCTGCCAGTGAAATGACGCGCCCGGCAACGACCGCAGGCGACCCAAAGGAGCAGCCAGATGACCCATCCGATCACCCCCGCCGAAGCGATTCAGGTGAATACCTCGATCAGTGGAAACCAGTCCTCGCCGAAGATGCTGCTGTTGAGCGATGGTCGTCTGCTTTATGTCTGGACGGATAATGCCGCATGGGATGACGTGCCGTCGATGACGTTGCAGGCGCGGATCTACAATGCCGACGGCACGCCCGCGACCGGGCAGATCAGCCTTGCCGCCCTTGGTGCGGTGGATGGCTTCGACGGGTACGACTGGGACAATCTGGATGTAGATCTGATGCAGGATGGCAGCGTCCTGATCAGCTGGGTGCGCGGCACGGTCGAGACGGGCAAGGATGCACCCGTCTTTGCGATCCTGCAGGCCACCGACAGCGACCTGATCGTGACGACGCCCCGGACGGCGATCCAGAGCAACGACACCACGATCTTCGAAAGCCCGCCTGTCACGACCGTTCTCGACGATGGCAGGGTGCTGTTCGTCTGGTCGAAGAAGGCGAATTGGGACGACGTCCCGACGATGACGCTGCAGGGGCGGATCTATGACCCGGCCAGCGGCAGCTTCACCTCGGGCGAGTTCCAGATCGGGAATGTCGCGGTGGACGGCACCGACTGGGCGGATGTGCCGAACCTGAACATAACGCAGCTTGCGGGCGGCAACATCGTGGTGACCTGGTCGCGGTCGAATGTGGAGGCGGGGTTCAATGAGCCGGTCTACACGGTGCTGGACCCGACCGGGGCCACGGTCCGCGCCACCTCTGAGATCGAGGGGAGCGATACCGAGATCCAGCATACGCCGTGGGAATCCCCGGCGCAGATCGTGGCCCTGTCCGATGGTCGGTGGATGGCGACATGGGTGAATGACGGATATTCCGATGACCTGCGGACGATGACGATCGAGGCGCGGATATTCAACGCCGACGGGACGCCGGCCACGGGCGATATCCGCGTGGGCAACACCGCCGTGGATGGCAGCGACCTGTTCGACAATTCGAACTTCTCGATCATCGAGATCGGGGGGGGGCGCGTGGTGATCGGCTATGTCGAGAATTTCGTGACGTCGGGCGACCATTCCACCCTGCCGCATTTCACCATCCTTGATGCGGCGACCGGGGCCACGGTCATCGCGGATGTGCAGATCCCTGTTGCGTCCCTGCATCCATGGGCAGGCCCGCCGGTGATCGAGGCGCTGGGCGACAGCGGGTATTTCGTCGCGGTCTATGCCGATGGCGACCAGTTCTCGGGCGGCGCGACGGGGCTGAACTATCGGATTTTCGATGGCGACGGGCAGGCCGTGACGGGTGATGTACGGCTGACCTCGGCGACGGCGGCCTCGGCCCTGTCGGGAATCGATGCCTTCGACTGGGATCAGGTGGATGTGGTCTTCAACCCCACGAATGGCAGCTTCACCGTGGGCTGGGTGGGGCAGAGCGACGGGAATGGGACGGCGGTCTACACCTCGGGTCCTGTCGATGTCAGCGCGCTGACGGGGGGCGGGGTTACGCCCGACGGGATCGTGAATGGCACGGGTGGAAACGATGTGATGCTGCCCGACTTCGTCGATGCGCAGGGCGACGTCATGGACGGTGCGGACGGCCTGGATGACGTGGTGCTGGGCGGCGCGGGGAATGACAGGATCGAGGCCGGTCTGGGCAATGACAGCGTGGATGGCGAGGGGGGTGATGACAGCATCGACGGCGGCGCCGGGGATGATGCCGTGACTGGCGGCGATGGGGACGACAGCCTTTCCGGCAGTGAGGGCGACGATACGCTGTCGGGTGGCGCGGGCGATGACCTGCTGGACGGTGGGGACGGGCGGGACACGCTTTTGGGAGGGCTTGGCGCTGACAGCCTGACCGGAGGCGACGGCGATGACGCGCTGCAGGGCGAGGAGGGCGATGACTCGCTGGTCGGGGAGGATGGCAACGATTTCCTTGAAGGCGGCGCGGGCGATGACCTTCTGTCGGGCGGTGCAGGGGAGGACAGCCTGGACGGGGCATCGGGCGATGATCGGGTTTTCGGCGGCGATGGCGCGGATCTGCTTTTGCTGGGTGAGGGTGACGATCTGGCCTTTGCGGACGAAGGCGACGACGTGGTCTTCGCGGCGGAGGGGAATGACACGATCACCGGCGGTGACGGGGCGGATTTCGTATCCGGCGGCAGCGGGGACGATGTGATCGACACGGGCGGCAGCCTTGCTTTGCCTGATGTCCTGTTCCTTGATCTGGGGGAGGCCGACGCAGATCAGAACGATGACCGCGATATCGTCTTCGGGGATGCGGGCAATGACCGGATCGTCACGGGCGACGACGGGGATGAGGCCTATGGCGGTGAAGGCGACGACCTGATCGACAGCGGGTTGGATGCGGATTTCGTCTTTGGCGGCAGTGGCAACGACACGCTTGTCGCAGGCGAGGGGGGCGATGAGGTCGACGGCGGTGACGGCGACGATCTGATCTATGGCGGCGTCGCGCTCGGCGACCTTGACCTGTTCTCGCGGACGGATGACCTGGATCTCGCGCCGGAGAACGATCTGGACAGCATTTCGGGCGGTGCCGGCAATGACACGATCTTTGGCGGGGACGATGCCGACCTCCTTGCAGGAGACGAGGGCGATGACTGGCTGGATGGCGGCATTGATGCGGACACGCTGATCGGCGGGCTTGGGCAGGATACGCTCACGGGCGGAGAGGGGGCAGATGTCTTCGTCTTCGTGCAGGGCGGGGACCTGACGATCACCGATTTCGAGGCCGGGGACATGCTCACCCTGACCGCCTATTTCACCGACCTGACTGAACTGGTCGACGATTTCAACGATGACGGGATCATCAACCAGTCCTTCGGCGACTTCGCGGACAATCAGGCGATGCAGGGAAGCATCACCCTGGCCGGGGTGAGCGATCTGGTCCTGACGACGGACACGACAGGGTTGCTCTGATCCGGGGGATGTGTAGCATCCGTTCGTGTAGGTGGTGCGTTGTTTGCGAGTGAGCGGGATGTTTTTCCTGAAGGATGAGCGTGGGGGCATTCTGCCCTTCACCATCTCGGTGCTGGGGGTGATCATCCTTGCCGGTGCGCTGGCCGTGAACACGGTCAGGGTGGAGCATCGGCGATCTGTCTCGCAGTCCATCCTCGATATCTGCGTGCTGAACAGCGCGGCGCAGCGGCAGACCCTGCCGCCGCGCGAGGCGCTGGATGATTGTCTGGTGAAGCACGGGTTCGAGGCCGAGATCACGGCCTTCGAGGCCACGACCGGGCGGACGAAGTCGGTGACCGCCTCGGCCGAGACGTCGTTGGAAAGTTTCTTCCTGCGCGAGACGCAGACCTATGACATCGGCGTTGCCTCCAGTGCGGCGGAAGCGCTGACCAATCTTGAGATCGTGCTTGCACTTGACGTTTCGGCCTCGCTGCTGACGGCGGGTGGCGGGAGCGCGCTGCCCTTCGCCGATCTGAAGGCTGCGGCGAAGCAATTCGTCGCCACGATGCTGGCCGAAGATACGCAGGGGCGGGTGCAGATCACGCTCTTGCCCTATAGTTCCCATGTGAACCTTGGCGCTGATCTGGCGGCGGTGTTCAACGTCAGCAACGCCCCGCAGAACATGATGGTCAACGGGGCGCAGGTCGGGCCCGATGTGACGCAAAAGCGCTGTGTGGATGTTCCGGCATCCGGTTTCGGCCAGACGGCCATCTCGCGGACGACGGCGCTTCAGGCGGTGCCCTTCGTCGACACGCTGGGCAGCACCTCGCAGAGCACGTCCTATGTCGCGCCCACGAATGCCACCTTTGCAGTGGCGCAGTTGCAGAACACGGTCTGCAGCTTTTTCCGCCTTGCCCCGTCCCCGTCGACGTCGAATGTGGTGCGGTTGCCGGATTTCACGGCGGCAGGGCAGCAAGGCACGGTCGACACGGTGGCAGAGCGGATCGCCGCTTTGCAGGCCCGTATCGACGGGTTGCAGGCCACGGGCGAGACGTCGATCAATCTGGGGATGCGCTGGGCGCTGGCCTTTCTGGACCCTTCGATGCGGCCGGTCTTCGGGGATTTCGCCAGCCAGGGGCGGATGCCCGAGATGTCGGCGAATTTTCCGACCGATTTCGGCAATGCGACGGGGGTGAAGGTTGTCGTGCTGATGTCGGATGGCACAAACCGGACCGAAGCGCGGATGCCGGACAATCTGGCGCGGGGGCCATCTCCGTTCTGGATCGGGAATGACGGCAACATGTCGTGGTTCAATGCGGCGCGCAGCGGGGCCAGCAAATATTGGGTGCCGCATAACGCGACGTGGCAGGCAATGCCTTGGCAGAATGCCACGAACAGCGGGGCAGCGGCCCGCCAGATGGATTACGAAGAGGTCTGGCGGCGCATGAAGGTCAGCTATGTGGCCTGGCATTTCCACGCGCGGTCGGTGTCGCAGGCAACCGGGTCGGCCAACAACGCGGCGCGGGCGGCGGCCTATAGCGCGGCCATGAATACCTATCTTCCTAGCGCGAATTCGATCACGGATTCGACCAAGGACACGCAGTTGACACAGGCCTGCAACGCGGCGCGGTTGCAGGGGATCTATGTCTATTCGCTGTTGTTCCAGACCGCCACGACCAGTTCGCCGACGCTGGCCTCCTGCGCCACGGCACCCTCCATGAGCTATAACGCCACCCCGGCGGATTTGCAGGCGGCCTTTGCGGCCATCGCCCTGCATATCAGCATGCTGCAGTTGAACGAATGACGGGGGGAATGTGGATCACGGCCCTGCACAGGGCGTTGGTGCGGCATCGCAAGTCGGAGCGGGGCATCGTTTCGGCAGAGTTCCTGATCGGTATCGCAATCGTCTTCACGATGTTCATGGTGACCATCGAACTGTCCTTTCTGATGGCGCGCAGCACGCTGCTTCACCAATCGCTGGAAGTCACGATGCGGGAGGTGCGGCTGGGCCTGATCATCAACCCTACCGTGCAAAGCCTTGAGGGTGCGATCTGCGACCGGATGAGTACGATCCCGGATTGTGCAAGTTCGCTCGTGCTGGAGTTCACGCAGGTGGACCAGACGACATTCGAGATGCCGGGGCCGCAGGAGCCATGCACCCGACGAACTGCCGAGATCATCGCGAACAGGGGGGGCGAGCTTTACTTCACGGGCGAGGAGAACGAATTGATGGTGGTGCGTGCCTGCATGGTTGTGGACACGATCACCCCGTTCGTGGGCGACGCTTTCGAGCTTTTCGCCCGGACCGCCTTTGTCAACGAACCGCGGGAATGAGGGTGTGATGCGCGCATGGGGGCTTGGGCATCGCTGGGCGCGTTTCCTGCGGGCGGAGGCGGGTGCGGGAACGGTCGAGATGCTGTTCTCGGTCTTGGTGATGAACATGCTTCTGATGGCCTTCTTCTTTTGGTGGGGGGCCTACAGTTCGCATGCCTTGGTGGATCGCATGGCCTATACCGTCAATGATCTGGTGACGCGGCAACGGGGCACGACGCTTGACCGCGGTTTTCTGGACGGACTGGAACGGACGGCGGAATTCATTCTGGACGAGGATCAGAATGCCGCGATCCGGTTCACGCAGGTGACGATGCGCCCGAGCGAGAACGACGGCGATCCGCCTTATCTGGAGGTGGAGTGGAGCTATTCGCCCTGCGGGGCCATGCCTGTGGCAGTGATCGAAGCCGGGTTTGACGAGGATGCCCTGCCGATGATGGCGGTCGGGGCGACGATGGTCGTGACGGATGTGCGCGTGCCCTATATTTCGACCTTCGATCTGATCCCGTCCTTGGATTTCGAGCGGCGGGCCGTGTCGCTTTATCGTTTCGAGCAGCGGTTCGACCTTGAGGGCGACGGGACGACTGTCTGTATCGACTGAGCCGACAGATTTGCGCGTTCCGGTGGATGAAACGATCAATGCGTGGGGAAGTGGCAGCCCGTAGGGGAGTCGAACCCCTCTTCCCAGGTTGAAAACCTGGTGTCCTAACCGATAGACGAACGGGCCATGCTGGCTGGTGTGGGGGATGTAGCGAAGGGCAAATCCTTGCGCAAGGGGGATAATCGGCTTTGCCCCGATGACGCGGCGGTTTCTTTGCGAGGGTTCCCCTTGGCGCGCGGGGCGGGCAGGATCGCGGAACGGCGGGGGACGAATCGAAGGGGGGCGTGGTGCGCGGAATCGACCTGAATGCCGATATGGGCGAAGGCTATGGTCCATGGGCTATGGGCGACGATGCCGCCATGCTGGATGTGGTGACCAGCGCGTCGCTGGCCTGTGGCGGCCATGCGGGTGACCCGGAGGTGATGTTCGCCACGCTGCGGGCGGCGGCGGAGCGCGGTGTCACCGTGGGGGCGCATCCCGGTTTCGCCGATCGCGAGGGGTTCGGGCGGCGGGTGATCCCGATGACCACGGACGAGATCGAGCGGATGGTGGCGGCGCAGGTCGGGGCTTTGTTGGGCGTGGCGGCATTGGCCGGGGTGCGGGTGGCCTATGTGAAGGCGCATGGCGCGCTTGCCAATCTGGCGGCGGACCGGGCCGATGTGGCGGCGGCCATCGCGCGGGCGGTGGCGGCGATGCCGGGGCGGCTTGCCCTTCTGGCGATTTCGGGGACGGAGTTGGAGGCCGAAGGGCGGCGGGCGGGTCTGACCGTCGTCTCGGAGGTCTTTGCCGACCGGGCCTATACGGCGACGGGCCGTCTGGTCCCGCGCGGGCAGGCCGGGGCGGTGCTGCATGATGCCGAGGAGGCAGCGGCGCGGATACTGCGTTTCGTGCAGACCGGGCGGATGCCGGTTCTGGGCGGGGGGGAGATCGCCTTGGAGGCCGGGTCGATCTGCGTGCATGGCGACAGTCCGGGCGCGGTCGCCATGGCGCGGGCGGTGCGCGGCGCGCTTCGGGGGGCTGGCATCGTGCTGCGGCCCTTTGCGGAGGGGTAGGGGTGTTTCACCGTATCCTTGCCGTCGCGGATCGGGCGGTGTTGATCGAGCTGGGCGCGGCCGTGGGGCCGGAGGTGCAGGCGCGGGTATGGGCGCTGGATCGTGCCCTGCGCGATGATCCGGTCGTGGGGCAGGTGGAGCTTGTCCCGGCGATGGTGAACCTGATGCTGGTCTTCGACCCGCTGGTCACGGACCATGCGGCGGTGCGGGCCGGGGTCGAGGGTCGCCTTGCGGTGCTTGCCGAAGCGGTGGTCGACGGGGCGGAGCGGGAGGTTCTGGTCTGCTATGATGCGCCCTATGCGCCGGATCTGGCGGCGGTGGCGGAACAGGCGGGGCTATCGTCCGAGGCGGTGATCGCCGCGCATCTGGCAGGCGAATATCGCGTTGCCATGTACGGCTTTGCCCCCGGCTATGCCTATCTGAGCGGGGTGGCGGAGGCCATCCGCCTGCCGCGCAAGGCCGCGCCCGTGCGCGGTGTTGCGGCGGGCAGCGTGATCATCGCCGGGGGGCAATGCCTTGTGACGACGCTGACCATGCCGACGGGGTGGTGGGTGATCGGGCGGTCGCGGACCCGCATCCTGACGGGCGATGAGGGGGGGCCCTTTCTCTTCGATGTGGGCGACAGGGTGCGGTTCCGCCGAGTGACGGCTGCGGAGATGGAGGGTGGGGCATGATGAGCCGCGCCATCCTGCGGGTGGTGGAGGCGGGGCCGCTCTGTTCCGTGCAGGATGGTGGGCGGGCGGGGTTGATGCGCTTTGGCGTGCCAGGATCGGGGGCGATGGACCGGGTGGCGCTGGCGCTTGCCAACCATGCGGTGGGGGCCTTGCCGGGCGCGGCCGCGGTGGAAGTGTCGCTTGGCGGGATGGTGCTGGAGGTGGAGGAGGGCGCGCTCACGCTCGCCGTGGCGGGCGGCGGCTTTGTCTTGGAGGCGGCGGGGGAGCGGTGCGGATCATGGCAGCGCTTCACCCTGCGCGAGGGGGATCGGCTGGCGATCCGGCGCGGGCCGTGGGGGGCATGGTGCTGCCTTGCCTTTGCCGGTCGGTTGGAGGTGGAGCCGTGGCTGGGCAGTGCGGCGACCCATGCGCTTTCGGGGCTGGGCGGGGGGCAGGTGACGGTTGGGCGGCGGCTGGTGGTGCAGGGCGCGCGGGTATTGCCGCCGGGGCCCATTGCCTGCCCTGTCTGGGCGCGGCCGAGGGGCGAGGTCGCGGTGGTGATCGGCCCGCAGGAGCGGTTCTTCGGCGCGGATCGGGTGGAGGTCCTTCTGGGGGCGACCTTCCGTCTGACCGATGCCTATGACCGGATGGGCGTCAGGCTGCGCGGGCCGTCTTTGGCACCCGAGGCGGCGCTGGCGATTCCGTCGGAGCCTGTGCTGCGCGGGGCCATTCAGGTGGCGGGGGATGGCGTTCCGGCGGTGCTGTTGGCCGATCACCAGACGACGGGGGGATACCCGAAGATCGCCACGCTTGTCGGTTCCGAACTGGACGGGTTCGCGCAACTCAGGCCACATGCGGCGGTGGCCTTCCGCGCGGTGACGCCGGATCAGGCGGTGGCGATGGCGCGGATGCGGGCGGCGGCGCTGGCCCGGATCATGGGGCGATAAGGTGGACGGGGCGGAAGGGAAGGGCATGACGGTCGACGGGGCGGGCGCGGAGCGGTTCCTGCGCGGGTTGTTCGCGCGGGCGGTGGAGGTGGCCGATCCGATGCGGATGATCGGTCGGCATCTGCCGCCAAGGCCTGCGGGCCGCGTCGTCGTCATCGGGGCGGGCAAGGCCAGCGCGCGGATGGCGGAGGCGGTGGAAGCGGTCTGGGGTCCCTGCGAGGGGTTGGTTATCACGCGCTATGGCTATGGCCGCCCCTGCCGGGGGATAGAGATCGTGGAGGCCGCGCATCCGGTGCCCGATGCGGCGGGGGCGGCGGCAACGGCGCGGATGCTGGACCTGCTGTCGGGTCTGGGCGAAGGGGATTTCGTCCTTGCGCTGATCTCGGGCGGGGCATCGGCCCTGCTGGTGGCGCCGGTCGCGGGGGTGACGCTGGAGGAGAAGCGTGCGGTGAACGCGGCGCTGCTGGCCTCGGGCGCGCCGATCGACCGGATGAACACGGTGAGAAAGCATCTGAGCCGGGTAAAGGGCGGGCAATTGGCGGCGGCGGCCCATCCGGCGCGGATGCTGGCCTTGATGATTTCCGATGTGCCGGGGGATGACCCGGCCTTCATCGGTTCCGGGCCGACGGTTGGGGATGCCTCGGGCGTGGCTGAGGCGCGGGCGGTGCTGGAGCGTTGGAGCGTCGCCGTGCCGACATCGGTGGCGGCGGCGCTGGCGAAAGGGTCGGGTGTCGTGGCTCCGGGGGATGCGCGGCTGTCGCTTGTGGAGAACCGGGTGGTGGCGGCACCGGCCCAATCGCTGCAGGCGGCGGCCGTGATGGCGGAGGCGGCGGGATGCCGAGTGCGGATGCTGGGCGATGCGCTGGAGGGGGAGGCGCGCGAGGTGGCGGTCACGCAGGCGGAGATGGCGCGTGGG